>NZ_BATR01000001.1 GCF_000739655.1 Verrucomicrobium sp. BvORR106 | reverse complement strand
ACTCCAACCCTGCTTCGGAACCAGGGGCGGTGAGTTTGGCTGGGCCAGGTGGGGAGGTGTTGAGGGCCCATCGCGGGGAAGGCACTGTACCCGTGCCACGGACTTTCAGCATCTCTATCCCGCTCCTACCACTTCGTGCATAACGAGTTGCATATTCTGCTTGCATTCCTCCAAAGCTCCGGCATACTCCCCGTCCACTGGAAAATAATTGGGTTTGTAGCTCAGTGGTAGAGCAGGAGACTCTTAATCTCTTGGTCGTGGGTTCGACCCCCACCGAACCCACCATTTATCGCGCAGCAAGAAACGCTGTCCAATAATGGCTCGAGCGCTGAGAGTGCGATTTTGTCTGCCGAGGCACCTGTTCCACCATTCGTTCTGAAGGACGGGCGATCATTCCCGGATGCATGTGCCCTTCTCGCTCCATGGTAGATTAGGGCACAATTCTGCGCGTGGCATAACCAGGCAATGGAAATGCCTGACAGTGTGTTCGGGAGGCGGGTGTCAGCCGAAAATTGAAATGGGGCAATTTTTCCGGCGTCCTGGCCTTGTTTGCAGTGCGCAAGGAGTGCTGGCATTTGCCCTGAATTGATCAAGGCCCTGGTTGCGGCTTGATCGCGGGTGACATATTCCATATAGGAAATAATTTTGGCTGGATGCGTTTGTGTCGTCGGCGTTACATTTGGAAGCGGAAGTTCTCCATACTGAATTTAAGAATTGAAAGAGATGAGGTTGAGTCATGGGAATAAATCGAGGGACCGGGAGGTCTCATACGCGACATTGGCATTCTCCAGATTCATACCTGCAAGGATCTGGCAAAAATGGAGTGAAGGCCACCAGGATCTGCTGCCAGATGGTTCCCATTCGTGAGAAGATTGATGCTCACGAATGAATGGATAAAAAATGCACATGGATGAATACGTCCAGGCGGGCGGGGAATTTGTGCGTCAAAAATTAAAGCGAGCGTCGAATAAAGCATTGCAAGGTGAATGGAGCCGGACAAGGATTTGTGTCGTTAACTCATCCGGACGAGGAAATTGAATCACCTGCCGGAGCTTGGAAGGAATTGCGCAGTGCCGACATGTACGGTGGCTGCGCCAATCGCAGAATATCATGAAAAATGTGTTATGGTTCTATGGAAGCACATGTCCGGACGGGGGGCGCCCGGCAGAGTAACCCGCTCGGCTTGCGGTTCTCTCCAAGCACGCCATTGACCCTGAATTGCTGTTGGATTGTCTGGAGATCATGTGATGCTTATAGATAAACTTATTGCGCTTGCAGAATTAATGAAGCGTATGTAGAAAGTCCGGGCAAGAGGCCGGCTGACCAACGGGGCGAAGAACAAGGAGCCGAAGAAGTCGAGAGCAACGGATCGTCAGAGTCACACTTGGAAGGGCAGACAGCGGGTCGTCATGAAGCCATGTGCTTCAGAGGCATGTCTGGATGCCCGCGGATTTTTTCACGCAAATCACCATGAAGTTCACAACCAAATGCTTCACGTACAGAGGTGGCTGCCCGAGTCAGGCGGCGCCGCATGCCAGTCGTCTGCATGATGGGGAGGCCGCGTGCCGCCTGGGATCAGCAGGGGAGGACGGGCTGCTTTGTCCCAGCAGCAGAAGCAGAGGCTCTGGTGCCAGTAGGAGAAGGGGCCGGGGCAGGGTGAGAAGGGGGCTGCGCCCACGGTCAACGACGTGGATGACGCTGACCACGGCGCTGGTGATTCTGGTGGGCCTGGCCTGGGGAGGCGGGGCGAGGGCGCAGGCGGTTACTGGAAAGAACCTGGCGGCGGGCCTGTATCACACGGTGGTGGTCAGGGAGGACGGCACGGTCTGGGGCGTGGGCTCGGCAGAGCTAGGGCAGTTGGGCGTTTCCATGACGGGGAGTGCGGAGCTGCCGGTGCAGGCAGGGTCGCTCTCGGACGTCGTGTCTGTTGCAGCCGGGGCGGCGCACACGGCAGCGGTGCGGAGTGATGGCACGCTGTGGATGTACGGGCTCAACACCTTTGGTCAGTTGGGCTTGGGCTACTCGACGGTGAGCGTGTGGAATCCCACCCAGGTGGGGGCGCTCTCCGGGGTGACAGCGGATGTTGCGGCGGGAGACCTGTACACCCTGGTGCTGAAGACGGACGGGACGGTGTGGGGTTTCGGAGAGAATGGATGGGGGAATCTGGGGGACGGCACGACCACGGGGCGGCTCTCCCCTGTCCAGGCCACGGGTCTGACGGATGTGGTGGATGTGGCGACGGGCAGCGGGCATTCCCTGGCGCTGAAGAGTGATGGCACGGTGTGGGCCTTTGGCGCGAACTATGAAGGGCAGCTGGGGGATGGAACGAATGTGACGCGTCTGACGGCGGTGCAGGTGTCTGGTCTGACGGATGTGGTGGCGATTGCGGCCGCCGGTGGGCACTCTCTGGCACTGAAGAGCGATGGCACGGTGTGGGCCTTTGGCTCGAACACGCAGGGCCAGCTAGGGGATGGGACGACGACAGCCCGCAATGCACCGGTGCAGGTGTCTGGTCTGACGGATGTGGTGGCGATTGCGGCCGGGGGTACGCATTCTCTGGTGCTGAAGAGCGATGGCTCGGTGTGGGCTTTTGGAGCCAACAACTACGGGCAGCTGGGGGATGGGAGCCTCACGGCCAGTACGGTGCCGGTGGAGATGTCGATCACGGATGTGGCGGCGATCGCGGCGGCCTCTGAGCACTCTGTGATGATGAAGAACGACGGCACGCTGTGGGGCGTGGGTTACTCTGCGGGGGGCAAGCTGGGCGGGCTCTCGCCATCACCCAGGAAGCTGCCCATGCCGGTGAGCGGAGTGACGACGGTGGCGACGTTGAAGGCAGGGGGTGACAACACCGGGGTGGTGCGGGGCAGCGGGGTGGTGCTGGGTTTTGGGTATAACAATTGCGGTCAACTCGGGAACGGGGTGGTGGTGCCGTCTGCCGTGCCGGTGCAGCCCACGGGGCTGAGCGGGGTGCAGGATGTGGCAGTGGGGTACAACCACACGGTGGTGGCCAAGACGGATGGCACGGTGTGGTCTTACGGGCTGAATTCCCTGGGGCAACTGGGCGTGACGGCAGGGGCGTCGCAGTTGACGCCGGTGCAGGTGACGGCCCTGAGCAATGCGAAGGCAGTGGCGGTGGGTTATGACCATTCCCTGGTGCTGAAGACGGATGGCACGGTGTGGGGTTTTGGCAGCAACAGCAATGGCGAGCTGGGAGATGGAACATGGGTGTCATCCCGGGCCACGCCGCTGCAGGTGAGCGGGACGACGAACATCACAGCGGTAACGGCGGGGCGCGACCACTCTGTGATGTTGAAGTCTGATGGCACGGTGTGGACCTTTGGCGCGAACACCTATGGCAGGCTGGGAGATGGGACGACGACGGGGCGGAATGTGCCGGTGCAGGCAACAGGGCTGACGGGCGTGGTGGCGGTGGCGGCGGGTGGGATGCACACGGTGGTGCTGAAGTCTGATGGCACGGTGTGGACCTTCGGTGGCAACATGAGTGGGCAGCTGGGGGATGGTACCACGACCAACCGGCTGACGGCGGTGCAGATGAGCGGGCTGACGAATGTGGTGGCGATCGCGGCAGGTGAGGATCACACGGTGGCGGTGCGGAGTGACGGCACGGTCTGGGCGGCGGGCAAGAATGCGACGGGCCAGCTAGGCGACGGGACAGTGGCGAACCGCCTGACGGCGGTGCAGGTGCCAGGGGTGACGCACGCGGTGACGGTGGCGGCGGGCCGGGGGCACACGCTGGCGCTGAAGATTGATGGCACCCTCTTGTCTTGGGGTGCGGGGGAGCAGGGGCAGTTGCGTGAGTTTGGCGGGGGCGTGCCGGTGTCTCTGCCCATCAACTCGCCTGCGCTGGGCTATCAGTTCGTGGAGCCTGCGGCGACCATCGTGTCGCCGCCCACGGAGACGATCGTGCCCCTGGGCACGGGCCAGACGATCACGGCCACGATATCCTCGAGCGCCGCCCCTGCCAGGGTGCACTTTTACCACCATGGGGTCCTGCTGGGGTCTGATGACACGGCGCCGTACACGGTGGAGTTCACGCCCTGGACCTTTGGGGACTTTGAAATAACGGCGGTGGGTGAGGATGAGCTGGGGGCGCTCTCCCTGCCGTCTGACCCGGTGGTGATCCGGGCACCGTATGATCA
>NZ_BATR01000002.1 GCF_000739655.1 Verrucomicrobium sp. BvORR106 | reverse complement strand
AAGTCGGTGCGGCGGGATGTGCACAAGATGCGGGCCTTTGTCCGCTTCCGTGAGGTGGTCCATGAGGGGCAGGTGCTGTATGTCGCGTGGTTCGAACCTCAACACCACATTCTGGAACTCAACGCCCCCTTCTTCATTGACCGCTTCGCCGGCATGCAGTGGTCCATCCTCACGCCGGAGCGCTGCCTCCACTGGGATGGCGTGAAGGCCACCTACACACCCGGGGTGAGCCGCCATGATGCCCCCACCGGGGATGCCATGGAGTCCCTCTGGCTCCAATACTACGCGCACATCTTCAATCCTGCCCGCGTGAAGACCCACGCCATGCTGGCGGAGATGCCGATGAAATACTGGCGAAACTTGCCAGAGGCCGCCATCATCCCGACCCTGCTGGAGCAGGCCGCACCCCGTGTGGAGGTCATGATGGCGCGCAGTCATGCCCTGCAATCGCGACTGAAGGAGGCGCATCCCGCTGATGTGCCGGATACGGATGACCTCGAGGTGCTGCGCGATGCCGCGGCCACCTGCAAGGCCTGCCCGCTATACAAGGACGCCACGCAGACCGTCTTTGGCGAGGGGCATGTGTCTGCTGAGATCGTCTTCCTCGGAGAGCAGCCGGGGGACCAGGAAGACCTCTCGGGCAAGCCCTTTGTCGGTCCCGCCGGCCGGTTGTTGGACCAGGCACTGCAGGAGGCGGGCATTGATCGGGAGACCTGCTATGTGACCAATGCCGTGAAGCACTTCAAGTGGAAGCGGCAGGGCAAACGCCGCCTGCACCAGACACCGGTGCCGGCAGAGATCCATGCGTGCAAGCCCTGGTGGAAGGCGGAGCTGGCCATCATCAAGCCGCGCATCCTCGTCTGCCTGGGTGCCACCGCCGCCAAGACGGTGCTGGAGCATCCAGCGAAGATAGGCGACTTGCGTGGTGAGTTCATGAAAACCACATGGTGTGAAAAGACCCTGGTGACCGTGCACCCCTCCTCCCTCCTGCGCCAGCCGGATCCGGAGATTCGAAGGGAGGAGATGGCGCGTTTTGTTGCTGACTTGAAGCTGGTGGCCCGGGTGCTGGCCAGACGATGAAGAAGCGGGAAGGGGTAGAGGAGGCTGACGAAGCATCCCAAGGAGCGGCGACAGGAACCAGGAGTTATTTCAAAGTCATGAGGAAGGCCTTCACGTCCTCCAGTTCCTGGGGCTTGAGCACCAGCCCCAGCGGGGGCATGGGAGATGCGCCCAGCGCTTCGAAGCCCTTGGCCAACACCTTGCCGGGCTCAAGCAGGCTTTCATTGATGTAGGCGGCGGGGAAGCGACTGGCGACGCGGTCCAGTGCCGGACCCACGGTACTGCCCTGACCTCTGAGGGTGTGGCAGAGCACGCAGGCAGCCGCAGGGTGCTTGTAGAAGACCTGCTCACCGCGCTTCACATCGCCAGCCAGCGGAGCCTCAGCGGGTGTCCCACCGCCGGGACGGGCATGCTTTTGCTCCACCACCTTGAGGGCTTCGCGCAACCATTCGTCACCGTTCACCATGGAGTCATTGCGTAGCTGCTCCACCAGTGGTGTCCAGGAAGGGGAGGGTGGGAACTCGGCTAGCTTCACCAGAGCGGCGAGGAGGGTGGCGGGATCCGGATCCGCGGCCACCTTGGTGCTGATGAAGAGTGTTGCAGTGTCGGCGCTCGTGCCTAGGGCGCGGATGGCGTTGCGACGCAGGGCGGGATCTTTGGCTTCAAGGGCCGCTTTGTGCGTGGCGGGGTCCAGGGCGCCCAGGCCATGCAGAGTCCAGAGGGCATGGATGACGCCTACATGCCCGCTGTTTCCACTGACGATGGATTTCAAAGAGGGAGCGGCGTCAAGCTTGCGCCCTTCCACCAGGAGCCGTTGCGCGGTGAGCCGCCAGAACTGGGTGTCGCTGCCCAGCGCCCGGACCAGATCGGCGGTCGCTGCACCTTTGAGCGAGCGGATGGCAGGTGGCCGGGCCTGATCCCACACGACCCGGTAGATTCGGCCTCTGGCGTGATCCCGCAGCGGGTTCTCATGAGCGCCGCCGGCTCCAGTTCTTCCATCGAACCCGCCCCGTTGACGGCTGGGGGTGGGATTGTGCTGGATGATAAAGTTCTGCCAGTCGGCCACCCAGACGGCTCCGTCTGGCCCTACTTCGGCAAACACCGGGGAGAGCCATTCATCGCTGCTGGCCAGGAGGTTGAAGCCATCGTTCGCCACATAGCCGGCGCCCTGGGGCTGCACGTCCATGAGGGAGACGACCTTCATGGTCGGCTCCGTCACCATGGCCATGCCTTGCAGCCACGGCGGAAGGTTCGCGGAATAGATGAAGGCGGAGCCTGCGGCCGAGGTGTAGCCGCCGAAGACGTCCACCTGGCGGTAGTTGGGCGTGATGGCGTGCACCTTCTCTTCCACGTTGATGCGTTTGGCCGTCATGAGCCGCATCCCCGGTGGGGTGACACGTGCGGGGATGCCGCCGTAGAAGATAGGGGCGTTGTTGGCCGTGCCGCCGAAGTTGTCTCCTGCGGCGTTCTGGCTCTGGCCCCAGGAGTTGTTGGAGAATTGGTGCAGGAACTCCAGCTCTGATCCATCCATTTTGAACCGGTACGTGCCCTGGGTGAAGGCCAGGGACTTGCCGCCCACCTGCCCTTTGAAGCCGGAGTAGCCCACGCAGCCATGGAGCCAGTTGTCGTAGCCGTAGTGCAGATTGTTGGCCTGCGCGTGAGTATCGCCGATGCCCCAGCCCTCCATGATCACCTGCCGCACATCCGCCTTGTCATCTCCGTTGGTATCCTTCAGGAAAAGGAAACGCGGAGGCTGCGCCACGATGACGCCGCCATTCACCAGCACCAGGGAGGTGGGGATGTTCAGCTTCTCTGCGAACACGGTGAACTTGTCGGCGCGGCCATCGCCGTTCGTGTCCTCACAGATCTTGATGCGGTCATGCCCCACTCCGTTGGGGGCGACATCATGCGGATAGTCGCCTGTCTCTGCCACCCAGCATCGACCGCGCTCATCCCACGCCAGTGCGATGGGCTTGGCGATGTTTGGCTCTGCGGCGAAGAGCTCAAGATGCAGGCCGGCAGGCACCTGGGTGCGTTCCATCGAACCCTTGACGGTGAACGGGCGCTGGAAGGTGATGGGCTCAGGCCGGTTCTCATAGTTGGCCACGTTGGGATTCCGCTCCCGCTTCTCCGGCTCCCGTTGGGTGACGAATGCCTGCCACTGCACCCGGCGCGCGTCGCCGATGGCCCAGAGGATCGCGTTGCGCAGCAGGAGTTGGAAGTTCGTATTACTCCAGGTGCGGTTGTCATGCCCACTGGCGGTGTAGAAGACGCGCCCCTTGCCCTGCTCACGCACCCAGGTCCAGGGCTCGCGCTCGCGCTCGGCCAGCAGCTTGCGCCCCAGCGGGTTGTGCTGGTCATGCACGTAGCTTTCATCCCACGTCTCGTACTCGGCCACGCCTTTCATGATGGGGTGGGCTTTGTCCACGGTGGAGGCCTTGAACACCCCGGCACCGTGGGACTTGAAGCGGGCACCCACCAGCGCGGCAAATCGGGGTTCGTTCCCAAAACAGGCACTGCCGCAGTGCACCGGCAGAAATCCGCCTCCGGATTCGATGAAGGTGATCAAGGCATTGAACTGCTCCGGCGTGATCTTGTCATGGTTGGCGTAGAGCATCACCGCATCGTAGCGGGCCAGCGTCTCCGGGTTCAGACAAGTGGGCTGGGTGAAGAAGTCGAAGTAGATCGCATCCCTCCCGCACTCCTGCATCAGCAGGGCCGCCGCGGTGCTGCTGTTGTGGACTTTGTTGTTTTCGTGCCCGAGGAAGAGCACTCTGACAGGGCCGGTAGCTGCCGGGGCTGTCAGGGTGATGCACAGGGCAATCAGCGTGAATAGCAGGTTTTTCATGGGAATTGGAGCAAGTAAGGTGTGCTCGGTACAACGGATGGCCTCGTGCAATCGTGAGCGCGGTGGACTGACATCTTTTGTGTGAAATCGGAAATGCAGGTGGTCAGGGCACGAGCGGAAGGGAGCTGCATGAGAACCGAGGCACGCAGCGTTTCATTGGTCACGATTCTGCATTGCACGCACCCTGTTACCGCCATGGCTCCCTTCATCTCCTCCTGCGGATCTTTGCTTTCGCTTCTGTTTTCCACGTCGCTGGTTGCCGCGGAGTGGAACCAGTGGCGAGGAGCGGCGCGCAATGGCATCAGCGACGACCGGACTCCGCTGGTGCGATCCATACCGGATGCAGGGCTGCCTGTGCTCTGGCAGAGCGATGCCATCCCCAGTGATCATGATGGCGGTCACGGCAGTCCCGTGGTGGCGGACGGCCGCATCTATCTGAGCCTGGTGTGGCATGTGCATGTGCCATCCACCCAGCGCGTGATAGAGGACGAGCACCTGGTTTCACTGGGCTATCGCGATACCAAGCTCCTGGGGCCGACGATTACGGCAGAGCTCGAGCAAGTGCGCAAGACGCTGCCAGCCGGTCTCCGGGGAGAGGCCTTGAACACGAAGGTCCGGCAGTGGGTGCAGGAGCACTTCAATGACGAACAGCGACTCATCCTCGGCTCCTGGGCGGAGTGGCGGCTCGGGCAAAAGTCCGCAGCAGTGGATCTGGAAGTCCTGGGCAGGATCCGGCCCAAGGTGGATCAACCCTTTGCCTCTCACGAAGAGATGGTGAAGTGGCTGACGGATGCCGGGATCACGCCGGAGGTTCAGGAAAAACTCTTGAAGCTCGTTCCGGCCACCGTCAAGGAGGCGCAGGATGTGATCCTCTGTCTGGATCTGGCCACCGGCAGGACCCTGTGGAAGTATGAAGCCCCGGGCAAGCCAGTGGATCGTGCCGCGTCCTCCACCTGCACGGTGATTGATGGCACTGTGTACGCGTTGGGCAGTACGCATCTCCATGCGGTGGATGCGCAAAGCGGGGCGCTGCGCTGGAGGCGCGAGGTCGGGAAGAGCCAGGGCAGCTCGCCTCTGGTGGTGGGGGCCCGGCTCTGGTACGTGGCGGAGGGGCTGCACTGTCTCTCCACGCGGGATGGAGCTGTGCTCTGGCAGAAGCCCAAGCTCAAGGGCGGGCACTCCAGCCCGGTGCTGTGGAAGGCGGGAGCTCAAGGGGAGGTGTTGCTCTGCGCCTCGGGAGACAAGCTGACCGGAGTGGATCCCACCACGGGAGCTGTGCGCTGGGAATTGTCCGGAGGCGGTCCATCCACGCCAGTGGTTCAGGGGGAGTGGCTGGTGTTTTTGAGTGATGACAAAGAGGCCGGGCTGCAGGCCTTCCGTGCCCAGGCTGAAGGTCCGCCACAGCGGCAGTGGAGCCAGTTCTGGCTCGCTTCGCGCTATTCCTCATCTCCGGTGATTCATGGCGGAAACGTCTATCTCATGGAAGGCGGCCGCCACCTCTGCGCCAGTCTGGCAGACGGATCGCTGCGGTGGGACGAGAAGGTGGAAAGCACCATCTCCTCTCCCGTGCTTGCCGATGGTCGGCTCTGGAGTCTGGAGCAGAACGGGATGTTCCTACGCGGTCTCGCGGCGGACCCTGCTGCCTACAGCCTCTCTGGACGCACCAAGGTGGAAGCGCTCTGGTGTCCCACGCCCTTGATTGCAGAAGGCAGGCTCATCCTGCGGCGGAAGGACCGCGTGGTCTGCCTGGATCTGCGCCAGAAGTAAGCGCTTGCTGGGGCTGGGGCGGGTACTCACAATGAGCCGGAAGGAGTTGGGGAAAATGGCGTCCCAACTGGGATTTGCTGGCAATTTGTTCCGGCATACCATTTAATTGCGGAAGGGGTGGCTCCCGGTGGGGCAACGGATGCCGTTGTCGTGCCGGATGCCGTCCGCTCATTGTCATGAAAGCCAATCCAAGTGCCGCAGAACCTGCCAAGAAGCCCAGCCATCCGGGAAACAATCTCTCGCCCCGCTCCTTTCAAGCGCGCTTCTTCAAGCGCATGGGCACCAACCAGCAGTTCCGTGCCATGCTGGAATTTCTGCCTGAAGTCGAGTATTTCGCCAAGGACGCAGACGGCCGTTTTGTAGCCATCAGCGCCGGGATGCTGAAACGGTTCGGCGGGGAGCGGGAGGAGGACTATCTCGGGGTGCTGGACTCCACCATTCACCCGCCCTACATCGCCCAGGCAATCCGCGAGGATGACCTGGAGGTGATGCGTACTGGCAAGCCTATCGTGGACCGGGTGGAGGCGCTCTTTGCACGGACACGGGCCAAGGACTGGTTTCTCACCACCAAGCTCCCGGTGTATGACGAGCATGGGCATATCATCGGCGTGATGGGCTTTGTGCGTCCGTATCGCGGTGGCGCCCGCCGTGGTGTGGAGGATCAGCAACTCCAGCGCGTCGTGGAGCATATTCACGAGAACTACCGCGAGCGTCTGCCCGTCTCCACCCTGGCGAGGATCGCCCACCTCTCCGACCGCCAACTCAACCGGAGGTTTCAGGAAACATTCCGGATGAGTGTGCAGGAGTTTGTCATGCGCACCCGCATCCAGGCGGCCAGTGATGAACTGGTGGTGTCTGACAAGTCCGTGGCCCAGATCGCCGGGGAATACGGGTTCTGCGACCAGAGCGCCTTCACCCGCCAGTTCCGCCAGCACACCGGGGAGACGCCCCTGGCCTTCCGTCGTCGGAGGCGGATCACGGGGTAGGGGGCTGGGTTGGGCGGTGACTGAGTCGAAGCTCTTCCTCGAAGAGGATGGGGCTACAAGCCCAACGTTGGCGAGCTTCCAGCGAGTCTACGTTGGGTGGGAGAGTGATCGATCTTTACTCCGAAGGAGTTGTGGCGGTCTGAGGCGTCTGCGATTCTGCCTCCATCTTGCAGCGAATGCATTCAGGGATCTTGAACGCGTGTCCGCGTAGCGACTGAGCCGATGGGGACCATCGGACTACGCCAGAGGCGACGCAGGAGAGACGTTCTCCCCCCAACCACAATCTGTCTGACTTTGCCAACGGCTCGTCGGAATTCACCAAGAAACGAGGCTGTTTTCCCATCAAGGTGGTGGCATGCCCGGACTGCGTGTCCAGCCGGTCCGGGGCAGAAGTGCCCCCGATGAAGAGACTGCCTGATGAAATAGTTGTAGGAAGGAACCCGCGCCGCGCTTCTACGGAGGAGGACGGGCTGGCGTTCCAGTCCCGCTTTTTCAAGCGGCTGGGCAACTCCCGGCAGCTTCTTGACCTCATGGAGTACCTGCCTGATGTGGAGTACTTTGCAAAGGACCTGGAGGGCCGCTTTGTCGCCATCAGCCGGGGCATGCTGCGGCGTATCGGGGCCTCGGAGGAGGAGGAGTATTTGGGGATTGCCGACTCCGTCATTCATCCGCCCTCGGTGGCCCGGAGCATTCGGGAGGATGACCTTCACGTCATGCGCACCGGCAAACCTATTGTGGACCGGGTGGAGGCGCTCTTTGCCCGGACGCGGGCCAAGGACTGGTTCCTCACCACCAAGCTCCCCGTCTATGATGCTGCGGGGGAGGTCATCGGCGTGATGGGATTCGTGCGGCCGTACCGGCCCGGAGCCAGCAGCGGCGTGCAGGATGTGCAGGTGCAGCGCGTGGTGGCCCACATTCATGAGCACTACCGCGAGCGCATCCCCGTCTCCGAGTATGCCCGCATCGCCCACCTGTCGGAGCGGCAGCTCAACCGGAGGTTTCAGGAAACCTTCCGCATGAGCCTGCAGGAGTTCATCATGCGCACTCGGATCCAGGCGGCCAGTGACGACCTCCTGGTGACGGACAAGCCGGTGGCGGAGATCGCACATGAGCACGGCTTCTACGACCAGAGCTCTTTCACCAAACACTTTCGCAACCACACGGGGGAGACGCCGCTGGCCTTCCGCCAGTACCGTCGGCTCTCCCGGGACCTGAAGCCCGGGCGGATCGCGGAGGTGGCTGGGGCTGCTACCGGTGGCCCAGATACTTGATGACGGCCTCCGTGCGGGTCTGCACATGCAGCTTCCCGTAGATGACGTGCAGGTGCCCGCGCACCGTGCTGGTGCTGATGCCGAGCTGGTCGGCTATTTCCTTGTACTGGAGCCCCTTGGCCAGCTGGGTGAGGATCTCAAACTCCCGCGGCGTGAGCCCGGAGAACTCGGGGCGGTCCCGCACGTCGCGACGGCTCTCGCTGTGAAAGTGGGAGACCACCTTGCGGGCAATCGGGACTGACATCGGTGCGCCGCCGTTGTGAATCTCCACCACGGCCTCGACGATGCCGGCGGCTGGGGTGCGCTTTAGGATGTAGCCGCTGGCCCCGGCGCGCAGGGCTTCGAAGATCATCTTCGTGTCATCGTAGGTGGTCACCATCAGGACCTGGAGCTTGGGCAGCGTGGACTTGAGCACGGCGGTGCACTCAATGCCGGAGCGTCCGCCCAGATTGATGTCCACCAGCAGCACATCCGGCGGGGCGCCCGGCACCTCGCGGATGGCTTCCTCTGCAGAGCTGTAAGCGCGTGTGCACACGAGCCCTTCGCCGCGATTGATGATGGACATCAAGTGCTCCCGGGTGGTCTTGTCGTCCTCAACGATGGATACTTGGATGGGCATGACAGTGACAGGTTGGGGGTGGCTCATGTGAGGGGTGGTCGTTGGGGCCAGGGAAGTTCGAGATGGATGGATGTGCCGCCTTCCGTGCCGCTGGCGACCTCCAATGTGCCGCCCAGGGCTGTGGCGCGGGCGGTCATGTTCTTGAGCCCGTTGCCCGGTGCGGAAGAGGGTTGATCTGACATGCCCCGCCCGTCATCCGTGATGGCAAGGGAGAGTGATTGCCCGCCCAGCGCGGCCTGAATGCGGATCTCCGTGGCCTGGGCATGCTTGATGGCATTGTTCACGGCCTCCCGCACGATGAGCAGGGTGTGATGGCGGAAGTCCGCGGTGAGGGGGCGGTTGGGATCGGCTTCGGGAATGTCCAGCCGACAGCGCAGCCCGGCGGGCCCCGTCTGGTCCAGCGCCTGTTGGGCGATGTAGTCCAGCAAGCTGGCCAGATCATCGTGCTCCGGATTCACCGCCCAGACGATCTCATCCATGTCCGCCACCGCTTTGCGAGCCGTGCGGGCCAGTCGATCTAGGTGGGCGGGATTGTTGCGCTCCTCCTGGGCCAGGTCAGACAGCATGCAGAGCTCCGTGAGGCTGGCCCCCACCTGATCATGCATGTCGCGCGCGATGCGGGCTCGTTCCTCCCGCAGGCCAACTTCGTGCCTGAGGAGCTCGTTCTGCCGACGGATGCGCCAGGTGGTGATTGCGTTGACCACGAGCGCCAGCATCGCTGCCGCCACGATCCCGGCTAGAATCTGGACCCATGTCCGCTCCCACAGCGCGGGCACGATGATGACGCTCATGACGGCACTCTGCCGGCTCCAGACGCCATCGTTGTTCATGGCCCGCGCTTCGAAAGTGTAGTTTCCAGGACCCAGCCGTTGATATGCCGCGACCCGGTCGCGTGGGGTGCCGACCCAGTCCGTGTCCACCCCGGAGAGTCGGTGCTGGAGCAGCACGTTGTCCGGCGCGGTGAAGCTCTTCGCACTCACCTGCACCCGCAGGCTCTGGATGTTAGGACCGATGTGCACGTCCTGGCTGGCGGTGGGCGTGTTCTCCCACGCCAGGGTGCCGTTGGCCTCTATTTCCTCGATGCCGACCGGTGGCGGAGCCGTGTTGCCACCCGGGATGGAAGGATCGGCAATGACCACGCCGCTGCGGGAGGCGAACCAGATGCGCCCATCGGCGTCCGTCAGCGTGTTGGGATGGTAGCCACTGTTGGCCTGCATGCTGGGGATGCCATCGTCCGTGCCAAACGCGAGGCAGCGCACGGTGGGTTTCGCGCCGTCGGCGACAGCGTTGAGGTCCTCCATGGAGAGGAGGAAAATGCCCCGGTCCCCCGCCGCCCAGAGCCGGTCCCTGCCATCCAGCACCATCTGGGAGACGACTTCGTGGCGCAGCCCCTGGGCGGGGCCGATCACGGAGAGCCTGCCGTTCTTCCACCGACAGATGCCCGTACCGTCCGTTCCCATCCATAGCGCGCCATCTTGCGCCTGCAGCAGGGTGCGCAGGGAGTTGCTCGCCAGCCCGGGAGGGGTGAGATCTGTCACACTGGTGGGCGTGAGTTTGAGCAGGCGGCCCTTGTTCGTGCCGCCCCAGAGGGCCTCTCCTCCCGCCTCGACCAGGGAGGTGACGTCCCCACATCCGCCGGGGGTGGGCAGTTGCTCCCAGCTTCCGGGCGTGCCCGTGATCACGACATCACTGCGGATGATCCAGAGGCGTCTGGAGGACGAGGCATGAATGGCGCGAATGCGCGACTTCCCCGGCGATGCGGCGGGCAGGGGCTCCACGTGATACTGGCCGTCATTCCATCGAACCAGCCTGTCCTGGCTGGAGGCGATCCAGACATTGCCTGAGGCATCCGCCGTGACACAGGTGGCCAGGGGGCCGGGCCAGTCCTGGGGGGCGGTCAGATGCTTCCACGTGCCTGCCTGCCGGGTATAGAGCTCGCCCGTCTGCATCGCCATCCAGATGTTGCCCTGGCGGTCCCGGCACATGCTGCGCGCAGTTTGTGAGATGGGGGACTCCGGTTCATTCAACAGCTCCAGCAAACGCCTGTGCACCAGGCACACGCCCCCTCCGCCCGTGCCCACCCAGATGTTCCCTTCATGGTCCTCCTTCAGCGACCACACGTCCGAGTTGGAGATGGGGACCGTCTGAAGTTTGCCGTCCTCCCAGCAGTAGAGGCCGCCGACATAGCTGCCAATCCACACGCGGTGCCGGGCGTCTTCCAGCAGGGCAAACGGACGGTAACCCGGAGGCTGGGGCGTCAGCCGGGTCACCGGAGTGACACCCTGTTTTTCCGTGAACCGCAGCAGATCTCCCCGGTTGATGATCCACGCGCCGCCCTCTCTCGCCCCTGCTAGGGCATTGGGCCCCGAGGGGAGGGGCACCACTTCCACGAACCGGTCCCCGGCCCACTTCGCCAGCGTTTGTGGCCCGGTGGCCCAGATGGTGCCGTCCGTCGCCTCGGCCACCATGTAAACGGGCGGCTGCGGTTGTGGCTGGCTGTAGCCGATCGCGACCGCGGCCACGTGCAGTTGCCCCTCTTTCACCCGGAAGATCCAGCCGTTCTCATAGCTGATCCAGATCGTGCCGTCCGCGGCCTCGAAGAAGGCGTTTGGCCCCCGGACGGAGCCAACGTCCTGCTTGTCGATGACGGTGGTGATCCCATCCTTGTGACGGCTCAATTCCTTACGGATGACCCACAAGGCCCCGTCCCGGGTCGAGAGCAGGCCCTTGATTCCGGATCTGGGAATGCCCTCCAGCAGGCTCGTCTTGTCCTGCATGCGCCAGCCATCGTAGCGGGCTAGGCCGTTGGGCGTGGCAAAGAGCATGGCTCCATCCGCCGCCTGGGCCACGGCCGTCACATCATTGTTCGGCAGGCCGTCGTCCACCTTCCAGACGCGGGAAAGCCACGGCGAGTCCCCGGCCATGGGGAGCTGCGCCTGCGTGGTGCCGGGTAGCCCTGCCAGCGCCCATGCTGCTCCCAGTATCATCAACAGGGAGGGACGGTGGGGGAGGTGATCCGGCATGGCGGGAGGGCAAATAAGGAACGTCGATTCTGCATCATACCAGACTTCGAAAAAACAGAACATTCGTTCTGTAGAGCCCGGCAGGGGGGCGGCTTACGCTGGTGGCAGAACCTGTCGGGCGCGGGCTGGAGGAAGGGCCCGAACGCATCCACTCGCCGTCCCTCACCCAGCAGTCTCATGAGCATCAGCCTGCCTTTTCCACCCTTCCGCAGCCATGAATCCCACTCTGCCTCCGGCAGGGCAGCCAGGGTCTCGCCCCGCGATTTTCAGATGCGATTCCTGGCTCAGCCCGGGGTGGCCCGGCAGCTGGGCACCCTGTTCGAATACCTGCCGGACACGGATTTCTTTGCCAAAGACCGCGAGAGCCGTTTCATTGCCGTAAGCCGGGGCACGCTGGAACGGATCGGGGTCAGGGATGAGGAGGAGCTCCTGGGGGCCAGTGATGAGAGCATCCATCCCGTCACCGTGGCGCGCGCCATTCGTGAGGATGATCTCCGGGTGATGAGCACCGGGCAGCCCATCATCAACAAGGTGGAGGCCCTCTACGCTCGCACCCGGGCCAAGGACTGGTTCCTGACCACGAAGCTACCGATCTACGATACATCCGGGGCGGCAGTGGGGGTGATGGGGATCGTGCGCCCCTACTTTGGCGCTCCGGGTAGCGCAGCATATGACCTGCAGGTGCAGCGGGTGGTGGCGCATGTGCACTCCCACTACCAGGAGCGCATCCCGGTGGAGGACATGGCCCGCCTCGCAAGCATCTCTGAGCGGCAGTTGAACCGGAGGTTCCAGGAGATCTTCCGCATGAGCGTCCAGGAGTTCATCATCCGCACCCGCATTCAGGCGGCCAGTGACGAACTGCTGGGTTCTGACAAGTCCGTGGCGGAGATCGCCCAGGACAATGGGTTCTATGACCAGAGCGCCTTCACACGGCAGTTCCGCATCCATACGGGGGAGACGCCACTGGCCTTCCGCAAGCGGCGACGCCAGGCGTCCTAGAGCTTGGAGGGAGATGGGGTTGGGATAGGCGGGTGTGTGGGTTCTAGGAAATGAGTAATGAATGGTGGCGGATGGATGAGCGGGGCGGGGAAGGCGGATCCATACCAAAAGTGGACTGACGGGTCCAAGCCATTTCGACACGGGGCCGCGATGATCGTGTCATGCAAGCATTCACATCTTTACAGGGCGTTCGCCAACTCTCTGCGGTGTGGCGCCTGCCGCTCCCGAGCCCGGTAGAACATATGTTCTAGAGACGGACCGGGCCTGGGTTCCCTATGATCCAGGTCACTTCACTGAATCCTCAAGGAACGACTCCAACCTGCCCTTCAATGCTCTTCCGCAGTTGCCAATGTAATGATGATGCCATGACGAGCCTGACAACGGTCGGGAATCGCGATTGGCGAAATGATACCACGCGGCGTCCTCTGCGCACAGCGTTGGCGATTCTCCTCGCGGCGGCGTTGGGTGCCGCAGAGCCCGCTCAGGCGGCGACGGGTGTGTGGGACGGCAGCCAGGACAACACCTGGGCAGGTGCGGCGAACTGGGATATCAATGCCGTTCCCGGAGCAGGAGATACTGCCACCTTCAATGGTGCAGGCAGTGGCAACACCGTCATCAATCTCGGTGCGGGCGTGACGATCCAGTCGGTGCTCTTCGACACCAATCAGGCTTCCGCCTATGTGCTGGGGTCGGGCGCGGCGGGCAGTCAAATCCTCACGCTGGGCAACGGCGGCAGCATCACGATGAATGCCGCCCTCATCAACAACCAGCTCATCAATGCCGCCCTCCTGCTGGGTGCAGATGCCACCACCCAGAGCTACACCTTCACCAACAACAGCACGACGAACCTGCTCAATTTTGCAGGTGCCATCAGCGGCGGTACTGGCGGCACGGCCGGGGTGAAGACCCTCACATTGACCGGGGCGGGTGGCGGCACTCTGAGCGGAGTTATTTCCAATGGCGGCGCGACCTCCGTGGCGGTGACCAAGACCGGCGCAGGCACTTGGGTGCTTTCCGGGACCAATACCTACACAGGTGCCACCACCATCACGGCTGGCGTGCTCCGGCTTGCCAATGCCAATGCGGTGCAGAACAGCACCCTGACCAACAACGTGGCTAACGGTGTGGCGTTCAGTGGCGGCGTGTTGAACTTCAATGTGGGCGGCCTGGCAGGCAATGCGGCATTCGCGCTGACGGATGTGAATGCCTCGAACGTGAATCTGATCGTCGGGGCCAACAACGCTTCCACCACCTACAGCGGCGTGCTCAGCGGAGCCGGCACCCTCACCAAGACGGGCACGGGCAGCCTCACGCTTTCCGGCGCGAACACCTTCACCGGAAACATCGTCGTTAACGGCGGAACGTTGATCGCCTCCAACTCCTCCAATACGAACAACCGTACCTCCGGCTCGTTTGGTAATCCCGGCACGGCAGGAAAGACCGTCACCATCAACAACGGCGGCACGGTTGCAATCTCGGTTGGCAACGCCCTGGGCAGCGGCGGGTCCACCACGATGCCACTTCTCACCTTCATCGTGAATCAGGGCGGCGTGCTGAAAACGGCGGTGCCCTCCGGCGGTGGTGCTGGCAATGGCGATGCGAACATCTTCGGCAACATCGTGTTGAACGGCGGCACTCTGACCACGGGCAACGGATTCAGTGTCAACTATGAGTCCGTCATCCTCATGGGCAATGTGACCGTGGGAGGAACTGTCGCCTCCGTGATCAACTCGGACGCCACCAACACCGTCGCCAACGGCATCATGCTGGGCAGACAGGGTGGAGGCACAGTCGTGTTTGACGTGGCCGATGCCACAGGAAACTCAAACGTGGACCTGACCGTCTCCGTGAAACTGTCCAATGCGGCCAACCTCACCACCGGTGCTCTGACCAAGGCAGGGGCTGGCACTATGCTGATCACCGGTGCTAATACCTACACGGGCCTCACGACCGTCCGCGGTGGCCTTTTGAAGGTGGGGAATGGCACCACCGGTTCCCTGAACGGCACCACGGGCACAGCGCTGACTTTTGCAGGAACCGGCGGCATCGAGTTCAATGAAGCGGCCGGCAGCAGTCAGGGCATGGGTGCGTTGATCTTCTCAGTCGGTGAGGGGACGGTCACTTCCACCTATGGTGGCAGCGGCAACACCACGCTCACGTTTGCCTCCTTCGCCCGCACTGCGGGAGCCACGGCCAACTTCGTCGTCTCCGGGGGCTCCAATGGCACGACCAACAAGATCGTCCTTACCAGTGGCGTCACCGCCGGGGCGTTCATCGACCAGGGCACTTTCTTCGGCGGAAACACCTACGCCTTTTACGACGCCACCGGCTATGTACGCGATCTCCAGTACGGCACGGATGGCGGTGCCTTCACGTTTGCCGGTGGCACCACTCTGACCGGAACGCACGTGCAGACGACTGCGGCCGTAACCGCCCAGGATACAGCCACGTTCACCACCTTGAATCTCAGCGGGAACTCCAACTTCGCCCTCAACACCGGCGCCACCCTGACGGTCAATGGCATCCTGAAATCGGGCAACGTCGCCGGTGGAGCCACCCTCTCCGGCGGCACGGGCATCCAGGCCGCCAGCGGTGCAGAGCTGGTGATTCGCGCGGACCAGCTCAATGACAGTCTCGCCATCACCACAAACATTCTGGCCAACGGGGCCA
Source organism: Verrucomicrobium sp. BvORR106 (assembly GCF_000739655.1). GTDB lineage: Bacteria > Verrucomicrobiota > Verrucomicrobiia > Verrucomicrobiales > Verrucomicrobiaceae > Verrucomicrobium. The sequence goes on along the minus strand of NZ_BATR01000002.1, from coordinate 114,867 downwards.
GCTCGCTGACGAAGAGCGGGCTGGGTACGGTGACGCTTTCAGGAGTCAACACCTACTCCGGAGCGACCACGGTGAATGCCGGGGTGCTGCGCGCGACCACCAACGCTTCTGCACTGGGCGCAGGGGCTCTGACGTTGGCTGGCGGGGAGCTGCAACTCGCCAATGACACCGCCTTGAACTTCGGGCGCAACACCACGGTGACCGGCGATGCCAGGATCACCTCGGACCGCCTGAATGCCGGAGCCGGAGTGACCCACACGCTCGGCACCCTTTCCATTGGGGCGCAGCGCCTCGTGGTGGCGGGTGGTGCAAATGTCAGCAGCGGCACGGCAGGCATTACCTTTGGAGCCACCACCTTCACGGCGGCCCCCATCTTCCATGTCGTGAACCCCACCACTGGCGGCACCACGTTGCTGACTCTCGGGGCGGTGACCAATGGAGGGTTCGGGGTGACCTTCACGGGTAATGGAAACCTCGCCCAGACCGGGGTCATCAGCGGTGCGGGCAGCGTGACTTTTGGCGTGGTCGGCGGCGACGTCTTTAGCGGTGTGGCCACCTTCAACCAGATCAACACCTACACCGGCAACACGGTGGTGAACTCTGGCACGTTGGTGCTGTCGGCCGGCGGCGGAGCGGGTGCGGTTCGAGGAACCGTCACGGTGAACTCCGGTGCCCAACTCAACCTCTCAGCCACGGATTCACTGGGTTTCAATAATGATTCGACCCGGGTTGCCACGGTCAACGTGGTGGGCGGAACGGTGAACAATACGGTCTCCGGCAACCAAGGATACCGGACGAACTTCAACCTCACCGGGGCCACGATGTCCTCCACAGGTGGTGGCTCCTACAACTTCACCACGGGCTTCGGCATCACCACCCTGGCCAGCACCGTCACTTCTACGGTGAGCGGGAACGTGGTTTCGCGTGACGCCGGACCCATGACTTTCACCACCGCCCAGGGGGCGACCGCCTCCGGCGTCGACCTGCTGATCTCCGGCGTGCTGAGCGGGACCGGCATCACCAAGGCCGGGGCGGGCACGATGCATCTCAGCAACACCAACACCTTCACGGGCGTCATCAATCTCAACGGCGGCATCCTGCGCGCCGCCACGGCGGGGATCAACGGGAGCAACACCACCAACGGCATCGTCTTCAACGGCGGCACGCTGCAGGCCGCCGTGGGCGGTATCACCACCGCCAAGGCCATCACCCTCACCGGGGCGGGCACCTTTGACACGAATGGCAATGCCTCCACACTCTCCGGAAGCATCACCGGTGCAGGGCTCTTCACCAAGACCGGTGCAGGCACGCTCACCCTCAGTGGCGCAGCCAATACCTACAGCGGCGGCCTGGCCATCACCGGCGGCACACTGCTGGTAAACAACGCGAACTCAGGGGTGCTGGGAACCGGGACGGTGACCATGGGGGCTGGCACGACTCTGGACCTCAACGGCAACAGCCAGACCACCGGCCTGCTGAAGACCTACGACGACGCCTCGGCGATTACCATTACCTCCAACGCCGCTGGGGGCAACCCGGTAATGACGCTCTCCGGCACGGGTGCTGAGAACTTTGGCGGGGTGATCAGTAACGGGTTGGCGACCTCTCTTGGCATCATTAAGGCAGGCACGGGCACCCAGACCTTCTCAGGAAACAACACGTACACCGGAGCCACCCAGGTCAACGGGGGGATGCTGCGCATCACCGGCCGTCTCGGCAATACGGCCGTCACCGTAACCACCACCGGGGCGCTGGGGGGGAATGGAACGATTGGGGGCCTGGTTTCCCTGTCGGGTGCCGGATCGGCCATCAATCTCCAGGACGGCCAGTCGGGAACGCTCACCCTTTCCGCAGGGCTGACGCTCAACGGTGGGAACGTGCTTTCCTTTGACCTCGGCACCACAGGCGACCAGATCGCGCTTACCGGCGGGACCTACACCTTCACCAGCGGCGTGGCCACCATCAACCTGGTGAACATCGCTGGCTATGGGGCGGGCTCCTACCAGCTCATCACCGGGGCCACGGGCATCAGTGCGTCCAACTTCGAACTCGCAGCCGCCTCCCTGGCGGGCTTTAACCTCTCCCTCAGTGTTACAGGCGGGAATGCGCTGACGCTGAATGTCTTCACCAGCACCTCTCCGGCGGTGGCCTACTGGAAGGGGGATGTGAGCGGCGTCTGGAGTGCCCTTAGCGGTGGCAACTCCAACTTCACCAGCGACGCGGCCGGGACCGCGGATCCGGGCCAGGCGCTTGACGGCACCTCTGCAGTGATCTTCTCCGCGACTGGAGCGGCGAATGAAAGCAGCACCACGCTCGGGGCAGACATCTTCATCAAATCGCTCACCATCAACTCCGCGAGCGCTGTGGGCATTGGCGGGGCGAACGTGCTCACGATTGTTGACCCTGCGGGGATCACGATCAACTCGGGGGCGGGCGCTCTCACCCTCTCCGCCCAGGGTGTCGCGCTGGGGGCCAACCAGACCTGGACCAGCAACTCGGCCAATGCGGCGGTGATTTCCTCGATCATCAGCGGGGCCCGCACCCTCACCCTGGCCGGCACGGGCACCTTCACCCTTTCTGGAAACAGCACCTTCTCCGGTGGTCTCAACCTGTCTTCCGGCACCACCTTGAACATCAACCAGGGGGGCACGGGCGCAGGCAACTCTGCTCTGGGTACCGGCACTTTCACGATTAACGGCGGCACGATCAACAACACCAGCGGTGGCGCGGTGACGGTGGGCACGAACAACGGCATGGTGTGGAACGCCAACTTCGTCTATGGCGGCACCAATGACCTGAATCTGGGCACGGGCGGGGTCACCCTGTCCGCCACCCGTACGGTCACCACCAACGGCTCCGGCACCCTGACCGTGGGCGGGGCGATCAGCGGCGCGGGCTTCGGCCTGGTGAAGAACGGGACGGGCACCCTCAGCCTCACTGGGCAGAGCACCTTCACCGGGACCCTCAATGTCAGCGACGGCACGCTCCGCCTGCTGGGGGCGGTCAATGCCCTCAATACAGCCAACATCGGCCAGGTTACTATTGGTGATACCGCGAACCTGAATGCGATTCTGACCATTGATGGCGGCACGCTGAACGCCACGAAGAACACCAGCCCAAGCCTCGCGGTGGGCTCGCTGGCCAACAGCCGCGGCTTCGTGAAGATGTCCTCGGGCAGCATCACCACCACGAGTGAGTTCCACCTGGGGCGTGGTGCCGGAGCCTTTGCCGCCATGTCCATGAGCGGTGGAACGGTCACCTCGGGCAGCTGGTTTGTGGTGGGGTTCAACAACGACCGCGCCGTCATCAACCAGACCGGTGGTGATATCTTTGTGAATTCAAACCGCATGACGGTCGGAGCAGGGGGCACGGGCTCCATCGGGGTATACAACATCAGCGGCTCCGCCACCTTCTCCGCGCTGAGCGGCACGGGCGGGATGTTCGTGGGTGAGAACGGCGTTGGCATCTTGAACATATCCGGATCTGCCGCCGTCAATCTGGCGACCAACGGCCTTGCGCTCGGCCAGGTCGGGGCGGCATCCAACGGCACGGTCAACCTCCTCGGCGGCACTCTCACTACCAACCGGGTGACCAGAGGCGCCGGCACCGGCCTCTTCAACTTCAATGGCGGCACCCTGAAGGCCAACGCGACCAACACCACCTTCATGACCGGGCTCACGAACGCCTTTGTCTATTCGGGTGGGGCGAAAATCGACACCGCAGGTTTTGACATCACGATTGGCCAGGCGCTGCTCGCACCCAACGGCAGCGGTGTCAGCAGCATTGCCGTCTCCGGTGGCGGTGCTGGTTATGTGGACACTCCGGTGGTGGTCATCAGCGGAGGTTCCGGTACGGGAGCCACGGCGGTGGCCACGGTGGTGAACGGAGTGGTCACTGGCTTCACCATCACCAATCCCGGTACCGGCTATGTGGATGGGGATGTGCTCACGGTCACACTGCACGGGGGCGGGGCTGCCACGGCCGCCAGCGCGGGCACGGTGGCTCTCAGCAGCAACACCAGTGGCGGGCTGACCAAGAGCGGTGCGGGTGTGCTGACGCTTTCAGGAGGGAATACCTATACGGGCGGCACCACCATTCTGGACGGTACGCTGGCGCTGGGGGCGGCCGGAGTGCTCGCCGATACCGGGGCCGTGACAGTGAACGGAGGCAGCGCGATCTTCAGTCTGGGGGCGAACAATGAAACCGTGGCGGCAGTGACGTTGACGAATGGCCGCATCGAAGGCTCCACCGGGGTGCTGACCGCGAGCGCCTATGATTTACGCAACGGCACGGTCACGGCCATCATGGATGGAAGCGCTGCCGTCACCAAGAGCAGCTCAGGAACGGTGACGGCATCTGCCGCCAACACCTACACCGGTGGTACGACCGTCACGGCTGGTACTTACCTAGTGCAGAACACCGCTGGCAGTGGTACCGGCACCGGGCATGTCACAGTCCAGTCAGGGGCCCGATTCGGAGGCGCCGGTTCCGTCGTGACCGCTGCGGACCGCAACATCTCCATCAACAGCGGTGCCAACCTGCAGGTGGGCAAGCTGGGTGAGTTCGGGGACAGCGCTGGGCAATCCTTCACCCTTCAGAACAGCGGCACGGGGATCATCACTCTTCAGGGAACGCTGGAGTTCGACATTGTGGAGAACTTTGGCGGAGACTCCAACCTGGCATCCCCGCTGGCTACCAATGACGTGCTGGTCCTGAAGAGTGACAACGCCATCGTCCTGGGAGGCACGCTGAAAGTGACGGATATCAACGAAACTTCCGAGTTCTGGATGGAGCTGGACAAGTGGCAGCTCATCGACTGGAGCAACGTGGTTGTAGGTGGGAACCCGAACAATGCCAAGTTCACCGGCTCCCTCGGCCTACTGGACATGCCGGATCTCGGTGAGGACTTGAAGTGGCAGCTCTCCACCGATCTCAACGGCCTCTACATCCAGGTGGTGGTGGTGCCTGAGCCGGGCCGTTTGATGCTGCTTTTCCTGGGTGTGGCATGCCTCTCCCTCCGTCGCCGCCGTTGATCAAAATTCACCGAAACAGGTCAAACTCATGAACAAAAGACGTAACATGAACAAGGGGAGTCAGCAGGCCGGGATGGCTCTGGTGATGGTGCTCGCCATTGTGGCTCTTCTCATGGGTCTGGTGCTGGCGCTGCTCTCCATGGGTTCGTCAGAAGCCCGCTCCTCTTCCGCATTCAGCCAGACCTCGCAAGTGCGCGGCCTCACCGACATGCCGGTGAGCATTGTCATGGGTCAGATCCGCGAGGCCACTTCCGGCTTGGGGATGAGCAAGACCTGGGCCTCCCAGCCGGGCATGATCCGTGTATTTGGCACCGCTCCAGGAGCCGTGGCGGGCCGCGCCAAGCTGGAGACTGCCTGGAGGCTCTACTCCTCAGACAAGATGACGGAGGGAGGCGACAGTTTCAACGCGCTGAATGAGGCGACATCTTTGGCAAAGTGGAAAGAGCTGCCGGCCCAGTTCACGGATCTCAATGAACCCGTGGCGCGTCTGGATGCGGACGGCAACGTCCACCGGGTCTACCCTGTGCTGGATGCCAGTGTGTTGCAGACTTCAGGCGGCACCACCACGGGTAAGGTTGCTGGATTTGGGCTCTCCTCCACCGTCGCCGTGCCCAGTTCCACTTCAGACCAGCCTCTACCCATGCCCGTGCGCTGGCTCTATGTGCTGCAGGACGGAAGGATTGTTGCACCGGATGGCGGTGAAGGTGGCCGGGCCACCTTCAAAAGCGCTGAGGTTACGGAAAAAAACCCTATCGTGGGTCGGATTGCCTTTTGGACCGATGACGAGAGCTGCAAGGTGAACGTCAACACGGCGGGGGAGGGAACCGGCTGGGATGTGCCACGCGCGGCCGGATGGTCGGATCGCAATTTCGCCTATTTCATACCGGCGCAAAACGAGTTTCAGCGCTTTCCCGGGCATCCGGCGATGACGAGCATGAGCACGGTGCTTCAGGCCTTCGACGCCAAATACAACTACCAGTTTCCCGCCATTCAGAGCGATGGGACGGTTGGCAACAAATCTGCGTACCAGACCTGGCTGCGAGGCATCTATGATCTCTTGCCCCGGGTGCAACTCGGCGCTTCTGGCGAAAGTTCGATGGGCGGGTCGGAAGTGGCATCCCTCGCCACCGGTGTCCCATTGAAGCGGGAACGACTCTTTACTTCCGTGGACGAGTTCTTTTATGGATCAGGTTTTGATGCGGGAAAGAATCAGCGTCTGGCCAACTCCTCCGACGGAACGGTAAATGCCGCAGATCTCGAGATGGGCCGGTTCTTTCTCACGGCGCACAGCCGGGCACCTGAGGTGAACCTTTACAACCGCCCGCGAATTTCATTGTGGCCGGTCCAGGCGGAGGCGTCCAAGCGCACAGCCAAAGACAAACTGCTTGCCTTTTGTGCGACCTCTGCTGGGCAGTTGGGCGCGTTCCAGAGGGCATCAACTTGGGAAAACGCCTCGACCAAGCAGGGGTCATCGCAGAGCCCCACCGCGGACTTTCAACTGTCGGGGAATCAGATGATTTTCAGCTACCTGCAAAAACTCACCAAGGCGGCAGTGCCCGGCTTTGGAACCCAGACGTTCGACGACAAATATGGTTCCTCGAACCGGAACCAGATCCTGCTCAACATGTTCGACTTTGTTCGCTGGGGGGTGAATGCAAACAATCCCTATGACACTCCCAAATATCACTACATCCCGCCCCGGGCCTACACAGGTCTGAATGGGGAGTATCTGGCGGAGGCCTCAGCCGTGCCAATAGTGGCGGACGGGACTGCCGCCGAGTCCTTTCCCACCAAGCTCAAGGCCCTCGGGCGTTACCCTACCGTTATCGAGGCGTCTTTGATCTTCATGGCGACCGAGGTCGAAACCAATCCCGATGGCAGTCCCAAGGACACCGCGCCAGCCGACAGCAAGGCGGACAAGACAAAGCGGATGCGCGCCTTTCTTGTGGTCCAGCCGTTCACGCCCGTGGTAGGCATGCCTCCCTACACCCCCAATGTGCGGTACCGGATCAAGGGCATGGAGAACTGGAAGGTGAACAGCCAGCCGCTGGGCTTTGCCGCAGCGGGGGTCAACCGCTGCTGGGTGCCGGCCGGGGCAGCGAAAGACGGCGGGCACTCGACGGCCTACACCTCCCTCCACTCCCAGTTTTACCGGGCCCGGAGTGGTGCCCTCAAGACCGTGGTGCCCGGCGGAGTGGGCGCGGATGAAACCAATTCATTCCCCTTTGTGAGCCTGGATGTTGACGTCTCAGCCCAGAGTACCTTCCAGTTCACGGGCGGACCCGTCACCATCGAAACTCACCTCGGAGAGGGGGCTGCCGGACAGCTCGATGATTCCACGCTGATCCAGACGGCGACTCTCAATTTCATCAGCCCTACTGGTCCATGGCCCGTTCCCACCGTACGGGTCAACGGCAGCATGCCTTCCAATGCCAACTGGACCGTGGCCAAAGAGTGCATGGACCTGCAGATGCGTTTCAACAAGAACGACCCCCAGAACTTTTTGATTGTCCTTGGCGACACGGTCCGTTCCGTGGTGACCAGTTCGACCAATGCGATTGCAAAGGGAGATTTCAGGATCATGTGCGCAATGAGGAGCATTCCTCAGGACTGCTACACCCCCCACGCCGACTATAGCAGCCCTACCAAGGAGGAGGCGCAGTCGCTCAGGCATGCTGGAAGTGCCTACACAGGACACTACGGCCGAACGCATGCTCAGTCCTACCTGAACAACACCGTCGGCAAGCAGCATACGTGGCAGATGGCCGGCTACGTCATTGGTGCCGACAGCAAGGTTAGCAAGCCTTATGGGTTGCTTCGGGATGTGGCTTACTGGCAGGACTGTCAGCCTTCCACCCCATACAGACTTGACGGAGCTTACAACTCTTCCAATCGCCCTGGGGACTGGGATACCGGGATGGGGCGGATTGAAGATGGGCCCTACATCAACAAGCCAGACGACACCGGTATCAAGGGTACCACAGGTCCCAGGGACGGTTATTTTGCCCGGGACGGGTTCACTGATGAATCGACTGCCAGAACTTATTCGCCCAACCGGCAGATCTGCTCTGCGATCGCTTTTGGCTCCCTGCCCAGCGCGGTGCACCCCGTGCCTGCAAACAGTGACCGGACTGGTCCGTGGCAAACGCTTCTCTTTTGTCCAAACCCTCCTTCCAGAGTACGCCCCGCCAACTTGGAGCCCATACAGACGGATCATTGGGGATTTCGCCCCCCTCGTGACCATCTTCTCCTGGATTTCTTCTGGATGCCGGTGGTGGAGCCCTACGCCATCAGCGAACCCTTCTCCACCGGAGGCAAGATCAACCTGAACTCGCAGATCGTGCCGTTCAGCTACATCAGGCGGGACACGAGTCTTTACGCCGCCTTACGCAGCGTTCGCATCAATGCCATGCCATCAGAGCTGGCGTGGGCCAAGGACGCCCTGACCAGCGGGGCCAACGCCGCTCAGATGGAGGAAAGCTACAAGACCTGGCAGAACTGGCTCAAATTTGAGACGGTTTACGAGGTCAATGCTGAAGAGACCATGAAGGGCTTCCGACAACGGTTCGACCAGGGGGACATCTTCCGCAGCGCCTCGGAGATCTGCGATATTTTCCTCGTACCCAAGCCGATGTCGGGCCGCACCTACTACCCCCGGGCTGATGGCCTGCCGAGCTCCTCACCGACCTATGAGACCATGGTCACCTGGTGGAACGGCAGCCTTTCCAGCCAGAAAGACGGGTTTGAACTGACTGGCGACAACGTGCGCGAGTCCCCCTACAACCAGCTCTATCCCCGCCTCACCACCAAGTCGAACATCTTCACCGTGCACTATCGGGTGCAGGTGCTCAAGAAGGCGCGCTCCTCCGCTGCGGACGAGTGGAATGAGAGCAAGGATGCCGTCACCGCAGAACAGCGTGGCTCCTCCATCATTGAGCGCTACATCGATCCCAACGATCCGGAACTTCCCAACTACTTCGCCAACCCCTCCCAGAGCGGAGCTTTGGACGACTACTATCGCTTCCGCGTCATCACCCGCAAAACGTTCATGCCATGAAACTGATCCTGCCACCCTCCAAGAAAAAACTACATCGTCGCGGCTTCTCCCTGGTGGAGACCACCATCGCTGTAGGCATCGCCGCCACCGTGCTTGTCGCCCTGGTGGGACTGATCCCCGTGTCCCTGGACACGCTGCGTGAGGCTTCCAACACCACTGCCTCTGCCAGGATCGTTCAGTCGATCTCCTCGGACTACCGCATGCGGGACTGGAGTGATGTGCTCCAGCAGCAGCAGCAGGGGAGTCAGCAGGACTACAGCTTCGATGGGCAGGGCACGCGGGTGAAGACAGGTGACATCAGCGCCATCTTCACGGCACGCGTCTCGGTGACAGATGCCAAGCCTCTTCCAGGGATGTCTTCCTCGAACCCAAGACTGAAGGCGGTGCAGATCCTGGTCACCAGCAGCCCCAATCCTGACCTCGCGTTTCAACAGCCGGCCACCTGCAAGTGTGCGCAGACCCTCCTGGCCCAGACGGACAAGACGGCCAGCACGACGGCCGTGGCCTCCAACTAATCCCGCCCTATGTCCGGCCCCTGCCACCCCCGCAAGACGACGGCATTCACCTTGATTGAGCTTCTGGTATCCGTGGCGGTGCTCTCCGTGCTCATGATGGTGTTGTCCCAGGTGCTGTCAGACACCCAGATCACCTGGGGCCGTGCCAAGGCCCGGACGGAAGAGTTCCGGGAGGCGCGGGCCGCCTTTGAAGCCATCGCCGCCCGGCTGTCCCAGGCCACGCTGAACTCGTACTGGGGCTACAAACTGGATGCAAACGGCAACCCGCTGCTCTACCAGCGCCAGTCAGAGCTGCACTATGTGAACGGACCGGTCACGACGCTGCTGGGCAATGCCGTGCCAGCGGCTGGCCACGCCGTCTTCTTCCAGGCTCCACTGGGGGAGAACCTGGATGCGGGCAATCCCAACCCACCTTCCACGGAGCCCTATGGGCTGGAGTCCATGCTCAATGGGTGGGGCTGGTATGTGACCTATGACAGTGACCTGCCGCGGCGACCTGCCTTCCTGGGAGACACCCCGGCGCATCCAGAGCGCAAGCGATTTCGCCTCATGGAATTCCGGCAGCCGACAGAGAAGCTCTCCCTCTACCGTCTGGTCATTCCGCCCAATGGCGATGCCACCTCTACAAAGATCCCGTGGGTTGAGGCGCAGAACACACAGAATGGGTTGTATGACTGGTTCCGCTCTGATCTTGCAGCGGACTCCCAGCCGGTGGCGGAGAACATCCTGGCCATCTTTGTTCAGCCCGTCTGGCCCATGCCGGGCAAGGATACCGGGGCGGATACCTCGGCCGCACCCAACTACATCTATGACACCCGCCGCCATCAGTGGCCGGACACCACCACCATGGCCGAGCGCAGTCGTCATCAACTCCCTCCCATGATCCGACTCACTTTGGTGGCCCTGGATGAGCGTGACTGGTCCAAGCTCGACAGTGCGGGGACTGATGCGCTGGCCACCCAGTTGCGCAACGTGGCCAATACCAAGGTCTTCACCACTGCTTCGGAGTACGAGAATGACGTGAAGAAGCTGGAGACCGAACTGGTCAATCTCAAGCTTGGTTTCCGCGTCTTCTCCACTGCGGTGCAGATCCCGGCCGCAAAACTGATGTCATCCCGTGAGAACTAAACATCCCTCCTTCCCGGCCTCGCGCGGCGAGGCTTTCACCTTGATCGAGATGATGGTCGTCATCGCCATGGTGGCGATGCTGGTGGCTCTCTCATCTTTTTCCATCGGTTCTGCGCTCTCTGCCCAACAGCTCACGTCGTCTTCCGCGAGGTTCACCAACGAGCTCGCTTATGCCGCACAACTGGCGGCACGTGAGAATCGCATGGTCGGTGTCCGCTTTCTCCGCCGGGAGCAGGAGGGCGGAGGCGAGGGGCAGAGTTATTTCCAAGGCTGGCAGCTCATGGTGCCGGACCGTGCCACCGGAAAGTGGCGGCCCTTTGGGGAGGTGAATCTGCTGGAAAAGTCCACCATCATGATCGAGCAGGAATCCTGGTCCAACCTCCTGGCCCGCACTCCGCTGGTCAAGGCTTCCGCCGTGGACGATGTGGATACCACCCCGCCCGTGTTTGCCTTCAAGCCCGAGGGCGGCACGACCCTGCCTCGTGGTGCGTCCGATCCCAGGTGGTGTGTTACCCTCGCCCTCGCCACGGATTGGGAACGTGCCCCGGATGCACTGCCCGCGAACTATCGCACCCTCGTGCTGAACGCCAGTACCGGGGCGGTGGTGCTCTATTGAGATCGGAGAGGCGAAAGTTGTTTTCAATAACCTGGATAGGAAGTTGCTGGCTGTCGTGCCCGGCAGGTGTGGACTCATGCGTCGGCATTTCGGCTTCCGCGTCGGATGAGCTTGAGGTTTTAATAGAACATTTGTTCTATGGGTAGGTGACTAATGACGTGGGGGCGGGGATCGTTGCTTGGTTGTGAAAACGAGATCTCCCATGATGCCAAAATTGTTATGCCTCTTTGCCGCTGGATTGCTCGTGTCTGCAGTGCCAGCTTCCGCCGCCGACTCACCCCGTGTGTGGACAGATGTTCAAGGCCGGAAAGTGGAGGCGTTGTTTTTGAAGCTGGACGGGAACGTCGTCTACCTGCAACTGGGCAACGGTTCCGTTCACGGTTTGTCTCTGGAGCGGCTCTCCGGGGCGGACCAGTTGATGGCCCGCAGCCTGCCTCCCTCACCGCACGCAGAAGCGCTCATTTCGGTGCCCACGAACGCCAGTGCCGCCCAGGCGGCGGCCCTCATTGATGATCTGGTGTTGCGAGGCCTTCAGAAAGCTGTCGCGCGGCGCAACGCCGGAGCCCCGTCGAAGCCCACCTTCAACCCTCCGCTGACCGACGAGCAGTTCGTGCGCCGCGTTTATCTGGACATCGCCGGCCGGATTCCAAATCATGAGGAAACTACCCAATTTCTGGGCGCGGGAGGCGCGGACAGGAGGATGCGGCTCATTGACCGGTTGCTGGAGTCTGAAGGGCATGTCAGCCACATGTACAACTACTTCGCGGAGATGCTGCGTATTGTGGACGGCTTCGGATACTACATGCGCGGTCTGGCCTACATCGAGTGGGTGAAGGAACAGGTCCGCACCAATCGGCCGTGGGACCAGATGGTAAATGACATGATCACCGCCGAAGGAAAGGTCTGGAACAACGGCGCGGCGGGCTACCTCCTCCGAGACTCCAGCATGCAACTCGACAATCTCGCAAACACTCTCCAGGTGTTCCTTGGCACGGATGTGTCATGTGCCCAGTGCCACGACCACCCTTTTGCTGACTGGACCCAGCGGCAGTTCTATGAAATGGCCGCCTTTTTTGGTGCCACGTCCACCATGCTGGGGGGGATGACTTCCCCGGGGAACGCAGACGCGAGCTGGTGGAGGGGGCTGTAAAGATCTTGAACGACCGCGGACGCGACGGGAAGTCGTTAGCCGGTCAGCTCAACAACATCGTTGGATCCAACACCTACTCGATCAGTAATCTGAGCGAGAACCGCATGCGGCTGCCACGTGACTACAAGTACAAGGACGGCTCGCCCAATGAACCAGTGGACCCCAAGCTCATCGTCTGGTCTCCGTCGGACCGGCGCAATGCCGCCTACCTCCAGATGGAGAAGGATGGGAAGCATGATCCAGAGGGCCTGCGCAAGCGTTTTGGAGCTTGGATGACGCATGCTCAGAACCCCAGGTTCGCGATGACGATCGCCAACCGGATGTGGCAGCTTGCTTTCGGGGTGTCTCTCACCCCGACCGTGCACAATCTGGATCATCCGGAGGATTCCTACAATCCGGAACTCCTCCGGCATCTCGCGACGGAGATGGTGCGTGTGAAGTTCAACCTTCGGGAATTCCTTCGTATCTTGTACAACACCCGCGCCTACCAGAGCCAGGCCACCACGACGGAGCTGGCTATGGGGGAACCGTACTTCTTCCAGGGCCCGATTCTTCGCCGCATGAGTGCGGAGCAGGCATGGGACTCCTTCATGACACTCGTGCTGGGGGAACCGGACAAGTTCAAGAATACCGAAACAGACCTCTATGGCCGCTCCATTGAGATGAATTTGCTCAACCCCAGGCTGGATTCCATGACCGTCTTGAGCAAGCTCGCTGCAATTAACAACATTGGCGCGCTTGAGCGGAAGAAGGTGGCAGGCGGACTGGACAAGGCGGAGATGGTTTCTCAGACAAAGGCCGGTGTGGAAATGGCCACGACCTCGACTTCCATGGACGAGACTGGATACCTCACGCATGGAGGCATGATGCTGCTGAGGGCCGCCGAACTGCCTCAACCCGCTCCGGCGGGGCACTTCCTGCTCCAGTTCGGACAGTCGCCCCGGACGGTGGTGGACGGGGGCTGCGCAGACGGCACAGTGCCGCAGGTGCTCATGATGATGAATGGACGGGTTCAGGAAATGATCACCAATCCGGACTCTCTCATCTTCCGCACCATGGCGAGGGTGGCATCTCCTCCTGACAAGGTGGAGGCCGTCTTCCTCAGCATCTTGAACCGCAGGCCCTCCCTTGAGGAGAAAAACATCGTCCGCCAGGAGCTCGCCGCTCACGGTGAGGAGGCCTATGCCGACATCATCTGGTCTCTCATCAACACCCGGGAGTTTTACTTTGTTCAATAGCATTCAAAAGCTTCATCAAAATCATATTACCATGAACCGATCCGGTTTCCAGTCAGACCCAGTCAGCCGCCGCCAGTTCGTCCTCCAAGCGGCCCGCGCCACCCTGGGAGTGAGCGTGCTGTCCAGCGGCGTGGATGCCGCGTTTGGTGCGGCCGAAGCCGCCCCCAAAGGCGTGGGAGGCCGCGCACGTGCCTGCATCTACCTTTTCTTGGGAGGGGGACTTAGTCACGTGGACACCTTCGATCCCAAGACCGGGAGCACCAAAGGTGCCCGCGACCCCATCAGCACAAATGTGCCTGGCATTCAGCTTGGAGGCTACATGACACGTCTCGCCAAACAAGCAGACAAGCTGAGCATCGTCCGCTCCATGACCACCACCAATGGTGTGCATGGACCAGCCAGCTACTTGATGCACACTGCTTATGCTGAGCGCGGCACCATTGTGCATCCCACGCTGGGTGTTTGGGCCCAACACTTCAAAGGAAAGTCTCACCACAGTCTTCCTTCCAGTGTCGCGATTGGTCAGGGGACGGCCAATGCCGGGTTCTTTCCCTTTGCGTATACCCCTGTCCCAATCAGCAATCCGGAGGAGGGACTTCAGAACGCGCGCGCTACTGTGCCGGAGGATCGATCAAAGCGGCGCATGAACTTGAGCAACCGGTTCGATGCCGCTTTCCGCGAAAAGTATCAAAGTGCCGCAGTGAAGGGGTACACCGAGCTCTATGATCAGACCGTGCAATTACTAGCCAGCAGCGATCTCGATGCCTTTGACCTCAAAAAGGAATCGCAGCAGGTCCGTGATCGCTATGGCAGGGGCTACTTCGGACAGGGTTGTCTCCTCGCCCGCCGCCTCGTGCAATCTGGCGTGAGGTTTGTGGAAGTTTACTCCGGCGGCTGGGACATGCATGAGGGACTGGACAGTCGCATGACCACACGTGGTGGAGAGCTTGATCAGGGGATGGCGGCCCTACTGGAAGATCTGAAGAGCTCGGGACTGCTTGATTCCACCTTGGTGGTGCTGGGAACGGAGTTCGGTCGCACGCCGGATATTAATCAGAATGCCGGACGTGACCACCACCCAAGGGTGTTCTCCACGGTGTTCGCAGGGGGCGGGGTGAAGGGGGGATATGTACATGGAGCCACTGACGAGGGAGGCCGCGGGGCCACAGAGAATCCCGTCACCGTGCAGGACTTCATTGCGACCGTAGGTGCAGCCATGGGATTGCCCGTGAGCGAAGTGGTCATGTCACCATCTGGCCGTCCGTTTACCGTCGGCGATCGGGGTAAGGTCGTGGCCGATATCTTTGTTTGACGCTTGTTCTGTCATCTAGGCTGGCATTCTGGGCGGTGGGGCGTTATCCAGGCACTCCGCCGCCCACTTGCGCTCCACCCGGTTCACGATGTCAATCACCGCGTCGCGGGCCTGTTCTTTCTTGTAGCCTCTCTCGAAGAGCTTGTCGTACGGCGTCTCGGTGTGGCGGATATGGGCTCGAACCGCGAGCTTCAGGGACTCATCGTCCAGCTCCTCACGGGCGGCTTCGCGCCGACCCACACGGCCAGAGTGTTTCTCACACGCATGCATCGCGATCTCCGATTCCAACCCCTCGGGGCAGGAGGGGTAGAGCTGACGGATGCGCATGGCGAACACCGCGATGTACTCCTGGTCCATCTTCTCCCGTCGCACGGCATCCTTGGCGCGTTTCACCTCACGGTCCGCCGCATCGGCTTCGCATTCCGCCTCGGCGAGCTGGAGAGCATAGGCTTCCACGAGCGTGCCGCGCCGCTCATACCGATTGCGTCGCTTCTCGGGTGAATAGACTGGATGCGCGACGTTGGAGTGTTTGGTGGCCCGGCGGGTCAGGGCCACATCACCCGCGGGCAGCAGCAGGTGATCTCCCAATCCCTCGCAACCCGTGCAAGTCAGTTTGTGATTCCGGTACACGCAGAGCAAGGCGCCCTGCATGATGGGGCGGCTGCAGCGGGAGCACTTTTCGTTTTGTTTGCTGAAGAAGACAATGAAGGGGCTTTCTGACTCGGTATCGGGCATGGAAAGAGGGCGTTGGCGTCAGCTTAGACAGCCAAGCCCGCCTGACAAATGGTGGCTGGAAGGAATTCGCAGTGCCCCCGTTGCCTATAGAGGCTTGAGGGCGCCAAAGAAGCCGATGATCTTCTTCAACCTCCCATCATTCCCTATGACGCCGAAATCCATCCCTTCATCTACAGTCTTCCCATCCCTGTCGATGAACTTCCAGGTGAAGCGAAGCATGCCATGATGGAAGTCCGCATGGCTTGAAGGCACGATCTGGCCCCCTGGAAACTTCTTTAAGAAGACTCCAATGAGTTCAACAAGTGCCTCGCGACCCTCGACGTGCGAGAAAGGATCGGTATAAGTGCCTTCGGGGGCCCATACGGTTTCAAGTAGTTTCCGCCTTTGCTCGATATCGGATTCCCTCCAGGCCGCGCAATATATCTTCACGGTTTCGTCCGCAGCCGCTTGGGTAGGTTGCTTTCCCGATTCCTGTACTTGCTCTTCTGGGGTTTCCGCTGGCGCTGTGCTTGGTGCACAAATCAGGATGAGTAGAGATGCGCAGAGGTGGATTAGACGCTTGGATTTCATGGATGCTGGCCGGTTGGCAAAAGAAGGCACTGAGGGCGCTTGCAGGAAGTGCCAATTGCGTAAAAACGCATGATTGATTGCGCATTTCGGGATGGGCCTGACCTTCCACCTGACAGGAGTGAGTTCAGGTCATTGCGAGTTGTTGTCGGATCGGTCTGCTCCGGTGCAATCCGATAAGTCGCTCTTCCCAATCGTTGCCTTGTGCGTCTCCCGAAACAGGGCTGTGCTACTTTTTAGCGCACTTGTTGATCCGTCTCAGACGGAGCTTGACCTCCGAATTCCGACAATCAACGATAGTTCTCTTATGAATGTGGCCGATCCCAAGTTCGTTTGGATCCTCGCTTCGCAGGAGGATATCAACGCGGTGCAATCACTCATGCAGGGTTTCTACGCCGAAGAAAAATTGCCCTACGACGGCGTGACCGCCTCCACGGCACTCGACTTGCTTCTTGCTAGTCCCAACCTTGGAGCCATTTTCTTGCTCCAGGATCCCAGTGGAAGCTCACACGGCTATTTCGTCCTGACGATAGGATTCAGCCTGGAGTTCGGGGGGCGCTATGCATTGTTGGATGAACTTTTCGTACAGCCTTCAGCACGTGGACTGGGGGCAGGCAAGAGCGCACTCGTCGCTGCCGAGGCGTGGGTTGCATTACGTGACATTCCCATCCTTCGACTTGAAGTGAATCACCACAATGAAAAGGCGCGTTCCATCTACCTGAATTGGGGTTTTCAGGACGATCACAGAAATATCCTCAGCAAGCGGATAGCTTCCGGCAATGAATAAGATCCCGATCGGTCCTCGACGAGCCAGGTAAGTGCGAGATCAGCGCGGAGGTCATCCGTGATTCCGCTTTGTTTCTGATGATGGCGATCGCTCCGTCAGCGTGGCGCGAGCGGCCGCTTGAACCCAGGCGGGGGAACCTAATCTTCGGCTTCCTTCGAGCCAGCGGAAGGAGCTGTCACGGTAATGCCCTTGCTCGTTTTTTTCAGGTCCGGATCCAGGGCAAACTCGAATGAGGCGCCATCAAACTGATTCACAATCCAGTCTTCAACCCGCTTTTCATCATCGGACACCACTGCTTCGAGCCATGACCGCCCCACGGGATCATCAAACCGGCTAAAGGGTATTTGCACTCCAGGGCGCTCTTGGGGCTTCGAACCAGGGTTCGAGAGGTCGATGCCCTTCGTGCCCATCAGGCTTGTCATTGCCTTCTCAAGGCGGGGGTTTTCAGCCACGGCATCCAGCAATTCGGAAAATCGATCCATGAGTGCGATCAGCTCCGGATCACGCATTTTCCCTTCGTCAGGCAAATCCTTGAGACGATGGACCAGCGCATCCACCTTGAGGCGCACGTCTTCAGAAACAGGTTCGGGACGGTAACGCTTCGCTTCGCCCTGCTCCAAAGAAGGAGCATCTGATTTCTGTGACGCCACAGGGGCGAACCCGGTCGAGGACCGTGGCTTGGAAGGAGTGCTGGAACCAGCCAGATGGTCAGACGCCCTCTGCCGATCCCTTATCAGGAAAGCCATCCCGACCAATGCAGAGGCGGCAGCGATCGCAAGAGAGACCTTGGCGGCTTTCATGGTGATGGGGGGTGAGTTTGCCAAGCTGCGGAAACACGCTCGTTTTCGAAGGATCGGCTACAGCCATTTGCGCCGAA
This sequence comes from Verrucomicrobium sp. BvORR106, assembly GCF_000739655.1. Lineage (GTDB taxonomy): Bacteria > Verrucomicrobiota > Verrucomicrobiia > Verrucomicrobiales > Verrucomicrobiaceae > Verrucomicrobium. The sequence continues at coordinate 96,852 of NZ_BATR01000002.1, read as the reverse complement.
ATCATACAACGCGTCATGCCGCCCAACACAAATTTGGCGAAAAACCCCGCTGCGACGTGCAATCCTCTGCAAGTTGGCTCATGTTGCAATCCACTGGTTTGCTAATGCTTGTAGCAACTGCTGGTGCCAGGTAGTTCATCCTGAGTGAACCGGAAAATCGCTGCCCTGTGACCAACGCCTTTGATATCCTCGCTCTTCCTGCCCGTCTGTCCCTGGACGAGGGAACCTTGCAACAGGCTTATCTGAGCCGAAGCAGACAGGCGCATCCGGATCACGGGGGCAGTGATCGCGAAGCCTCAGAAGTCAATGCGGCTTATGAAGTGCTGAAGGCCCCGGACAAGCGGGTGAAGCATCTCATGGAAGTCGCCGCCCCGGAGGCCGCTAGGAGTTGGCGCACTGTGCCGCTTGACGAGCGGATGATGAGCCTGTTCTCCAGCATCGGGCAGACGCTGGATGCCTCGGCCAAGATTGTGGAGAGGAAGAGCCGCGCCCAGAGTGCGCTCGCCAAGGCCCTTCTGGCCAACGAGGAAATGCAACAGCGCGAGCGGCTGGAGGAACTGGGCTCCTCCATCGCTTCCCGCCTGGAGGAGATGGAGACCGTGCTGCCTGAGCTGGACACCCGGCTGGAGTCGGATCCCGCCAGTCTGGAGACCTGGAAGGAAATCGCCTCCCTGCAGGCCCGCATGGCCTACCTGACCAAGTGGCAGGCGCAGATCCGCGAACGGCTGCTGCAACTGATGATGTAGAGGCATTCAGTGCATTGGTGCTGGATGCGACTGCGCCCCGCGCTAACGTGCCCGTGCTATGGCCTCAGACTACATCCTCGGCATCGATCTCGGCACCACCAATTCCCTTGTGGGGGTGGTGGACAGCGGGTTTCCCATCCTCCTGGCGGATGGCGAGGGCTCCCGGATGACGCCGTCTGCGGTTCACTATGGGCCAGACGGTGAGGTGGTGGTGGGCAGTGCAGCCGTGCGTCAGCGGGCGGTGGATGTGCAGCATACGGTCACCTCGGTGAAGCGCCTTGTGGGGCGCCGGGCAGGGGAGTCGGCCTGGCAACCGCCCTATGATCTCGCGGGCCTGGGCAAAACTGCCGTGCAGGTGAGTGCAGACATCCTCAGGCACCTCAAAGCGGTGGTGGAACGTGCCCTGGAAGTGCCGGTCACGCGGGCGGTCATCACGGTGCCAGCGTTTTTCAATGATGCCCAGCGCAATGCCACCAAGCTGGCGGGCGAGCAGGCCGGGCTGACGGTGGAGCGGATTCTTGCCGAGCCCACTGCGGCGGCGCTGGCCTATGGGTTGGACAAGCTGGAGGAGCATCGGCGCATTGCCGTGTATGACTTGGGCGGAGGCACCTTCGATATCTCTGTGCTGGAGATGCGGGATGGCGTTTTCCAGGTGCTTTCCACCGCAGGTGATACCCAGTTGGGCGGTGATGACATCGACCGCACCCTGGCCGAGTGGATCTGGGAGCAGTCCGGTCTGGATGGAGATGGTCGGGGATTTGATGTCCTGGCAGCCCTGCCGCGCATGCGATTGATCACCGCCGCAGAGGAGGCCAAGAAGCATCTCTCCTCAGCCTCTTCGACAGAGGTACTGCTGCCGTTTTTCCTCGAACAACAAAGCGTGCAGGTCACGGTGACCCGCGGCGATCTGGAGGGGCTCACCCAGCCCCTGATGGAACGCACGCGCAAACATTGCCTGAGAGCCCTGGCAGATGCCCGGTGCGAGGTGTCCGATCTGCATGACGTGATCCTGGTGGGGGGCAGCACTCGCATGCCGCTGGTGCGCGAGACCGTGCGATCCATCTTCCAGCGGGAGCCGGATGTTTCCCAGAACCCTGACGAAGCCATTGCGATGGGGGCCGTCATTCAGGCCGGTATTTTGGCGGGATCGCTGCGTCAGGTAGTGCTGCTAGATGTCACGCCGCTCTCGCTCGGCATTGAGACTTTTGGCGGTCTCATGAACGTGATCATCCCTCGCAACTCGACCATCCCCTGCAAGGCCGGGGAGATGTTCACCAATGCGGTGGCCAACCAGTCCGAGATGCTCATCCGCGTGCTGCAGGGGGAGCGGGAGCTGGCCAAGGATAACTGGGAACTCGGGCGGGTGGCGGTGCCTTTCCCGGCCGGACCCAAGGGCAGTGCCCGGGTAGGGGTGCAGTTTGCGATCGACGCCAACGGCATCCTTCAGGTGCTGGCCCGCGACACCGCCACGCAGGTGGACACGGTGCTCGAGATCCAGAATTCTGCCGTGGATGTAGAAGATGCGCGCGTGGAGCAGATGATCGCGGAGAGCGTGGACTTCGCCTTTGAAGACATGAACGAGCGCATCTGGACCGAAGCCCGACTCAAGAGCGAGGAGCTAACTGCTGCGGTGGACGAGGCGCTGATCCAGTGTGAAGGCCTGCTTGAACCGGCGGAAACGGTGAGGATACGCGAGTGCAATGCGGAGGTGAGGCGCCTGCTGGGCGTGGAGCCTCACGATGCGCGGGCCCTGAAGGCGGCCAATCAGGCTCTGGATGATGCCACGCAGACCCTGGCAGTGCTCCTGGTGGAGCGGGCCATGGAGGCTGCGCTGGAGCGGAAGTTGGGGATGTGATCAGAGGTGAGACCCAGCTGGCTACGCCTGTGAGGGCGTCGCGTAGCCGTGCTCCAGCATCTCGGCCAGTTCCTGGGCTTTCCAGGCCTCGACCTCGGCTTTGATCTGGTCGCGCACCTTGCGCACTTCAGCGAGCTTCTCTTCATCCGTGCCGGTGAAGAGGGCTGGGTCATGGAAGCTCCAGTGCAGACGGGTGAGGAGGCCGGGGAAAAGCGGGCACTTCTCAGCCGTCTCATCGTCGCAGACGGTGACGACCACATCATAGCGATGACCGGAACTGAACAGATCCAGCACATGCTTGGAGTGCTTGTGGGAGATGTCGATCCCCACTTCCTGCATGGCTCGGACCGCCAGCGGGTTGAGGTTTCCGGCTTCGATGCCAGCGCTCTCGGCCACGGCAAAATCACCGCAAAGATAGTTGAGCCAGGCCTCAGCCATCTGGCTGCGGGCGCTGTTGTGAGTGCAGACGAAGAGGACCTTTTTCTTGCGCATGAGATGGGCAGGAGGGTTGGAGTTGCGCCAACTATGGCACTCCGGTCATTCCGGCTGCAAACCGTGCGGCGTGGCGATTTCGTCACCTGCCAATACAAATCACCCATGTCCAGGCGTTGGCCCAGACATGGGTGAGTGCGATAACTAAATCTGGGGCGACCTTAGGCTTTGGCCTTGTCCTGTTCTTCCTCAGGTGCAGCCGCAGCCGCTTCTTGAGTCTCTTCCTGTGTGGCTGCGACTTCGGCAGGGGCTTCTTCCGCGGTCTCCACTGCGGCCACTTCGGCCGCCGCTTCCACCACGGGATCAGAAGTGCCTTCCACGGCATCCACTTCGACGTGAGGCGCAGGCTCCGTTTCCACCACGTCAGTCACCTCTACGGGCACTTCGGTTTCTGCGGCCACCTCTACGGTCGGCTCTTCAGCAGCGGGTGCTGCTTCCTCAGCCGTCGCATCGCCAGCAGCAACAGCGGCTTGGGCGGGCTGCGCTTTCACAGGCTTGGGCTTGGCGGGCGGCGGTTCCGTCACACCGGGGAAGACCACTCCGTCTGCGTACTCGATCACGTAGCCTTCGCTGTTGAGCCAATGAAGGTCTTTCAGCAACTGCACATGCTCAGGAGAGGGCTGGTGAGCGGGCTCTTCAGCCGGGGCTTCGGTCGTTTCGGCAACTGCTTCAACGGTGCCTTCTTCAGCGGACGCGGGTGCGGCCTCGCTGGTGGCTTCGACGGTTTCCTCGGACGGAGTTTCCTCGACCACTGGAGCTTCTGCGGGTGCCTCCGCGACAGGGGCGGGGTCGGCCACTGCTTCTGCCGGGGCCGGAGCTGCCGCAGCGGCGGGGGCCACGAGATCGAGCAGTTCCTTGGTGGAGACGCCCGGCTTGGTCTTGATCAGTTCCACCAGCTTCGCAATGCGATCGGAAAGCACCACGCTGGAATCGAGAGAACGGGGGCGCACGCGGCTCACCCAGAGCTTGCCACCGCGGCGTTTGAAGAGCTTCAGGCCATGATGCTCAAAGCCGCTACAGAGCTGCTGGGCGGTTGCCAGAAGATGCTTCCGGGCTTCGTCCACGGCGCGGCGCAGGTGGTTGTAGAGGGCGGGAGCCAGCAGGCGCTTGGGAATGTTGCCGGACACCGTCGCTTCGCTCACCTCGCCCACCAGGGTGTCAGCATGCGCTTTGCGGAAATGGGTCTCCATGTCGGCGCGGGACTTGAATCGCAGCGGCTCGGCACCCTCTGCGACCTCGCCCTTCTGCCACACCCACTGGGTGCCGTGCTTCTGGGATTCCTTCCACTTCTCGACCGCTTCAGGAGTGCTGTCGGTGCGAACGCGGCGCTTGTACTCTTCGAACGGGAGATGATTGAACCGCTCGCGATGCAGGCGGTGGAGATTGGTCTGGTAGCTGTGATGGCTGGGCGGGCCCAGGGGCTCGCCACTCATGCCGCACACCGCCACGCTGGCGAAGTTGCCCTTGGGCTCTTCCAGCTCGATCTGCTCTGACACGTAGAATTCCTTGAGCGCCTCACTGTGGAGGAAGTGCGCCAGCGCATCTTCGCGGCCCAGCCAGAGTGAGCCGTCCTGAGGAACGGTGTAGAGCTTGCCGGGAGCGTCTGCTGCGAGGCTGAACTTCACGTGGAAACGTTCACCATTGGCGAGGACGAGTCGGGCGGCGTCAAAGACGCTGTAGGCCTTGCCTGCGGTGCGGATCATGGCAGCCATGGCTTCCGTGGCGCGAGCTTCAGGCTCCACACCCACGGTCAGGCCGGGCACAGGCCGTGGGGCCTGGTCAAAATTGGGGCGTCCACCACGGTCATCTTGCCCTTGATACCGTCCACCGCGATCACGATCTCCACGGAAGCCGCCGCCGCCGCCGCGACGGTCATCACGACGATCACCGCCAGGGCCGCTGCGTGGTTTGTCAAAGGAGCGTCTGTCTCCGCCGCCGCCACAGCCTCCGGGACCGCCAGGACCACGGCGATCACCAAAGCCACCGCGGCTCATGCCGCCACGACCTCCGTCGCGTCCGCGATCTTTGAAGTCACGACGTTGGCGGGTGTCTTCCTCGGGGAAGTCGGCGCCGGTAGAAGGCTTGGATTTGCCGAAGTCAGCCACCCAGCTGGGCGCGAGGCGAAGACTGGAAAGATCGAGCGGCGGCGTTGTCTCTTGTGAATCAGACATTGGGAGCGGAAGCGTGAAGGACGTCCATTGTGACTGTTTAAGTGACGATGGCAATGGGATTGTGCACGGCTTGTCCTTCATCGCATGCCGGGCTTGTTGTGATCTTCCCTATGATGATGAAAAAACAAGGCCGCGTCCGGGTGAGGACGCGGCCTTGAGCATATCAAATGAGGGGAGGGGCGTGAGCGGGCCTTACAGGGCAGCCTGCACCAGCTTCTCAAGCTTCACGATGTCCTCAGCGAACTTGCGGATGCCTTCGGCGGTCTTCTCCGTGGCCATCGCATCTTCGTTGAAGAGCCAGCGGAAGTTCTTTTCATCGAGGTTCAGACGCTCAATGGAGAGGGACTTGGCGTGCTCGGTGTTCAACTTGGGCGAGATCGGCTCGCTGGCGGCCTGCAGCTCACCCAGCAGCGAGGGGCTGATGGTGAGAAGGTCACAACCGCACAGTTCGGTGATTTCGCCCTTGTTGCGGAAGCTGGCGCCCATCACTTCGGTCTTGTAGTCGAAGTGTTTGTAGTAGTTGTAGATCTGGGTCACGGACACGACGCCCGGATCTTCCGTGGGGCCGTAGTCCTTGCCGGTGCTCTTCTTGTGCCAGTCGAGGATACGACCGACGAAGGGGGAGATCAGCTTAATGCCGCCTTCAGCGCAGGCGACGGCCTGGGCGAGGCTGAAAAGGAGCGTCAGGTTGCAGTTGATGCCTTCCTTCTGGAGCACTTCGGCGGCCTTGATGCCTTCCCAAGTGGAGGCGATCTTGATCAGGATGCGCTCACGGGAGGCACCGGACTTCTCGTAGAGGTCGATGATGTGGCGGGCCTTGTCGATGGTGCCCTGGGTGTCGAAGGAGAGGCGGGCGTCCACTTCTGTGGAGACGCGACCCGGCACGATCTTCAGGATTTCCTGGCCGAAATTCACGAGGATGCTGTCGATGACGGACTCCACCAGGGCGCCGCCGCTCAGGGTCGATCCTTTGTGATCCGTGACCGCCTTGTCCACCAGAGGCTTGTACTCGGCCTTCTGAGAGGCGGCGAGAATCAAGGAAGGATTCGTGGTGGCATCCTGGGGCTGATAGGCGCGCATCGCCTCAAAGTCGCCCGTGTCGGCCACGACCACGGTGTGTTTCTTCAGTTGGTCAAGTTGGTTCATGATGATTTAGAGGGGTGCTAGAATAAGGGGAATGGCGGGGGATGCAAGGGGGGAGTCTGGGGCAAAGAATTCATGATTGGGATGAATGACACGGGGGGATGGCCGCCGGAAAGGCGGGATACGGGCTTGTGAAAATTTTCACAAAGCGGTTGCCCGGTTGAACCGGGCGTTTAGGTTGGCCATTGTTCCACCCGGCCTTGCCATGACTGAAGCCACCAGCACCACTCCCTTTGCCTACGACTCCAAGATCGAGAGCAATGTGGTCATCACCCGGCTCGACGCCGCGATCAACTGGATGCGGAAAAACTCCCTCTGGCCCATGCCCATGGGTCTCGCCTGCTGCGCGATCGAGCTCATGGCGACCGCTTCCTCCCGGTATGACATTTCCCGCTTCGGAGCAGAGGTGTTCCGTTTCTCTCCCCGCCAGAGCGATGTGATGGTGGTGGCCGGGACGGTCACCTACAAGATGGCTCTCGCGGTGAAGCGCATCTGGGACCAGATGCCTGAGCCCAAGTGGTGCATCGCCATGGGGGCCTGCGCCAGCAGCGGCGGCATGTATCGCAGCTATGCGGTGCTCCAGGGGATTGACCGCCTCATTCCGGTGGATGTTTACATTTCCGGCTGCCCGCCCCGGCCTGAGGCGCTTCTGGAAGGATTCTTCCGCCTCCAGCAGAAGATCGAGAAGGAGCATTCGCTCCTGGATCAGAAGAAAGAGCTTGTCGAACAGCTCTCCTAAGCCGTCTCCGCCTTTTCCCGCCGCCTTCCTGCCATGGATGTGTCCCAGATCGTCAAAGCCCTTGTGGAGAAGTTTGGCTCCCAAGTCACCGGAAACACCGAGTTTCGTGGAGAGACCTCCCTCACGGTCACCTTGGAGTCGCTCAAACCCTTCCTGCGGTACTGCCGGGATGAGATGGGTTTCGACTATCTGATCGACGTCTCCAGTGTGGACCACTTCGAGACGGCCCCCCGTTTTGAGATGGTGTATGAGCTCTACAGCCTGTCCCACCACCAGCATCTGCGGGTGAAATCCTTGCTGACCGAAGAGCAGGAAGCTCCCACGGTGAGCGACCTCTGGGCCACGGCGGAATGGCATGAGCGTGAAGTGTTCGACATGATGGGAATCCGTTTCGACGGCCATCCGGACCTGCGCCGCATCCTCATGTGGGAGGGTTATCCCTTCTACCCGCTCCGCAAGGAGTTCCCGCTGGCAGGCAAGCCCAGCGAGATGCCGGAGATTGCCTTCACCGGCATTGCGCCTCTGGAAGGCGGCCCTTTCGTCACCGCCCCGAGCGACGCCGACACCATTGAGCGCGAGCCTCGCGCCAAGACTTTCGAAGACGCCTGATCACCGGGATCGGGCGCGGTTAGTGGAGCCAACTAGACCGCCAGACGGGTGTCGCCCGTCTGAATGTGAGGATTTTGCCACAAAGCGCCCCAGTCTTTTTACTGGGCGGAAGGGATTTCTCTGAGATAGACAAACCGGGGCAAATGCGTTTTGCTGTCTCCTCCAGGGCAGTTGGAGAAGTTTCCAACTATGCCTTCATGCTCATCTTCCGTTGTTAACTTGTATGATGACCCGATTTATTGCCCCCGTGGTGCTTGGCGGCCTGGCCGTTTCAGCCGTCGTTTCCCAAGCTGCACCGCCTCTGCTGCCCGCCCGCGCCACCTCAACGGCTGCCGCCTCCGGTCCGACGGAATGGCCCAGCTTCCGGGGGCCCAAGACGGATGGTACCGCTCCGGTGCTGCCGGTGGCTGATGCCAGCAAGGTGAAGCTGAACAAGCGCTGGAAGGTGGAGACACCCAAGGGCTTCGGCTCCTTTGCCGTGGCCGGTGCGAAGGCCTACACCATCATCACCCGTGATGTGGAAGGCAACAACAGCGAGGTGCTGATCGCCCTGGATGTGAAGTCGGGCAAGGAACTCTGGGCCCAGCCTCTTACCATCGTGAAATATGACGGTGGCGGTGACTCGGGGACACCCGCCAACAAAGGGGGCGATGGCCCGCGCTCCACGCCGATCGTGAATGACGGCAAGGTGTACGTCATCGATGCCAACCTGGGAGTGTATGCCTTTGACGCCACCTCGGGCAAGGAAGCCTGGAAGCGCGACGTGATGAAGGACAACTCGGGGGTCCAGATCAAGTGGCAGAACGCCGCTTCCCCGGTGATCGATGGCGAAATCCTGCTGATGTGCGGCGGTGGTCCTGGCCAAGCCCTCCTGGGTCTGAACAAGAAGACCGGTGACATTGTGTGGAAGGGCGAGGACGATCGCATGACCCACGCCACCCCGGTGATCGCCGATATTCTCGGCGTGCACCAGTGCATCTTCTTCACGCAAAAAGGGCTCGTGGCAGTGGATCCACAGAAGGGCAATGTGATCTGGAGAGGGGACTTCCCCTTCAAGGTCAGCACGGCCGCCTCCCCGGTGGTTTATGAAGACGTGGTGTACTGCTCCGCCGGCTATGGCGTGGGCGCGGGCGCCTTCAAGATCTCCAAGTCCGGGTCCGGCCTCGAAGCCGCTCCCCTCTGGCGTCGTGAGAATGAGTGCTTCAACCACTGGAGCACCCCCGTGGTGAAGGATGGTTACCTCTATGGCATGTTCAGCTTCAAGCAATACGGCGACGGCCCTGTCGCATGCGTGGACATCCGCACTGGCAAGGACGTCTGGACCCAGCCTGGCTTTGGCCCCGGGCAGGTCATCCTGAGCGGCGATACCATCATTGCCCTGAGCGACAAGGGAGAAGTCGTTTTCATTAAGGCCGATCCGGCCAAGTACAGCGAATTGAAACGTGAATCCATTGTCGAAGGCAAAGTGTGGAGCTACCCGGTTCTCGCCTACAACCATCTTTTCGCCCGTAGCACGGTCGAAGGGGGCTGCTGGGAGATCAAGTAGTCCGCCTGCACGAGTGAGTGAACGAGTTCACTCAACTTTGCTTTGAACTTTGGGGGCCCGGAAGATGATTCCGGGCTCCTTGCTTTTTGAGTACCTGCATCATTCCTTTCTTCCTCCCCCCATGAAGTCTGCCGCTTTCCTAGCCGCCATGTTCAGCCTCGTAATCGGGGCTGGCGTTCACGCGCAATCCTTGGAGCTGAATCCCGATGGCGCACGCATGGCAAGGTTTGACACGTGGTATGAGCCCTCGGCAGATGTGGAGCGTGGCGGCGAGGTGGAGTTCTTGCAGATCCGGCTGGGCTCACCGCTCTATGCCCATCGCTCAGGCGAGTACATCTGGGGCATCCGGGCCAGCTATGAATTCACCTCGCTGGATCTTTCCAATGATGTGCTGGCGGAGAGCGCCTTCCACCGCATGGATGTTGGTCCTGCCCTGGTTTATCTGCCAGAGGGCTCACCCTGGCGTGCCTTCGCGTTCGGAGGCGTTGGGCTGGCCACGGATTTCACGAAGGTGGACAGCGAGGATGTTATCTTCTCCTTGCTGGCGGCTGTGGGCTACAAGTTTTCGGACTCCTTCACGCTGCTGGCGGGAGGCTACTATTCCCAGGACTTTGGTGATGCGCAGATCTTTCCGGGCGTCGGTTTCATCTGGGACATCTCCGAGCGCTGGACCCTGTCGCTGCTGCCGCCTCGCGCCCGGCTTTCCTATGCGCCCAATGAATCCTGGCGTTTCGCCCTCGAAGGGTATCCCGATGGCGGTGGATGGAGTGTCGAGGCCGCCAACGGCAAACAATCCAGCCTGGAGCGCAAAGCCTGGCGTGCTGGGGTGCGGATCGAGCGCAAGATTGCGGACGATGGCTGGGCCTATGTGGGAGGTGGCTGGGCGTTTGGCAGGGAACTGCGTCTGGAGGAAGAGGACAGCGGCCGGCTGCTTCTCGAATCCGACGTGGAAGGCGGTGCCTTCTTCGCCGTCGGACTCAGCTTCGGATTCTAGACCTCGAATGACTACCCCTTGAGCGACCACTCAAGGAGCGACTGGGAATCCTTCCAGACGGACTGGGAGGTGTCGGAAAGCACGACCACAATGCGGCGGTGGTTGTCCTTCTCCCCGCTGGAGATGAGGCAATAGCCGGCAGCCTGCGCGTAGCCCGTCTTCATGCCATCGCAATAGGCGTAGTTCCGCAGCACCCGGTTGGTGTTTTCCAGATTGACCCAGCTCCCGTCGTTCTTTTTGAAGACGAAGGACTTGGTGCTGACCATCCGCCGGATGTCCGGCACGGCATCCACAGTCAAGGCCACGCGGGCCATGTCCCTGGCGGTGGAGTACTGTCCGTCGGCAGGCAGGCCGTGGGGATTGAGGAAACGACTGTCTTTCATTCCCAGCTCTGCAGCGCGGACGTTCATCTTTTTGACGAACTCGTCCATGGTGCCCGCATTGTCCCGCGCCAGGGCTTGGGCAATGTCGTTGGAGCTTTTCACCATCAGGGCGGTCAGCAACTGGCGGCGCGGATACTGTTCTCCCGCCTTGATGCCGAGCCGGACGGGGGCGCACTTGGTGTCGTCCGGCTCCACCGTGAGAATCTGGTCCAGATTACCGTCTTCCGTCAGCAGCAGTGCGGTGAGGAGCTTCTGCGTGCTGGCCACTGGGGCTTTGCGATCAGCGTTCTTTTCAAAGAGCACTTCACCCGTGCCGGCATCCACGACGATGACACGTTCAGCCTGCACCTTCGGAGCTGGGCCGCGGCGTTCCTTGCGCAGCGCGGCGTCTTGCTGCTGCCGGGCCTTTACGATCTCGGCGTCCAGGCTCAGCCGGAGTTGATGGAGCTCCTCGCGCTGCTTGGCCAGATCCGCTGCGGTATCGGCGAGCTGGCGTTCCTTGTCTGCCAAGGCCCGATCATGGGCGAGACTGGCTTCTTCCCGGGCCTGGATCTGCTTCTCCCGGGATTTGAGCGCGTCAACGGCGGTGTCCAGATGCCCGGCGTCGTTGCAGGCAGGCAGGGAAAGCGCCAGCAGGAGGGCAGTAAGCTGGGTCGCCCGCCAGACCGTCCAGGAACGGTGTGGTGCACCAGTGGCATGCGGGTGGTCAGAGGGTGAGGGGAGCTGGCTCGCGGAGGCTGTGCGGGTCATCAATAACAGAGGAGGGAATTTTTAGAGTTCCTGCAACAGTTCTTTCAACCTCCGGGCAGGCCACTGACCGGGGGCATTCGAACTGCCGAGGTAACCGTAATTGAGCACGCTGCCACATTTCGCAAGCACAAGCCGTGACGTCCGGCCAAGCGGCCCCATTCCCATGATGCTGACCGGCAGACGTTTCTCTGTGGCTGCCAGGGTGACCAGCCTCCCCAGATCCGCCGGGCTCTGCAGCATGGTGGCGATTTTCACGGCGTCGAAACGGAACTGCAGAGCCAGATCAACGGCGCCGCGCAGCACCTCATCCATCGGTGTGGAGTTGAAATCATGGAAGGAGCCAATGACGCCGACTCCCTTGGCCTGGGCCTTGCGGATGAGCGGCTGTAGCTCCATGGCGCTGCGAAGTTCCACATCCATCAACGTCGTCACATCCAAATGGGCCTCGAGCAGCGCACTTCTGGCATCCACACTCAAATCTTGCTCTCCCCCCTCAATTGGATGTCTCGCCGTGATGAGGATAGGTAGTGTAAGGTGCGCCGCGTGACCGTGAAGCTCCTCCAGCGGAAGCCGGATGGAATCCAGGCGGAGCTCCAAGACATCACATTCTTCAGAAATGAGACTGATCTGCGAAATCCCTTCCAGCGTGCTGGCAGAGCTGACAGCCCCCACGACGAGTGGGCGGGAGCTGGTGAACAGATTTTTGCTGGATGCCAGTTGTGCCATTATGGAATTTATTTAAATTGCTCTTAAATAGAATCTAAGCGAGAGTGCCGCCTTAAACCTATGCTTGGTCGCCGTCAGGAAATCAATCTTCAGCTCCATGAAGTTCTGGACTGCGTCCTGCTAGCAGTCTGTCTCTGGCTGGGGCACTGGCTGCGGGGCACTGTGGCACTCCAGATCTGGCCGACCTTGGACAAGATTCCGCCGTTCTCGGAGTTTTTCTGGCTGATGGCGGTGATCGCTCCGTTTACGCCGCTCATTTTGGAGTCACGAGGCTTCTATGACTATGTCCTCAACAAAACGCTGGGCGCAAGTCTCCGTCAGCTGCTGGGGGCGGGGGTGAGGATTGGGGTCATGGTGGGATTCTGCGAAATCTTCCTGAAGTGGGAAGTGCGCAGCCGCGCAGTGGTGGTGCTGGGTGCCTTGCTGGGAGTGGCGGCTTTGCTGATCCGGGAGGCGATGGTGCGCCGCGCGCTGCGGAAGAAGCTCGCTGCCGGTCATGCGGACAAGGAGCGGGTGCTGTTGGCGGGGTCGCCAGCCCAGGTGGAGGGGATCTTGAAGAGCCTGACCGACGACCAGCGGGCTGAACTGGAGGTGGTGGGGCACTATGAAGTGGCGTCGGAGCCTATTTCGAAACTGGTGGAACTGCTGCATGCCAAGTCCGTCTCACGGGTGATCTTCAGCGTGGATCACGTGTATTTCAGCCAGTTGGAGGAGGCGGTGCAGGCCTGCGAGACGGAGGGGGTGGAGGCGTGGCTCAGTGCTGACTTCCTCCAAACCACGATCGCCCGTCCGACCTTCGATATTCTGGGAGGCAAGCTTATGCTCGTCTTTCACACCACGCCCAAGATCTCCTGGTCACTGTGGATGAAGGATGTGATTGACCGGGTGTGTGCGTTCCTGCTGTTGGTGGCCACTTCGCCCCTGTGGTTGATCGCCATGGTGGGCATCAGGCTGTCTTCGCGCGGCCCGATCTTTTTCACGCAAGACCGGGCTGGCAGGCACGGGCAGCCCTTCAGCATGATTAAGTTCCGCACCATGACCTCGAATGCAGAAGCTGCTCAAGCCGAGCTGGCCAGGCAGAATGAGATGTCTGGACCGGTCTTCAAGCTCAAGGATGATCCCCGGGTCTTTCCCTTTGGCCGCTGGCTTCGCCGGATGAGCATCGATGAACTGCCCCAGCTCATCAACATTCTGAGAGGGGAGATGAGTCTGGTTGGTCCCCGGCCCTTGCCGGTGTACGAGATCCAAAAGATCGAAAAGCACGCCCAACGCCGCCGGTTGAGCGTCAAGCCAGGCTTGACCTGCCTGTGGCAGGTGATGGGCAGAAATCGCATCACGAGCTTTGAGGACTGGGTGGATCTTGACCTGAAATACATCGACAATTGGTCGCTCTGGCTGGACTTGAAGATCATGTTCAAGACCATTCCGGCCGTGCTGCGCGGGTCGGGCGCCCATTGAGGCGCGGGTGAAAATGTCGGGCAACCTGTCGATGGACAGGGTTTATCCCATCGATTTGGGAACGGGCGGCTGCCCAAACGGCAGACGCCATGCGTTTTGCCCACATATCACTTGCAAGCGAGGGGATTTGTCCCCTTACTCGCGCCCAATTTCCGCGTAGCCAGACCTTCTATGAGCATTAAGAAAACCGCCGTCGTCACCGGAGCCGCAGGCTTTTTGGGCTCCCATCTTTCGGATCGTCTCCTTGGTGAAGGGTACAAGGTGGTGGGGCTGGACAATCTGCTGACGGGCAACCTGCGGAACATTGCCCATCTGGGCAACAATCCCGATTTCGACTTCGTCCAGCACGACGTGACGAAATTCATCGATCTGCCCGGCCCGGTGAATCTGATTTTCCATTTTGCCTCCCCGGCCAGCCCGATTGATTACCTGCAACTCCCCATCCAGACGCTCAAGGTGGGCTCCCTTGGGACGCACAATGCCTTGGGACTAGCAAAGGCGAAGCAGGCAACCTTGCTCATGGCCTCCACTTCGGAGACCTACGGTGATCCGCTGGTGCATCCGCAAAAGGAAACCTACTGGGGCAATGTCAACCCGGTCGGGCCCCGTGGAGTCTATGACGAAGCCAAGCGCTTCGCAGAAGCCATGACGATGGGCTACCATCGTGCCCATGGCCTGGATACGAAGATCGTCCGCATCTTCAACACCTACGGGCCGCGCATGCGCCTGGAAGACGGTCGTGTGGTGCCTGCTTTCATTGGTCAGGCGCTGCAGGGGCAGCCACTGACCGTGTTCGGTGACGGCTCCCAGACCCGCAGTTTCTGTTATGTCAGCGATCTGATTGACGGCATTTTCCGCCTGTCCCAGAGCGACTACCATGAGCCTGTCAACATCGGCAACCCTGCCGAAATGACCGTGATTGAGTTCGCTGAAAAGATCCTCCGCATCACCGGCAGCGACTCGAAAATTGACTTCCGTCCGCTGCCTGTTGACGACCCGAAAGTGCGTCAGCCAGACATCACGCTCGCCCGGAAAATCCTTGGTTGGGAGCCCAAAGTGAGCTTCGAAGAAGGCATCGTAAATACCGTCGCCTATTTTAAGGACTTTCTTGCACTCAACGCTTGATGTCCTCAGCGGGAACCTGCTAGAAATGAGTAATTCTGCGATTAATCAGCCCTCCCTGACCGGTGTTTAACCGGCATGTGGAGGGAGATTCCGCGGACTCATTTCAAACCTTCCCGATCCTTCATGAGAATATCTACCGGACTTCTGGCTCTCGCTGCCATTTTGGCAATTCAGGTGACTGGCGCACAGGCGCAAGATGCTCCCACGGTGAAGGTGGATGTGAAGGATATGAAGGTGCAGCAGCAGCAGTCTCCCCAGATTTCTGCCAGCAACGTGACCGACAAGCGTTGGCGCCCCAAAAACTGGTTGGAAGTGGATCTGGCCTTCGAAGCCAAGAAGAACAATCTCCCGGGGGATCGCAGCCCCTTCATTGAGAGCCTGGAAGTGAAGTTCTACGTGGCGCTCAACAAACAGGATGCTACTGGCAAATACATCCTTCTGACCTCCAGCACAACGTTCCTGAACGTGATGTCCAAAGAAGTCAGCCATGCCATGGTGTTCGCCCCGCCGCAGGCGCTGAGCCGCCTCCTCGAAAAAACAGAGTTCGCCACCGCAGATGCCAAAGCTTGGGGTGTGGAAATCAATCACAATGGCCAGCTTGTCGGCGGCTTCTCCTCTCAAGGGGGCAAGTTCTGGGAGGCTGGTGCGGAAAAATTTGCCGTGACCGATGGTGTGCTTCTTCCCAAGGCAAAGACCCCTTTCGCGGTTCTGTGGGGTGACTACGACCTCGAAAGCAAGCAGTAATCTTTTTCACAAGGTGCAGTGATCGATTGCCCTGGGCCAAACTTGGTGCCGGGCAATCTCAAGCGGCTCAACCCGGTCTAAATACAAAGCAATGGCGGATAGCAGTTTTGCAGTTCTCAATCTGGGCTCTCAACGCGTTGGAGGCGCAGTTTTTAGCAAGGCACGAAACGGTGACTTGATTCTCAAGGCCTTCGATTTCGCGGAAATGCACGGTGACCCCAGCGTCGAGGCAACCCGCCTTCCACAGCTGCGAATCGCCGTTCTGGAGCTTGCTGATAAACTGAAGTTGAAGGGCAAAACGGTGTGGTATGCCATCCCTGGGCATTCCGTTTTCACCCGGTTCGTGAAGCTTCCTCCGTTCGACACGGACAAGGCCGATCAGATCGTCGAGTTCGAAGCCCGTCAAAACGTGCCTTTCCCGATCAATGAAGTGATCTGGGACTACGAGTTCATCGGTGATGAAGGAGGGTCCGAGCGTGAAGTGGCACTGGTGGCGATCAAGGCCGACGCCCTGAACGACGTGAACGACCAGGTCGAATCCGCTGGCATCAAGGTGGCTGGTGTGGATCTCGCCCCTCTGGCTGCCTACAACGCCTTCCGCTACGCCTATCCCGATGTTGAGGAATCCGCCCTGATCATCGACCTGGGAGCCCGCTCCACCAACTTGGTGTTCGTCGAAGGCTCCCGCGTGTTCACTCGCAACATTCTCGTGGGTGGCAGCACCCTGACGGGCAATATTGGCAAGGAACTGGGAATGAACTTCGGTGACGCAGAGGAGCAGAAGCGCTCCCGCGGGTACGTTGCTCCCGGTGGTGCCTATGAACCCAATGAGGACGAGGTGGTGGACGCGATGGCGAAGATCATGCGCAACACCATGACCCGCCTTCATGGCGAGATCGTGCGTACCATCAACTACTACCGCGGCCAGCAGGGCGGGGCTCCTCCCCGGCGCTTCTTCCTCAGTGGTGGCGGTGCGCAGGCGGCTCTGGCCGTCGAGTTCTTCCATGAGAAATTCAATCTGCCAGTAGAGATTTTCAACCCTCTGCGTGGCGTTCAGGTGGACTCCCGGGTGAACCGGGCGCTGGCCGATGACAACGCTTCAAGCATGGCGGAACTGGTCGGCTTGGGGCTGCGTCAATCCGGTGCCTGCCCTGTCGAAGTGGAGCTTCTGCCAGACTCGGTCTCCAGCGCTCGCGACTCCGCGAGACGTGCGCCGTTCCTCCTGATGGCCACTGCCTGTTTGTTTGCCGCTCTCGGCGTTGGGGTGTTCTACTTCAATCGCGCCAAGCTGGCAGTCGACAATCATCTCTCCTCCGCAGACAAGGAGTACGGTGAACTGGACCGGGATGACAAACTGATCAAAGACTACGACAAGCAGCTTACGCTCCTTCAAGGGCAGAGTGGTCAGCTTGAGCAGGCCGTCAATGACCGCAGCTACTGGTCTCATCTGCTCAACATGCTGAACAGCAAGTTCGAGAATGACTTCATTTGGTTGACCCAGATTGAGGTGTTGAAAAACGGTGGTGCCATGACCCCTTCATTGGGTGGTGCAACGGCTGCTGCCGCAACGCCTCCACCGGGGCTCGCCGCCAACAATGCTTCGGCCCTACAAGCTGCAGCTGCGGAGCCTCAGTACCAGCTTCGTCTCCAGGGTCTCTACCGGAAAAACGACAGTGGTCAGGAAGTGGTTTACAAGTACTACAACGACCTGAAAACCGTCACGGATCTGTTTTCAGCACCCCCCGCGGAAGAGAAACCCGAAGTTGAGGCTGGTCTCGAAGAAGACCGCTATGCCTACACCTTCAAGTTTCGCCTGCCTCTCGTAAAAGGAATGAAATTCGACAAGTAAATGAATTGGATCAAAGAAAACAAATCACTGGCGGCCATTCTGGGTGTGATGATTACCGGGGCTATTGCCTTGGCAGCGCTGCTCTTCATGTCCTACACGGCCTACAACGAATCCGTTGAAAAGTGGAAGACCACCAGCGAGAACGTCAAACGCCTCAAGTCAGCCAAACTCTATCCGGACACCACCAATGTGGCGGCCAAGGAGAAGATGGTTTCTGAGTACGCTGACAAGGTGAACTTGCTGCGTGCCACGTTGTTGGATTCCAAAGTCCAGCAAGCGGTGAAGCCGATCTCTGAAACGGAGTTTCAGGCAAAGCTCAAAGAGCGCGCCAACACCGTAAAGCGCTTGGCCGAAGGTTCACAGGTTCTGTTGCCTGCGGACTTCGCACTGGGATTCGATGAGTACACCGGTTCTCTTCCTCGCACGCCGGAAGTGGCTGCTGATCTGAACGTCCATCTGGATGTGATGGAAAAGCTCATCACTGCATTGATCCAGTCAGGCGTGAAGTCAGTGGATTTGCTGGAGCGTACCAAACTGCCCAATGAGAAGGCCGTTGTGGCAGCTCCAGTGGTCGCTCCAAAGTCTACCAAGGCCAAGAACGCCAACACGAAGAACAAGAACAAGACCATTATCACAGCTGCCGCTGCTGCTGAACCGGTGCTGGACCGCTATCCGATCAAGCTGATGGTGACCACGGATCAGGGGCCTTTCCAGAACCTGATCAATGCCCTGGCCAATCCCAGCAAACTGCCACACTTCCTCGTGGTGCGCCAACTGCGGGTGGAGAACGAAAAACTGGACGGCCCCCTGAAGTCAGAGATCCGGATTTCTCGTGACACGGTTTCCACGGAAACGACCGCTGCGCCCGCCGCGGCTCCTAGCGGGGCTCCTGCTGGCACCCAAGTGATCGTTCCTCCCAAGGCTTCCCCCAAGGATGCCATCACGATCATGGGTGAGGAAAAGCTGAAGCTGTACCTGGAAGTTGACTACATCCGCTTCCGTCCGGCTGCTGAAGTCGAAGAGACTGCCGCCCCAGCTACAACCGCCGCCGTCGCCAACTGATCGGAGATTTCCGGCTGTCATTGAATCACCTGCCAATTTTCCGACATCATGCAAAAGGGAAAAAGCAACTACGAACGCATCATCCTGATCCTCGCGGCCCTGGTTGCCGTGGGATTGAGTGCCTGGCTCATCTTCATGAGCCTCAGCTTCTCCTCCTCTGTGGAAACGTCCACGCCCAAAAAGGGCGCGGAACTGGGGGCGGCCCCCATCAAGAGTGTTGAAGATGCCATCACTCGTGCCATCACCGACCCGAAACCTTGGGTCGCTCCGGTCCGTGCCAACAAGCCAGTGCCATTGAACAAGTCAGTGCTGCTGGTTCTGAAGGACGAACAGACTTACGACCTCTTTCTGGACGACCCTCAGCTTCGTCCGCCGATGTCGAACGTCTTCATCCGGAACAACGAACTGGAGTTTCTCTCGCCGAATGTGGGGGATCTGGATCCTGACAACGACGGTTTCTCCAATGTGGAGGAATTCTCCGCGAAGCCAGCGTCCACCAACCCCAAGGACCCCCAGTCCCACCCGCCCATCACCGACAAACTGTTCATGGTGCAGCGGATCTCCAACGACTACCGGATTACGCTTCGTTCTCCCTCCACACCCCACCAGGTGGCGACTCCAGACGACAAGCGCAAAAACTGGTTCGTGGATCCTAACGCGATGGACCCCAGCGGTCAGCCTGACTTGAAGTCCCGGAGCTTCGGTAAAGATGGCAGCCGGTTCAAGGCCGTGAAGTTCGAGCGCAAGGCCATCCCGGACCCGACCGTGGGTGAGCGTGACGTGTCTGAATTGACGGTCGAAGATATTGTACGTGGCAACACTTTGGTGCTGGTGATGGGCAAGGAACAGAATCTGGCGGACTACGAAGTGAAGTTCCAGTTCCGACTCAAAGTAGTGGCGGAGATTCCGCCGGTAAAGAAGGGGGGCACGTTCCGGATTCCCGGACACGAGAGCACCACCTATAAAGTTATCGACATCCTGGAAGACAGCGCTGTGATCTCACCTCTCAAAGCCGACGGCACCCCCGATGGCGAGTTGGTGGTCAAAAAGGGCTGATGCAACAGGGGTTCTCTTTCAACGATTTTTTAAAAATTGAACTCGCCAACGAACGCCCGATTTGAATAAACTCCGCCGAACACAATTATACGGCTCTCAACACTCCCTAATGACACGCATCAACCGATCACAGCCTATGAAGCAAACCGCGTATGTATGTATGACCCTTGCACTCTGCTCCGGCGCGGGATTTGCCGGCAGCCAGGGTGGCCCCAGTGGCTCCGCGTCTGGCATTGCCCAGCGTGAGCTGGCCCGTCGTGAGGCCCGGGTCCAAGAGGCGCAGGCGGCCATGGAGCGCGGAGACAAGCTTTTCGCTGAAGGCGACTACGAAGGCGCGCTCAACGAGTACAAGGCCGCTCTGGACTTGCTGCCCGACGCACCGATGACCGCCTCCCTCCGGGATGCCGCAACGGCTCGCTATTGCGATGCTGCTGTCGAACTGGCCCGGGAGCGGGCTGAAAACGGCCGCTATGCTGAAGCCAAGGCTCTCCTGAACGACGCTCTGGCCCGCAACCCTGACCACGCCAAAGCCAAGAAGCTGCTCGTGCAACTGGATGATCCGGTTCGCTATGAGCCCGCTCTGACCCCCGAACACGTCAAGAACGTGGGTGAGGTGGAGCGTCATCTGCAGATGGGCTACAGCTACTACAACATCGGCGACTACGATGCTGCCATCCGTACTTTCCAGGATGCGCTTCGCATCGACAAGTATAACAGCGCCGCCCGTCGTGGCATGGAGCGCGCTGAGCAGAAGCGTTCCGAGTACTTTGATACCGCTCGCGATCACCAGCGCGCCAAGATGCTCAACGCGGTGAACGCAGGCTGGGAAGACCAGGTGCCTGTCGTGCTCACGCAGACCGCTGCCGACCCCTTCATTGGTGGTGCCGATGGTTCCCGCTACTACACGGAAAAGATGCAGCGCATCATTTTCCCTGCAGTGCAGTTCCAGGGTGCCAGCATTGAGGAAGCCATTGAGTTCATGCGCATCAAGAGCCGTGACTTTGACACGGTGGAGCGCGACCCAAGCCGCAAAGGTGTGAACCTGATCTTGAAGGCGGGCTCAGTCCCCTCCACAGCTCAGATCAGCCTTGACCTCAAGGATGTGCCGATGGTGGAAGCCCTCCGCTACATCACCGAACTGGCTGGGATGAAGTACAAGATCGAGCCCTTCGCCGTGGTGGTCGTTCCGCTTTCGGACGTGGGTACTGAGCAGTACACCCGCAACTACAAAGTTCCCCCGTCGTTCCTGAGCCTCGGCCAGGAAGGTGGTGGCGGTGCCGCTGCGGCGGCTCCTGCTGATCCGTTCGCTGCAGGTGGTGGTGGAGCTGCTCCGGCGCTCAGCCGCAAGCCGACGGCCCTTGAAATCCTCAAGGCCCAGGGTATTCAGTTCCCGGAAGGGTCTTCCGCGGTGTTCGTGGCTGCCACGTCCCAGCTTATCGTTCGCAACACGCAGCCCAACCTCGACCAGGTTGAAGCTTTCGTGGAAAGCATGACGAAGCAGGTTCCTCAGCAGATCTACATCACCACGAAGTTCGTGGAAGTCAGCCAGAAGAACACCGACGAATTGGGCTTTGACTGGCTTGTTGGGGGCTTCGACATCGGCGGCCGCGCTTTTGGTTCCGGTGGTACGACAGGCAACTCCTCCAACGGCCCGGTGAGTTCAACGAACTATCCGTTCAGCCAGAGTGGCGTTCCGATCGGTCAGAACCCGATCACATCCGGTCTCCGTTCCGGCACCTCCGCTATCGCTGCTGACTCGATTGACGGCCTGATCTCCGGCCAGAGCTTGGTCTCCAGCGCTGCTCCTGGTGTCTTCGCCCTTGCTGGCGTCTTCACCGACCCTCAATTCCAGGTGGTCATCCGGGCTCTCAGCCAGAAAAAGGGTGTGGACCTCATGAGCGCTCCCAGCGTGACGACCCGTTCGGGTCAACGTGCTACGGTGGAAGTGATTCGTGAATTCATCTACCCGACGGAGTTCGATCCGCCGCAGATTCCGCAGAACTTCGGTGCTAGCGCCACGTTGGGTGGCGGAGTTGGCGTGGGTTCCACGGCAGCTTTCCCGGTAACTCCGACGACTCCGACCGCGTTTGAAATGCGTCCGGTGGGTGTTCGCATGGAAGTTGACCCGGTCATCGGTCCGGATGGCTACACCATCGACCTCAACCTGGCTCCTGAAGTGACCGAGTTTGAAGGCTTCATCAACTACGGCAGCCCGATCAACACGGCTTCCACGGATGCCCTTGGTAACCCGACCACGGTGACGCTGACGGAAAACCGTATTGAGCAGCCGGTGTTCTCCACCCGCAAAGTCACGACTGCCGTGACGGTGTGGGATGGTCAGACCGTTGCCATGGGTGGTTTGATCCGCGAAGACGTCCAGGACGTTGAGGACAAAGTGCCGATCCTTGGTGACATCCCGATCATCGGTCGCCTCTTCCAGAGCAAGGCTGAAGATCACTTCAAGCGCAACCTCATGATCTTCGTGACGGCCAAGCTGATCGATCCTTCGGGCGAGCCGATCCGTAAACCCGCTCCCACCCCTGTTGCTCCCACGGCTCCGCCGACTGTGAGCATCGACGGTGGCCCGGGATTGGTGCCAGCCATCAACCCCTAATCGGGTGAGGGTCGTCTAGACCGCAATATCTTCGCAGGGCGGACTGGGAAACCAGTCCGCCCTCGCTATTTTATAGAATGCAGATCTGGATCGTAACGGGCGGTGCCGCCTCGGGGAAATCAACGTTTTGTCGTCTCCTTGCGGAGCTGTCTCCCCGAGTGGTGCTCTTCTCGAGTGATGAGGCCGTACATCAGATCTATCAGACACCTGACTTGGCGGCTGCCCTAGCGGGCGTGCTCGATCCATCTGTCGTTGGCGCGGACGGGTTGATCTCGCGAGCAGCGCTGCGCGACCTGGCGTTTAGGGACCCGGATGTGCGGGAGAAACTTGAGAAATTCCTTCACCCTCAAGTATATAAGAAGCTTTCGGACCTCGTTCAGCAATCGCGTGAAGCCGGAAAGGCGCAAGTTTTGATTGCGGAAGTGCCTTTGTTCTACGAATCTGCCTCAGACTTTCCTGCTGATGCGGTCATCGTCGTCGCTTCTGAAGCCAGAGTGCAGCACGATCGAATGACGGGAGAACGTGGACTGAACGCTGACACCGCTCAACGCATTCTCGACATCCAGTGGCCGCTTCGGCGCAAACTGGAGCTCGCGGACAAAGTCGTCTGGAACGAGGGTTCATCTGAACTCCTGCGTTCTCAGGCCCAGCTCCTCTTGCAACAACTCGTATAGCCAGATGCATAGTGAAGAAAACCCGGTCGCTGTCTCCGCAGACGCCCCAGAGGGCGCCCTCGTGAATGAGACGCTGATCGCTGAAGCCAGCGCACCCGAAACGGCAATCTCTCCGGCAACCGGAGCAAGTTCTGCCCCCGAGAATGCAGGGGCACCCGTTGAGGAAAAGACGCCGATTCCTTTCCCAGAGGTTGTGACCATCAACGAGCTGCAGGCAAGCACGCTTGGGGCGCTCCAGGCACAGGCTGCAACGCTTGGCTGGAGAGTCATTGGGAGCCGCACCAAGCATCAGCTGGTGGTTGAGTTGCTCAGCTGGATGCTGCAGCACGGCACCCGCGCGGAAGTGGAAGGTTTCCTGGAAATGCAGCAGGAGAGCTTCGGCCTCATCCGCTTTCCCCTGTACAATTTCGCTCCGCTGCCGGAGGACATCTTTGTCCCTATTTTTGTGATCCGGAAGTTCAATCTCCGGCCCGGTCAGAAGATCAAGGCTACCATCAAGGTGCCGCGGGAGAAGGAGAAGTATCTCGCTATGGACCGGATCCTGGAAGTGGAGGGCAAACCGGTGGATGACTGGCAGCAACCTGCTGATTTCGACAAGCTGACGGCGACCTTCCCGTCCCAGCGAATCATTCTGGAGACGCCCAAGAACCCGGCGGTGAGTGCTCGCATGGTGGACATCATCGCTCCCCTTGGCAAAGGCCAGCGCGCATTGATTTGTGCCTCGCCACGCTCGGGCAAGACGATGCTGCTCAAAGACATCGCCCGGTCCATCACCGTGAATCATCCGGAGGTGACCCTCATCATCCTCCTGCTGGATGAGCGGCCTGAGGAGGTCACTGATTTCGAGGAGAGTGTGCAGACAGAGATCTACAGTTCCACTTTTGATGAGAGCCCCAAGAGGCATTCACAGGTCGCGGAACTGGTGCTTGAACGTGCCAAACGTCTGGTAGAGCTCGGCAAGGATGTGGTGATCCTGCTGGATAGCATCACTCGCCTGGCGCGAGGCTACAATGCCCTTCAGGGTGGTAAAGGCCGGACCATGTCTGGTGGGATCGATGCCAAAGCCTTGATGAAGCCCAAGAAGTTCTTCGGTGCGGCGAGAAAGGTGGAGGAAGGCGGCAGCCTTACCATTGTGGCGACGGCCCTCGTCGAGACCGAGAGCCGGATGGACGAGGTGATCTTTGAAGAGTTCAAGGGCACAGGGAACATGGAGGTGAATCTTGATCGCGAGATTGCCGAACGTCGCATTTTCCCGGCGATCCACGTGCTCAAGTCAGGCACGCGCCGTGATGAGCTGCTGTATCACCCTGACGAGTTCAAACGGATCTCCGTGATCCGCAAACAGCTCGCCAGCGTTCCTGCCTACGAGGCCGTTGAATTTCTCCTCAAAAACATCGAGCGAAGCAAAAGCAATGCAGAGCTGTTGTTGTCCGGACTGCGCTGAACATGATTTCCTCATCCGCTGAGCCAACTATTGGTCGGGACTACTATTGGATCGACACCGAAGAGCAGTTGAGGGGGCTTGCTGCGGATCTCAATGCCCTGATCACCCGAGGTGAGGTGACTCGCGTCTACCTTGATACGGAGGCAGACAGCCTGCACCACTTTCAGGAGAAGCTGTGTCTCATCCAGCTTGCTGCCAATGGCATTTATGCCCTGATTGATCCGCTGGTTCTTTCCGACCTGAGCCCTTTGCTGGAAGTGGTGGACAATGCGGAGGTGTGGTTTCACAGCGCAGACTATGATTTGACGCTGCTGAAGCGCACTTGCAACTGGACCCCGTCCCGCCTCAAGGACACCCAGGTGGCCGCCAGGCTGACCGGGCATCGCACCTTTGGGCTGGCGGCCCTGGTGGAGCAGCACTGCGGTGTGACGCTCTGCAAGAGCTCTCAAAAGGAGGACTGGAGCCTCCGCCCACTGCCTGCGAAAATGCAGGCGTACGCGGTCGATGATGTCCGTTATCTGGGACGTCTCGTGGATATTTTCATGTCTGACTTGGTGACGAAGAACCGGGTAGACTGGTTTGAGCAGAGCTGTGAGTCCCTGCGTCGCGAGGTGCTTTCGCGTCAGGAAAAGGACCGCGATGAAGCTTGGCGCATTAGCGGCTCCGGGCGACTGCGACCCGCTGGGCTGGCCATCCTGAGAGAGGTCTGGAACTGGCGTGACGGCATCGCTCGTGAAAAGGACGTGCCTCCTTTCCGGGTGCTGAACAACCAGCAGATGCTGGCCATGGCGACGGAATTCGAATCTTCGGGTACAGCTCACCATCCACCGAGATGGCGCGGACGGTGGAAGGAGACTTTCGAGGCGGCGGTGTCGCGCGTGAAGAATTCTGATCCGGCGAACTGGCCGGAGCGGCCCAAGAAGCATGCCCGCCGAATGACGGACCAGGACCGGGCCAAGATCGACCGGCTCTGTCAGGCGCGGGATCGCAAGGCGGAAGGCCTCGGTCTTGAGACCTCTCTCCTGGGCTCACGAGGTCTAATGGAAGATCTGGTGCTGAATCCAGATGGAGAAGCTAGAAACAAGCTCATGGTCTGGCAGCGCGAGGTTCTCCAAGATGTGCTGGCTGTAGAAGAATTAACGTTCTAAAGACTCGACGCTGCAATGCAGGTGTCAGCTTCAAGACACAAAAAACGCCTCTTTTCAGAGGCGCTTTTTTGTGTCTTGAAGCTGACGGGGAGAAGAGACTAAGACGTGGTTTTGCGTTCCACGTTGAGTTCCATTTTCCGATAAAGGGTGGCGATGCTGACGCCGAGCATGCTGGCTGTTTTTTCCCGGCTGCCGTTGTTGAATTTCAGGGTCTCGGCAATGAACAGCTTTTCCTGGCCGCGGATGAACTCATCCAGCGTACTGCCGATGGGCAGGCGCTGTTTGCCCTCGCCACTGGCGGGGTCGAGAGGGGCTTCGACTTTCTGAGTGACCTTGGCAGGCAGGTCGCTGGGTTTGATGGCGTCACCCTCAGCCAAGGCGCAGGCGCGCTCGACGGCGTTGCGCAGTTCGCTGATGTTTCCTGGCCAGGGGTATTTCTCGAGGAATTCCTCGGCAAATGCCTCCATCCTTTTCATCCCCCGACCAGAGCGCAGTGCCTGTTCTCTCAGGAAATGCTCCACGAGCAGAGCGATGTCTTCACGGCGCTCACGGAGTGGCGGCACGATGATCGGCACCACGGAGAGCTTGTAATAGAGATCCTCACGGAACTTTCCATCGCGAATGGAATCTTCCAAGTGGGCCGTGGTGGAAGTGATGAGGCGGAAGTTAAATCCTGAACCATTGTACATGGTCTGGGAGGAGACTTGGGCCTGCTCCAAAAAGCCATTGAGCTGCGCCTGGATGCGCATGGGCATCTGGTGAATTTCGGCGATATGGATGGTGCCACCACGGGTGCGGGCAAAGATGCTGTTTTGCGGAGAACCGTGGCCGAAAAGTTCTGATTCCAGGAGGTCCGGCGGCAATGCGCTGCACTGGATCGCCTTGAACGGACCTGAGCTGCGCCGGCTGCTTTCGTGCAGAGCACGGGCAATCAACTGCTTGCCCACACCAAACTCACCCTCAAGCAGTACCGGGCTGTCGTTGTCGGCGACCCGCTGGACAATGCTGAGAATCTTCTGAATGGGGGCGCTGCCGCCAACCAATCGAGACCCATTGGCTGCGGAGGGCGGGGCGGCTTGGTAGGTGGTGGCTGCCGCTGCGCTCTTCTGCCCCAAGGCCTGCTCTATGGTGCGCTTGAGGTCGGCGAGGTCGAAGGGTTTTGTGAGATAATCATAAGCACCCAATCGCATGGCTTCGACAGCCGTTTCGACGCTGCCGTGGCCAGTCACCATGATGATGGCAGTGCTGGCGGATTCTGCGCGGGTGTGCTTGATGATTTCCAGCCCGTCGATATCGCCGATACGAAGATCCACAATCACCAGATCAGGCCGACTGTCTCTGATGCTGGTCAAGCCAGCCATTCCGGTCTGGCATTGGATCACCTCATGTCCCAAGCCGCGGCAAAACTTGGCCATCAGCTCTAGTATGGACGCCTCGTCGTCAATGATTACCACTTTTGCCATGTTAGGAAGAAAGATTGGGAAGGAGAGTTTACAGAAATTTAACTGAGGTTAATCAGAGTACTCCTTTAGGTCAATCGTTTACTTCTCGAAAATGAGAATATTAAGTGGTATTCAAGGCTCCGTCGAGCGCGTTCGATAGGATAAAAGGGAATCCCAAGCTCGGGAGTAGTCTCCCTTCTCAGCCAACCGTACGGCATATTCGTACGCGGCACTGACAGGTGCATTAGGGATACGTGTCACGTCCCGGAGGGTTGTGAAAGCCTCTGCTTCGAGGCCCTGCTGTCGCTGGACTTGGTAGAGAGCGAGCCCCCGCAAAGAGTCATTGGGGTTTTGCAGGAATCCCCGGGTGAGTTGCCCGAGATCCCGCCCCTCACTTGTGGTGGGAAGAGAGGGTTGTCTCATGTGCTTAAAGCCCAGTTCACAAGCTTCACGAAACTTGCCTTCGCCTGCCCAGTGTCGACCAAGCACAATCCAGCCACTGGTGCTCCAGCTGGGATTGTGCTGGAGTTCGCGAATGAGCTGGGACTTGTCACCACCACTGTACCACAGTTCAAAGAGGGACAGCTTTTGGGCTGGGGTGAAGTTGTCGAGGCTTGGGTGACGGTCGAGCAGCTCCCGCAGTGCAACTTGGAAGTCACTCCCTGAGGCTCGTTCCAGATAGATCAGTCGGAGTTTGGGGTCCTCCGCCATCGCTCGTAGTGGTTCACGCAGATCTGGATAGCGATGAACGTTGTTGGCGATTTGTTTATAGTATTCCGCGGCATTGCGAGGGTCCCGGCGGATCGCCTCGCGCAGGGCGGGAATGGCCTGGAGTGGGGCATGCTCAAGCCAGAGCTGCGCCTCATCCATGCAGAAATTGGGGGAGTTTGGTTCCAACGCCCGCGCCCGCGAGAAATCGTCCATCACCATTTGGTGAGGACGGCCGATCCGAAGTGAAACTGCTGCCCGCAAATAGTAGGCGTCCCATCGCATGGGCTGGATGGAGATGACTTTGTTCAATGCCGCGAGGGCATCCGCGTCATTTCCGGTCCGGGTGAGTGCCTTCGCCGTTTCCAACTGTTTCTTTGCACTGAAGGTGCCAGGAAGCAGCGTTTCACCGCCCGCGACGGTGAGCCAGGCAAAGCCGCAAAACAGACAGATCCCACTGGCGGTGTAGCGTAAGATGGGGACAGAGACATTGGCGGCCAGACGCTTCCCTGGGTGCCAGGCCAGCCCAGCGAGCAGCGCGCCGAAGGTGGCAAGCCCAATCGTATGAAGCGGCGTATCCACAAACCCTTGAAGAAAGAGCAAGGCGACCCCGATGCCGGCAGCAGCCCGCAGGCGCCGGTCCCGACGTCCGCTGCCATCCGATTTCTTCCATCTACCAAAACCCCGCCAGATGAAATAACCTGCGGCAAGCGCCGCGACGAGAGTCAGAAGCCCCCCTTCAATGCCCAGCCAGAGCCAGTCACTTTCCGGGTGGGCGGTGCGGGTGATGATGTAATCCTCAGCAGCCTCCCTGTGGAGAGCGTACACTGGTTCAAAATTTCCCAGGCCGACTCCCAAAAGAGGGGCTTGGGGAATGAGCGCCATGGACTGTTGAAAGATCTTGATCCTGCCGTCATTGCTCAGGGTGGAGACAATGCCTTCGGAACCGGTGAATCGCTCAAGTATGCGCTGACCGTAGATGAGGAACACCGTGGCGAGAATCAGAAGCAGGGAGATTGATACGGCGAAACGTTTTGCAGAGCGTGCTGCGTGCGTACCCGACATCATCCACAAACCCAGGCCGGCAAAAAACAACACCACCCCGGTACGGGAAGTATTGGCGAGGATGGCCCCGAACATGGGAAGAATGGCAAGCGCGAAGACTGGCCACGACCAGCGTTTGCGGTGATAAGCATCGTGAGTGCAGGCAAAGGCCAGCACTGCGCCGGCGGCAAGCAGTCCAGAGAAGTTGTTCCGGTTGGTAAACGGGCCGTAGTACTCGATGCGCTCCGCGCCCTGCCAGAAAATCACTTCATAGTCACCGTAATGCACGACAAGGCTCGCGATGGCGATGCCTGCTATGCCCAGAACCAGCAATTGCAACAACGTCCGCCTTTCGGGTTCATCGAATCCTCTGGTAATGCAGACACTGAGCCATAGCGTGCCGACAGCAAGAAGCAGTACACCTTGAAGTGTGATCCACGGTTGAGCTGATCTGGTGGCAGGCATGACGATGCCAAAGGCGTCCCGCAAGGTCCCTCGCCATTCCGGAAGACTCGAGTCGCCGATGGGGAAGAGACCACACACGGCAAAAAACAGCATCAGGAGCAGCGGTGCGCCGACGGAAAGCGGCAATCTAAAGCGAGGGGGAGCGGCAAAGACAGCTGCGCCTGCGACCACCGCGGAGAGTCCGATGGCTTCTGGGGAACGATTGCCGCAGATGGAGATGGCCAGGAGTGGGACTGAGATCAGCAGCAGCAACGCCCACCAAGGAGTTGGGGCGACAGGCGGGATGGCTTTGGCCGCCTGTGAATTCTCCTCCTCGTCTTCCTCAATAGGGCGACGCTTAGCCTGCGGAATGCGTTGTCTTTTAAGCACCGGCTGTACTAGGGGGTGGAGTTCACTTTTGTCGAAGCAGGGGGCAGGGCCTCTATCGAATCTGCTCTTGGCGCAAACTCAATACCGGCAAGGCGGCCCCATCTCTCGGTGGCGAGATTGAGTGCAGGAATGAGCTGATCCGCCTTGGCTACCCAGCGGTCGGCCATGTCGGTGTCATCCGGCACATAGAGGCGGCACGTCAGGTCGGTGATGAGGGAGAATTCCACGGATCGAAATCCTGTTTCGGGCGCGAGCTTTACACCGATGCGCTCTGTGCCCAGACGGAAGAGCATGAGGAACTCATCCGCTTCCATCGACCTTTCGGCCTCCCACTCCAAAACCTTGCCATAGGCCGCAGTGTAGAGCATGTCCCGGCGTCGATTGAGGGCCTCTCTAAACTGGGCCCGTACTTCCCGCCAGCTGCGAACGTAGCCGAGGTAGCGGGCTGCTCCCAACCCAAGGAGGAACAAGGCCGCCGTAGCGATCGGAAGAGAAAGCCCACGGTTCCAGAACAGACTGATGCCAAAAAGGCTGAGCACCAGGCAAACCGTGTAAAGCGCAATGAGAGCCTTGGCCTTGCTGAAGCCAAGCAACATGAGCCGGTGGTGAATGTGCTGTGCGTCGGCGCGAAAGATGGGCACACCACGGAGGAGCCGGCGGATAATGGCAAACAGCGTGTCAAGGATTGGCACACCAAGAGCGATAATCACCACCAGTAGGGAAGCGATGATCGTCCCCTTGTTGGAGGAAAGGAGGGAGACCGAGGCCACGAAGAAGCCAATGAGGTAGGCTCCTCCATCCCCGAGGAAGATGCGGGCTGGCGGCAGATTGAAGACCAAAAAGCCCATGAGGGCCCCACTCATGACCACGGAGATGAGCACGACGTCTGGCATCCTGGCAAAGTGCCCAATAAACGCGAGTGTCAAACTGAGGAACAGACCAAAGCCTGTGGCCAGGCCGTCCATCCCATCGATGAGATTGATGATGTTGGGGATGGAAATGAGCCAGAGCAGGGTGATTGGCAGGCCCCACCATCCCAGAACAATTTGACCATCACCGAACGGGTTGGACAAGTTGTCGATCGAAATCCCAAGAGCGTACAGGATGCATGCGGCTCCGATCTGACCGACCAGCTTGACTCGCGCTCCCAGGGGGCGCAGATCATCGGCGAATCCCACCGAAAAAATGAGCAGATTGGTGAGAATGATCGGCCACCATTGAGCGAAGAAGTCAGGAAGCCACCATGTTGCAAACGCGAAACCCAGGCAGAGCGCTACGAAGACGGGAAGGCCACCCAAGCGGGGCACCGGGGTTGCATGCAGCTTCCGATGTTGATCCGGATGATCCATGCCAATGCCAGACTTCTGGCGGATGATGAGCCAGGTGCCGATGGCACTGACCAAGATGGCGCCTGAAAAGACAAGCCACATCATCAGCGAAGGCACCCGTGGTAAAGGCACTCCAATGTCAACAATGCTCAAACTGGGGGAGGTCATTGAAGAAGAATCAAAAATCAGGATTAAGCAGACCTAGTTGGCTCCCGCCGCCACGTTGATGCGTGCCACCAATTCGTTCTGCAGTTTCTCTGCCGAAAAATCTTGAGCCAACGACTGCAATTTCGAGACAGGAAGCGCCATGCGGGCATCGCGGCAATGGCGAATTGCCCGGACGGTGCTTTCCACATCGCCATGCCTGACACCGTGACCCAGGGATTCATCTCCGATCCTGGCCACCAGATCACCAAGGTGAGAGTCCGAAGGACCCGAGAACAGAAAGGGAATGCCCAGGCGCAGGACATTGTAAACCTTGCAGGGATGAACGATTCCAACAAAAGGATCTCCCATGGAAACCAGATGCAGATCGGCCGAGGACAACGATCCAGCCACAGCTTCAAGCGGCTGGTAGGGCAGGAACTGGAAATTCCTCAGCTGATGAGTTTGAACGAAGTTCTTCGCACCGGGCAACCCGCCGCCGCCGCCAATGAAGACGAACTGTATGTCGGATTCGTCTGCCAAGGTCCGGGCGGCTTCGAGAACGGTCTGGAGAGGATGGCAGGGACTGTGATTGCCCGAGTACATGACGACGAACTTTCCAGTCAATCCGTGTCGTTCGCGAAACGCCATTCTTGCTTCAGGGTCAAAGCGAACGGCATCGTCATGTGACCATGGGGGAGCCGTGAAGATGGCTCTGGGATCGATCCCCTTTCCGACTAGCCGTTTTTCCATGAACCGATCAAGCGCCACCACGAGACTGGCGCGCTTGAAACTCCATGTCACCAGGTAATCCAGAACTCGTTCTGGGACGGAGCCCTTCCGCAGGATTCCCGCGGCGACAGCTTCATCAGGGTTGAGGTCCATGACCCAGTGGGCCAGAGGAGTCCTCCGGATGACGCCCGCCAGTCCCCCCAATGTGGACACCATGGGAGGTGAAGTGAGGCAGATGATGAGATCTGGCCGCGGAACGGTGAGAAGTCTGGAGGCGGCGTTGCACCAGAAACTGAGGGAGTCCAAGATCCGGCGGAGGATGCTCTTTTTGCCCAATCCCAGACTCGATATCCGGGTGATGTGGATGTCTTTCCACACTTCAGATGCAGGGTACAACACCTCGGGCCGGTCATAGGAGCGCCTGGCAGAGAGCGCCCACACTTCATGACCAGCTTCACGGAGGCCCAGTGCCAGATCTGTAAGATGCTGGGCGGTGGATGCGTGGTCCGGGTAGAAGCACTGATTGAGCAGGAGGATTCTCGCCATGGATCAATTGCGAACAGTTCAGTAAACAAGGGTGCCGGAGCGCATCTGGTCGTAGATCCAGGCGTACGTTTTTTCCAGGCCGTCGCGCAGCCGGGTGGACGGCTCCCAGTTGAACACCTGCTTGATCAGAGTGTTGTCACTACTGCGGCCTGCCACACCCTTGGGGGCGGAGAGGTTGTAATTTCGCTGGAGTTTGATGCCAGCGATCTCCTCTACGATGTCCACGAGCTGGTTGATGGAAACCATCTCGGCGCTGCCGATGTTAATGGGTTCAACGAAATCGCTGTTCAGAAGCGTTTGCGTGCCCCACAGGCAGTCATCGATGTACATGAAACTGCGGGTTTGGTTGCCGTCCCCCCAAATTTCGATGTCAGTGAGGTTGTTGAGCTTTGCGTCAACCACCTTGCGGCAAATGGCGGCAGGAGCCTTCTCACGACCGCCGGCGAAGGTGCCGTGTGGTCCATAGACGTTGTGATAACGGGCCACACGGGTGTGGATGCCAAAGTCTTCCCTGAAATGGCGGCACATTCTTTCGCTAAAGAGCTTTTCCCAGCCATATCCGTCTTCCGGCATTCCAGGGTAGGCATCGGCCTCCTTGAGAGCAGGAATATCGGGCCGAAGCTGCTTTTCGGCATTGTAGACGCAGGCCGAGGAGGCGTAGAAGTAGCGCTCCACTCCGTGCTCACGGCAGGCCACGAGGAGATGGGTGTTGATCAAAACACTCAGCATGCAGAGAGCCTTGTTGTTCTCAATGAAACCCATTCCGCCCATATCGGCGGCGAGATTGTAAACCGTGTGGGCTCCTGCGACCGACTTCAGGCAGGCCTCCTTCTCAGCGAGATCAAGCTGCAGATTCTCGACGTCGTCGAAGCGCTGATACCACTGGTCCACAGGTTTGAGGTCCACTGCACGAAGTTGAGTGTGCCCCTGACGGCGAAGATCGGCAATCAGGTGCCCGCCGATGAATCCGCCGGCGCCGCAGACAGTGATGAGGGATGTGGAGCTCATGTAGGTAGAAGAGAGAGTTGATTGAGAAGGGGGGGAAGGAGGTGCAGATCGAAGGCTGTTCAGATATTGCAAAAGAGACACGGCTCAATCCCGTCCTATGGCAAGCGTGCAGCTGGCAACAGACGTTTTAGCGTATGACCGTAGATCAATGCGAGGAGGGCCGTGACCACGACTGCAATGGCGATACCCGAAGGAAAGTAGCTTCGAGGTAGCCACTTCCACTCGATGACGACACTGTGGATGGTGTAGATCTCAAGGGAGTGCTGCGCCACAAAAGCTGCACAGGCTGACAGTCCTGGAACGTGTTTCAGAGGAGCGAAGATCCGCCCCGGAAGTCCAGCGGCCACTACCAGGAGACCTCCTATTCCGCCGAGACCCAGAATCACGGCAAACCACGACCAGTTTCCAGTGAGAGCCGCTTGGAGTTTCACGGCGAAGTACAAAACAATCATTGCAAGAGCCGTACAGGGAAGAAGCCACCCGGGCTTGCGCCAGATGGAGGTATTGGCAAGGAGGGTTCCCGCAAGCACCAAGGAAAGAAAGAGGAGGAAGTAAATGCTTCCTGAGACATCTGACAGCATGCGGGGTGTTGGTTCCGTCCAACTTAAGGCCAGGAAGGCGCTGAAGAGTCCGAGGCAGAATGCGCTGCGGGTCGCAAGATTGGGGCGGCAGCGCTCAATGAAGAAAAGCAGAATGTAGGCAGGAACGATCCATGTGATGTAAGTGAAACGCGTAGGCCAGAACAGAAGGCGCACGACATCATGAATCGTGCTATTGAAAGTCAGCCATCCAGCAGTGAGGCCGAGAGTGAGCGTCACCAGCCACACGGTGGGATAGATGCGAAGCAGACGTCGTTGCAAATAGGGAACGATGCCTGTTGCCCGGCGAGAAAGACTGAGGGATACCCGGTATCCCGAAAGCACAAAAAACATGGCATTGCCAAGAAGGCCGTCACCAGCCAGCCAAGGCCGAAGATGAAACTCTTCTAGATGAGAGTTGAAAACAAGCGCCATGGCCAACAAAAACAGCCATTGCATGCCGTCGTCATCCTTAGGGGGAGCTGCCTTGGAAATCAGCTCGCTCTCAGAGAGGGAAGAGGAGCTCATCAGACAATCGAGGACCACTTCGAACGCAGACGCCAGACGTCGCGGAACATTCTGAAGGAATCGCGGAACAGGTGAATCTTGCCTCCAGGGATCTCGGTCCAGTCCACCGGGAATTCAACGATTGGGACCTGCGTGTGCACCAGTGCCATCATGAGGTCCACATCAAAAGCAAATCCAGAGGTGGTGAGCATGGGGGAGATCTGTTCAAAGGCAGACCGAGGCACCAGCTTGCATCCGCATTGAGAGTCATAGACGGGCACGTGGAGAAGCTCCGATACGAGCGTTGCATACACCCGTCCGACGAGGTGGCGGTGAAGAAGCCGCCTCACGTTCCGGCCCAGCATTTTGATGCGAGAGGCAAACCATGCGTGGTTGTGCAGCCCCAGGCTGGATTCTGCCCGGGCGGATCGAATGAGCCGTGCAATCTCCCGGGCCGGCACTGCGCCGTCAGCATCGGCGAACATAAGCCAGTTCTCATTGTCGTGAGCCTGCCAGCCCGCGTATACTGTGCCTCCTTTTCCGATGTTCTCAGGAAGTTGGAGAGTTGGGCGCAGGAACGGGAAATGGATGCGGAACTCGTCAATGAGTGCGCAAAGGCGCTCTGGTTCATCTCCACCGCTTCCATCATCTACGGCCAAAATGGACACGCCGCCCAGTTGCTGCATCTCAGTACAGAGCTCCGTCAGGAACGGGCGCAATCGGGTGCTTTCACGGAAGCAAGGGATGACAAGAAGCGTAGTCAAATGGGTGGCAGTTCGACCTGTCGTTTAGATGTTGATGTCCGTAGCAATCTACGCGAGCCGACGTGCAAGGAGATGAAGCGCGAGCAGCACCTCCGCGAAGACACGCTGTAGAGTGTAGAACCAGCCGCGCCACCCATCAAGGATGAGTCCCTTGAAGATCAGGCAGTAAAACAAAATGGCGATGGGTGCAAAAATGCAACTGCGCCGCAGGCGATCAGGCCAGTTGAGTTTGCTCCAGCTGGCCAGGGATAACTTGTCACATTCCAGGACCGCATAGCTGAGTTGAACAGAAAGCCAGCGGGACAGGCTTTTCCTGTCGTCGTGTGCCAGGGGAGTCTGTAATGCAGATATCGGCCCATTGAGATGGACGCGATGGCCATGACCGTCGTCCAAGTAGCTGGCCGCAGCCCTTCGGTAAAGGCAGGTTCGTGGTGGATAGAGGGTGCCCCGCAGCGGATGGCCGGCGATACAGTAACGAAATGGCACGCTGTACCCTACAACGCCATCGGAATTGTCCAACCGCGTCAGTTCGGCGATGAAAGCTGAGTTCGCCACATAGTCCGCATCCATGGAGAGCACCCACTCGGAAGCGATCAACGACAATCCATGGTTGCACTGTTTGGCGAATGATTCGAAACGGTGTTGAACCAGGTCAACGTTTGGGAAACTCCGGGCAATTTCTACAGTTTCATCAGTGCTGAAGCTGTCCAAAACCAGCACCCGTTCAAAGCCTGCCAGAGGCTCAAGGCACCGGGCAATGTTCGGCGCTTCGTTCCAGGTCAGCACAAGCGGAGTGATGGCGGATAGTTTCATGAAACCGATTGCCGTCTCAACGGGCGTAGGGGGTCACTGCCTTCAAGAAGGATTCGCCTGCTGCCTGAGGGCGGAGACGGGAGTCGTAAAGCTCCTTCGCGTTCTTTTGCATGCTTGAGCGGGCCGTGGCGTCCATGGCAAACCACCTTTCCAGCAGCGAGCAGACGCCTGATATGCTGGCTTCTGCGGAGAGTCCGGCTTGAGCCCCGGTGATCAAGTCGCAGATGTTGACTTTGTCTGAGAGCAGGGCAGGGGTGCCACAGGCCATGGCCTCGCCAACGACCAGCCCAAAGTTCTCCTGAAATGAAGGCAGGACAAGTGCGGCGGCTGCTGCCAATTCCTGCCACTTGGCCGTACCGGTGACCATGCCTGCAAACGTCACGTCGCGATGCAATTCCAATTGATGACGTGCGCACAAGCGCTGCAGGTGTTCAAGGTATTGAGCGGACACAGGAGGACCCGCAAACCGGAGGTGAGGCCACGAATCTCGTGGAATGGCGCACCTGTTGACCCAGGCTGCAAAACCTTCGATCAGGAGATCGCAGCCTTTCTTGGGATGAAGTCGGCCGAGATGGAGAAGCACGGTTCGGTTTGCAAGTTCTGGATGCCTTTCCTGCCACCCACTCTTCAGGACCGAAGGCGCGGCCGGGGGCGCGTCCACCCCCAATGACGCCACCCGCCGGTCTGCAGAAATTCCTAACAAGGCGGGGGCGGCGGAATCGCGTTCATTTTCGGTGGTAAACCAGAATGCAGACGCTTCTTGAAGGACTCGTCGGGTGACGAGGGCCCAGTTGACGGTCTTTAGAATTCGCTTGAGCAGAGATTGCTTTAGAGCCCAAGGATCGAGCATCCCATGAGGGGCAACCACATAGGGCACGCCATCCTTTTGCCGGAGCATGCGGGCTGCCGAAGCATGAAACTGCCAAAGACCGTGCACGATGACCAAGTCCACATCCGATGACAACTTGCGCAATGCGGGCAGGAGTCTTGGGCTCCAACCATAGTGAGTATGTCCAGGACCTGCGAAATGCAGAGGAGTTTGCCAACTGCTTTTCCACTCTGCTGTTGGCGCGTCGAGCGTCACTGTCAGGGAGGGGTGTCCCAGGGCCTGACAAGCACCTGCCAAAGTCTGGACCGCCGTCGTGGTCCCGCCATGGGCGGGATTGACCGAGTGGATGAGATGGAGGATTTTCACCAGGGCAAGTCCTTCGGCGTTGGATGATCTACACAACGGGGCGGTTGAGGGTTGACCGGTACACTGCGTTCAGCTCATCAGCGAACTGAGTGAGGCTGAACTGGGCTGCACGCTTCCGGCCGAGTTCACCCTGGGCTGTGCGCCAGACACTGCCCAACTTGAGTTTGGAGGCAATCACCTGGGCCGCCTCCGCAGGTTTTTCAGGGTCGAAGTACTGGATTGCAGTGCCTCCAATTTCCGTGAGGGGCGGGCGGTTCGAGGCGAATACGGGACATCCACAGGCCATTGCTTCAAGGGGGGGCCAGCCGAATCCCTCCTCCAATGATGGAAACACAAGTGCTTCGGCTTGATGGTAGGCGAGGTGGATCTCCCCATCCGAGGGGGATGGGTGGCTGAAGACAGATTGATCGAGCCCCATACTGTGGATCAGGCATGTTTCCTCGTGCCGCAAAGGCTCACCATAGAGATGGAGCGGAAGAGGGGTGTCCAGCAGTGGCCTCAGTGCGGCATAGATATGCAAGAGTCCAATCCGGTTCTTATACCAGGCGCTGTTGCCAACATGGAGCAGGAAGGGGGCGCTTGCGGCTGGGGCAACCGGCAATGGGGTTTCAAATTCTGGGGAGAGTGGATTGTAAACGCGGGTGAGATGAGGCGGGCGGTGAAGTCTCCCCGCGAATTCCCGGCAGTCCGTGAGTGTCTTGTCTGATGCGCAGACGATGGTGTCTGCTGTCAGCATCGCGTCCAGATTGCGCTGGTGGTGCCACTGACCGAAGCTATTGCGACGAACTCCTTCGTGCTGTCGAAGACGTGATTTCGCAGCGATGAGGTCGTGGCAGGTGACCACAACAGGGCACTGGGTGAATCCTCTGACGTACAACGAATTTCCCTGATCGAGGACATGAAGCAATACGCGACGTGACCGTCCGTGACGGGCAACCTCGCGTGTCAGAGTTTTAGGAAATAGGATGTACTTGTCGACATAGGTCGAGATCTTGGCCAGATGAGGGAAGCGGCGGCCTGCCTGGCCAAACCGCTCGCGGGGTTGCAAGGTCAGCACACTCTGGCCGGAGTCACGCAGGGCTTTTTCAACCAATCGCATGTAGCGCTCCATGCTGGCAAGGCGCTCGGGGGGGTAGGTGCCAGCCAGAATGATGAGAGGCTGTGCAGCGGATTCTTCGGCGTTGGCAGTCACGAAGTGGGATCCTGAACCAGGCTGCGGGGGCCACCGGCGACCAGAGGGTGCATGGATCGTCGCAAGATCAGCCAGGAGATCACTGCGGTGCCGGATTCAGTCTTTCTAAACCTGCGATGTCTAAACAGATGACGGGGAATCGAGAAGATGCCGGCCAGGAGGCCAGCATGCCACCCGGCCCGAACTGAAGCCACAATCCTGCTGGCAAGCTGAAGCAGGCCCACGGGCCAGAGGTAAATGGGGAACCGCAGGAACGGCAGGAGGGCGGTATTGGCAATAATGCCCGCATGAAGCACCTCGTCAGGGGTGGTCACGGGTTTGCGATCGTGAACCACCCGCAGTTCAGGATCGTGAACCATGATGCCCCCCAAAGCGTGCAACTGGAGGCTGAGGTCCACCTCTTCCATGCAGTAGGCAATGGGGAGTGGGACATAGCCCTGTGTCTTCATGAACCATTCTTTGTTGTAAACGCAGCCACACCCTGAAAAAACGCCCAGGCGCATCAAGCCTGGGAACTGAGTTTCAGACGGCTGGCTTGCGGCACTGAACATGGCGGCGAGAGGCTCGATGTTCACCAGCCTCTGGATCCTTGCGAAATAGTCCGGCGTCTCAGGAAATGAATCGTCATCAAAGTTTGCCACCCATTTTGTCTGGGCCGCGTGGACCAGAGCATTTCTGGAGCCTCCCGGACCCAGCAGTTGATCACTCTTGAGGATCTTGACGGCGGGATGAGCGGCCTGAATGGCCTGTTCCATTTCATTGTTTCCCCCATCGATATGAACGATCACTTCAACTGGAGCCGGATCACAGGACGCAATGACCGCAAGGGTGCGCAGAGTCGCCTCCTTGCGGTTGCATGCGGGTACCACTGCTGTGACCGGCTCCTTCATCTGGAGGGGCGGCGATTAGGAAATGCAGGTGTCGCCGCGGCCGGGCCCGTTCCGGCTGGCGTGGGGCTGGGACTGGAACGATTTCTCATGGGATGAGCCTGACTCAACCATGGGGTTAACGAAAGGCCATAGGCCCCCCAAAGAAGGAAGCTTGCCGTGTGATTCAACACCATGGACATGAGGAAGAAAGGAGGCTGGATGAGAAGCGCGGCAAGAACCAATGACTTGAGGTCGCCAGTGGGGAGGAGTTTGAAGGTGGTGAAAGTGTTCTTGAGCACCAAGAGCCGCAACGCGTACCATGCGAGGAACCCGGCCACGCCCAACTCTACCAGGACACGTGCCGGTTCCGTGTCAAACATAGGCGGTTCCCGGAGAGCTGGCGGGAGATCTAGAGCAGACCGGAGGCGATAGCTGACAGGGTGCGAAACACCGATGCCAAATCCCAGCATCCCGTTCGAGTCCATCGCTTCCGTCAGCGATTTCATTGGCCCGCTGTAGATTCGTTCCCAATAGGTGTCGGAGGCATTCAAGTGTCGCGTCTTCCACTGATCCAGCGCTTCGCTGAAAATGACGAGGCTCACCAATGATGCTACAACAGCGGCCACGGCCACCACCCAGATCCTGTTGAACAACTGCTTGCCGCCGTACATCAGTCCGAGTGCCATGTAACCCAGGGTGATGGAAACAATCGAGACAACGCAAGCCCGGGACCCACCCATGAAGGCATTCGCGATCAGCAATGGTAAATTTGCCACCAACCAGAACCAGCGATAGCGGGGTTGCTTGGTGCCCAGCAGGCAAAGATGGAGTGCGAAAGAGATGACAACAAATGTCGTGTGTCCAGTCAGGTAGGAGAAGGTGCCGGTGATACGCGCCGTTGAAGTCCCCGCGAATGTGGTGATGACTGAATCCTCCAAGTTCTCTGCGTAGATATTCAGAATGCTCGAACTCGGTACCGCGAATTGAGCTATCCCGAGCAGACAAATTGGGGTGGCGATCAACGCGTACCGGGTGATCCCCCGAGTGAGGTCCTCATGATTCCGATACAGATGGGGAATCATGAAAGCGAGCGGGATATAATAGAAGTAGATCTTCAGGCCATAGATGGCGATGAGGGCTGACTGAATGTTTGGGTTGATCGCTGAGATCGCAACGATCGCGCAAAGGAGTGAAACAAGGAACAAAGGCGCGGCCAGGTTCCGTGCCCGGACTTCAGGGTCAGGAAAGAGGAAAAAACGCACGTACGCTCCAGCGAGAACGAAGTCCTTGATGAAATAGACCACCTCCTGCTGACCAGGAAGGACCCATTTGCGAATGGCGCCCTCGAAGAGAACCAGCACAAAGGCTGTTTTGACGGCCAGCTTCCATTTGAAGAAGGACAAAAGGAAAATGATCGTGCCACCGATGGCGGCGATAACGAGCATCTCTGCAAGGCCGAGACGGGCTCCTGAGGAAAACATACTAGGGGGAAATTGAGTTAAAAGCGCCGGAACGCCAACGGGTTAGGAGCGATCAGCGAGCGGTAGCCAGGCGGCGTAGACTGCGACCATCGCAGCCGGGCGGTAGTTGAGCGACTCGCATCGTGTCTTGGGAACGGGCCGGGCGGGATTGCCGACGACGATGGTGTATGGACTCACATCTTTGGCAACCACCGCCCCCGCGCCGACGACTGCCCCCTCGCCGATGGTGACGCCTGGGAGAATCAAAGCGTTGGTGCCGATCCAGGCAAAGTCGCCCACCGTGATGGGGGCACTGATGGAGCGCCAGGAGGGATGAGAAGGATCGTGGCTGCCAGTGAGAAGCTTTGCCCCATCATTGATGCAAACGGAGCGCCCGAGCGTGATGGGAGAGACGACTGAAAGTTCCACCCGGCCGACAAAGGTGTCCTCCCCAATTTTGAGCTGGGAGAGATCAGCAGAAAAGCCCTTGGTACTGGAAACAAATGCTGAAGACGAGATCGTGGCGCGGTGGCAGCGCAAGCGGGCGTGCAGCGCCCACTGCTGCAGAAGAGGGATGAACTGGAGACCGCGTTTGGCCCATGCTTTCCACCAAAGGGGATGGAAGAGCGGAGGCCGCTGGCGATTTTTCCAAAGGGTGAAGATCATCACGGTTGCAGCGCAGCGGCATACAAGTTTGTGGTGGCATGCAGGCTGTGGGGTGCATACCACGTCAAGGCGTGGGCGGAAAGGGCATTCAGCGCGGGCAAGGGGATCGCGGTGCTCTCCACGAGAGTGTAGTGCATCCCTTTCTGTAGTCCATCCTCAGTCGACGCAGCGTCCTTCTTCAAGAGGGTGGGAATCCCGTGGGCGGCGTAGGCGGCAAAGATCCCTGATTTCCCGAGATAGCCGGGGTAGTAGTCCAGATAGCCCAAGCGGGTTTGTTGCAACAGGGACGTCACTTGCGAGGCTGGAAGGTGGCCGTGATTGATGACTGTGAGGGGGAATCCCGGAGGGGGATTCAGATCGTTGCCCCGCCCGATAAAATGGATTTGAGAGACTTGAGCAGCCTCCCAGTGTGGTTGGAGAGTCTCCCAGTCTACTTCCGAACGGAGTCCAGATCGGAACAACGTCATGGCAGCCGGCCGCGACGAAGGGAGCGGGGGGCGCAGAGCCTCTCCGAGATTGGAGAAGACGGGGATGGCAGCGACCGGAGAAGAATGCTGCGGGGAGACCGATTCAATCCATCGAGCGTACAAGCTGCGGTTCGTGAACCTGCGGTGAGACAGCCTCGCGAGGCGCCGGATGATTTGCTTCTGCAAAAAGCCAAGCCAGAAGGCACTGGTCGTGATTGGGCCGGTGGCGTATAGCTCGTGAAACATGGTGTGGAGCGTCAGTCCCGGGTGCCGGTGAAGCAACGCCTGCAAGGCTTTCAAGAGGCCGAAAGGGATCCCTCGTTGCTGGTAGCCATAGGGGGAGAACTGGAGGACAACCGCATCAATATCCGGGTATAGCGTTTCCAAGCTCTCGAGCAGAGACGCTCCGCTGCTGGCAGCGTAGTGATAGCCTGACGGTGGCGCGGGATGATGCGAAGGTGACCCCGTCTGCAAAGGAACAAGGAACTGTGAGCTGATGGCGTGTTCTCCCGCCAGATTTTCTGAAAGGAGGCGGGCGTAGTCCCCTACTCCGCAACTGACTGAGGGAAGATTGGGTATGATCTGCAGAATACGCATGGCCTCATTGCCCGATGACTACCGGTGGCGGGCAAGCAGTTCGGCATAGATTTCGCGAATCTGGGCGCGATATTTGGAGGGAGGAAAACTCGCGGCAAAACTCGCCGCCTCTGCGCTGTCCTGACCCACTCTCGAGAAATCGTTGAGGTACCACTGAATGCGGGAGCTGATCGCCGTGGATGAGCGGGCGGGTACTCTCCAATCCGGGGAAGGAAGCGGCACTCCACAATGGTCCGTGGCAATGACTGGCATGCCACAGGCCATCGCTTCGATGGCGACAAAGCCAAAAGAGTCTCCCAATGACGGCATGACCAAGATGTCATGCGACCAGTACTGTTCGCGGAGCTTGCTCTTTGGAGCATAGGGAATGACGTCTGGAGGACGCCGGAGGACGTTGAGGAAGGGCTGCATGTCGGGGGATACATTCCCCACGATGGTCAGCGTCACCGCGTCTCCTAGTGGTTGGAGGGCGAGCAACAGGTAAGGCAAGCCCTTCGCCAGGATGCCTGCTCCCGCAAAAAGTACCTTGAGGGGGGCCACAGGAGCCGTCACAGGTCGTCCCTTCGTATGCCAGAGGTTGGTATCCACCCAGAGCGGCACCGCACGAAGCTTCTCTGCGGGCGTGCCGAGTTGGGCGTGAAGGTCACGCTGTAGGGCGGAACAGAGCACAATGATATCGGCCAGTTCCCGTTCCCGCTCCTTGCTCCGGCTCATGTCCTGGGTTTCCCGTGGCGCGGGAGGAGGCAGCCCCAGTTCCCCGGCCGCAGCATTCATGGTTGCTTCGAGAAAGGGTACGGGTATGCCGTGGCAATCCAGCAGGCACATGGCTCCCTGTCGCTTTGCGGCCTCGAACAGCGTCTCCGAGCAGGACTCCGCGCCGACGACCAGCGCGGGCTTCTTCCTCCGAAGAATCGCTGCCGCCGCCTGGCCAAACCAGCGTGATGTATCCCATGGGGTGCCTGGCCGGCAGGTGCCCATTCTGTTTCCCAGTTGACGAACCACCACGGGCCAGGGGTTTTCGATAACCTTGGCTGGAGGAATCAGATCCCCTCCAAGGGCGTCCACGGTGACAATGTTGCGAACGCGGGAAAATGCGCTTCCCCAGGTGCCAGCACCGCTGTAGACGGTGCAATAGTAGGCATCAAGAAGCCCGGCTTCGTGGGCGGCCAGGGCCATTTGAGGTATTTCATGGAACCCTGAATAGGCGAGAAAGACGCCGCCCTCGTGCGAGTTGTCCTGAGCGATGTTGCCTTCCGCCATGGCAGGATCCTGGGCTGCGGCAGGAGACGGCGGGAAGGCGCTCAGCGCGTGTTCCAGACCCTGCGCAATGGCGTCGAAGTCCCAGTGTTCCACTTGTTCTCTGCTCAGCGTGCTGGCCGTTCTCCTGATCTCCTCTGTGCCGAACACCTGGGCGACTGCTTTCGCGAGGGCGGGGGCGTTTCCTGAGGGAAAAATGACGCCATTCTTGCCTTGAACCACAAGATCCTGGCCGGAGCCGACAACATCGGACAGGATGACGGGCTTGCCCGCATTCATGGCCTCGTTGACGACAACTCCCCAGGGTTCGAATCGGGAAGGAAGAATCAGCGCATCGCAGAGGGCATAGTATGATGGCAGTTGCGTCTGGTTGAGGAACCCGGCAAAGCGAACGAACGGCCGGATCTCCGGGGAGAGGGAAAGCTCGAGGGATTGCTGGAGAGGGCCGTCACCCGCCAGAACAAGCACGGGAGGCTCGCTCAACAAGTGGAGGTCCTGCAGCGTCTGCCAA
The DNA here is from genome assembly GCF_000739655.1 of Verrucomicrobium sp. BvORR106. Classification (GTDB taxonomy): domain Bacteria; phylum Verrucomicrobiota; class Verrucomicrobiia; order Verrucomicrobiales; family Verrucomicrobiaceae; genus Verrucomicrobium. The sequence continues at coordinate 52,862 of NZ_BATR01000002.1, read as the reverse complement.
GCTCGCAAAAGGACGTCCACAGCCTTCTCAGGGATGAGGCGCCCGACAAACAGGGCCACTTTCTGATCCGGGCGAAGATGCAGACTGGTGCGAAGTGCTGGAGTCTTCTCCTCAGCTCGGGCACAGCGTTGGCGAAAGAACTCATTGTCCACCGCATAGGGGGTGAGAGAGATCTTCTCGCTGGGGACACCATAGGCTTGGTAGAACTGCTGATTGGCCGAGCCAATGGCAAGGAACCGGTCAACAAAACGAAACCAGAAGGAAAACAGCAGTTTGTGAGCAGCCCTCCGGATGGGCCCTCCTTTGACGCAGGGCAGGCTCGCCTCTCCCCGGAGCATGACAGGCAAGCGCTCCCGCCAGCCGGCAAGCCACGCCGCCCGGGTAAATGAACAACCCCACCCATGTATCCAGAGAATCCCTGCCCCGGATGTTTGCAGGGCAGCAGAGCACTCTCGGAGTTGATTCCAGAATCCGTGGGAGGCAAGGACGGTAAACGAATAGCCTTCCAGCAGAGGAACATCCCACGTCAGGGACTGGTTGAACCCGGGGTCAAAATACTCAGTGGCACCGTCCGTCGTATTGTAGAACACGTGCAACCTAAACCCCTGTTCCGCCAAGTGCCGCAGCATGGGCGAGTGGTACTGGTTGGGGTGGCTGATGAAATAAGCGATGAGAGGCTTCAAATCGCAGGGGGGGAAGTGAAGAGGGATGGCGGGAGACTTAGGCAGGGTGCTGATCCGGGACAGTGAGCCATCCTTCGCGATGAAAGTAATCAACCTGGCGGGAGGCATTCAGTTCACTGCTCCAAGCCTCCGCCTTCTTGCGTGCGTGTGCTCCCATGGAGGGAAGGGCGCTCCGGTCATCGACAGCCTCGCGCATCTTTTCCACAAGGCTTGAAACGTCCCCCACCGGGTAGGTCCAGCCCGTGATACCTTCTTCCACAAGATCCGGACCTGCTCCGATGCAATCTGACACGATGACGGGATGCCCGCAAAGCATCATCTCGTTGACCGGCAGTCCGTAAGGTTCGTGGTCTGAACAGAAAACAAGGACGTCGGAGGCCGTGTAGTAGGTGGGAAGATCACTGTATTTGACGAGGCCGGCAAACTTCACGGACTTCTCCAGCCCGAGTTCTGTGACCTTGGAACGAAGCTCTCCGTCGAGCGGGCCGGACCCAATCATGAGCAGAGAGGCATTGGGACGGTTCAATTGGGCCATGGCAAGGATGGCGTCGAGAGGGCGTTTTCGGGGGAGGAACTTGGCGCAGAAAACGAAGACCACATGCTCCTGGGGGATCTCGAGCTTCTCGCGCATCAAGGCGACATCCGTGCTGGCGGAGACGTTGTGAATATGCTCCTCATCGACCACGTAGGGGGTGACGGTGATGCGATCCGGCCTTACGCCAAGCTGCTCCAGGAATAGACGGGATGAGGTCGAGGAAACAAAAACGCCGTCCGCGAGATGGTTGTACAGCCAGCGGAAAATGAGCGGCTTCAGACGCAGCTTCCAGCCTCCCGAGCGAACCGACCCGCGCATGGATGTGGCATCCGTCGAGAGAATGAGCCGTCGCCGGTGCCATTTTGCGGAAAGGATGGCGAGCCAGTAGCTGACAAGGAAATGCCCATAGACCACGATGATGTCATGACTGGCCGCAAGATGCCATGGATCAAGGGAAAGTCCGAGCAGGGGCCCTGAGGAACGATTTCCTGCCAGAGGGCGTGCAACCCGCTGCTGGTAGCCATCAAGGCGGGTCGTGTCGAAGGCGGCCTTGTTCAGAAATTCCTCGCCGGACATGTCTTCTGCAGAGGCCTTCAGGTAGAGCACTTCGGTCTCCAGACCGGTGTGTTGGGACAGCAGGCGAAAGGGTCTGGCGTTCTGGATCGGTGCCAGTCCGACGAAGAGCAGTCGAGTTTTGCCCATGAATGGATGACTTGAAACGCTGAGGCCGGAGTGTTGCCGGCTCAAGCGCTATGGTAGAACCGGCTCACGGCTGCGGCGAGTTTCAGATCGAGCTGGCGCAGCAGGACCTGGCCCGCGGTCCAAGGTCGAATGACCCCGTTCGCATGACGCCAGAATTCCCGGTGTGCTGCTGGCACCCGTGTGCCGTGCCGCAGCAGGCTCCCGAGGTATCGACGTCTCCATGGCTTGGGGTTGTCAACAGCATGCCACATGACGTCCATTCCAGGCGTGAATCCCATCCCCTCCATCCCGAGTGTCGATAGAGGAGACGGATTGATCATGCACGCGACGTTCAAGGTGTCTTGATCTGTCCCAAAGAAGGGATCACGCCGGGTGCCTGGCTTGAATGCGGAAATGCCGATGCCGATATTGGGCAGATGTTGCGTCGCGTTTTTCCAATCTTCCAGCAATGAGCGATGTTCGCGGCGCACGCCTACGAAGCCGCTGTTGAACGACCGGCTCAGTTCATGGGTCACCTCACGGCCAAGTTGCTGTGCGGCGAATTTTGCCCACTCCTTGCGGATGAAATGGTTGGAGCCCATGAGGCCGAAACAGTTGTCTTCACAGAGGGCCACGCCGTCTCTCATCCAGGATTCAAAGAAGCTCCAGGGAGCCCCTGGAACAATATCTGGATCAAAGTAGGAGATGGAGGTCAAGTGTTCATACTTGTCCAACAGTGACAACATGTAGTCTGCTTTCTGCGAAGCGAGAAAGGCGGGACTTTCCGCAATGTCAAAATGCAGAGTGACGGGTGGCACCTCGAATATGCCCGAAGATGACCCGACCCATGGGGGGAGGGGAGGCCGGTACAAGACGCGGATGTCACCCTGAAACCCGTGAACGACGAGGGCATTGACCAAGGCCGCGAGACCGTAGTGATAGTCACCTTCTACGCAGGTGCAGATGGCGGATGTGCGGTCTTTTTGCAAGAGGGGAACTCAGGTTGGTAGAATGCAAAGTAGCCCGGCAGCAACGCATGCCGCAACATCAATACGTGGAGACACGCCGGATCATAGTGGATGATTCATTTTGATGCCGTTTGCCTGAGGTCGCGCGTTCCTTTGTCAGAAATGGGCCGGTATTCTTTTCTGAATTCACCTCAAGCAGATGCGGGCGGCATCGGGCTGCTCCGTGAAAGGGGGGACGGAATGGGGACTGGTTGCCCATTCTTCACGTAGGCCACGGCAAGCGTTGTGCCCTCAATCCAATGCAGGGGCCATCCTTCAGCGATGCGTTCTTTCAAGTACTCGACCACACCGTAGTATGGAGCATCATGCCATACGACAAGGCCGCCGGCAGGCGAGAGCAGTCGCAAGGCTACGGCGGTGTCATTGGCCACATATTCCTTGGTATGGGACCCGTCAATGAACACCATGTCCATCATTTCCACGTGCGGAGAGAAGTCGAAGTTTGCCGAGTCCCCGTAGAGTTGGGTGATGCTGGCGGCCTGGGAAGTGCCTGCGAAGCGGCAACCGCTGGTGACCTTCAGGTTCAACTGGGAGTCTACGTTGACTTTCCCGCTGTCATTGGCGTCCTGTCCGGGAGGCAGATTGAGCGTCCAGACCCGGCCTTCTGGCGCAATATTTGCGGCCAGTGTGCGGGTGGTTCTGCCATCAAAGGTGCCAATTTCAAAGACGTTTGTGGCCTTCAGTTGCGCAACCATGGAGCCCAGAGCCAGGAGCTCGAGTTCAGAGGTGTTGTGAGTGTCTGATCGCACCGGGACAAGCACCACTTCCAGCGGATCTGACAAAAGGGCGGACAGTCGCAAGGCGCGCTCCCACAGTGGATTGGTTAGTATCAGGTTGGCATGGTGGTTGCGCATGCGCCACGCTGGGCTGGACATGACCATCAAAGGCATTGGCACCATCCGCGTCATGGATTTCAGCCACATTTGGAACTGGTGCCAGTAGGCGGCAATCATCTGGATATCTGGATATGAATTAGAGGGAAAGGCTTCATGGAGCCTTCTAGGAAGATCGGGGGGCGAGCCATTGCCGCAGTCGGTTCGACACACTGCGAAGACGAAAAACTGGCCCGACTCCGATTGTGCCAGAGAGGAGGCGGAGAAAGGCATGCGAGCTGGAGACCGTGTTTCTCCCCGCTGATTTTGCGAGTTTTATCGCCTGGGTGGCTTCAGCAAACTGCCGGTTGGCGTAGAGTTTGTAGGCATGCTCCATGAGCAGTTCGCCCACGACAGGTTGGTACTTGGCAGGCAGCTCCTGAAGGTACTTCTCGTACACCGTCAACACATCGGACTGGAGCTGGTGGAGGTTCGTTTCCGTGAACGTGATGTTCCCGTACCGGCAATAGGTGCATAGCACTTCGGGAATGGCTCTGAAGCATGTGCCGGACAATATCAGCCTAATGTGGAGGTCGAAATCCTCTCCGCCGCGAATCCCCTCCCTGAATCCGTTGATACGGCGCAGGGATTCCGTGGGGTAGAGCCCGCAACCCATTGGGAGGTTGTTCTTCAAAAAAACTCCGAGATTGTTTTCCCCGTTGAGGTGGGTGAACTCATACGAGGGGCCGTGCTTTTGAGAGCCGACGTGGTAGATGCGCATCCCACAAAACAGGAATTCATCGAGCTTCGGGGTGGCCGCAGTGACAATCTGCAGATAGTCTTTGTCGAGCCTGTCGTCCGCATCGTGGAAATGCACCCAAGGGCAAGAGGCCGCCTCGATCAGTTGATTGCGGGCGTGCGCGGCCCCGCGGTTTATTTTGCCGGAAATCACGCGATCGACCCCCAGTGAAGTTGCAACCTCCGCTGTGGAGTCAGTGCTGGCGTCGTCGTATACGAGGATCTCAGAAAATTGTGGCGACTGGGCCCTGGCGTCCGCAATGAGGTTTCCTATGAATGGAGCCGCGTTGTAGGCGGGAATGAGAAGTGAGATCTGTGAATTCACGGGAGATCCTGCTCAATCATTTGATGCTCAATGAGTGAGTGGTTTTCGCGGGGCACAGTTGCGTGAATGTCGCAATGATGCCCGCAGCCTCAATCACCAGCTAGTCGACAGTTGCGTGAATGTCGAACCAGGTTTTGTAGCCGAGCACGTCTTTGTAGTGGTGGTCAAGCCAGGCGTGAAGCGCCTCCTCCATGGACTGCCATTCTCCGGGGGTGTCCTCGCCAAATGGCCCGGTGGAACACACCGAGAAGCTCCAGCCCGTGGAAGTTGTGGGACTTGCGGGAGGCTTGCGAAACTTGGCTAACGTATTGCGCAAGCTATTGATCGCAGGGCTGGACTTGAAAGGGCGCACGAATCTACTGAAGGCTCTGCGGATCGAAACGGTCTCCACTAGTTTCTGCGTAAACACTCCTTGTTGGATGCATTTAAATTTCGTGTAGCCTTTTTCTTTAAGGAGGAAAAAGTCATCAGCAGAGGTGACCTCCATCGAAACATACTTCGGACGGTCGGAGATGTCGATGTCAGCAACAGCCACATGGTCATAGCCTTCTATATCCACCTTGAGGTAGTAGGGAACGCCATGTCGCTGGAACAGGTTTCGCATGGGCAGAGTTTTTACTTCGATGGGACGGCAAGGGTTCCCCAGCTTCGAAGCCTGTTCCCGGTCAAACGAGTTCAGCACCTTCACCTCATCGCAAATCCAAAAAGTGGCCACACCTTCTTCTTTCGCAACCGCTGCCTCCACGATCGTCAATCGTGCTTCCTCGACATCCTTGGCAAACCGTATCCTTGCAGCGGCGATCAGATCCGGGTCTGCATCAATGGCGACCACATTGTATCCTTTGTCCAGATAGTAGGCTGTGTCCTCACCACTGTGCATGCCAACGTCATAAATGAGGTTAGAAACCATATGGATAGGAAATAAGTAGTTAGACTGACTCGAATGAAACAACAGGCGCCATCAACCCTGGCCGGACGTGGTGCCAGTAGGGGGATTCGCTCAAGCCGCCGCGAATCTCAAAGCTCACGGTGGGGGCGTTGACCATGGGCTGACTGATCCACTGTGCGGAATGCACCAGAGCCACCAGTTCGATCCGGTACCCTCCTTCATTCAACCAGTGTTCTGGAAGCCATGCCAAAAGTCTGTTTTGGCCGCGTTTGATGAGGGGCCATTGGTCTGGCGCAGTGTCGGTGTGAAGGGACCACCACAGGGTTTCCCCACTTTGTGCGTAAACCACGAACCCAATCGTGACCATAGGATTAGGGGCTTCAACCTGCCCCTCTATGAGCACTCCAATTCGCTGGTTCGCACGGATGGATTTGCCCAAGAGACCAAGCGACTCGTTGACCAGCGCCAACCGTGTCGGGGTAAAGCCCGGATTGGACGGCCCGTCTTCATTCTGCAGGGTCCATTCAGCCTCGGTGGAGGTTTGATCTGAAAGGTAGCCATTGATGACGTCGTCTGGAGTTCCGTCATCCACGACCTTCCCTTTGACGAGGCACACGCAACGGGTGCAGAGGGTCGCCACAGCATTGAGCTGGTGGCTGACAAAGAGGACTGTGCGACCGCTTTTCGCGACGTCCTTCATCTTACCGAGACACCTTTTTTGAAATTCGGCGTCCCCCACAGCCAGCACCTCATCGACCACGAGAATCTCCGGATCCAAGTGGGCTGCGATGGCAAACGCCAGCCTCAAATACATGCCGCTGCTGTAGTGCTTTACAGGAGTGTCCAGGAATCTCGACACATCTGCGAAGTCCACGATGGTATCAAACTTGGACCTGATCTCTGCCATGGACATCCCGAGGATGGCACCATTGAGATAGATGTTCTCCCTCCCAGTCAGCTCAGAGTGAAATCCTGTCCCTACTTCAAGAAGGCTGGCAATTCTGCCTCCCAAAGTGACGCGGCCGCAGGTGGGTTCAGTGATGCGGCTGAGAATTTTCAGCAAGGTTGACTTGCCTGCTCCATTCCGACCAATGATGCCGACAACTTCGCCGGACTTGATTTGCAGTGAAATGTCACGAACGGCCCAGAATTCTTCGCGGGTTTGAGTTGGTGATTTGGGACCTCCCAAACCGATCATGCGCTTAAACCTGCCCGCCAATACATCTCGGAATGCGGTGTAGCTTTGGGACTGACCTGCGTGGCGAAGATTGTACATCTTGCCAATGTTTTCAATGGTGATGATCGCATCAGACATTTAGCGTACGGGGTACCGGTTCAGTTGTGTTGTGATCTGAATCCGGAGTTGGAAAGTTCGCGGGCTGCCCGTGCTTTTCCGCGGTGGCGGGCATCCAGCATTTTGCGTTCAAATGAGGATACCAATGGACGTTTGAAAAGGTCTAGCAGTCTCCGACGCCAGCCAGGCTCTGGATCGAGTGGACCTCTTCCAATCCGCCCGCGCAATTCCTTCGAAAAAGCCATCGCTTCAGCAAGCTGGAGCAGGTATTTCTTTGTAAGGCGTTCTGAGGGAATGAGGTGGGTCAGATGGAGCGAAGTGAAGACGCCGGCACCAAACCCCATGTCGATCGCGGTGAGTACGATGTCGGTATCCCCCCCGGAGGTGAGGCTGCTGCCGCACCGGTCTAAAGACAGTCTAATGGGGCTGGAAGCCAGGGCCGTCGTGTATGCATCTGCGACGTCTCTGCGAACACACAAGCCAGCCCCTACGGGAAGCTGCTCGAGGTTGTAGCTGTTTCCCCAAATGTCGCGTTTAGTTTTCACAATCGCCAACCAACCCAGGAGTCCGTCATACCAAGGGGGCGGCGAGGACTCAAACTCGCCGGAGACGTTTGCTCCAAAGGCCGCGATATATGGTCGCTTTGCCGCAAGGTCAGCAAGATTCTCCAAGTAGTTTGAGTCCAGAACGTTGTCGTCATCGACGAATAGCACAAGGGTGCCTTTCATTTCCTTGATGCCACGCAAGCGGGCATAGGTAAGACCGAGAGTTTCCTCCCTGACAATGCGTGCACAAGGGTGCCAGCGAAGGTCCAAAAGCGGTTCGACGGGAGGCGTGGATGCATTGTCAACCACAAGCAACTCCCACTGCTGCGTGCTCAGCGTCTGTAGTTTGAGCGCGTCAATCACCCGGGTCAGGTGGCCGACCCGCGCGTTGTGGGTGCAGATCACGACCGAAATCACTTTTGCAGGAGGGGGCGGAATAGGGTCTTCCTCATGAAAGGAACCACTGCATCAAGGTAGAACTGAAGGGCGAGTTGCCTGTCCAGACTGAGCGGTACCATGAAGATTCTCAAGAAGAGCAGCAAGTCAGCGTAAGTCCGGGGCTTTTTTGCTGCGGCAAGAAGCAGGGGCCGCCCATAGTTGCGGTAGAGCCAGTGATGCGCATTCCGAATCGCTTCCTTACGGGCGTTCCTGGGGATCAGGCGCGAGTTCTTCGCAATGACTTTTGATCCGTTCTCGAGCATTCTGCGAGTGTTGTTTGATGCACCCGCCAGATGGCGGCGGTAAACTAGGGCCGGGCGGTCTACTAGCACCAGTGCCCCAGCCGCCGCAAGCCGGATCCAGAGATCCATGTCGTCACATCCCCAGAGTGAGGAGTCGAACCCTCCCAAGTTGCGAAGTGATTCAGTGCGCACCAGAAATTGCCCGGGCGAGCGGAACGGGTTTTGCCCCAGGACGGTAGAGGCAGTGATGGTGCGTGGTTCGAACTGTTCAGATGCAACGTCGGTATCGCCCGCATCCATGAGCGCAACGGTGCCAGCGACACCGGTCCACGGATGTTGATCCAGCATCTCAACCTGCCACGCGAGCTTGCCCGGGGGCCATAGGTCATCATCGTCCAGAAACGCAACATACCGGCCCCTGGCCTGCGCGAGACCGCGATTTCGGGCGACGGCCTGTCCTGAGTTATGCTGTGTCGAATAGCGGATTTTGCCATTCGCCACAAGCGGGCGCAACCGCAAATCGGTGGCGTCTGTTGAGCCATCATTGATGACGATGATTTCGAAGTCATCAAAGGTCTGTTGGAAAACAGAGTCGAGACATGCCAGAATATACTCCGCATGATTGTAGGCTGGAATGACTACTGAAACCGTGGGCAGAGCGTCCATGCCTCACTCCTAATTGGATGCAACTGCGATCAGGTACTTCCAACCTTCGAGTGGCGCGGTGGCCGGGATGCTGCGGACCGACTCAGGAGTGAAATGTCGTCCAAGGAACGTTGGTCGGGACTGGCAAAGGGCCACTGTGACATCGTTCGAAATGTGTGCGACGTCCAAATGATGCAAGGGATTGAAAATACGCCTGCCCAAAGTGTACAGTCGCGTGCCGGCTCTCAAGCGTGTCCACCTGGGGAATCTGCAGCGCTGGCCGAACCATTGCACGTTCCGAAAGATGGAGCGCAGTCGTGCTTTGAATTCACCTGGTTCCATTTCAGAACAGTGGAAAGGATTCTCCTGACACCCTTTTTGGTACACGTTCGGATTGGGGGTGGAGATGATCAATTGACCATTGGCTCTGAGCAGCCGACCACACTCTTCTAGAAAACGCTCAGGGTGTTGAAGATGCTCAATCGTTTCAAAAGAAACGATCAAGTCCAAAGAACAATCAGCCAACGGAACGGCTTCGGCACTGCCGATCCTTGCATCAACACCATACTTCAATTGAGCGTGAGCGACGGTCGTGGATGCGACATCGATGCCTACGACGGACAAAGCTCCAGATCTGGCAAGCGCAGCAGTGCCATAGCCTTCACCGCAGGCGATGTCAGCGACATTTTTCCCCTCAGCGAAGGGCACTGCGAAGCGATATCTTTCCACGTGCTCCCAGAAAGTCGCGGTGTCAACCGCTCCCGGAATCATGCGTTCACCCGTGTAGGCCAGTGGGGACATCCAGGTGAGGCGGCTACGCCGCGAACATCCACTCCAGTTTGGGTCTTACTACGCCAGGCCATTGGCCCATGGCGTCCCCGCGTGTGCCGTCACCTGTGGTGTCATCGATAAGCAGCAAGGCGAGCACTTCTCGTTCAAAAGCATGCAAAGTGTTGGGATTGTAGCTGACCAGGCCGATGCTGAGGGTGTGGTAACCTTCAGCGAGAAGGTGCGCCGGGACAAGACAAGTGGCGCTCAGACAGCCGATCCTTTCTGAGGTCCGCAACTGGAAGGCGGCAGATCCGAAAACGATGGTCCCGGCATCGTTAACCAGTTGGATGGCCGGAAGGGCCCTTTTTGCGGAGGCTGCGAGTTCGTAGTCGATGGTGCAACAGAGGGGGGCTCCGATGGAGAACACCGGGGGGCTGTTTCCCTGCAGGTCGTGCAGGCGTGCGCCATGAATTTTTGCGATGGTGTCTCCCACGGGTGTGGGCGGGTGCCAGCTCGCTGAAGCGCTGTTGTGGGATGCCTCAAGATAGCGATGGGCCGCTTCTTCAACCTTGCCGTCGTGAGTGACGGTGCCTTTGTCCAACAATATGGCGCGACTGCAGAGCCGCGTGATGACTGACATCGAGTGGGATACGATCAGAATGGTTCTGCCGGAGCCGCTGGCATCCTCCAACTTCCCAAGGCATTTCTTTTGGAATGCGGCATCGCCTACGGCGAGAACTTCATCCACGATAAGTATTTCCGGCTGCAAGTGGGCAGCAACCGAGAAGGCCAGCCGGACATACATGCCGCTGCTGTAATGTTTTACTGCAGTGTCTAGAAATTGCTCCACCTCTGCAAAGGTTGCAATGTCATCGAACCTGCGCCGGATTTCGGCGCGTGACATGCCGAGGATGGCACCATTGAGGTAGATGTTCTCCCGTCCCGTGAGCTCGGGATGGAACCCTGTGCCCACCTCCAGAAGGCTGGCTACTCTTCCCCGCAGGGTAATTTTTCCTTCTGTCGGCTCTGTAATGCGGGCAAGAAGTTTGAGAAGGGTGGACTTGCCTGCGCCATTGCGGCCGATGATCCCTAAGATTTCCCCCTGGCCAACATCGAATGACACATTTTTGACCGCCCAAAAGTCTTCTTTGGTGGGACTTTCTGCTGGTGTTGACTGGCGGCGGAAGGGCCTTGTGACGCCTGACATCAGCACGTCACGGAAAGAGGCGAATCGTCCAACTGCACCCTTATGGCAAATGGAGTACCGCTTTCCAACATGATCCACACTGATGTGGGCTTCTTTCATGAACGGCGGAATTCAATGGACGGTCCGGCTAAATCACGTCAGCAAAACCACGCTCCATCTTCCGGAAATAGCGGACTCCAAAGATCAAGAGTGCCATTGCTGTCGAAAGAGAAATGGCCAAGGCTGGAAGATCCAGACCCGACGAATCACCCAAGCACCAGCGGAATCCATCGATGACGCCGACCATGGGGTTGAGTGAGTAGAGCAGGCGCCACTGTTCTGGTATGACAGAAGAACGGAAGCCAACGGGGGAAACAAAAAGACCAAACTGGACGATGAAGGGGGTGATAAATCTGAAGTCACGGTACTTCACGTTGAGCGCGGTGATGAGCAGACCTGGCCCAAGTGCGGCCAGCAAGGCCAGAATTACAAAGACGGGAAGGGCCAGAACCTGCCAGCCCGGGGCGTAGCTGTACCAAATCATCAAGCCAATCAGAATGACAAACGAGATGGCAAAATCCACCAGACTGACCACAACGGTGCTGGCGGGCAATATCAGCCGCGGGAAGTACACCTTTGAAATGAGATTGGCGTTGGAAACGAGGCTCTGACTCGACTCGCTCAGAGCATTGGAAAAGAACTGCCATGGCAACATGGCTGCGCCCACCAGAATGGCGTAAGGCAGGGGGCCAGATGGAAGCTTTGCGACATTGCCGAATATGACGGTAAAGATCACCATGGTGAGCAGCGGGCGAATGAGCGCCCACGCCACCCCGATGGCGGTCTGCTTGTACCGAACGAGAATATCCCGCCAGGCCAGAAACCCGAAAAGCTCCCGGTAGCGCCACAGGTCCCGCCAGTAGTGCGCCTCCGCGCGTCCGGCTTCTATAATCAGAGGGTCTTTAGGGGATGACATGACTTTTAATAGCGGATCAAATAGTAGACGCTCTTCAAAATTTCGCTGAAGAAGTTCATGAACCCATCTTCCTTCAACCACCATTCATCCGAAGAATAGCGAGGATGCGGGACAGCCTTCACGTAGATCTTGACCCCTGTGCTGCTCAATTGACGCTCAAGGATCCACTTGGCCCGTCTGGTGTGGAAAGGATCGGTGGGCACCACTATCGACTTTGGGTAGTGGGTGGTGATCCAGAGCCGGAGCCCTTCCGCCTCGTCCCTCGTGCTTGTCACGGAGTCTCCAAATGTTTCCACCTGCGTTCGAGGTATTCCCAGCTTTTCAAGAAGGGCAATGTTCATTTCTGACTCAGAGCTAAGAGCCAGGACCCGTTCGGATGGCAGCATTTCAGTTTTGGCAACCAGTATCCTCTCGGCCACGCCAGATTTTACGAGCTCAGCCGCCGCAAAAGGCCGCCAATCTCTGCCCCCGCCAAGCACTACGACAACATCTGCCTGAACCACGGGATCATCAACAATCCACATCCTGGCACAGCTGCGGAGCAGGGGTTCTCGGAAAAACCATGCGATCGAAATGGCCACAACCAGAACGATGGCTGCTTTGAGGACACTTCTGGCGATGCGGACGAGAAACAAATTCAGGAGTGGTTATTAAGTGAGGGCATTCGCCTTCCAACTAGAGGGGGGGAGGGAGCTGGTTTCCCCGAGCTCGGGAACCGACGCTCTTCCCCGGCCGGGCCCCGAGAGCTAAGAACCTGTTTGGATAAAAACATCTGGGTGTGGCAGGATAAATTGAGGGATTAAGATGAGAGAGGCTTCGCCGAGGCTGAATCTGCCCCTCCGGGTTGCGGTCCTTTTGAGCCTGGACGGCGTTGCTCATCGGTTGTGAATCACGATTCACGCCCTCTTCGCGCCTTGTCCAGACTCAAAACGCCTCGCAACACACCCAGCGCTTTTATCCAAACAGGTTCTAAGGGAACGACGGCATGCTACTTTCGCAGCGAATACTTCAGGATGCAGATGAGTGCGCGCACGCCGTCCTTCCAGGTGATTTTTTTTCCTTCTTCGTAGGTCCGCCCATAGTATGAAACGGCAACCTCGTACACGCGAAGGTTCATCTTGCTTACTTTCGCAACCAGTTCCGGTTCGATGCCAAAGCCGGTCTCCTCTATGTTTATCTGGCGGAAGACTTCAGAATTGAACAGTTTGTAGCAGCACTCCATGTCTGTCAGGTTCAAGTTCGAAGCCATGTTTGAGAGCGTCGTGAGTACCTTGTTGGCAACAGAGTGCCAGTAATAAAGCACCCTGTGAGCCTGCCCGCCTGCGAACCGGGTGCCAAAAACGACGTCGGCCTTGCCCTCCAGAAGTGGGGCGGCGAGATTTGCGTACTCACGTGGATCGTACTCCAGATCTGCGTCCTGGATGATGACGTACATTCCAGTCACCTCTTTCGCGCCGGTCCGGATTGCCGCACCTTTGCCCTGATTCCGAGCATGAAGCAGCACTTTGATCTTTGGAGACAGTTGGGTGAGCCTGGCGAGGATCTCGCGGGTTCCATCGGTTGATCCATCGTCCACAATGATGAGTTGCGAGACAATGGGCTGTGCGAGGACTGCGTTGACGGCTGCCTCGATCGTGGCGACCTCATTGAAGACGGGGATGATGACGGAGAGGCAGGGCTGCATGATTATTGAGGCTTTGGCAAGGCCTTGGGAGCGCGGATGGGGTAGGAAGTGGGCCCCAGGCCCCCTTGCCGTTCTACGTAGTCAACGATCTGCTGATCTTGATCAAAGTGTCGCCACTCGGGCAGCTGGGCGGGCCCTGGAGCAGAAGTGTTGGCCCGGGACACAAAGTAGCGCTCCTTTATGCCGGCACCGGTATACTGAAACAGCAGGACATCAGCGAGTTTTCGATTGGATTCGACAGACTGGAACGGCTTTGCAAAGAGAAAGAAGGCAGGGCCTGCGATCGTGCAGATCACAAAGAGCCAGCCGACAGTGCCCATCTTCAGCGAGGGTGATGCAGTATCTTCGGGAGATGGAATGGACGCTGCCAAGATAACGGCCAGGCCTGCCAGGAAAATCTGCAGATAACCGAAGCTGCCGAAATGGCCCACGACAAAGAACCCCAAGGGCGGGACAATCCACAGCGACATGAACCATTTACTACTGGCGGAGAGCTTGAAGTTGCGCCGTCCGGGATACAAGAGAAGCAACAAAGCTGGAAGGCTGACGAGCATGTAGAAGCCCAGCTTCAGTGCCTGCATGAGAGTCAGGCGACCGGCGTGTGCCAATGAGGGAGCCGGGGCGTTGTAGCTGCGATAGTCTGGCAAGAGATGCCATCCGAGGAAGTCGTTCGCGACATAGGCCACCTCAATGAAGGGCCAGTGATAACCACCTGTGAACTGGTTCGACTCTTCGATTTCTGCTTTCTCACCAAGCCCCAGTTGCGCATGGTTGTATGCAGTGGGCATCATGACCTGCATGCTCCAGAAGGCACTTCCTGCACTCTTACCCGTGTTGCCAGAGGCGGCTGCGAGATAGTGATTGTTCGCCTTCGTCCACCCGAAGATGATCAGGCTGGCAAGCGCGATCTGGAGCAAGGCAAGCCATGGCCGCCCAGTCCGCCACAGGACGTAGCAGTACCAGGGGGCAAGAAAGGCGGTGGTGGTCTGACGCAGGGCTCCGGCGATGGCCCACAACACCGTGGTAGCGATAAGCCAGCCAGCCTGTTTTTTTCGACAGGACATCTGGCCGCAAAGGGCGATGGCCGTGGCTAGCATGCCTTCGGTCGCATACGACAACGCAGTGTTGCCGAAGTACAGGACACACAGGCTGCATCCGTAGGCCGCTGTCGCGTAGAGGCTCTGTCGTCTGGGAAGATCAAAAGATCTGGCGAGCGGGTAGCACAAGAATGTGCCAATCATCGCGGCAGACACGTTTATCAGCGAGTAGCTGTCGATGATATTGCCCACGATCTGGTTGATGCTCCAGCCTAGCAAGCAGTATCCAAAATATCCGGGTGAATGGGCGATCCAGGTGCCCAGGCCTCCAACCGCGTAGCCGATGGAGTCACCGCCAATGAGAGTCGCTGGCCAGTAGGCCAGTCGAATTGCCAAAAGGCCGACCAAGATCACCACGAGTCCCGTCAGATAGCGTCGATCAATGTTCATCAAGTTGAGATAGTCCCACCGTAGGGAGAGGAGTTGCCCCAGCGTATTTCGCCAGGAGGCTCGGCGCGGGAATTCGGATGACCAACCCGTCTAGATGCGGCGGGCTCCAGGCGTGCCATTCTGCTCCCAGAAATTCAAGTACCGGGCGGCCATTTTCTCCGGCGTGTAGTTGGCCTTCCAGAGTTCCGGGCCTTGATTGGCTCTTGCCAATGTTTCTTCGGGATGCGTGCAGCAATAGAGCATGGCATCTGCCAGAGCGGTGGTGTTGGCGCGGGGGACGACCCAGCCGGCTCGGGAGTCGCCTAGGATCTCCCTGCTGCTACCCACGTCTGAGGCGATGACGGCCCGGCCACGTGACAGTAACTCGAGCATGACCAGGCCAAAGCCCTCGTAAGTGGATGGCATGATGCTGACATCGATGCTGTTGACCAGATCATCCAGCTGGCTGGGAAGGTAGCTTCCGTGAAAGAACACGCGGTCTCTGAGGCCTAGGCTGAAGGCCAGTTCCTGGGTCACAGCTTTCATCGGTCCATCCCCGTGAAAATGAAGTTCTGCATCCCCTCCCCGATTAACGCAGTCAGCAAGAGCGGCGACTGCAAAGAGAGATCCCTTCATCGTGGCCAGACGTCCAAATTGCCCGAAACGCATCCGCCCGCCTGTGAGCTTCAACGGATGAACCCGGGATGGCGGGAAAGTGCTGGGCCTTACGACATCGACAGGCCGTTCCATTTTGTAATACGAGATGGCGGATTGGCGCTGACGCTCGCCGTGTACCGAAAGCGCTGTAACCGAATTGCAAACCTTAAACCACAGGGGCTGGTAGTGAGGACATGCAGGCCCCGCCTCACTAGGATCATGCACGAAGAAAGGAACTGCGTTTTCGGGTTTGGCGTGCAGCGCTACACATGTGAGGATATCATTGGTGGGAGACCAAACAAGCGTAGGCGGAGAGTGGGCGGCTCGCCGCCAGAGTTTTGAAACGATCAACCGGTGGGGAAGCAAATATCTCCGCAAAATCCGTACAGGCGGCCGATAGATGGGGATGGAGCTTTGATGCAGGAACTCCGCCCAAGTGGAAGACGAGGGGGTGTACTCTGCCGTGAAGACACTCACTTCCCATCCAATTTTCTTTAGCTCGCCAGCCAAGATCATGGCCAGCATTTCTGTGCCATGCGCGAATTCGAGCGAGTCGAGGAGGAAGTATGCTCGCTGGGTGGAGCTGGGGGGCATGGAGCTGGCCAAGGGAACTGAAGTCATCGAGTCGGGCGGGGCACTAAGCGCAATAGTTGCTTGAGGGAACAAATGGATTCACGCTTGCGACTCAATATTGGGCAGATTGTGCCCTTTCTGGTCAATCCTTAAAGTGTATCAGTGATAAGACATCTCAGTATCGAAAGGGGGTGCCTTATCGCGTCACCAAATGCTGGCCCAGCACCAGCACATCCATCTTGGTTCGAAGAAAGCACTCCAGGGCTTCGCGGGGATGGCAGACGACGGGTTCGTTCTCGTTGAAGGAGGTATTCAGCACCATGGGCACGCCGGTGAGGGCGTGGAAGCGGCTGATGAGCTGATGGTAGATGGGATTGGTATCTGCGGAGACCGTCTGGAGGCGGCCGCTGCCGTCCACATGGGTGATGGCGGGCACTTGGGGCCGCTTTTCTTCACGCACCTGGAACACCTGCATCATGAAGGGGACGTCGTCATCGGTCTCGAACCATCCGGGCACTTCCTCGCGCAGGACGCTGGGGGCGAAGGGGCGGAAGGATTCGCGACGCTTGATCTTGGCGTTGAGAATGTCCTTCATGTCGGCGCGGCGGGGATCTCCGAGGATGGAGCGGTTGCCGAGTGCGCGGGGACCCCATTCGAGCCTTCCTTGGAACCAGCCGATGACCTTGCCTTCGCTGATGGCAGTGGCGACGGCGTCACAGAGCGGGGCGGCGTCCTGGTGCAGCGTGATCTGACATCCGGCCTCGACGAGGCGGGCGCCCTCTGACTCCAGCAGAGTGGAGTAGTCGGTCTCCGTGTACTCCGGCCCCCAGTAAGCGTGGCGGCAATATTGGCGGGGAACGGTGCCTAACTTCTGAGCCACCACCATGGCTGAGCCGATGGCCCCGCCGGCATCGCCCGCGGCGCTCTGGATGTAGAGCCTTTTGAAGGGACTGCGCTGGTACACCTTGCCGTTGGCCACGGAGTTCATGGCGCAGCCGCCACTGAGGGTGAGGGCATCGCAGCGGTAGCGGGCGTGCAGCTGCTCCAGAAGGGCGAAGAGGGCCTCCTCGAACATGGCCTGGATGGACCGGGCGATGTCCCGATGCCGTTGCTCCAGCGGTTCATCCTTTTTCCGCGCAGGACCGAGGAGCGCTTCCAGCTCCGGGGTGAACAGGGTGCCGACCTCTGGGGAACCGTTGTCCCAGGAGTAGGGCACGGCCTCGCGATGGTGGCGGAAGTAGCGCAGGTCGAGCTGGAATGTCCCATCGGACTGCACATGGACGATCTGGCGCATCTGATCCAGGAAATGGGGCTGGCCGTAGGGGGCGAGGCCCATGACCTTGTACTCATCGCCATAGTGCGGGAATCCAAGCCACTGGGTGAGGGCGGAATAGAAGATGCCCAGGGAATGGGGAAAGTACACGCGCCCATCCACGGAGAGGTCCTGGCCGCAGCCCATGCCCCATGCGGCGGAGGCGAAGTCGCCCATGCCATCCACGGAGACATTGACCGCCTCCTCGAACGGGCTGCACAGGTAGGAGGAGGCGAGGTGGGCCAAGTGGTGCTCCACGTGATGCACCCGCGCCTCGGGATGCAAAGGCTGGCCGGGGAAGGCGGAATTGAGCGTGTCTCGCAGGCTGGTGGTCTTGCCCAGTTTGGCGAGTCTGGCCAAGATCAGCTTGGGGGACGGAAGGTGTCGCAGCACATGCAGGAGCCGGCGTCCGTGATTGACCTTCGGGTCCAGATTGATGGCGATGTGGCGGAGGTCGCCATAGGCGATGCCGGCCACTTCCAAGCAGTACTTGATGGATTCCGTGGGCAGACCTGCCCAGTGCTTGATGCGGCGGAAGCGCTCTTCTTCGACGGCGGCAATGACCTGGCCGTCCTTGAGGATGGCGGCGGAAGAGTCGCCGTGGTAGGCGTTAAGACCGAGAACGAACATCGTCCGGAGGGAGTTCAGAAGGGGCTGCGCTGATATGCGGGCATGCTGCCGCCCTCAGTCGAGCGACCCGATAATGACGAATCTGGAGAAATGGCTCTGTATGAGGGGACAGCAGAGGGAGCGCGGACTGTAGCACCCCGCGACTCAGGATTGAAAGACAAATGTCGTCCCTTTCTGCTCAAGATTGTGACGGTTGCGATACCTGGAGGACCCAGCAATGGAGGGCCGGGTAGCACAGTCTTGCCGCGGCTGGAAAATTAGCAAAACAGCCGCATCAGAGGGCGGCTCCTTGATGCTTTTGCTGCTCTGGAAACACTCTGATCACGGTCGTACCACGACCCGGTCATTGAGGTAGTCCAGGCAACGCTCCCGCAGGCCATGCTGGGAGCTCTTGGGGAAGTGCACGGTGATCCGCCCCATACGATAGCGGCGGTAGTCGGGAACGACTTCATCCGGCAGCCAGAGTACCTGACACCAGGCGCGGCCTCGCATGGGGCCGCTGGCGCATCGCACGTACTCGAAGGTCATCACCCGCTTGGGATGATGCGGTGCCTGCTCCGCATGCACCCGGGCAAGGTGCTGGCTGAAGGCTTCAGTATAGATGACGCCGCAAGGCAGTCTGGCTAACGTGCAGGGCATTCTTCGCCGGGAATGTGATGCTTATTTTGGTGAGTGCCAGCAGTTTACTCACGGAAATTCACATCAATAACTCCAGGGCAAAAAAAATGGCCGATGTCATGAAGACATCGGCCATAGAGGCAGGGAAGTTGGAAGCCCAGAGGGGTGGCTTACGCAGCGAAGCGCTCGGCGACGGCGTCCCAGTTCACCACATTCCACCAGGCGGCGATGTAGTCAGGGCGCTTGTTCTGATACTTCAGGTAGTAGGCGTGCTCCCAGACGTCGATGCCCAGCAGCGGGGTGCCGGAGCCGTCCATGAGGGGGTTGTCCTGGTTCGGGGTGGAGGTGATGGCGACTTTGCCATCCTTTTTCACCAGCCAGGCCCAGCCGGAGCCGAAACGGCCCACGCCAGCCTTGGCGAAGGCTTCCTTGAAGGCGTCGAAGCTGCCAAAGGCGGCGTCGATGGCGGCGGCGAGTTCACCTTTGGGGGCGCCACCGGCGTTCGGGCCCATGATGTTCCAGAAGAAGGTGTGGTTCCAGTGGCCGCCACCGTTGTTGCGCACGGCGGTGCGGATGCCTTCGGGCACGCTGTTGATGTTCTTGTTCAGGTCGTCGATGCTCAGCGCCTCGAGTTCTGCGTTGCCGGCGATCGCGTTGTTCAGGTTCGTCACATAGGCGTTGTGGTGACGGCCGTGGTGGATTTCCATCGTCTGGGCGTCGATGTGAGGCTCGAGGGCGGCCTTGTCGTAGGGAAGGGGAGGCAGGGTGTGGGCCATGGTGTTGTTCCGTTCAGTGTTTTAGGTTTGAACTCGGGAAAAGTGCTAGCAGGGATACGCCACCCGGCAAGGGAAGGTTTGGGGATTGGTGCGGTGGCAGGAGAAATACGAAGGGCATCGTCGACGAGTTGTCCAATGGACCTGTGAAAAGTGGTCTTGTGTGTGTTTCCCCGTTTGAACCGAGGGCCTTCGGACGTAAGTAGGGGCTCCATTCACTTCCGTATCACTTCCGCATGACCCTGCCAGAACCGAGCGCGACCGGCGACATCCTGAAGGCTTTCTTGAGCATCCTGTTCGAGGGAGCCCCTTACATCCTGGTGGGGACGCTGCTCTCAGGGCTCATTGACGCCTTCCTCCCTGCGAAACTGCTTGAGCGGGTGCTCCCGAAGAACCGGGTGCTCTCCACTCTGGCGGCGGGCTTCCTTGGGCTGGTGTTCCCGGTGTGTGAGTGTGCGGTGGTCCCGGTGGTGCGAAGGCTGGTCCAGAAAGGGCTCCCGATCTCCTGCGGCATCACCTACCTCCTCAGCGCACCGATTATCAATCCCATCGTCATTGCGAGTACCCTCACGGCGTTCAAGGAGTTCCAGATGGGCGGCGTTTTCGGCATTGGGAATGCGACGATGACGCTCTCCCGCATCACTCTGGGCTACGCGGTGGCGGTCATTGTGGGGTTGGTCCTGATCCGGAAGAAGCCGGAGGATGTGCTGGTGGATTCCGTTGTGCGGGGCATAGGTAAGGGGGCCGCGGCGGCCAATGGTGCCCCCCAGAGCTTCGATGCCAAGCTGACGCACGCCATGCGGACGGCCATGCGGGACTTCCTGGATACGGCGATGTATTTCACCATCGGGGTGATCATCACGGCCGCCTTCAACACGCAGGTGGACCAGAGCCGGATCACGGCGGTGGCCGGGAATGAGCTCTTTGCAGTGCCCACCCTTATGGGGCTGGCCTTTGCCCTGGCGCTGTGCAGCACGTCGGATGCCTTCATCGCTGCTCCCATGGACAGCTTTTCCAACGCGGCCAAGCTGGCTTTCCTGGTCTTCGGCCCCATGCTGGATGTGAAGCTGGTCTTCATGTACTCTTCCGTTTTCCGCCGGAAGTTCATGGTCGGCCTGTGCGTGGCCATCTTCCTGCTGGTGGCCCTTCTTTGTGAACCCTGGGCAAAATGGGTGGGCAAGCTTTCCAACAAGCCGCCGGCAACCGCTGTCTCAAGTACCGGTCCCGTTGGCCCTGCGGCGGCAACTCAAGCATCTCCAGCGGCTCCAATCGCCTCCCCTGCGGCGGTTGCGCCTGTAGTAACCCCCTCACCTTCAACTGAAGCCAAGCCATGACGAAGCGCATTGCCATTCATATGATCAGCGTTCTGCTCCTGATGTTGTGGGGCGCAGTGATGCTCTACTTCTATGTCAGCGGGCGTCTGGTGAACTACCTTCCGGCGGACGGGATCTTCCGCCCCATGGTCTTGGTTTCCGGGATTGGCCTGATGATCTTGGCGTTGTTCAACCTGGTCACGACCAAGGCCAAGGAGGCGGATTGCTGCTCAGAGGACGGTGATGCGGAGGGCTGCTGCGGCCATGGTCATGATCATGATCACGATCACGGACATAAACATGAGCACGCCCATGCTCATGCCCACGTGCATGGAGCCGGGTGCGGTCATGGACATGAGCACAGTCACGGACCTGGATGCGGGCACGATCACGGCCATGGTCACGAGCACCAGCATGAGCATGAAACTACCCAGGCCAACGGCAAAGCCGCCGCGCAGGGGCACGTGCATGGCCCAGGGTGCGGTCATGAACATCACCATGAGGAAGGTCATGGCCACGGGCACGCTCATGCTCCCGGCATAGATCTGGTGAAAAAGCAGGAGTGCTGCGGTCACGATCATCATGATCACGGGCACGAGCATCATGATCACGGGCACGAGCATCATCATCATGCTGGGCACGATCATGGTCACGAGCACAACCACGATCATGAGCATGGGCACGCCCATGGTATTCTTGAGGAGAGCGGCGTGGTGGGCCGGGTGGTTGCTATCTTCCTGCTGGCTGTCCCGGTGACCTACGCTGCGATCAATACGCCCGACCAGTTCAGCTCCCGCGCGGTGGTGAACAAAGGCCTGTACAACCAGAATTATGGTCAGGGCGGTCTGGCGGACCAGTTCTCGCTGAAGAAAGAGGCGGGAAACCGCTCGGCGGTGGCAGGGAACTCCTCTGCTGACGCACCTCCCGGGCCCCTGCCTGCGGCGGGACAGCCAGGTGATGTGATGCCGCCGGTGAATCCACAGGAGCTTGACCGCCAGGCCAAGAGCGCTGGAGCAGAGGCCAAAAATTATGGACATTTCACGCTGAAGGACCTGGAGGCCCAGGTGCCGCGCAGCAAGGAGGGCAACTTCATGCTGGAGGTGCCGGAGATCTTCTACACCGCGGGGGACAAAGAGGTGCAGTCTGTGCTCAATGGCCAGTCCGTGGAGACGATCGCTCAGGTGATGCCGGAGAAGGTGAACAATGATGCGGGGACCCGTGTGCGCATCTTCCGCCTTCAGGTGCAGTGCTGCGCGGCTGACGCCCGGCCGTACTCGATCCCAGTGGAATTTGGGAAGACCCCGCCCGCCTTCAAGGACATGGGCTGGGTGAAAGTGATCGGGAAGGTCACCTACCGCCAGGAGGGCAACCAGACGGTGCCGATGGTGGAGGCGGTGAGCATGGTGGAGACGGCGGAGCCGGACTCCAAGATGATCTATTGAGGGGAGTTGAGACGATCGCTCCGCGATCTGGTTGAGACGGGCTCCGCCCCGGTTGAGACGGCGCAAGCGCCTGTTGAGGTGCTTGCCCGCAGGTGGCGTATCGCTCTGGCCGGGCGGCTGAATCGGGAACAACCGGGAGCGGGTCCGGCTACATTTCTATTGATGCATGAGTGATATTTTGTTTGAGATCGCGATTATCTTTTTCCTGGTGGTGGCCAATGGCGTTTTTGCCATGGCGGAAATCGCCTTGGTGTCATCAAAGCGGAACCGTTTGCGCACTCTCGCAGAGGCGGGTGATGCCAGGGCCGGGGTGGCTCTGGAGCTGGCGGAGAATCCCAACCGATTCCTGGCCACGGTGCAGATTGGCATCACCCTGGTGGGCATCCTGACGGGGGTCTATGGCGGAGCCACCTTGTCGGAGCATCTGGTCGTGGTGTTGAAGGAGGTCCCTGGCCTGGAGCGCTATGCCCAGCCGGTGAGCTTTGTGCTGGTCGTTGTGGCCATCACTTACCTCTCGCTCGTGGTGGGGGAGCTGATCCCCAAGCGGTTGGGATTGAACAATCCCGAAGGTTATGCCGTGCTGCTGGCGCGGCCCATGAGCCGGTTGTCCCGCATCACGGGGCCGGCGGTTAATTTTCTCAGCGCCTCCACGGACGGCTTGCTGCGGCTGTTTGGCGTGAAGATCACGGAGGAGCAGACCATTTCTGATGAGGAGGTGAAGTCGCTCATGCGGGAAGGCATGCGGGCTGGCGTGTTTGTCCCCACAGAGTCCAGCATGGTGGAGAATGTCCTCGAACTGGACCACCTGCAGGCCCGGGAGCTGATGACGCCGCGGGCGAAGATCATCTGGGTGAATGCGGATGAGCAACATGACCTCCTGTGGCACAAGATCGTGGTCAGCGGGCACTCCTACTTCCCTGTCTATGAGGGGCGGCGGGACCATGTGGTGGGCATGGTGTCGGTGAAGGCTATTTACGCGAACCTGGCGGCGGGAGTGCCGGTGCGGGTGCGGGATGTCATGACGCCCATGATGATGACGCCAGACACCACCCCGGCGTCAAAGCTGCTGGATACCTTCAAGACCTCCGGCAAGCATCTCGCGCTGGTGGTGGATGAGTTCGGCAGCGTCATCGGAGTGGTCACGGTGCACGACATCATGGAGGCCATTGTGGGGGACTTCCCCTCGCAGGATGTCCGGCTCAAGCCGCGGGCTCTGCGCCGGGACGATGGCTCCTGGCTGATCGATGCCATGATGGACTGCGAGACGTTCGAGGAAAGTGTGCAGGGCTTCACTCTGCCTCCAGCAGCGGAACGCGACTATCAGACCTTTGCCGGCTACCTCATACGCCGCATGGGTGGCGTGCCCCAGGAGGGGGACTGGTTCGAGGAGCAAGGCTACCGCGTGGAGGTCATCGACATGGACGGCCACCGGGTGGACAAGGTGCTCATGATGCCGGTGAGAGGATGAGGAGGGGGGGTGAGATGTGCCGCAAGCGGCACGTTGAGACGCTGCGCTGGTTGAGACGGCTTCGCCTGGTTGAGGCTTCTGAGGCGGGGGGCGGGGCGATGACGAGACGCTGCTCAGTGCCGGTGAACTGGGCCGAAGCAACTTGTGGGAGCTTTGTGCTGAGTCTGGGCGGAGGGTCTGCGGTGGCTCGTGGGTGGCGAGGGGGGAAGATATTGCCTAGTGGCTCTTGCGGACTGCCGCGGCGAGCTGGTCTTCCCACCATGCCTGGGCGCCGTCTTTCTTGATGTCGAAGTAGCTTTCCAGCTTGGGGATGAACATCACCTCAACACCGCTCTGCAAGGTCAGAAGAACAAAGGACATTCTGGGGAACTGTTTCAGTTGGCATCTTTCTCCGCCGGTGATCACATGGTAGGTGGAGGCTGTCATGAGGCAGGAGGGGCTCTTCAACAGGACGGGGGAGTCCAGCTTGCGGGCCAGTCGCAATGGGGGCACGCCCATGCCAGCCACTAGCAGTCCAATGGGGATGATGACCCAATGTGCTGGATTCTGCCAGAGGCTATGGACGATGGCGGTGCACCCCAAGGCGATGGGCAGGATGGAGGTGATCCACAGCAGAGTGTGGTAGATGGGGCTGTCGAGTCTCATGGGAGCCAGCTTCACTCATCGCACGCTCTGATGTGGATGGTCATTTCATTGACTTCCACAACAGTCTGGGACGCCAGGGCAAACTGGGTCAAGAGTTCCAGGGCGGTGAGTTTCTCCTGGGGTTCGAGGCGGAAGCGTTTGTGCTTCACGGCTTCGGAGCAGGTCACACGCATGCGCATGCCGGGCTCTGACCACTGCATGCTACCGACGATCATGTCTCCGAACAATTTCACAAACTCCGCCACGGTGGCGTCGGGGAAGTCCACGACGGGGACGATTACGTGGGGGAGGGAGGATGCGCCTGGCCCGGATCTCAGGAGAACTCCAGCGGGCTGGTTTGGTTGGGTGTGCTCAGGGGCCCGCGGGGAACAAGATGTGAAAAGGACCAGCATGCCCAGGGTGGCGCAGATGAGCCGGCGGGGCTGAAGTAGGGACATGGTGATTGGGGAGATGCAGAGGGGGCCGGGAGGTGTTGATGCCGGTGGGTGGAGAGGCGATGCGGTCGGTCTTCACACCTGAGCTCAATCGTGGGTGGTGCCCAAGGTTGACTCGCTTAGGGCTCGTTCAACCTTGGGCTGTGGTAAAAATCCCCTTCGGGGATTGGGCTTCGGATTTGAGCGAGGCGGGAGCGGGCGTGAAGTGATGAGGTGTGGTGCATGGGTGGCCTAAGTTCTGCGCCGAAACGGCGGATAAGAACTCATTCGTGTTGCCACGGAAGGGGCGGGGCCGTACGTGCCGAACAATGGGGGCCTGGATTTCGGGGACCGGAATAGAAGTGTTTCACATCATGCATCCTAGCCCCACTCAGCAGCAGATTGTAGAACATATGCTTTGGCACCTGTCGCGTGCCGTGCACGAGGGCTCGACAGTTGTTTCTGTGAGGGGATATCTCGTGTATCAGACCACGTGGCTTGGGGATCTCGTGCAACACACCCAGGATGAGATTGATTACCTTGTGGCTGCGGTAGGGAGAGTGAACCAACGCTGGCCTGGTGCCTTTGTGGCAAAGGCAGATGCTTTGCCTGTTCAAGAAGATTGGGCGACCGTTATTTGGGAATTCGACAGCCGGCGTCTCTGGCCGGATCGACGTGGAGTCTGGCCGTTCTTTGAGGATGTGCTGGCCGTGGCTTTGGGGAGTGATGTCACCGATGCGGATGGCGCAAGACTGGAAAACCTGAGGTGATGGGGACGAAGGGGGATGCGGCGTCTCTGCCATCCCTTCAGGATGGAATTTCCTTTCTTTATGTACCGGAGGTGTCGGTCGCTACGCTCCCTCAACTTCCGGCATCCCTTCTGGGATGCCTTCGGCATGGCGGCTCGTTGCGCGGGGAGGCGGGAGACGGTTTCCTAAGGTGCCAGCTCTCAGCATTCGCAGGCTGAAGCCTGCACTCCTTACAATTTCAGGTCCAACACCTTGACGCACTGCCCACTGACGTACTGACGCACCGGCTGTCCCGCCCGCTGCCCACTGGCTCCCGCACCTGGACCGTAAAACCGCCATTTGTTGCGTGCGGGACAATCCCATCGTAGGCTCGGCGACCATGAAAAACAAAGGCCTCGGATGTTTGCTTGCTTTCGTGATTGTTGCGCTGCTGGTCAGTCTGGCACTGAATTTTGTGTCGTTTGCGGCTGTGCTGGGGATGGGCCTGGACAGTGCGTCCATCGGCTATGTGGAGCCCAAACAGAAGTTCCGTGAGACGCTGGTCGAGGCTGGCGCGGCGGAGGCCAAGGACAAAATCGTCCGTATCGACATCGAGGGCATCATTGCCAGCGGCCCGGCGGGGGATCTCTTCTCCGAGGGCGGGATGAACGTGGATGCCATTCAGAGGGCGCTGGAGCAGGCCTCTGAGGACAAGAATGTGAAGGCGATCGTCATCCGGGTGAACTCGCCGGGTGGGGAGGTGACGGCCTCGGACAATCTTTATAATGCGGTGAAGAAGGCGGCGGCCAAGAAGAAAGTGGTGGTGTACATGGACTCGATTGCCGCCTCCGGGGGCTACTATCTGGCCTGCGGCGCCTCGAAGATCGTGGCCAATGAGACCACTCTGACGGCGAGCATCGGCGTGATCATCCAGAGCCTGAACTACAGCCAGACCTTCGGCAAGGTGGGCCTCGAGACGATGACGTTTGCCAGTGGCAAGTTCAAGGACACGCTCAGCGGTTCCCGCCCCATGCGGGAGGACGAGCGGGAGTACATCCAGAGCCTGGTTTCCGCGATGTATGACAAGTTCGTGGGCATTGTCGCCAAGGCTCGCAACATTGACGAAGCGCAGCTGCGTACCGGGGTGGCGGATGGCCGCGTGGTGACGGGCAAGCAGGCGCTGGAGTACAAGCTGGTGGACCAGCTGGGCTATGTGGAAGATGCGTATGCTCTGGCCAAGGAACTGGGCGGTGCGAAGGATGCCATGGTGGTGAAGTACAGCCTGACCCCTTCTCTCGCACAGCTGCTGGGGATCATGGGCAAGGCCCAGGCGTCCTCTACGGGCAAGGTGGAGCTTGATGTGAGCGACCGTCTGCTGCCGCGTCTGGAGGCGGGCAAGCCCTACTTGCTGCCGGCGCACATGGTGCGATAAGCGGGGCGACCCTCCGGCTTGATCCATCTGACGAGACACCCCTACGATGAGTGACCTAGCAACGCTGGCCGTGATGCGCGACGTGTTCGCCATCGCGGGGCTGTCTCTCGCGATTGCCCTAACGGTGTACGGGGTGCTCCGTGTCACCCAGGATCTGCATTGGAACCTGGAAGGCAACGTGCTGGTGCGGCCGTACAACACGGTGGACGTCTGTGTGGCCCTGGCCCTTCTTTCCTTGATGGTCTGGGGGGGGATGCAGCGGAGTGAGGGGGCCGCGCCGAAGGTCGAGGAGTTGTCGGACGCCGCCTCGGCGGCGGGGTTGTTTTTCAGCGCGGTGATCCTGGTCTTTTTGAGTCTGATGCTGGTAGGGTATCTCACGATCTACCGGGGGCTGAACCCAGCGGAGATGTTTGGCCTGCGTCAGATGAGCATGGCGCGGGCATTAGGCCTGGCGGTGGGGGCGGTGGTCGTCGTGGTGCTGGGCATGGCCCTGGTCCTTTCTATTGCCACGGCTCTGGGTCTGGGGTGGAAGGATGTGGACGGCTCCCCTCAGGACACTGTGAAGATCTTCAAGAACTCGGGGAACATCGCGTCGAAGGTGCTCCTGGGGGTGCTGGCAGTGGTGGTGGCGCCGCTGAGTGAGGAGCTCTTCTTCCGCGGATTCCTCTACGGGGTGGTAAAACGATTCACGGACCGGTGGTTTGCGGCGATCTTTTCCGCGCTGGTCTTCGCTGCGGTGCACCAGCATGTGGGCAGCCTGGTGCCGTTGTTCCTCCTGGCGATCGGATTTGCGCTGGCCTATGAAACCACGGGCTGTCTCCTGGTGCCGGTGTTCATGCACGCGCTCTTTAATGCTGGGAATCTGGTGGCCCTTTCACTGTAGGGACAGAGGAGGCAACGATCCCTCATGAACGAGCCGGATTCCCATCTTACTCTCGCCAGCATCGGCGAGGATGAACTGATCGCGCGTCTGGTAAAGGATCTGCCGCAGGGAGCGGAGGTGGTGACCGGACCGGGCGATGACTGTGCGGTGGTGCAGCCGCTGGAGGCGGGCTGGCAGCAACTGCTGAAGACGGACTGCGTGGTGGAGGGCGTGCATTTCCTCCGTGAGGCGGCACCGGAGCAGGTGGGCTGGAAGGCGCTGGCCCGGGTGGTGAGCGATGTGGCCTCCATGGGAGGGGTGCCGCAGCATGCGCTGATCACGCTGGTGCTGCCGCGAGAACTGGAGGTGCGCTGGGTGGAGCAGCTCTATGCGGGCCTGCGACGGTGCGCGGAAACTTACGGGGTGGACATCGTGGGCGGCGAGACGGCGGGTGGCCCGCTGGTGATGGTTTCTGTGGCCATGACGGGCAAGGTGCGGGAAGGCCGGGTACTGTGTCGCGATGGGGCGCTAGCGGGCGATGTGATTGCGGTGACAGGGCGGCTGGGTGGTTCCATCACGGGGCACCATTTGAATTTTCAGCCGCGTGTGGCTGAGGCCGGGTGGCTGGCGGAGTCGCAGCAGGTGCAGGCGATGATGGATCTCAGCGATGGGCTTGCCAAGGATCTGCCCCGGATGGCGAAGGCCAGTGGGGTGGAGTTTGTGCTCGAAGAGGGGGCGCTGCCGGTGAATCCCGGCTGCAGTGCGGCCCAGGCCTGGGGCGATGGGGAGGACTATGAGCTACTGCTGTCGATCCCCGCAGCGGCTTGGGAAGTGCTAGTGGCGGCATGGGCGGCGCGATTCCCCGAGGTGTCGCTTACGCGGATTGGCACCTTTGTCCCGATGGGGATGGGGGTGAAGCCGGACTTCGGTACGGGTGGGTGGGAGCACTTTGTGACGGTGCCTCCCGCGTAGAGGCTTGAGTCTCAGTGGCTCCATCGTAGAGTCGGGGCATCATGAGCGAACTGGCCAGCGTCGATGACACCTTGCACTGGGGCCGCCAACTGGCGGATACCCTGAAGCCGGGGGATGTGGTGGCGCTGGTGGGCACGCTGGGCGCGGGCAAGACCCATGCGACCAAGGGCATTGTGGCTGGTCTGGGCAGTGAGGCGAATGTGAGCAGCCCTACCTTTACGCTGGTGCATGAGTACACTGATGGTCGGCTGCCCGCGTTCCACTTCGATTTCTACCGCCTGGACTCCGCGGAGGAGGTGCTGGGCGTGGGCTGGGATGACATCCTGGCGGCCGATGGCGTGGTGATCGTGGAGTGGGCGGATCGTTTCCCGGAACTCCTGCCGGAAGGCACGCGGTGGTTCTATTTCACGATCCGCGAGGATGGGGTGCGGGAAGTGGCGGAGAAGGAAGAAATGATGAATTAGGAATTAGGAATTAGGAATTAGGAATTTGGGATGATAGAGAAGGGGGCGCTATGGATTGGCGGGTGACTGCTGCTCAATTCTTCATTCCTCATTCAGCATTCCTAATTTTTCAGATCCATGTCTGCCTGTATTCTCGCCATTGAAACGTCCACTCCGCAGGGGCAGGTGGCGTTGTGGCAGGACGGGGTGGTGCGGTACGCGAAGGCGTTTTCCTCACAGCGCTCGCACAACTCGCAGTTGTTCGGCCCTCTGGAAGAGGCGCTGGAACTGGCGGGGGATGCGCTGGGCCTGATCGTGGCGGGCACGGGACCGGGCTCGTACACCGGCGTGCGCATCGGCATCGCGGCCGCGCAAGGTCTGGGGTGGTCCAAAGGTGTGTCGGTCATTGGGTTGTGCTCGCTGCTGACTCCGGAGGTGGAGGAAGTGCCGGAGCACTATGTGATGTGCGGTGATGCGCGACGGGGTCTGTTTTACGCCGTGCAGATCCAGCGCGGTGCGCTGGCGGTGGGGGAGATCCCGCTGATGGGGATGGAAGAGTTTTTGCAGTTCCGGGAAGCGCATCATGAGGTGCCCTGGTACACGCTGGATGCGGTGTCGCCGGCGGGGCTGGAGGATGTGGTGCCGGTGCGGCCGTCCGCCGTGGGGCTGGCCGAGATGGCGGCGGGGCTGAGCGCCGAGACCGTGGCGAATCTGGCGGCGGCAGCGCTGGAGCCGGTGTATCTGAGTGCGCCGTTTATTACGAAGGCTAACCCGCTTCGCGGGAGACTCAAGACTTGAAGACACAAGACAGAAGACCTGAGGTTCAGGGGCTTGCCGGGATCAGCGATCATCGGGTGTGATCGAGGGTTCGTGGAAATGGTTTTCGGAGGTGGCGCGGGATCGGAGTGTCTTCCGCAGGATGCAGAAGACGGCACGCTGGAAGCGTGCGGCACCCAATGACTCTGGGGCCATGCGACGGGGAAGCTTGGCGAGCGCACGCATCTTGCGTGCTGTTCCCGGCATCCTGCCGGGAATGTCAGTCGCGCGTCCTGGTGAGATGGGAGGCGGGGGTGTTCGCCTTGGTTGATTGAACGTCCATCACCTGGCCCCGCTTGCGGGGCTGTGGAGTGCGGCGTGAAGCGCCGCTTTGTCCTGCCGGATGGACGTGGTGCGCCGATGCGGCAGTGCCGGGTCTGCGGATGGTGCGGATAGGGCCGATGGGCGAGGCGCTGTTCGGCACGTGGGGTTCGAGGAAGCGGATGGGGGCCGCGAAAGCGGCGCTTCACGCACGCACTCCACAGCGGCTTCGCCGCCAGATGATGGGGGCGGCTTGGTGTGAGACCATCGGGGGCTTCGACTCTCACCGGGCACGGTGGCCTCAACAACAAAAAACCCGCGATCCGGCGGGCGGATCGCGGGTTGCATGCGATTGGTTTCAGGAGACTACGGAACAGGCGTTCCCACGCTCCCGTCATCCAGCTTAGGACCAGAGGGGGGCGGGGTACTCGCCTTTCTCGGTCAGCGCGCGGATGCTGCTCACGACCACGGCCTTGTCTTCGGGGTAGGTGACGCCGAACCAGGAACTGCTGGTCTCGAGCACTTCCACATCGGCCTTGCCGGCCTTGATGAGGAGGTCCACGACCTTGGGCACGTAGCACTCAGACTTGGGATCGCTGCCGTGTTCCTTGAGGAAGTCCACAAAGGCTTCCTTGAGCTGGGGGAAGAGCTCGGGGGTGAAGCCCCAGAAGTTCATGCTCACGAGCTCGTTGCCGGTGAGTTCCACGGGCTTGTCCGGGTTCTCGTCGTTGCGGGCGCCGGTCTCGGTCTTGTAGATCTTGGTCATCTCCGTGACGGAGGCGAGCTTGCCATCCGTGCTGGTGCACACGCCGCGGGCCACGCTGCCGTGCTCGGAGAGGGTGTTCCGTAGCTGGAAGCCGACCATGGAGTACTGGGCCTTGCCGTCCTTGGGCTGCAGGGTCTGCAGATTGGCGGCGAGCTTGGCGAACGCGTCGTGACCGTAGAAGTCATCCGCGTTGATCATGGCGAAGGGCTCTTTGATGTTCTGCTCGGCGGCGAGCACGGCGTGCGTGGTGCCCCAGGGCTTGACGCGGCCCTCGGGCACGCTGAAGCCTTCCGGCAGGTCATTGAGGTCCTGGAAGGCGTACTCCACGGGCACTTTCTGGTCGAACTTGCTACCGACCTTGGACTTGAACTCTTCTTCGAAGTCGCGGCGGATGACGAAGACCACCTTGCCGAAGCCACCACGGAGGGCGTCGAACACGGAGTAATCGAGCACGGTCTCGCCATTGGGGCCCATGGGGTCGAGCTGCTTGAGGCCACCGTAGCGGCTGCCCATGCCGGCGGCCAGAATGAGAAGGGTTGGTTTCGAGGACATCGTCGTGGGTGAGGAGAATCGAGAAGCTGCAGATTTCCGCCGTTTGGCGGCCCTGAGAGTCCACAGTCCGGGCGGACTGGTCAACTGGAATCGCTGGTGCGGCGTTGACCGCGCTCCTCCTGCGTGGAGCATGGGGCATGCGCGCTCTGAAAGACTCTTATCTCTATGGCATTGTGGATCTGGGCTATGTGAAGCCGGAGGACGTGCCGGCCATGACACTGGCCCTGGTGGAGGGCGGTGTGGATCTGCTACAGTTGCGTGCCAAAAAGTTCACCGCCGCGGAGGTGGAGCGGCTGGCGCGGCTCATGCACCCGATCACCCGGGACGGCGGGATCCCGCTGATCATCAACGACCACCCGGAAGTGGCGGCGGTGGTGGGGAGTGAGGGCGTGCACGTGGGTCAGGATGACAAGAGTGTGGAGGCCACCCGGCGCATCGTGGGGCCGGGGTGCTTCGTGGGCAAGTCCACCCACAGCGTGGCCCAGGCCCGGGCGGCGATGGCGGAGGGGGCAGACTACATCGGGTTCGGCCCGTTGTATGCCACAGGCACGAAGCCGGACTATGTGCCGATCGGTCTGCAGGACATCGCGGAGGTGCATGCCTTCGCCACCTGCCCGGTCTTCTGCATTGGCGGCGTGAACCCGGAGCGTCTGCCGGAGATCGTGGGTGCGGGGGCCAAGCGGGTGGTGGTGGTTTCCGCGTGGTTGCAGGCGGAGGATGTGAGGGGAGCGGTGGGGGCCGTGAACGGCCTGTTGAGACGCTGCGCTGGTTGAGACGGTGCCGCCGGGGCGGCTCCTGGTTGAGACGGCGCAAGCTCCTGGTTGAGACGCTACGCTGGTTTAGGGATGAGGCTGGCGATGGGGTATGGCCGAAGGTAAGTCTGACGCACTGACGCACTGACGCACTGACGCACTGCCCACTGACGCACTGGGATCCGGAGGATGTGACGAACCAACGCCAATCGACACCTGACCGCTCTCCCACATCCAACTACCCCTGAAAAATACCGATTGCGTAGGCAAGCCCCTGCATTCATGTCTGCCGCCCTCAACCTCATCCCTCTTTTCATCTTCTCATGTCCCTGATCATTTCCGGTTCGGTCGCCATCGACAACATCAAGACGCAAGTTCAGTCGCAGGAGGGCCTGCTGGGCGGTTCTGCTCCGTATGCATCGCTTTCGGCACGGTTGTTTGGTGAGGCGGTACACCTGGTGGGTGTGGTGGGGCATGACTTCCCCGCCGGGCATCTGGACATGCTGACGAGCCGCGGCATCAATCTGGACAGCCTGGAGCGCAACTCGGGCGAGAGCTTCACCTGGACGGGTGAGTATCACGAGGACATGAACAACCGCAGCACGCTCAAGGTGGGCATCAACGTGCTGGAAAACTGGCTCCCCAAGCTGTCGCCGGAGGCGGCGAAGGCAAAGTTCGCCGTGCTGGCGAACATGAGCCCGGACAACCAGCTCCAGACGCTGGAGCAGTGCACGGACGTGGAGTTCGTGGCGGCGGATACGATGGACCTCTGGATCAACATCGCCAATGACCGCCTTCATGAGGTGATGAAGAAGCTGGACCTGCTGGTGATCAATGACGGCGAGGCCAAGCAGTTCGCGGAAACGACGAACCTCATCGAAGCAGGCCGCCGCCTTCAGGCCAAGGGGCCGAAGTACGTGGTGGTGAAGCGCGGTGAGCACGGCAGCTTCCTCTTCGGCCAGGGCGCGCAGGAGTTCTTTGCCTGCTCTGCCTACCCGCTGAGCGAGGTGCATGACCCCACCGGTGCTGGCGACAGCTTCCTGGGCGGCATGATCGGCTGGCTGGCGGCCAACGGCAAGAGCAAGCCGACCTTTGCGGATCTGCGCACTGCGGTGGCCCACGGCAGCGTGGCGGCCAGTTTCACGTGCGAGGCCTTCAGCACGCAGCGCCTGCAGACAGTGACGCTGGATGAAGTGAAGGGCCGCCTGGAAGAACTGCGCGCTTACACGAGCTTCTAAGATTCTATTCTGCGATGGGCAGTCTCCGGCAGGGTTGGAGATGCCTGCGCGGACCAGGCTGATGAGGGCCGATTTATGGAGGAGGGCGGGGAACCGTCCTCCTTTTGTCTTTTTCCTCCGCTGTTGCAACCGGCGGCCCCGCACGGGCGAATCCCGTCTCTGCGGTTTTGCCCGACATTGCCCGGTCTGCCCGCGTTTTACTTTCTCACCACCTCCTGATTGAAAACGATCTTCCGCGTCTTTGCCTATGTGCGCCGCTACCCCTGGATGGCCGGGGCGCAACTCGCCTGTGCCGTACTGGGCACCCTGCTGGTGCTGGTGTTCCCCAGCCTGACCCGGGAGATCGTGGACGTGGTGATCCCCAACGGCCAGATGGACCGGCTGCCGGGGCTGATCCTCATTGGTCTGGCGGCGTTCTTTGGCCAGGATCTCTTCAACAGCCTGCGCATCCAGTTGAACAACACCTTTGAGCAGAAGGTAATCTTTGACCTCCGCAGTGAGCTGTATGAGCGCCTGCAGCGGCTGCCGTTGCGGTGGTTCGACAACCGGCCCACGGGGGACATCATGACGACGGTGTCGGAGGACATCCCGGCCGTGGAGCGCGTGTTGATTGACGGGATTGAGCAGGGGGTGATCGCGGTGCTGCAGATCGCGGTGGTGGCGGTGCTGATGTTTCACACGAATGCTACGCTGGGCTGGGTGGCCTGTGCGCCGGTGCCTTTCATCATGCTGGGGGCGCTCACCTACACGCTGACCTCCAAGGATCGTGCCCGTCGCGTGCGGAAGGCGAGCAGCGGGATGAACTCCCTGCTGCATGACAATGTGGCGGGCATGCGCCAGATCAAGGCGTATGCGATGGAGGAGGAGGAGCATGAACGCTTCAACATGGCCAGTGATGCGCTGCGCCGCGCGAGCCTGCACCTGATGCGGGTATGGTCCATCTACCGGCCGAGCATGCGGTTCCTGAACAACGCGGGCTATCTGCTGGTGCTGTGGTTCGGTGCCACGGAGCTGTTCAAGGGCACGCTGACGAAGGGGGAGTTTGCCCTTTTCATCCTGGTGCTTCGTTATTTTTATGAACCCATCGAGCAGATCCACTCGCTGAACCAGCTCTTTGTGGGCGGTCGCTCCGCGGGTGAGCGGGTGTTTGACATCCTGGACTCTGAGGAAGAGGTGGACGTGGATGCCGGGCGCAAGCTGGACGGGATCAAGGGGCACATCGTCTATGACCACGTGCACTTCTCCTACGGGAAGGTGCCGACGGTGAATGATGTGAGCCTGGAGGCGATGCCGGGACAGACGATCGCGCTGGTGGGCCCCACGGGGGCGGGCAAGAGCACGCTGATCAACCTGCTCACCCGGTTCTATGAATATGACCGCGGCCAGATCCTGCTGGACGGGAATCCGGTGCATGAGCTGAACAAGCAGTGGCTGCGTCGGAGCATCGGCTATGTGACGCAGGAGAGCTTCCTCTTCAACGGGACGGTGCGGGAGAACCTGCGCATCGGGAAGCGCACGGCCACGGATGAAGAACTGTGGAGTGCGCTGGCGAGTGCGAATGCCAAGCACTTCGTGGAAGCGCTGCCGGATGGTCTGGATACCAAGGTGGGCGAGCGCGGCATCAAACTCAGCGTGGGTGAGAAACAGCGCGTCTCGATCGCGCGGGCGCTGCTGCGCAATCCGCCCATCCTGCTGCTGGATGAGGCCACCGCCAGTGTGGACACGGAGACGGAGCGGCAGATCCAGCAGGCGCTGGATGCGCTCATGAAGAACCGCACCAGCTTCGTCATCGCCCACCGCCTGAGCACGGTGCGGAATGCGGACCGCATCTATGTCCTGGAGAAAGGCGTGGTGGTGGAAAACGGCACGCACGAGGAGTTGATGGCGCACAATGGATTGTACGCGGGGTTGTGCCGGACGAGCTTGATGGCGGGGTGAGCCGCTGCGCGGGAGACTCAAGATTGAGGTCAGGGGTGGGCGGGGATTGGGTTTGACCACAGAGACGCAGAGGGCACAGAGGAGCTGAGGCTGAAACTGAAGGTTTAGACAGAATTAACAGAATTCACGGAATTAGGGTTCTTTCGGCGAACCTGCATGTGAGTTTGCGAGCGAGTAGAGTAGTGATCGGCTTCAGCCGGTTCAGTCGCGCGGCTTCTGACGTGCGACGAGGTGGGTACGTTGGCTTTGCCCACGGCCCGATGAGCCGACTCGCGCCGTTTAACCTGAAGCGTGCGGCGCGGCACTCCTGCCTTGCGGAGCGGCCAACGCTGTGCTTGTAGTCGGGAGTTGTCGTCTAATCCCTCCCCTTTGCCGTTCAGACCGTGAGCCGTGCCATCAAAATCGTCGCTGCCATCGAGGCCTGCAAAGGCCTCGTGGTGCTGCTGGCGGCAACGGCAGTTCTGACCTTGGTGCACCGGGATCTGCATGCCCTGGCGCTTTCCCTGGTGGAGCATCTGCACCTGAACCCGGCGTCCAAGTACCCGCAGATCTTTGTCCTGGCGGCGGATGATCTCAACAATACCCGGCTGATGCTGCTGGCCGCAGGCGCGGTGGGATACTCGGCGCTGCGCTTTGTGGAGGCCTTCGGCCTGCTGCGTGAGAAAGCTTGGGCGGAGGTCCTGGCGGCAGGGAGCGGGGTGATCTATGTGCCGTTCGAAGTTTTGGCTATTGTGAGAGAGCCATCGGCTTTTCACTGGGGGCTGCTGGTAGTGAACCTCGTGGTCGTGGCGGTGATGGTGCATGCGCTGATGCGGCGGGGGAGGACGTCAGGGGGTGAGGGGAGGAGTGCGGTTTAACCACAGAGGCGCAGAGAACGCAGAGGGGGAGGGTGGAGTGGTGGAGTGGTGGAGTGGTGGAGTGGTGGAGTGGTGGAGTGGTGGAGTGGTGGAGTGGTGGAGTGGTGGAGTGGTGGAGTGGTGGAGTGGTGGAGTGGTGGAGTGGTGGAGTGGTGGAGTGGTGGAGTGGTGGAGGAATGGGTGATGTTATCTCATGAACCCTGAGGGTTCGCCATGAGTAGCCATGGGTCGGCCGAGCGGAGCGAGGACTACCCATGGTGTATGGTGAGGGGGGTTCTACCGCGGAGCGGTAGGCCAGTGCGGCCAAGTGGTGGTTGGCAGTGTCTCGGAAATGGCGTCAGGGGCTTGCCATGCGATGGGCCTACCGCTGCGCGGTAGATCGGCAGTCGGGCGTGGTCCAGTGAGCACGGAAGGCGTACGTTGCGACATCTTGTTGGATCGAGGACGGTGGGTTTCGCTGGAAGAGTTAAGGTTTCAGGAAGTCACAAGGTGTGGCGAAAGCGGCGGTTCCCGCGCGCACTCCAAAGATGCTTCGCATCCAGGGGGCGTGAGTTCTTGGGAGTAAGAGTAACTACTCGGCCTCCGATGTCAGAGGCCTGAGGTGTGAGCTTGAGCCATGAAGGGTACAACACCTGGTCCCGCTTGCGGGACTATAATTGCGTGCGGGAACCGCCGCTTTGGTGGAGCTTGTGAGCATCACAAGACGGAGGAGAGGAGCAGGGGGATTGCGTGGGAAAATGAATCCACCCCGGGTCCTGCCCCATCGCTTTTGCACGCCGCTCGAAGGGGGACATTGCGAGCGGTTTTGTCTCGCCGCGTTGTTGAGTATATCTTAACATCAGCGCATTCGACGAATTGTGAAGAAGATCATCACAGTTGGGTTCCGAGGTTGGTGCTCTGCGGCAGGGTGCCTCTTGCCGATTTGGCCGCTGATCGTGATGCCTGTGATCTTGGTGTATTCCGTTCGCTGCCACCAACCGTGGATCGGCATGGTGTTGTTTGTCGGCATGGCACTCGCCCACCGTTGGTGGTGGACTTGCATTTTCGGCTTGGTTAACGCGTCGGCGATAATTGGAGGATTTTTGGGATGCTTGGTGGCTCTGCTGAGGATGTTGGCCAAATGACTTTCCTGGATGCTCGGGCCGGAATTCCAATCCTAGCACTGAAAAAATGCAGGCAAGAGAGCCATTGATTTCTTCTGGATTCTTGCGGAGCGTCGATGGGTTCGGCCAACTTCAACTCATCCCCCCGTCCGTTCGACGCTCCCCTTGCCCCTGCGGTTCGCTTGGGTGGGTCGACGGGCAAAAAAACTGGAACATGAAGACGCTCGTTTCCCCCCTCATCCTGGCGCTGATGACCTCAGTCGCACTCGCCGACATGCCTGTGGTCTTCCCGGACAACAAGAAGTTTGCGGAGGGGGATGGGAGTGACTTCCTGGTGGTATCCAGCATTCCGGGTGACTTCAAGACGCCGGAGGGTGTGGTCGGAGCGATGATGTGGCTGGGCGACCAAGTTCGAAATACGGACCTCACCGCGCCCTTCTCGCCCGCCGCCTTGAAAGGGACTTCCCACTTTGAGGGCGCGCACCCTCTGGGAGCCTATTATCGTGGCGCACGCATCGACGGGGAAATGTTTGTCATCGCCTTCAGTCGCGAAGCGATGCGCTATCTGAACAACACGGTAAGCATTCAACAGGCGGTAAAGGGAGCGTTGGAGGGCACCGTCAAGAAGAACTTCCCGAAGGTCGAATCGATTGCGTACGAGATCGATGGTAAGATCCATACCGAATGGGATGCTTAGAGCCGGTGAAGAGAACAGAACTGAGTTCCATCTAGAGCATCACTTGCTCAAGTGAGAAGACAAATGCGCACCGAACGATACCAAGATCAAAAGGCCCGCTGGCCTACTTCCGGGCGGCACATCCTCGCCCAATACGACGAGAAGAACATCGTTGTTTACCAGGCTTACCGTCCATCGATCGGGCGTTACGCGGCTGAGCAACAGGTCTTCGGGGGAGAGTTCAGCTTTTCGCGCATGAGCTGGATCAAGCCGAATTTTCTCTGGATGATGTATCGGTCTGGATGGGGCACCAAGGAAGGCCAGGAGGTTGTTCTCGCGATCACCCTTCCCCGTGCCTTGTTTGATGAGATGCTGGCCGTGGCAGTGCCTTCTACGTTCACCAGTGCGCTTTACCCTGATCAGGAATCCTGGAAGAAAGCCGTGGAAGCATCGAACGTGCGTCTGCAATGGGATCCCGATCACAGTCCGACAGGGGGGGCGTTAGAGAGGCGGGCGATTCAGTTGGGATTACGGGGTGATATGCTGCGGCGATACGGCAGGGATGACGTGGTATCCATCGAGGACATCAGCGAGTTCGTTGCGGAACAGAGGGCTCTCGCGCTGAGCAAGTCCGATGATCTGATGATTCCCTCCGAGGAAGTGTACTATCCCCAACGCGAGGATGCCTGGCGGAGCGTGGGTCTTCAGTCAACCAGACCGGAAGATACGTGTGGCGAGGCGTGACGGAGGGGCTGGGGCTTGCCATGCGATGGGCCTACCGCTGCGCGGTAGATCGGCAGGGGGATGTGGTCCAGTGGTAGCCCTCCGGGTTCGGGTGCGGCGATCCCTTGCGATACTGATGAACGTTAGCTTCGCTGGAGGGCTGTGGTTTTAGGAAGTCACAAGTCGTGGCGAAAGCGGCGGTTCCCTCGCGCACTCCAAAGATGCTTCGC
Organism: Verrucomicrobium sp. BvORR106; assembly: GCF_000739655.1. GTDB lineage: Bacteria > Verrucomicrobiota > Verrucomicrobiia > Verrucomicrobiales > Verrucomicrobiaceae > Verrucomicrobium. Next base: position 13,671 of record NZ_BATR01000002.1, on the reverse strand, counting down.
ATCCAGGGGGCGTGAGTTCTTGGGAGTGAGAGCATTCAATCGACCTCCGATGTTGTAGGCCTGAGGTGTGGCCGGAGTCACAAAGGAAATAACACCTGGCGACGAAGTCGCTTTGGGAGTGCGCGCGGGAACCGCCGCTTTGGTGGAGCTTGTGAGTTTCATGGAATGGAGCAGGGGAGCAGGTTGGGGAAGGTTGATCGAGCTCGCTTTGCTGCCATCACCTGCCACGGGTGGTCAATCGCGTTACTCCTGACAATCGAATGCCGATCCCGCCATTGTGCATGCGCGTCACTTTAACAGGGCGGCGGGCAACTTGTTGCACAGCTGAGCAAGGCCGGACGCCCACAAGGAGCGGCGGTTTGTGCTTGCACAACTGCCGAGGGAAAACGGAGTGCTTGATCGCCAAACAGCCACCACCTGATGTGGTATTGCCGCTGCCTTCTTACTTGGAAGCATGCTGCCTCCGGCAACCACCGGCGGTTGTGCAAGCACAAACCGCCGCTCCTTGAATCGGCGAATGGGCTCATTATACGTTTAACCTGACGCGGGAGGGGGCAGCCCCGCGCAGTCAGTTCGGCCTCGCGTAAAACTCGCTTGAGTGCTAGGGTCGTCCAAAGAAAAATCCTGCACGCCCATGGGACTGAGTATCGAAGTCGGAATAGTCACAGATTTGCTTGAGCACGACGAGGAAGGTGCGGAGTACTTTGTGGAGCAGTTCTCCACATTGAGCCGCTACCTCGCCACCGTGGGCTTGAGGCCGCATGTGGACCCTGAGGATGTTGAGGTCTGGTCCTGTGACATGTACGGCTATTCCGGCCTGCACTATCTGCGGAGGTTTGCGGCACATGTTCACTATGGCTTGAAGCTTCCGTCACCGGGCGACGATCATGCTTCCAAGGACCCCATGCTGGCACGCTATTATGCGGACTTTGATCGCCGGGCTGCCAACGGGACACCTGGCAGTTTTGATCACCTGATCCTTCACAGCGATGCGGAGGGGTATTACCTGCCGCAAGATTTTGAAGCCGTCCTGATTCCTGGGGCGGACTTTCCCGTTGCCGGGGGCATGGTTGGCTCGTCCCATCGGTTGCTGGAGGAGACGCTGAGGCTGGCAACACTCTTGGAGCTGCCGCTTGATCTGGATCCAGAAGATGATCGCGTTTTCATGGCGGCCGATTCGCAGGGCACCGGGGCTACACTCTGGGAGCGATACGGCAGAGAGTCATTTTCCTGTTTACGACTCCACCACGCTGCCGGCCATTCTATTGCCACTGGGGCAGCCATCGTATTCACTTGAATGTCAAACGACGAACAAGTGGGAGGAGCTTCGCCTTGAGGCTTGATGCTTGATATCGTGGGTTTTCCAAGAGCTACGCGTCATCCGTTCCGGCGTCCCTCCGGGACGCGGAATGGGTTGAGGGCATGAAATCCGGTGGTTGTCACCACCGGCTAACGTCCGATGTCCCTCCGGGACGGAAGGGTACGAGGATCAAAAGTGACACCGGCTTCCAGCCGGTGCGTGGTACCGGCGTCTCGCCGGTTCAGGGGGGACCAGGACTGGCATAGGTGTCATCGGGATGAATGTGAAATCAAGAACATGATCTTTTCCGTGGACCGGTGGACGGACTTGATGCCAACCTATTGTCACGACGAGAACCCAATCCACGACAACTGGTAAAGATCTTGAAACGCCTTGCTGAGAGCCTGCGGCCGAGCAGGTATGTCAGCCTTCGATTTCCCCTGAAGGTCCTGTGGCCTCTCCGTGCCGCCGGGTGGCACAAGGGCCGGAAGTGGTCCCCCGAGCTTCTCGAAGCCTTCGTGGCAAAATTTGACAGGGCCTTTCCGCCCGCTGTCGTCAGCGTGTCGTCAGCGTGTCGTCGGAGTTTGGCGGGCTGGACGTAGGCGACAGTCGGCTGATTTCATTTGGCTACATTGAGGACCGCCTGTGCTGCTCTTTCACGGTGCTGGAGGAGCTTGTTGGGGAGCCGCTCTTCCCCATCGGCAGCACGAACATCTTTGAAGACGATGGCCTTGGAGTGCTGATGGATGAATCGGGGCAGGTGTATGTCGATGGAGCTACCGGGTTCGATCCGCCGCGCGACTACCGCCTTGATCTGATCGAGACGGACATCGACCGTTTCCTTAGTCGCATCTTTTCATCCGGTCGCACCCAGGAGCTCCAATCGTGGTACTACAGTCTGCCCGATGGAGAGTGAATCCGCACTTGGAAAATCAAGGGTGCGTTGCTACGGCTGGCAACCCTGCGGGCTGGCTGCGGCCTCTACGGGCTGAATTTGCCTGCGCTTTCGGACACCCCCTGTATCGTGCTGGGCTGACACACGCGATCTATTCTGCTATGAAAACGGAGAAGGAAAAGATGCTGGCGGGAGAGTTGTACGATGCCCTGGATCCTGAGCTTTCCCGGGAACGGGAACGCTGTCGGGATCTCTTCAAGCGCTTCAATGATTCACGGGAGGATGAACCGGGGGATCGACGGCTTCTTCTTGATGCGTTGCTCGGCTATCCGAACGATGCGTGGATCCAGCCGCCCTTTTACTGCGACTACGGCTACAACATCGTGCTGGGCAGCAAGGTGTTCTTCAACTTCAACTGCGTGGTGCTGGATGTGATGCCGGTGACCATCGGTAGCAATGTGCTCTTTGGGCCAGCGGTGCAGATCTATACTGCGACGCATCCGCTCAGTGCCATGGAACGCCGCACCTGGCGGGAGTCGGCGAAACCGGTGACCATTGGCTCAGACGTCTGGGTGGGAGGGGGTGCCATCATTTGCCCGGGCGTGACGATTGGCGACCGCACAGTGATCGGTGCCGGGAGTGTGGTCACCAAGTCCATTCCCGCGGATGTCGTCGCTGCGGGCAATCCGTGCCGGGTGATTCGACGGTTGACGGAGTAACTGGGGCACATCCTAAGTATGAATGTAATCGGCGCAGCTTCTGCATCCATCGTCCTTTTTGGGGTGGTGGCGGTTCCCTCGATCTTTCTCATCGTGCCCGCGTGGATCACGCTCTTCCCACCTTCTTATGGAAAGCCTGATTGGCCTGAAATCATCCCTGGCATGGTCTTGGGGACAGGGATCGGAATTTACGCCGGGATTCGTTTTTTTCGATGGTTGGGATCGATCTGGGACGTGGAGCCGGTGAATAAGAAGCCAAGCTGAACAGGGCGTGGCATGGCTAGATCAGGTGCTGTGGAGCCCTGTGATGCGTTCGTAACCTTTTGTGCTCGCAGGTGGGCGGACTGGAATCTAACTTGCACCCAAAACCACTCATGAAGATCCCACCCCGACGAGACGGTCCACCCAAGAACCTCGCGCAGTCTGGTGAGTCGCCGGTTCAGTTCGTGAATGCCTGGGTGATACGTGGCAGAGTGATCTCGTGCTCCCGGTGCCACGGAGTTACATTCTTCAAAAAGAAGATCATGATGAACACCAGGGGGCTCACCTTTCTGGAGATGGAATGGCTCAATGAAGAAGCCTCGGTTCTGATTTGCGACAACTGCACCCGCATCGAATGGTTTGCCGAGGAGCCACATCAAGAGCCCGTCCCTGCGACGTCCCTGTTACCCCTACAAGACTAGTCCACGCACTCATGCAAAAGGCCGAACGTTTCACCATCCGGCACACTGGGACCGTTCGTGACCCATTCGGTGCTTATGAATACGATATCTTGGATGGAGCTGTCGTGATTGCCTGCTACTGGCACGACTATCGAGGTGAGGACCACGGCATCCGTTTCGCAGACGGCTCTGATGAAGTCTTGCCTGGGCGGAGAAGCGACTTTGTCAAGGGTGGTGGTCCCAAGCCGTTGACGTTGTCCGCAGCTGCCGTCAAATGGCTCGTTGAGCGATCCTCACGGTGGTTAAATCGGAAACCGTGCGAACGTTGAACTCGCTCCAACTGCCACCCGCCATGAAGGTCGTTGCAAGTTTGTTTCCACCTGGTGCGAACCAGGATGTCATCAGGGCGGTCCGGGCTGCGCTTCCGGCTGCGGTGCCCGACGACTACTTCGAGTTCCTGGCTCGATCTGATGGGGGCGAGGTGGGATTTGACGAGGATGATCCGGCTTGGTTCGACTGCATTCAACTCTACCCTTCCTCCGAGATGTTGAGTTTGAGGTCGGTGTTTGAGGAACTGTGGCCGACGTTCGTCGTCATTGGATCCGATGGTGGCACGCAGCATCTGGCCTATGACATGGCGGCGGGAGAGCCCTGGCCGTTGGTGATGCACCTTCCTGGATCCGGATCCACCCGGGTCGCAGCCACGATGATGGAGCTGGCGGAGCGTTATTTCCGACCGGTTGGGGAGGTGATTGCGTAACGGTGGTGGGTGACGCGATGGGCCTACCGCTGCGCGGTAGTGAGTGCTCGGTCGGATACCATAGGCAGTCCACGCTGCACTCGGCCGGCCTATGGCTATTCATGGTGAACCCTCCGGGTTCGGGAGCGGTTGTGCTAGGGGGAGTTGCCAGGTAATATAACATCGTGGATGTCTATTCTATGGAGCAATTCCCTGACGACGCTGACGGAGCAGTTCTCAAACGACTTAAAGCCAGGGGGATAGATCTTTCACTTCCCCTTGTGATTGAGTTTGATGCCTATGCGCCCGACGGGGAGGCTGCAAACAATATTCTTTCCGAATTGGAGTCACTTGGATGGAGCGCAGAGATCGATTTTGACCCTGGTGAACCAGATGAGGATGGGAAGATAGACCCAGAAGATCTGGAGTTTGGTCCATCTTGGACGGTCACCCTCAAACACACGATGGTGCCGGTCTATTCTACTTTGATCAGCATGCAACGGATCATTGATGATGTTGCCAAGAAGCATGGCGGCAGGGCTGATGGCTGGGGAGTATTGACGTAGTTTCGAAGCTGGTGTCGGCAGCTTGTGTGCCGCCCTTGACGACCGAAGGGGGATGGAATGTTGCCGTGGACTTGGGCCCGTTTGTCGTTCCGGTGTATCTTGCCTCCGGATTCGCAGATTGACCTTCCTGGAGCAACCTGATTAGCTGGAAGGAAATATTGCATCCCCGATCTATGACGTACGATGAGTGGTTGGCCTTGAGTGAATCCGAGCGGGACGTGGTGCACCATCAGCAATGGAACGTCTATGACCGTGAGGGGTACGTTATCGCGATGACGGCTGCGGTCCGGCTCGCAGAGGCATGTGGCCTGAAGGTCTCGCATCTTGAAGTTGGGACCTTTCATGGTGGGGAGTACGTACTGCACCTGGCTGTGCCTGACGACGACTGTCGGGCACTTCCTAAGCATCTCGAGCAGAGGTTCGAAGGGTTTCGGGTGGCATGGCTCCCGATCAGCCGCTTTATGATGAATTCCACGGAGGCTGGGGACATCACAGGCATCTGGCGTCATGAGGATGATGATGTGGACGTGGAGTTTGTTTTCGACGTCTCCACTGCACCTCCGGCGGTCTCAGGACATTGTTTGTCAGAAGGGGAGCCGTTGTTGATCTCGAATGTGGCCGGCAACGACACGGTCTTGCTGTTCTCTTCCACTGTTCCGTCGACGGACCATTTTGCCCGCCATATGTTCCGCCTGGTTGACGCAGACACCTGTGCGCAGGAGATCACCCTGACGGAGACATGGAAGCGGGTGGCGGCTGATCCGGACGGAGATTGCTGTAGTTGATCCCGAGTCGTCGAAGTTCGTATGAAGCAGCTTTCCCGATTCAAAGCCGTGTTTCTGGCTCTCTTGATTGGGCTCTTCGTGGTTCCCATCTTGTTTGAGAGCGTTCTTGGCTGGTATGCGATGCCCATTACTGGATGGCAGCGTCCATTGTGGGGGCTGCTATTCCTCGGCTCATCCCTGATGTTGCTGGTGCTGCCGTTGGTGTCTGGGGTCCTCGCGCGTCGCATCTCGGGTCTCGACATCGCGTGTGTCGCGGCGGTGGTCGTGGCTTGGGTGGCCTATCCGGCGGGCATTCGCACCTACTGCGAGATGGCCAGTCGGAATCGTCCCGACACATGGCACTGGCAGAAGGACGACGGCCTCTACTACTTCGTGGACAAGCAGCATCCTGACGCGTTCTCCGGGCTGATAGAGGTCTATCCACCCCACTTCTCGCTTCCGGAGTGAAGCAGACTGGTGTCGGAGGGGCGCACGTTGAATGACGTCGGGCCTTCAGTCCTCAGATTTTATTTTGAACTGTCAGTCCCAGGGCGTTGCCCTGGGCTGGTATGAGGCCGGGCCGTTGGCCCTCATGAAAGGGGGGAGAGGTTCGTAGTTCCTGGTTGGGCGGGCGCGGTGGGGGTGGCGATGCTGGTGGGTGGGCAGGTCGCGGTGCGAGGAAAGTGGCGCGAGCCGTCTAAAGACGGTACTCCAACCCTGGCGCGAGCCTTGGTGGAGGTTTTTCACGATTTCCCGCCCTGCTCATGTGACTTCCCGGAGAACTCCAACTCGCACCCGCCTACAAGCTCCGGATGTACAGGATCAACGACTCGATCTGGGCATCCGTGAGAACGCCTTTGTAGCTGGCCATGCCGGGGAGGTAGCCTTTGACGATCTTGCGCTGGGGGTTGAGGATGGAGTCGCGGAGGTAAAACTCGTTGGCGGACTCCTGGGAGCCGTCGGCGAATTCGCGCTCGATGCCGAAGAGGCCTTTCCAGGTGGGACCGGTCTTGCCTTCCTTGGTGCCATCGACGGAGTGGCAGGCGATGCAGCCGAGGGTGGTGCTGAGGACCTTGCCCAAGGCCTCGGTGGGGAGGCCTTCGATCTGCGGGCGGGAGACGATGTCGGTCTTGGTGAGGTCGACGCTGGGGAAGCCGCTCTGGGCGAGGTTCACGGCGTGGGGCTGGTGGATGGTGAAGTAGGTCACGCCTTCTGCGGGGGTGCCGTTTTCGAGCTTGAAGGTGTGCCGCACCTCGAGCTGCATGACGGGGCCGAGCCCGGGCAGGTGGATGAAGACAGAGCGGCGGTCCTTGGAAACAACGGCCTGGGAGACGCCGACGGGGTCCATGCCGGCGGTGCCGTCTTTGCGATAGCGGCCGCTGCCGTAGGCCTTGGAGCGGAGGTAGTTCCAGGACTGGGCGGTGACCTGCTCAGCGCGCACGCTGTCGGCCTGGAGCGGGGATGCGAAGTTCAGGATCACGCCATCGGCGCACGATTTGGCAGAGATGGGGCTGGCGACGGGATCGCCGCTGAGGCGGAGGCGGCCGAGGGCCTGGAGCTGGGGGGCGCGGGAGTCGTAAATTTGAAAGCCGGCGAGCCAGGTGGCGGCGCCGTCGGGCTGGAGGCGGCCCTGCAGGATGGGGATCTTGGTATCGATGCCGAGGGGGATGAAGGCACCCTGGGGCACGGGGGCATCGAGATCGGGGCTGATGAGGAAAAGGCCGCCGTTGCCGTAGGAGAGGTGCAGGAGCTGACCGGCGAGGGGGCCGAACTTGTTTCCTGTAAGCCAGACCTGGGAGGCGCAGGAGTTGTCCTCGGTGTGGGGGATCCAGACGAGGGGCGAGGTGAGCTTGGCGGGCTTCTCTTCATTGAAGCCGAAGTGATCGGCGGGGCGGATGAGGTAGCTGACGGAGGAGGGGATGAAGGTGCCCTGCTGATCGGTGCCGGTGATGAGGCCGGTCTGCGGGTGCACGGTGACGTAGGGCTCCCGCGCGCCGGTGGAGATGATGTCTGCGGTGCGGCCGTCCGGGCTGATGCGGGCGACGCTGCCGAGGAAGGAGGTGCCGCCGCCGCCCATGGGGATGCCGCCCTGGGAGATATAGGTGGCACCATCGGGGCCGAGGTCCATGTCCAGCGGGAAGGAGCGGGAGGACTGGCTCTGGCGCATGGCGTCGCTGAAGTTCTCATACCAGTCGGCCTCGCCGTTATGGTCTCGATCCCGCAGGCGCACGAGGCCGTTCTTGGTGGCGACCTGCACCACGCCGTCCTCCACGATGGCGAGGGCGAGGGATTCATGCAGGCCGGAGGCGAAGCGGTGCCAGGTGACGCGCTCGAGGCCGGGCGACTGGACGCCCTCGGCGAGCCACACGTCCCCGTCATAGGTGAGCACGGCGGCGCGGTCGGGTGCGAGGAAACCAATGTCCGCGGCGCGCACACGGCGTTTCCAGGGGTTCGTCTCCGGCAGGGCCAGGAGGTCGAGGGCGAGGCCGTTGGCCTTGACGCTGCTGGTGGTGCCGGCGGTGGTGATGGCTTCGGGCCAGCGGCGGGATTTTCCCGGTGTGGGGACGGGCGGGGTCGCGCCGATCTGGCCGGCCAGGGAGGTGGCGTCTGCGGCCTCGGGCGCGAGCGCGATGGTGAAGCGGTGCTCCTTCCCGCCTGGGGCGGGGATGTAGGTGGCGGTGAGCTCGCCGTTCTGCGCCGCGAGCTTCAGGGCATCCGAATTGGTGGCGACGGCAAGCTGCCCGCCCTCCGGGGTGGGGCTGGTGGCGAGGCGGGTAGTAGGAGCCAACCAGGCGGCAGGGCCGATGGCGAAATGCAGGGGCTGGGCGGTGGTCTGCTTCCCGGGCTCGATGGCGAAGTGACGCAGAATGACGGTCTGACCGGCGAGGGTGCTCACCTCATGCCACTCCCGCACCTGAGTCTGACCCACGCGGTAGTGCAGCACGGCGGTGGTGCCGCAATCCTCGATGCCCAGGAAGCGGCCGTGGGCATCCGGCAGAGGGCCGCGGCCCAGATCGCTGGTGGCATTAGGCTTGCGGGGATCGGTCTTCAGGGCCTCTGCCGTGGTGGCAATGCCGGGCTTGAGCGCGGTGGGGAAGGAGATGGTGCCGGTGGGCTTGGAGTGCTGGGCGCCGGCCTTGTCATGCGGCCGGGCGTAGGAGATCTGCGCCATGTTCATCTGGGTCACCAGCGGCTGGTTCTGCGGCGCGGTCCAGATGCCGGCGATGCGGAGCAGGTCCTGATCAAACGCGACCACGATGCCCTCCGCGAGTGGCAGCACGAGGCCGCGCACGGCGAAGTTCTGCGCCAGCGGCCCGCCGGGCACGGTGAGGTCCACCTTGGTCTGGTAGAAGGGGAAACCGGGCTCGAAGAAAGGGTCGGGCTTGGGCTTCAGCTCCGCTGCCCGCATGACGGGAGCTGCCGCGAGGAGCAGCGTGACGAGGAGGCGGGTGGGGGCTGTGGCTTTCACGTTCACTTTCATCATGACAAGACATGTCCCGGGGTAGGGAGTGGTGAGGAGAAAGCTTTACGGGGGAAATTGCGAGGTTCTTAGTGCATGCTGGGAAGATGGAGTGATGGATCTGGTGGCGAAGAGTTTCATGGAACCTGGTGGGCTTGAGACGAAGGCATGATGAATTCCGGGGGGAGGTCGTGTGGCGGGTGTGGTAGTTGGCAAGGGCAAGTCTAGACGGCGCCGCACTGGCCCTCTCGGGCGGGTTTACCGGGCTGCCGGATTACTGAACGACCGAAGCTTGAACTCGCCCCATCCTGCGGCAGTATAGCGGCCCCCAATTTCCTTCCACCCTGGACCCACCGCTGCCACCGCCACCCATGACCGATCCCTTGCAAGACTTCGAACCCGAAACCTGGCTCTGTACGGTGGATCAGGTGAGGGAGTTCCGGGCTCAGCTTGAGGCACTTGGGCAGAAGCTGGTGTTCACGAACGGGTGCTTCGACCTGCTGCACGCGGGCCACGTGCGCTACCTGCGCCAGGCGCGCGCGCTGGGGGATGCCCTGGTGGTGGCGCTGAATTCTGACTCTTCGGTGCGGGAGCTGAAGGGGCCGAGCCGGCCGGTGAACACGGAGGAGGATCGCGCGGAGATCCTGATGGGGCTGGAGAGTGTGAACGCGGTGGTGAAGTTCGACGATCCCCGCGTGACGAAGCTGATCGAGGCGATCGCCCCGCATGTGTACGCCAAAGGCGGTGACTACACGGTGGAAACGCTGAATCCTGAGGAGAAAGCGGCGCTGGACAAGGTGGGTGCGGACATCCAGATCCTGCCGCTGGTGCCAGGCCGCTCCACCACGGCGACGCTGAAGCGCGCGAAAGAAGGGGAGCTGGCAGTGGCAGCAGCCGTCCAAGGCGGTGCGCCGGCGGGAACGGTGGTGACCGGGGGCGCGGTGGCGTTGCCGGTGAATCCTGCCTCTGAGTCGGGCCCGTTGCGCATTGGCATCCTGGGCTCAGGTCACGGCAGCAATTTCGAGGCGATCCATCGCGCGATCGCTGAGGGGCACCTGGAGGCGGACATCCGCGTCGTGATCTCTGATCATGCGGAGTCGCGCATTCTCCGCAAGGCCCGGGAGGCGGGGCTGAACACGATCCACGTGGACGCGGGTGGCGCGGGCTGGAAGCTCCCGGCCAGCGCGCAGAAGGAGATTTGCGATCACCTGAAGCGGCACGACGTGCAGGTGGTGGTGCTGGCAGGCTTCATGCGCGTGCTGAAGGAGCCGCTGCTTTCAGAGTTCGCGGACCGCATTGTCAATGTGCACCCCTCCCTGCTGCCCAAGTACAAGGGCAAGGAGGCCTGGGTGCAGGCACTGGAGGAGGGCGAGCTGGAGACCGGGGCGACGGTGCACCTGGTGAATGCAGAGATTGATGGCGGCCGCATCCTCGCGCAGGGGGCGGTGCCGATCCACATCGGCGATACGGCGGATGCGGTGCTGGAGCGCATCCACACGGTGGAGCACCAGATCTATCCCCAGGTGCTGGCAGACTGGCGCAAGCTGGGCCTGCGCACGAGCTAGGGAGTGAGGAATGCGGATTGGCGCGGATCGAGCATCCAGCATGGGTGGCTTGCCCCCTGGATCCTGTTTCGAGTTTGAAGATTGAAGTTTGGTATTTGAAGTTTTTGTTCTGTCGCCCATTCTTCGCGCCCCCAATTTTTGCCCGCTCATGTCCTTCGCCTTCGACCAGCTCAATCTGCCGCAACGTGAAGCCGTCAAGACCATCCACGGCCCGGTATTGATCCTGGCTGGGGCGGGCACGGGGAAGACGCGTACGGTGACCATGCGCATCGCCCACATGGTGGATGAGGGCATCTCGCCATCGAACATCCTTTCCGTGACCTTCACGAACAAGGCGGCGAATGAAATGCGCGAGCGTGTGAAGGACATGCTTGGGCCGGCGAAGGGCAAGGACATCACACTGGGCACGTTCCACGCGTTCTGCATGAAGCTGTTGCGGGTGCATGCGGAGGCGATCGGCTACAAGACGAACTTCAGCATCTACAGCCAGAGTGAGCAGGTCAGTCTGGTGAAGAAGATCCTGGCGCGCCTCATGACCAAGGAGGAGTCGCTGGATGCGAACGTGGCGCTCAGCCGCATCAGCAAGGCCAAGAACTACGGCATCTCCCTGGGCGATGCCGCGCAGAGCCTGGATGCCGCCCTGCTGCAGCTGTACACGGATGAGTTGCGCGCGCTGAACGCGATGGACTTCGACGATCTGCTGCTGAAGGCGGTGGAGCTGCTGGAGGAGCATGAGGACGTGCGCAAGCAGGTGCAGCAGAAGCTGCGGTACGCGATGGTGGATGAGTTCCAGGATACGAACACCCTGCAGATGCGACTGCTGCGCGCGCTGGTGGCCAAGCCGTACAACATCTGCGTGGTGGGTGATGACGACCAGTCCATCTACGGCTGGCGCGGGGCGGACATCACGAACATCAACGAATTCGAGTCCTTCTTCCCCGGGGCGAAGGTCATCAAGCTGGAGGAGAACTACCGCAGTACTACGCCGATCCTCCACACGGCAAACAGCCTGATCAAGAACAACGTCGGACGCCGGCCCAAGAGCCTGTGGAGCCAGAATGCGGGCTCCAATCCCGTGCGTCTGGTCCTGGCGGAGGATGATAAGGAGGAGGCGGAGCTCATCTGTGATGAGATGCTGGAGGCCAACCGCAAGGGCGACAAGTTCGATGACATGGCGGTGCTCTTCCGCACCAATGACCAGAGCCGCATTCTGGAAAGCGAGTTCCGCAAAAAGAAGATCCCGTACCGCATCGTGGGCGCTCGGAGCTTCTTTGACCGTCGCGAGGTGAAGGACATCCTCGCCTATCTGCACGTGATGGCGAACCCGGATGACGATGTGAGCCTGCTGCGCATCCTGAACACGCCCACCCGCGGCATCGGCACCAGCACGGCGGATCTGGCGCGGGATCATTCGATCGAGAAGCGGACGAGCATCTACGCGGCGCTCAAGGATTCGGCCTTCCAGGCAAAGCTCTCCCAGCGCATGCAGTTGCTGGTGGGTAATTTCATCGATCAGATCGACCTCTTCAAGGCGCATGCGGCCCAGCCCATGGTGGAGCTGGCCCCGCTGGCGGAGAAGGTCATCGTGGAGATCGGGTATCGCGACTACTTGGGCAAGCTGGCGAAGACGCCCACGGATGTGGAGAACTGGGAGATCGGCCTGAAGATGCTCAAGCAATCCCTCACATGGTTCGATGAACGCGATAACAAGGGCAGCCTCCAGGACTTCCTGGATGAGACCAGCCTCAACGATGATCGCGAGGAGAAGGACGACATCACGAAGAAGACCGGCGTGTGCCTCATCACCATGCACGCCTCCAAGGGGCTGGAATTCCCCATCGTGTGGCTGCCAGGTCTGGAGGAGGGGATCCTGCCGCACAAGCGCTCCATCGAAGAAGGCACCAAGGATGAGGAGCGCCGCCTCTTCTACGTGGGGATCACCCGCGCCATGCGCCGCCTCACGCTGAGTCACTGCCGCTACCGGATGAAGTGGGGCCAGAAGCAGACGTGCATGCCCAGCAGTTTCCTCAAGGAGCTGGACAAGAAGCACGTCGAAATCTTCGACCATGCGGCGCACATGAAGGAAGAGCTGAGCCCGGAGGACGCGGCGGATTTCTTTGCGTCCCTGCGGAGGCAGATCTCGTGATGAACAGCAGTGAAAAGTAAAAAGTTAAGAGTGAAAAGTGAAGTGGCTGCCGGGGGCAGCAAAGGGGGGGCGGGTCAGTATGGAGCCCGACTTTTCACTTTTTACTTGCCACTTTTCACTCTGCGACTTCCCGCTGCCCGTATCCATGCTACGATAGCTTTTGTCCCCGCCTCCCATGTCCGCGCCTGCACCAGCCCCACCTACCTACAAGATCGGCAATGAAAAGCTGATCAAGATCCTGCCGAATGCCTCGGACAGGCTGCTGGGGCTGTTGAAGAAGCAGGGTCGCGCCGAGCACGGGGCGCTGCGGATTGCGGTGGTGGGCGGCGGCTGCTCAGGGTTGCAGTACAAGATGGACCTCGTGGATGGCCCGGCCAACCGCGACATCATGGTGATCTCCAGCGATGTGCGCGTGGTGATCGATCCCAAAAGCGCCCTGTTCGTCTCTGGGAGTGAGCTGGACTACAGCGACGACCTCCAGAGCGGCGGATTCAAAGTGAAGAACCCGAACGCCGTGGTGACCTGCTCGTGTGGCGAGAGTTTTGCAGCGTAGGGGCGGGCCCGCTGCGCGGGAGACACGAGATTGGAAGACACAAGATCTGAGGTCAGGGGTGGGGAGGGATTGGTGAGGCAGGCGGTTGTTGCCAGGGCATCAGCAGGGCGATGTGAGGACTCGTGTCCCCACAGGGTTCGCGCCGAGGTTGGAGTACCGCTTTCAAGCGGAAGCACACCCCGCACGTCCCATGACGTCCATCTATCCCCAGGACGCCCAAGCGATCGCCAGTCGGCCGGACGCTTTACGCGTGGGCAACTTCAGCGACAGCGCGCCTTCCGCTTGAAAGCGGTACTCCAACC
>NZ_BATR01000003.1 GCF_000739655.1 Verrucomicrobium sp. BvORR106 | reverse complement strand
CACCCCGGGCTTTCAGCCCTCAGCTCGTTCGCCAAAGAGAGGTCATCGGCCTCGCCGCCCTTCCTCTGATGGCATTGGCTCTTAAGCGGCTCCGAGCTCGCTATCCCTGAGGGTTTTAGGAATCAAATGTACTTCGAGTGAACTGACCCGCCTAAAGGCGGAACTCCAACCCTGCTAAGCGACTCAAAGGGACGGTTGGATGGCTTGCGAGAGACAGGGGCATTTATCCCAAGATCTCCGCAAGCCGTCGAGACGCTCTGTCATCCCAGAGCGTCCAACACCTTGACCACTGACGCACTGACGTACTGACGCACCGGCTACTGAATCCCCAGTTCCTTCGCGAGGAACGCCCAGGCATCCGCGGTCTCATCCATCACCTTCGTGAGCGCCGTCCCCGCACCGTGGCCGGCGCTGGTTTCGATGCGGATGAGGACGGGTGGGCCATCCTTGGCCTGGCACTCCTGGAGGCGGGCGGCGAACTTGAAGCTGTGGGCGGGCACGACGCGGTCATCGTGATCCGCGGTGGTCACGAGGGTGGCGGGGTAGCGGGTGCCGGGCTTCAGGCTGTGGAGTGGGGAGTAGGCGTAGAGCGCCTTGAACTCGGCGGGGTCCTCGCTGCTGCCGTAGTCGGATTTCCAGGCCCAGCCGATGGTGAACTCGTGGAAGCGCAGCATGTCCATAACGCCCACCGCTGGTAGCGCGGCTCCGAAGAGATCCGGACGCTGCGCCATGCAGGCACCCACGAGCAGGCCGCCGTTGCTGCCGCCCTGGATGGCCAGTTTGGCGGGGCGGGTGTAGCCTTCCTTCACCAGCCACTCGGCGGCACCGATGAAGTCATCGAACACATTCTGCTTCTTCAGCTTGATGCCAGCGTCATGCCACTCTGAGCCATACTCGCCACCACCTCGCAGGTTCGCCAGAGCAAAGACGCCGCCCATCTCCAGCCAGACCGCGCGGCTCACGGAGAAGCCGGGGCTGAGGCTGATGTCGAAGCCGCCGTAGCCATAGAGCAGGGTGGGGTTGGCGCCATCCAGCTTGATCCCCTTCTTGTGAACCAGGAACATCGGCACCCGTGTGCCGTCCTTGCTGGTGAAGAAGATCTGCTTCGTCTCATACGGGCTGCCGTCGAAGTCCAGCTTCGGCACGCGATAGGGCGTGCTGTTGCCGCTGGCCACGTCATAGCGGTAGATCGTGGAAGGGGAGGTGAAGCTGGAGTACGCGTAGAAGGTCTCTTTGTCCTCTTTCCGTCCGCCGAAGCCGCCCACACTGCCCAGACCTGGCAGGGCCACATCCCGCAGCCACTTGCCTTCAAGGTCGTACGCCTTCACCATGGACCGGGCATCCTGCAGGTACTCGCAGATAAGCTGGCCACCCACCACAGAGGCGCTCTCCAGCTTGTTTTCGGTTTGAGGAATTACCTCGCGCCAGCCGGTCTTCCCGGGCTTGGTGGTGTCGATCGCGATCACCCGATAGCGGGGCGCGTCCAGATCCGTGTGGAAGTAGAAGACAGGCCCGATGTTTTCTACAAAGCCGTACGCGGCGTCGAAGTCGTTGAGAAGCTCCACCACCGGGCCGTCCGTCTGGAGGTCCTTGTAGTACACCCGTGACTTGGGATCCGTGCCGAGGGAGATGTGGAAGATCAGGTAGCGTCCGTCATCCGTGACCCCGGCATTGAGCCCCCAGTCCGGTTGGTCCGGGCGGGCATACACCAGCTTGTCCTCTGACTGCGGGGTGTTCAGTTTGTGAAAATAGACCGTCTTGTTCTTGTTCGCCTGCGTCAGCGCGGCTCCGGCCTTGGGTTCAGGAAAACGACTGTAGTAAAAGCCGCTGCCATCCTTCGCCCAGGAGGCTCCGCTGAACTTGATCCACTTCAAGGTCTCGGGCAGGTCCTCGCCGGTGTCGATGTTCTTGATGCGGAACTCCTGCCAGTCGCTGCCGCCGCCCGAGGTGCCCCAGACGAGCAGCTTGCCATCCTCGCTGGGTTCGCTCTCCGTCAGGGAAACGGTGCCGTCTTTGGAAAGCGTGTTGGGGTCCAGCAGCGCTTTGGGCTCGGCCGTCAGGGAGTCTGCCACATAGAGCACGCTCTGGTTCTGCAGACCGCTGTTGCGGGAGAAGAAGTACCGCTCGCCGCGCTTGTACGGCACGCCGAAGCGCTCGAAGTTCCAGAGTTTCTGCAAGCGCTCGCGCAGCGCGGCGCGGCGCGGCAGCTGGTTCAGGTAGCCAAAGGTCACCTCATTCTGCGCCTTCACCCAGGCCTTGGTCTCCTCGCTGTTGTCATCCTCCAGCCAGCGGAAGGGGTCGGGCACCTTCACGCCGTGGTAGGTGTCCACCACGTCGGCGTGGCGGGTCTTGGGGTAGGTCAGCGGGGAATCCGCCCCGGCACCGGGAAGGACCGAAAACGAGAGAGTCAAAGACATGACAAGGGGGAGCGTCAGGGAAGGCGCGATGGCACGCATGGGGCCCAATCACCGGGGCGCTCGCAGGCGAGTCAAGCACTTCCACGGATCGGATTACGCAGCTGGTATTCCCAGATGACGCCGGTTTGCATCTCTTTTTCGATGCAAGGTTGAAGAATCTAAGGGAAAATACCAATGATTTGGGTAAAGATACCTGATGGTACTGCGTAGTGCACAGAGACGAGCTCACCCCTTTCCTAATTGCTAATGAAAACTCCCATTGCCCTCCTTGCTGTCTGTTCTCTCTCCGCCATCTGGGCGACCCCTGTCTGCGCCCAGGCGGCCGGCGGTGGTTTGGCCCCGCCCAAGCTGCCCTCGCTGAAAGTCCAGCCCAAGGTGGCAACCAAGCGCGATCAGCAGGCCCAATCCTCCTACATGCAGACCATGACCATCTCACCCGAGGTCGTCATCGAGGGAGCCAGTACACAACCGCTGCCCGCTCTGGAGGCCACCATGCTGATCGTCACCATGGACACCAGGGCCAAGTACACGCAGCGGCGTGAAAAATACGACGTGCACGCCCGGGAAACCGTGACCATCCCCGCCGTGGATAAGGGAATCCAGCGCACCATTGAGTTTAAGGACTCCAGAACTTCCTTCGATGCCTGGCGTGACAAGACCAATGTCGGAGGTGCGGTGTACAAGTACTTCGTCTTTGGTTTGAGAGATCCCGCGAGCAAGATGATCCTGCACTTCGAGACGAACAATCCCCAGTTGGATCGATTGGTGAAATTGAAGCCGGAGAAGCGTGAGGAGATCCTCAAGATGCCCGCCGGGTCGGAGTTCCCCAAGGACTTCAACTAGGCCGGGCGCTACGTCCATTCACAGTCCAGACACCCACGACGGGAGGCGGTTTGTCCTTCCTGGCGTGGGTTTTTTGCGAGGATTCGAATTGTCGTTGCGCAAAGGCGTCTGTTGTGGAGAATGGTGTTCAAATGAACTTGTGTCATCTCTGCTGTTTGCCTGTGCGTCGTCGGTTCGAATCCATCACCTCTTGATCAGACTTCTCCCTTTGCTCCTGGGCGGCTCGCATGTTGTCCACGAGGTTGGGGTACCGGCGTCCGGCGTGTTTGGCGGCGGCTCGTGCTTTGGCCTTGCTCTCCTTCGTCAGTTTGGTGTGGCCGGGACCCGCCTTCTTAGGGGCCGGGCGTTTCCACGGCGGGGGTGATGATGAGCTCATGATATAGCAGGTTCGGACCAGCGGTGGTCGCAGCGGGTGTCGCATGCAGAGAAGGCCATTAAGCTCCCATTACAATCTCGATACGCCCCATGGATCTTGCCCAGAAACTCTCGATCCTGGCTGATGCTGCCAAGTATGACGCCTCGTGCGCCAGCAGCGGCACCAGCCAGCGCAACTCCCGCGAGGGTGGCCTGGGCTCCACCACGGGCGGCGGGATCTGCCACAGCTACACGCCGGATGGGCGCTGCGTCTCGCTCCTGAAGATCCTCCTCACAAACTACTGCATCTACGACTGCCAATACTGCATCAACCGCGTTTCCAGCGATGTGCGGCGGGCCCGGTTCACCGTAGAGGAGGTGGTGAAGCTCACGATGGACTTCTACCGGCGGAACTACATCGAAGGGCTCTTCCTCAGCTCCGGCATCATTCGCAATGCCGACTACATCATGGAGCAGGTGGTGAGGGTGGCGCGGATGTTGCGTGAGGAGCAGGGGTTCAAGGGCTACCTTCATCTCAAGACCATTCCAGAGGCCTCACCGGAGCTGATCGCCGAGGCGGGCAAGTGGGCGGATCGTATCAGCATCAATGTCGAGCTGCCCACCCCGGCGGACCTGGAGCGTCTGGCTCCGGAAAAGAACCTGGGGCGCATCCGCGGCGCGATGACGACCATTCAGAGGCGCATCGACCAGGCCAAGGCGGAGACCAAGGAAACTACTAAAGCGCCACCCTTCGCTCCGGCCGGTCAGAGCACCCAGATGATCATTGGTGCCACGGCGGCGCAGGATCGGGAGATCCTGGACCAGTCTTCCTCACTGTACCGGCACCACAAGCTGCGGCGGGTGTATTACTCGGCCTTCAGCCCCATTCCAGATGCCTCACAGCGTCTCCCTCTCATGGCACCGCCCCTGGTGCGGGAGCATCGCCTTTACCAGGCAGACTGGCTCATGCGCTTCTACGGGTTTCAAGCACAGGAGTTGACCACTCCGGATGCTCCTCAGTTGTCCCTGGAGATGGATCCGAAGATGGGCTGGGCCATGCGTCATCCCCAAAAATTTTCCCGTGGATATCAATACCGCCTCCCGGGAGATGCTCTGGCGCATTCCGGGCCTCGGCGTGAGAAATGTGGATCGGATTCTGCAGATACGCCGCTGGCATCGCGTGACGCTCGCGGACCTGCAACGCCTGCGTGTGTCTTTGAAAAAAGTGCTGCCCTTTGTGCAGACCGCTGATCACCATCCGCGCGAGATCGGCTCCGCCCCATGGCTGCAAACACTGAAGCCGGCGCAGCAGCTGGAACTCTTTGCCCCGGCCACCGGCGTGGTGACTGGCGAACTCTGAATGAACACGGTAGTTGGCTGAACCCTCCAACCCTTATGCACCTGCTCACGCTCGAGCCCAGTTTTGCCGCCTGGCATCGGGTCGCGCGACGGGCGCTGCAGGCGGAGTGGGCCTGGGACACGGTGCTCTGGGAGGATGCCTCTGACAGCCAGCCGGCGCTGGGGCTGCTGGATGAAACGCCCGCGCGTGTCGCGCAGGCAGCCGTCTCCGCCCCCACCTACAACGTGCCCAAGGCCTTCATGGAAATGGCGCGCACCGTGGCCTGTCATCACTCTGCGCATCGCTGGAGCCTCCTGTACCGCGTGCTCTGGCGGATCACGCATGGGGAGCACCACCT
>NZ_BATR01000004.1 GCF_000739655.1 Verrucomicrobium sp. BvORR106 | reverse complement strand
CAGTTCGGTGAGGATGGACGGCACCAAGTGGGGGTCGTGGTCCAGCGCGTCGAAGTAGCCGGGGTAGGTGAGCGTGAATCCGGTGGCGTGCAGGGCGGCGTTGGCGACGCGCTTGTTGGTCCAGGCGCGTTTCCGCTCGTTGTTGGGCGGGGCCACGGGCGGCAGGGGGCGGGCGAAGCCGGCGGCGAGGTGTTTGAAGCACTCGCGCTGCGTCATGGGGGCATCGTCCACCACGTTGAACACGCCACGGTGTCCGCCCAGCACCAGGTGCATGATGGCCCTGGCTACGTCATCGCGATGGATCTGGTTGAGCACGCGCCCCTGACCTTCTGCGCCCTCGATGGAGGCCTTGCCTTCGAGGAAATTCTTGAGCACAAACGAGCGGTTGGGCCCGTAGATGCCAGCCAGACGGGTGACGGTGCCGCCGTGGGAGAGGACGAGCTCCTCGGTCTGGCGCAGGAGCCGGCCGGTCTCGCGCTCGGGTTCGGCAGGGCTGGACTCATCCACCAGGGAGCCGTCCACCTGCGGGTAAACGCTGGTGCTGCTGGTGAAGAGGAGATGGGCTGGGGGAAGAGGGCGGTGAGATGGGTGCAGCCCTCCAGGTACACCTTGCGGTACATATCGGCGCCGCCCCGGTTCGAGGAGGCACAATGAATGACCGCATCCGGCGGGCCGGACAGGGTGGCCGCCACGCTGGCGAGGTTGGCTTCATCGCTGACGTCTGCGGCGAGCACCGGGTAGGGCTTGGACGCAGCGAGCCGCTCCGCCGACTCCGGCGAGTGGGTGAGCCCGGTGACCTCGTGTCCTGCTTCATGCAGGAGGTCTGCCAGCTTCTCACCCGAGTAACCACATCCTACGACGAGGCAGCGCATGATCAGGCGCCTCCTTTCCGTGCTTGGGTGAAGTATTCCACCAGGCCTCGTTCCACCCCGCGGACATAGTCCTCCAGTGGGCTGGTGACCAGCTTGCCATCCAGGAGCGTGCGCCCCAGGAAGTGACCCAGCAGGAGACGGCGGTAGGTTTCCCCGTGATTCATGACGTAGGGCTCAAAGTAGAGGACCGGGCATTCATACATCCGGTTTGCCAGCAGGTTCCGTGCATACACGAAGGGGCTTCCTGAGACCCGACGGGCATTTGCGGTGGTGTAGAGGTACGGCGGGAGTCCCGTGGCCGTGGCCATGGCGGCGGCGACTGGCGCTGCCATGGCCATTTCCTGCTCCTCCGTGCGGGAGAAAAGGCGGCGCAGCATCTCAAAGCGCACGTCCTCGTACTGCAGCTCATCCGGGCTGTAGCAGCCGTTAATCAGCAGGTGGAAGTGGTTGGCATCCACGAAGGAAGGCTTTTTGGGATCGCCCCAGGGCTCGGCATTCAGGTGCAGGCAGAGCACCAGATCGGGCCGCAGTTCCTCATTCACCCGGCGGGCGCGGGCGTGGATCTCACTCACGCGGTAGAAGAGCTTCTCCGCCTGCCACTGCACGCTGAGGATGCGGGCTTCGTCGCGAGGGTCGGTGTAGGTGTCCTTGGGGCTGGCGATGCCGGCCTCGTGCAGGACCTTGAGCGCCTCATCCCGGAGGCTCTCCGGCGTGTCCTTGGTGAGCGGGTTCTCGGATTCCCGCACCATGCTGACGCGGGCTCCGAGGGCTTCAAGCCGGGGCTTGAGGAGCTGGGCCACCTGGAGGACGATGCGGCCCTCCATGATTTCCTCACCCGGATTCATGCTCAGCCAGCGCTCCTCGAGGTGGGCATAGCCACCGCCGATGTGGCCGGGGTCCAGGGCGATGTGCACGCCCTTCAGCGAGGGCTGACCTGGCTCAAGCGGTCGCAGGTCCTTGGCGGCGCGCCAGTAGTGGGTGACCTGCCTGGCCTCAGCGGTGGCGGGACGAAAAGTGATTCGCACCGGCAGCTTGCCGGGCGTGGTGTCCACGATGATGCCCTGGTCATCCAGCTTCCACGGCGGTGGGAAGTTGGAGCCATTGCCATAGACATGGGAGATGGCTTTCTCGAATTGGGCGCGGGTAAGCACGCCATCGTAGGCTTTCAGCTCGTCCCATTTCGGCGGGGTTGCCAAGGGGCTGAGCTTGGGCTTGGCCAGGATCGCCGGGGCCGGTGTGAGCGGGGCGGACGGGGAATCTGCCGCCAGGGGACCCACAGCCGGGGCCTCAGCGGACGTGGGGGCCGCGGAGGGTGCCGGGGCGGAGGCAGGGGCTTGAGTTGCCGCGGGTGCGGGGACGCTTGCAGGCATGGGAGCTGGCGCTTGCGCCATCACGCCGCAGTTCAACCCCGCGAGGAGGGCAACTCCGGTCATCCAAGGTCTGCAGCATCCGTCCAACATGCTGGCAGCCTAGACTTGATTCATGGACAATTCATCCTCAAATACGTACTGCATGACAGACGCCCCTTCTGACCAGACAATTCGCATCCTGTTTTTAGGTGACGTGATGGGTGACCCGGGACGGAAGGCCGTGGGAGAGATGCTGCCACGGTTGAAGGAGGAGTTGCACATCGACTTCGCCATCGTGAATGGCGAGAACAGCGCTGGGGGTCGTGGCATCACGCCGAAGATCGCCATCGGCCTGATGCGCGCTGGGGCGGCCGTCATCACGACGGGGGACCACGTGTGGGATCAGAAGGAGATTGTGCCGTATTTTTCAGAAGAGCCGCGCCTCCTCCGGCCGGTGAACTACCCCGCGGGCACGCCCGGGGAGGGATCGCTGGTGCTGGAGACGAAGAAAGGCAAGGTGGGCGTGATCAACGTCCAGGGCCGCACCTTCATGAAGATGCTGCTGGAGAACCCCTTCACCGTCATGGACGAGGTGGTGGCGGAGATGCGCAAGGAGACGCCGGTCATCTTTGTGGACATGCACTCCGAGACCACGAGCGAGAAGATGGCGCTGGGCTGGTATCTCGACGGTCGCGTTTCAGCCGTGGTGGGGACGCATACGCACGTGCAGACGGCGGATGAGCGGGTGCTGCCAAACGGCACCGCGTTCCTCTGTGATGCGGGCATGTGCGGTCCGGTGGACTCCTGCATCGGCATGGAGGTGCAGACGGCGATCGAGCGGTTTACGAAGCTGCTGCCCAGCAAGGGCCATGTGGCTCGTGGCCAGGTGAAACTGTGCGGCGCAGTGGTGGATGTGGATGCGACGACCGGCAAGGCGCTGAAGATCGAGCGCCTGCAGCGGGTGTGGCACGGCAGCACGGAAGGGAGCTAGGGGAGAGAGGGAAGTTGAGATGTGCCGCATGTGCCGCAAGCGGCACGTTGAGACGCGTTGCTGGTTGAGATGGCTGCGCCTGGTTGAGGCGCTTCGCTGGAGAGAGGAGGACGTGTGGGGTGCGCAGGATGCGTGCTGTTCCGACGCGAAGTTTCCGGGAACGGCAGTCCCACGGCCCACGGATTTCGCAGGCCGCTTGTAGGTGTAAGCCCTGTCGGCATCCTCCACCTGATCCCGCTTGCGGGATTTTGGGAGTGCGGCAAGCATTGCCGCTTTGGGGAGTCCTGTGTCGGGCTGACTAAGATGTGGCGGGAGCGGAGGAATGGGCTCCGCTGCTGCTGGTAGGGGGATCGAACCTCACAAGCCGTCCCGAAAGCGGTGATGCTCACCGCAGTCCCAAAGCGGCTGCGCCGCCAGGTGTTGAGCGTGGTGGATTTGAGTGGATCCCGGGGGCTTGAGGTGCCGGAGGGACGTTTGACTGAAAGGTTCGAGGAAGCGTCTCTGAGGCCACCTATCCACCGTTTACCTCTATCCTTAACTCAGCCCTCTGTGTTCTCTGTGCCTCTGTGGTTAGATTCACAGTGCCGCTTCTGCGGGTTACCGAATCCACCCACTGGCCCCCGCCGGCGTCTTGCCTGCCGCCAGCGGGGTGCTCAAGGGGGTGTTCCCGCCATAAACCAAGTTCGGACGAACTGCCGCCGCGAGGAGGCCCAAGGCCACAGTGGCGGACAGGAGGATCCTGACGATGCGAGCAGTGGAATCGGGGTTCATGGAGTGGGAGGGATTGAGGGTTTTGTGATTGGCAGGAGCGAGGGGGTTCACTCCTGCCTTTCAATGACTGCATGTCCGGTGATCTGCCTTTGTGACGGGCAGGTCGCCGTTTTTATTCTGACTTTTGTTCACCGGGCTTGAAGATTTCCGGGGCGAGCGGCCAGGCAGGCCAGGGCCAGGGCGGCGGCCACCCCGGTGAAGACGGAGTAGTTGAGCGGGGATTTGATGCCTACGGTGACGGTCATGGACAAGGCGAACACGAGGAGGAGCGCGGCGCTGCCCAGAGCGGCCCAGCGGAGTTTCACCCCCACCAGCAGCCAGACGGCCAAGACCACCTCGGCCACAGTGGCGATCCAGCCGAGCGGCGCGTAGAGCGAGGCGGGCAGGAAGGCATTCAAAGTGCCGGTGTAAGCCACAAAACTGGCCCAGTCACCCCAGGCGACGTTCGGCGCCCCCGGCGGGCCCCAGAGGCCGAAGCGGTCTGCCACGGCGGAAAGGAAGGCGGCAGCCAGGCTGATGCGCAGGCTCCAGACGGTGAGAAGGTTCAATGTCATAACTTATGGTGAGCCTGGGGTGACGTGGGTGTGGCGGCGTGATCAGTGTTTTTCCACCGGTCCGGTCGGGGCCTCTCCCTTGGGGCCGATCACGAAGGCGAGGAGCTTGGCGGGCTCCGTGGCGCTGGCGTTGCGGGAGACCAGATGCACGCCACCAGGAGGCTCGTAGTAGGTCTCACCTTTGGTGAGCTTGGTGAGCGGTCCGTCGGTGATCTGCATCTCCACGGCACCCTCCAGCACATACACAAAGACGGGGCCGGAGTGGCGATGGGCCGGGGAGCTGGCTCCTCCGGTGTACTCCACCAGCACCATGTTGACATCGCTTTCAGGATGTCCGGCGAGGGCGCGGGTGAAGAGAGAGGTGACCTTGGAGCCGGTCTGGGCGGCATCCTGGTGCGTGGCGGCAGAGGCTGCTGCTGCGAAGGCGGGAACGCCGGAGGCAGCGGTCAGCAGGGTCATGAGTTGGCGACGGGAAAGAGTCATAGGAATGCGGAAGGTGGAATTGGGAATGCGGAATACAGAATGCGGGGTTCGAGGGTATTATTTCAGTTCTTCGGGCATCTTGCGGAAGCTGATGGCGAAGCGGTTCCAGCCGTTGATGGCCACGACGGCGAGGTTGAGGTTGGCCAGTTCGGTCTCGGAGAACTCCTGGCGGGCCCGGGCATACACGTCATCGGGCACATGCGTTTGGGAAATGAGGGTCACGGCCTCGGTCCAGGCGATGGCGGCACGTTCGCGGCTGGTGTAGAGGTGGGGGACCTCATGCCACACGGGCAGGAGATTCAGACGGCGGGCGGTTTCTCCGCGGGCGAGCGCCTCGCGATTGTGGAGGTCGATGCAGTAGGCGCAACCATTGATCAGGGAGACGCGCAGGTGGATCAGATCCAGGAGTTTGGGCTCGATGCCGAGTTTCTGGACGGCGGCAGACAGGGCGAACATGGCCTTCACAGCGTCGGGGCTGGCCAGGTGATATGCCATGCGGGGCTTGCCTTCCGGGGTGTCAGAGATCTCACTCATAAGGATGTTGGTTTGATTTTGGTGTTTCGAACGCGAGAAAGATTCGCTTGCGAATGGACTTGTCGGAAGGTCCATTTACCCGATATCAACTGGACCACTTTTTTCCCGGAGACACCCACGCCATGGCCAGAAAAGCATCCCTGCAGGAACTGGCGCTGCGCCCGGCCCCGGGGGGCACGCCCCTTTTCCGATGGATCTACGAGGAGCTTCGTCTCGCGATCGCTGAGGGCCGGCTCAAGCCGGGCATGCGGCTGCCCTCTACCCGGGATCTGGCGACGCAGTACGGCGTAGCACGTGGCACGGTGCTGGTCACGTTCGAGCAACTCAAGGCCGAGGGCTATGTGGAGAGCGAAGTGGGATCGGGCACACGGGTGGCGGGCAATCTGCCAGAGCGTTTCTTTGCCCCGGCCCCCTCCCTGCAGGCGGCACCGGCGAGTGTGACACCTTCACGGGCCAGACTTTCTGCATGGTCCCAGACACTGCGCCCCCTGTTTCCTCTTCGCGGGGTGGCTCCTACGGGGGTGGCGTTTGAGCCCAACCAGCCGGCGCTGGATCTCTTTCCCACCACCCTGTGGAGCCGGCTGGCAGGGCGTCGGCTGCGACGGGCCTCCGGACTGCAACTGGGCGTGGCGGAGGCTCACGGGTACCGGCCGCTCCGGGAGGCAGTGGCGGCCTATCTGGGATCTGCCCGGGCGGTACACTGCACGGCGGATCAGGTGGTGATTGTTTCCGGAACCCAGCAGACGCTCGACCTTACGGCGCGGCTGGTGCTGGACCCTGGCGACAAGGTATGGATGGAGGACCCGGGGTACATCGGGGCGGTGGGCGCCATTCGGTCCGTGGGAGCGCGGCTGGTGGCCGTCCCTGTGGATGAAGATGGGCTGGACGTGGCCCAAGGGCAAAAGCTGGCCGCGGATGCCAAGCTGGCCTATGTGACGCCGGCACATGAGTTTCCTCTGGGTGCAAGCCTGAGCCTGGAACGTCGCCTGGCCCTGCTGCGGTGGGCACAGGAGGCGGGGGCATGGATCTTTGAGGACGACTATGACAGCGAGTACCGTTACCAGGGGCGGCCGCTGCCCTCCATGCAGGGGCTGGACGGCAGCGGCTGCGTGATCTTCGCGGGGAGTTTCAACAAGATGTTGTTTCCTAATTTGAGGCTGGGCTATGTGGTGCTGCCGCCGCGGCTGGTGGAGCCGTTTGCCGTGGCCCGCTCGCTGAGTGATCGTTTCCCGCCATTGCTGGATCAGGCCGTGTTGTGTGATTTCATCACGGAGGGCCACTTCGGCCAGCACATCCGCCGGATGCGGGAGGCGTATGCGGAGCGCCTGGAAACCCTGATGGAAATGGCGGCGACCGGTCCGCTGGCGGGGCTGATCGAGATCGCCCCGATTCATGCCGGCATGCAGACAGCGGGGCATTTGCCTCCGTCACTCAAAGATCAGGCCGTGGCCGAGGCGGCGGCGCGGCAAGGGGTGCGGTGCATGACGCTCTCCATGTTCCAGATCCGGCGCAAGGACGTGAACGGGCTGCTGCTGGGCTTCGGCGGCTACCGGCCGGAATTGATCCGGGAGGGTGCGAGGAAACTGGCGAAGGTGTTGGAAGGAAAGGGGCCAGTAGGCAGTGCGTCAGTGCGTCAGTAGTCAAGATGTTGGGGGTGCGATGGTGGGGAGGACGCGTCATTGGCTTCAGATGCTTTTGGGGGCTGGCGGCATCCCAGCCATCGGCCGGTGGTTGAAGGAGCGAAGCGACTGACACCTCCGGGAGAGGAGTTCAACGGCGCTGGTACTCCAGCACCCTCTCATCGAAATCGACCGTATGCTCCTCCAGCCACACACGATACTCATTCATGTTGGCAAAACCACCTGCGGGAATGCTGAGACTGAGGCTGCGAACCAATTCTGACGTCTTTGGATCGAAGAGCAAACTGATGATGCGGTCACGGAATTGCTTGTCACCGAATTGGTGGATCGATTCCAGGAGTGACGCCACTTCTTCAGATCGGACTGCGATATGACGGCCCGCGCCGATGGCGCAGAGGATGTCTTCGCCACCTCCTGAGCAAAAGAGCCATTGATGTTCATGGTCCGAGATGGCTCCCATTCGGGACAGTGCTGTGCTTACCGGGGTCTGGGATTCTGATGAATGGAGCTCTAGCGTCTTGCGGAGGGAGGGAATCTTCCACTCGGAGTTGGTCTGTATCGCGCCGCATCGAGTGCAGACGGATGAGTAGGCGAACGTATCAATAAAGTACCCGGCCACGAAGGCGAGCAGGAAGATGCTTGCTGCCAGCACCAACCAAGTTCTTCGTCGTGTGGGAAAGAGTCGCATGGTAAAGACGGATTGGGATCTGCAAGTTGGCTTGGCTCGTATTGTGGAACTCACGTTTCCGCCGCATGTAGGATAGTCGTCTGCCTGTGATCTGGACGGTCTGTAGAACTCCGTTGGAGTTCCATCTCCAGACCATCGATACCCGGGGTGGCGACCGCTTCGCGGTCTGACCCCGGGCTGTTTTGTATCACGCCGTTGGCGTGGGGTTACCGTTGCGCAAACACGGAGTTGGCCTCGCTTGGGTTCGGTGCAGAGAATGTCGGCTACTCCTCAATCGCCTCTACCCCGGCCAGCTTGAGCTTCTCAAGATGGTCCTTCATCTTCTGTAGAACTTCGGGTGGATGTCCTTGCCAGTCGATGATCTCGCCGGTGACTCGCAGAGGTTCCCGAGTGCGATAGGATTTGGTCGGATTGCCGGGGAATTTTTTGTCGGTCAGGTTCGGGTCATCTTCAAATGCTCCGGTCGGTTCCACGATGTAGATCCTGCCGGGCCCTTCGCCCACGGCCAGTTCGGCTCCCCAGGTGGCGGCGTCTAGGGTGGCGCTGAGATAGACGAAGTTCGCCTTTCTCCTGCTGCCGTAGTTGGAATTGAAGCCGGGAGCAATGAGGTCGCCGGGGCGCAAGTCGGCGCGTGTGCCGTGGTAGTAGGTCGGGGAGTTCGAGCTTTCGGTGAGGGGCATGGGGGCTGTTTTTCTTGGGGTGCAGAACAGAGAGTTTCGGGCAAATCAGACCATCATGAAAAGCGGAGCATGGCTCCAGCAACGGGATGATTCAGCCCGCATCTCGCAGGTCGCTGCGACTTAGCATCACGTCAGTGGTCGCGAAATGAGCCATTCGAGGGGCTGCACAATCTGAGAGTTCGAAGCCGATTTCAGCGCCGCAGACACAGACCAAGTTGGGACCGTGACCATCCCAGTAACCGCAACATCCATAGCCTCGGCCTACGTCGTCAGGAGGTCGAGTGAGGGACTTGAGATCGTCAAGATGGACGATGATGTGATCCTTTGTGAGTCCTGAGTAGCTGCCATTACCGATGGCAAATCGACCAGAGGGCACGACATCGATTTGCATGTCGAACACCCACTTGAACCCTGCTTCCACGGGCTTGAGGTTGCTCGCGAGCGTCACACCACAGTGCCGACACCGGAGGTTCGCGCTGTGGTCCATGGCGTCCAATCAGGGCTTCACTTCAACGTCTGGAGCTTGGAGAACCGGGGGTTGAACTCTTCTTTGGAGGTGCTGATGGCGGCGACGCCTGCCTGCAGTTTCGTGGGCCAGTTAGAGGGGATCTCTTTGGGTTCGAGGACATTCCAATTCACACCGTCGGTGCTTGAGGCTCCGAGGAGCTTGTTGCCGCGGCGTTCGAGGCGGAGGAACACGGGTCCGTCTTTGGGGAGACGCTGGTCGCCGGTCAGGCCGATGCGTTGAAGTTCGCCGTCCACCCGAATTTCGAAATTGGCATAGGGCTGTGCTTCCTCGCCGGAGTGTTGCAAAACGGCGCGCGCCAGGGTGACAACATTGTTTGGGTCGGCCATGGCGATAAGGGCGGCACCATTGTAGCCAGTGCGTCCTGCTTTGGTGGATTCGTCACCGGGAGTGAAGCGTCCCTCTACCTTGACCTGCAGGGTGAAGTCGCCGTGTACCTCTTGGAGAACCCGAGGTGCATTGATGACGCCGATGTCTGCGGCCAGATCGTGAGGGCGTGCTCCGGGGACGCTGATGAGCAGGGAGTCCTTGGCGAGGAAGAACTTGCAGTCGTTGTCCGGGTCCAGGGCGGTGCCCCAGCCGGGAAGCACGCGCGATGCTTCCTTTTTTTGGTTTGGCTCTTGCTGGGCGTGGCCGCAGAGGCAGATCAAGCAAGCGACCGTGAGAAGATACGGAGTTGCGATTTTCATGGGGGGATTTTGGCTGAGCTGAGCTGAACTGATGTTGTCTCAGGGCTTGATACCTAGACCAAGCCGCACCGTGAAAGGGTGTCGGCGCAAATTGTAAGGCTCAGCCAGGCGCGGGGCGAGACAAAAGTGCCCGCCGCGCGCAGGTTTGGCTGCCGGGGCCTACTTAAACGCCACCGGAGAAGACACCATGGCGTCGCGCTCGTCAGTGACGGTGAAGAACCACATGTCCGATTCGGCCTCGGCAGCGGGAGCGGTCACGACGTCGTTTTCGATGGTGGCTGGGACGGATTTCCATTCGCGTTTGTTCACGGCTTCGCCAGGCAGGGCGTAGTTGAAGGCCGCGGCTTTCACCGGGAGCGAGTGGGTGATTTTTGCCGTCACCTTGCCATCGGCGAGGACGGGCGCGGTGCAGGTGGCGAGTGCCTTGCCGTCCCCCAGACCGAGCTGCTGGTCCACCCAGAGACCGATTTCCTTGGGCTCCCAGCCCACACCGTGGCCATGGGGCATCTTGATCTGGACGCGGATGTTCTTGGCGGTCTTGGACACGGCATCATAGCTCTTCATGTAGCTGTCGAGCGGGTAGGCGAAGTCGTTGGTGCCGTTCATGAAGAAGATGGGCACGGTGCAGCGGGAGAGGTGGCTGGAGGGGTCGTAGCGCTCGACCCATTTCTTGGTGAGATCCGGACCGAGTTTGGTGAACTCACCGAGCCAGCAGCTGTTTTGTTCTAGGAAACCACATCCATAGACCGGGACGGCCGCTTTGAAACGGGAGTCCACGGAGGCGACGATGCAGGTGGTGTAGCCGCCCCAGCTGATGCCGGTGACGGCGGTGCGGTCCTTGTCCACCTCGGGGAAGCTCAGGAGGAGGGAGTGAGCGAGGATGCTGTTGGCCACTGCATGGAGCGGCCAGTCATCGGTGATGTCCTCGGTGCGGATGGTGTCGAACTTGGCGGGATGGCCCTGGTCGGGGCCGCCATCGGGAATGCGGGTGCGTTTGTTGGGATCGGCCTCCTCCGGGCGCATGCCGCTGAGGTCCATGGCGATGGCGGCGTAGCCACGCTTGGCCCAGAGTTCAGCCCAGGCCTTGAAGGCGGTGCCACCGCCGCCGTGGATGAGGACGACGCCGGGATATTTTTTGGTGGCTTCGGTGGCGGGGGAAAGGGTGGCGGGAGAGGCGTAGTAGGCGAAGACCTGGGAAGGTTTGCCCTGGAAGGGGAGTCCCGTGTAGGTCAGGGCGCGCATGGGGCCGTCTTTGACGAGCCACTCGTGAGCGGGGGCCTTCGAGAGTTGGGCGAGGTCCCAGGGGGATTCGGCGGCGTTGGCTCGCGGGGGAGAGGTGGCGAGGGTGACGATGCCGAGCAGCAGAGGAAGGAGGAGCCGGGTGCGCATGGGTGTAACCCAAACCAGAACGGGGTGGTGCGCAAGGGGGAGAAAGACACAAGACGCAAGACCCGAGGGGGGGCTGGGGTGGGTGTGCTGGCAAGGTAGAAGAGCCGTCCCGGCTCTTGGGGGTGCTGGGCGGTTGAGGAGCAAGAACCGAGACGGTTCTTCTCCAGTGGGGGGCGTGCTGGACGAGGGCGCAGGATGTGTGGACGATGGCCGCTATGGGCCTACCGCTCCGCGGTAGAATGCGTCACTGCAGATATCCATGGGTAGTCCTCGCTACGCTCGGCCGACCCATGGCTATGCATGGTGAACCCTCCGGGTTCGAGGAAGCGGTGATTTGGGGAGGGGGGTGGTGGGCTTCGAGTTTCACGGGGGCCGGGGTGGGAGCGCCAGCAATGTAGAAGAGCCGTCCCGGCTCTTGGGGGCGCTGGGTGGTTGGGGAACAAGAACCGAGACGGTTCTTCTACAGTGGTGGCGTGAGCCGTCCCCCTTTGCGTAGCCGCGGAACTCCAACCCCGTTTGCGGACATGGAAGGAATGAGAGGAGGCGCTGAGAACTGGAGGACTCTCGCCCCCCTTCAACTCAATCCCCTCATCCCTCTGTGTTCTCTGCGCCTCTGTGGTTGGCCAATCCCGTATTTTACGCTACGCCTGCCTCAGCAGGATCGAATCCACGATCAGATCATCATGCAGCACGTCGCTGAGGATGACGATGGGATCGCCGGCGAGGACGAGGCTGCGTTCGCGGAGGGACTTGATGGCGGCCTCGATGGTGGCGCTGGGGTTCTTGCTGTTGAACTCCATCACGAACGGGAACACGCCGCGGGCGGACATGAGCGTGCGGCTGATGTAGAGGTTCGGGGTAAAAGCAAAGATGGGCGCGAACTCGGGGCGCTGATGGGCGCAGAGGTGGGCGGTGGTGCCGCCCTTGGTGAAGACCAGGAGCTTGGAGTTGGGGATGCTGTTGGCCAGACCGATGGCGGATTTCACCGCGCGATGTTTGTTGGTCTTGATGGGAGCATCGGAGGCGAAGCGGCCGGAGGGGTAGCGCTTTTCTGTGCGGCTGATGACGCGATGGAGCACGTCCACGCAGCGGTCGGGGTACTTGCCCACGCTGGTTTCGCCGCTGAGCATGACGCAGTCCACCTGCTCGGTCACGGCGTTGAAGATGTCGGTCACCTCTGCACGGGTCGGCACGGGGTTTTCGATCATGCTCTCCAGCATCTGGGTGGCGACGATGACCTTGCGCCCGTGATAGGAGCAGCGCTCGATGATGTCACGCTGGATGATGGGGAGGTCCTCCACGGGGCACTCGCTGCCGAGGTCGCCGCGGGCCACCATGATGCCCTTGGAGGCGACCACGAGGGCGTCCAGATTGTTGAGGGCCTGCTGGTTCTCGATCTTGGCGATGACCCGGGCGTGGGAGTTCTTCTGCTCCAGCAGCAGTTCCAGGTGCTGGATGTGCGCGGGTTCGCGGGCGAAGCTGAGGGCGAAGTAGTCCACACCCAGCTCGACGCCCAGATCCAAGTCCAGGTAGTCCTTCTTGGTCAGAGGCGGGAGGTTTACGTCCACACCGGGCAGGTTGATGTGGCGGCGGGACTTCATCTCCCCGCCCGTGAGCACCTCGGCCTGGATGCGCTTGCCAATCGCGGACACGGTGCGCATCTGGATCATGCCGCCGTCGATGGCGATGGCGTCGCCCGGCTTGAGATCATGGGTGAGGCCGGGGTAGTTGACGGTGGTGGAGTAGGTGCCGATGGGCGCGAGCGTCTCATCGGTACGGAATTCCACCGTGTCGCCCTTCTTGAGCTGCCAGGGGGCCTCCACATCGCCGGTGCGGATGGAGGGGCCGGTGAGGTCCATGAGCACGGCCACGTCCGAGTTCAGCTGCTTGGCGGCGTCCCGGATGCTGTTGTACACGTTGCGCGTCCACTCATGGGAGGCATGGCTCATGTTGAGCCGGAAGATGTTGGCCCCCGTGCGGATCAGGGCCTCGATCTTTTCAACGCTTTCCGTGGCCGGACCTAGGGTGACGAGGATCTTCGTTTTTCGCATGCAAATCTTTCTGGTGCTGGCACTCCCGCGAGCGGGCGGTGCCATTAGGTCAATTTCAGCACAAGACATGCCACCGACCGGCTGGCTGAGGCAAAGGATTCTTCATATGTCTTGACCGGGTCTGACTCTCTGGGGAAGCAGGGCTCCCGGGAGGTGTCGAAGACCAGAGTCCAAGTACCGTCAGGCATGGGGAAGTCAATGTCCTCGGGCGAGCTGTTGAACAAGAGCAAGATGGGGGCGGCTTTGTCACGCTTGTTGCCTTGCGAGTCATCCAGCACGGCGGCGATGAAGCGGGTCTCGGCGGCGTGCCAGACCTCCCGGCTCATGGTCAGGCCCTCGCGGCAGAGCCAGGCGATGTCTGGCCGGCCGGTGTAGGGATTGACGCGCCCGTCAAAGAATTTGGCCCGGCGCACCACGGGGTGGAGCTGGCGGAAGCGGGCGAGCTGCTTCACAAACTCCAGCATGCGGGTGGACTCCCGGTTCGTCGTCCAGTCCATCCAGCTGATGGGGTTGTCCTGGCAGTAGCCGTTGTTGTTGCCCCGCTGGGTGCGCCAGCGCTCGTCCCCCATGGTGAGGAAGGGAACGCCCTGGGACAGGAAGAGCGTGGCCAGGCAGGAGCGCGAAAGCCGCCGCCGCAGACTCAGCGCGATCGCATCGCGGGTGTCGCCCTCGATGCCGCAGTTCCAGCCGTTGTTATGGCTGTCGCCGTCCCGGTTCTCCTCGCCGTTGTCCTCGTTGTGTTTGTTGTTGTAGCTCCAGAGGTCCCGCAGCGTGAAGCCATCGTGCGAGGTGAGAAAGTTCACACTGGCCGAGGGCGGGCGGCCGCCGGGGCCATAGATGTCCTGGCTGCCGCAGAGGCGCTTGGCAAAGTCTGCCATGCGGCCCTCGTCGCCTTTCCAGAAGCAGCGGACGTTGTCGCGGAAGCGGCCGTTGAGCTCATGCCAGGGTTTCGGGAAACCACCCACCTGGTACCCGTTGGGCCCGAGATCCCAGGGCTCCGCGATCATCTTCACGCGGCGCAGCACGGGGTCCTGGGCCAGCCCCTGGAAGAAGGAGCAGCCGATGTCGAAGAGCTCACCGCGGCGTCCCATGGTGGCGCCGAGGTCGAAGCGGAAGCCGTCGATGTGCATTTCCTGAACCCAGTAGCGCAGGCTGTCCATGACGAGGCGCAGGGCGGGCGGGCTGGCGGCGTTCAATGTGTTCCCGCAGCCGGTGTAGTTCACCACCTTATGGTCGTTGTTCAGGAGGTAGTAGCCGGCGTTGTCCAGGCCGCGCAGGAAGATCATGGGCCCGTTCTCATCCCCCTCGGCGGTGTGGTTGTACACCACATCGAGGATGACCTCGATCCCTGCCTTGTGCAGTTCTCGAACCATCGTCTTGAACTCCGCCACCTGGGCCTGCGGATCGCGCGTGGCGGCGTATTCACTGTGCGGGGCGAAGAAGCCGATGGTGTTGTAGCCCCAGTAGTTGGTGAGGCCCTTGGCGAGCAGGAAGCCGTCATCCAGATGCTGGTGGACGGGCAGCAGCTGCACCGAGGTCACGCCGATGGACTTCAGGTACTCGATCACGGCAGGATCGGCCAGCCCGGCGTAGGTGCCACGCTTGTCCGGCGGCACATCTGGATGCTGCATGGTCATGCCTTTCACATGCAGCTCGTAGATCACGGTCTCCTGCCACGGGACGGCGGGCAGGGCATCTCCCTCCCAGTCGAACTCGTCTGAGATCACCACAGACTTGAGCGCGGTCGGCCCGCTGTCCTGAAAATCGCGTGTCGTCTTCTCTCCCACATTCTGGTAGGCCTCCTGCCAGATCGGCTCGCCGAGGAGGGCCTTGGCATAGGGGTCCAGGAGGAGCTTGTGGGGATTGAACCACTTGCCCTGCGTCGGTGACCAGGGGCCACGAGCGCGGAAGCCATACACGGCCCCGGCGGTGAGCCCGGGCACAAAGGCGTGCCAGACATCGTCGTCATCCTTTGTCATGCGCACCCGGCCCGTCTCCTCCGAGGGTTCAGCCGGGTCGAACAGACACAGGTCCACCCCATCCGCAGCCCGGGAGTAGATACTGAAGTGGACGCCCCCGTCAGCGAGGGTGGCGCCCAGGTGGGCGGGTGTCTGCCGGGAGACGGCCATCTGACGCGCGGCGAGCAGGGCGTCATCTCCCAGACACAGTGTTGATAGCTTGGAAAACAGTCCTCTCATACCCAGTTCATCCTCTGTGAGTGCCAGTATTTCGCATGATAGCAGGAACCTGGCCACTGACGAAAAGGTTGGATTTCAATCTGAAGGCCCTTCTTTACCCGGCACCCACAAAAAAGAGCGGACCCCGGTAGGGAGTCCGCTCCTAGGAGAGCTGATGCTGATGTCGAAGCGCCGGGCGGTCTAGGCCTTGGCAGGAGCGGTCTGGGCGGCTTCGCCTTCTTCTTCCGGTGGCAGGGCCACGGGCTCGACCTTGGGCGTCACCTTGACGAAGAGCGGGCGGAAGTGATCCCAGCGGTCAAGGATGTCCTTGGCGCGGAGGCTGTCCGTCTTCTCGAGGTGGCTGTAGATGAGCTGCTGAAGCTGCTTCACATCTTCGGGCTCGGACACCTGCACGCCGCGGATCATCTCCGGATTGTGCAGCTTGTCGAACATGCCGGCTTCATCGAGCAGGTAGGCCACGCCACCGCTCATGCCTGCACCGAAGTTCTTGCCGAAGCTGCCCAGCACGGCCACGAGACCGTTGGTCATGTACTCGCAACCGTGGTCGCCGATGCCTTCCACCACGGCGGTGCCGCCGGAGTTACGGACGCAGAAGCGTTCCCCGGCGCGGCCGGCGGCATAGAGGCTGCCACTGGTGGCTCCGTACATGACGGTGTTGCCGAGGATGGAGTTTTCCCAGGACTTGAAGCTCGGGTGAGTCTTGTTGGGGGTGCGGATGACGATCTCGCCACCGCAAAGGCCCTTGCCGACGTAGTCGTTCGCTTCCCCGGTGAGGTTCAGCTTCACGCCGCCGCACAGGAAGGTGCCGAAGCTCTGGCCAGCGCTGCCTTCCAGGTTCACCTCGATCGTGCCGTCGGGCAGGCCGTGGTTGCCATGGTGGAAGGCGATTTCACCGGAGAGACCGGTGCCGATGTTGCGGTTCGTGTTAACGACCTTGTAGGAGAGCGGCTTGATCTTGCGCTTGTCGCTGATCGCCACCTGGGCCGCCTGGAGGATTTTGTCGTCCAGCGGGTGGTTGTTGATGCGCTCGTTGCTGTTCACGCGGCAGATACGTGGCAGATCTTCATCCGCCTCCTTGCCCACATCGCGAAGGATGCGGGAGAGATCCAGCAGGTTGGCCTTCTTGTGATCCGGCACATGGCGCTGGCGCAGGAATTCCGGACGACCGATGAGGTCGTTCATCTTCGCGATGCCGAGCTGGGCCATGATCTGGCGGGTCTCGTGAGCAACCGAGTTGAAGAAGTTCACCACGTGCTCAGGCTTGCCTTTGAACTTCTGGCGGAACTTCGGATCCGTGGTGGCCACGCCGACCGGGCAGTTGTTCAGGTGGCACTGGCGCACGTACACGCAACCCAGGGCGATGAGGGCGATGGTACCGAAGTTGAACTCTTCAGCACCGAGGATGGCCGCCATGGCGATGTCGCGACCGTTGCGGAGACCGCCGTCGGTACGCAGCGTCACCCGGTCACGCAGGCCGTTGAGCATGAGCACCTGCTGGGCTTCAGCGAGGCCGAGCTCCCAGGGGAGACCGGCGTGCTTGATGCTGCTCAGCGGGGAGGCGCCCGTGCCGCCGTCGTGGCCGGAGATGAGAATGATGTCCGCGTTGGCCTTGGCCACTCCAGCGGCCACCGTGCCCACACCGGACTCAGCCACCAGTTTCACACACACGCGGGCGCGTGGGTTCACTTCCTTGAGGTCGTGAATGAGCTGGGCAAGGTCTTCGATGGAGTAGATGTCGTGGTGCGGGGGCGGGCTGATGAGGGTCACGCCGGGCTGCGTGTTGCGCAGGCGGGCGATGAGCCGGTTCACCTTCATGGCCGGGAGCTGGCCGCCTTCACCAGGCTTGGCACCCTGCGCCATCTTGATTTCCAGTTCCCAGGCGTTGGCCAGGTACTCCGCGGTCACGCCGAAACGGCCGGAAGCCACCTGCTTGATCTTACTCATGGCCCAGTCGCCGTTTTCGTACGGCTTGAACCGGCGCGGGTCTTCGCCGCCTTCACCGGAGTCAGACTTGCCGCCGATGCTGTTCATGGCGATGGCCAAGGCTTCGTGAGCCTCAGGGGAAATGGCACCCAGGGACATGGCGGCGGTGGTGAACCGGACGCGGATGTCTTCGATGGGCTCCACTTCTTCCAGCGGGATCGGGCCATCGGAGGACGGCACGAATTCCATGAGGTCCTTGAGAGCCACCGGGGTGTTCTCCAGCTGGGTCTTCACGTAGGACTCATAGTCCTCCGACTTGCCGGACTTCACGAAGGTGTGGAAGTTCTTGATGACCGGGCCGGTGACGGCATGCACTTCCCCTTCACGACGCGGGCGGTAGAAGCCAGGGTCGGCAAGTTCGATCGCGCCTGCTTCAGGAACAGCCGGGCCATAGCCAGCGGCGTGGCGGGCGAGGCTTTCCTCAGCCACTTCGTTGAAGCCGATACCAGAGATCTGGGACGGTGAGCCGGTGAAGCACTTGTCCATCAGCTCCTTGCCAAGGCCGACGGCCTCGAAGATCTGGGCGCCGGTGTAGCTGCTGAGCACGCTGATGCCCATCTTGGACATGATCTTCAGCACGCCCTTCTCCAACCCCTTGCGGTAGTAGGTGAGGGCCTTGGCGAAGTCGAAGCCTTCGAGGATGGGCTTGCGGGCGGTCTTGTCCTTCTCCAGCACTTCCTGGACGGTCTCAAAGGCCAGGTAGGGGCAGACGGCGGAGGCACCGAAGCCAAACAGCAGGGCCATCTGGTGGGTGTCGCGAGCTTCGCCGGAATCCACCACGAGACTGAGGCGCATGCGCACCTGCTTGCGGTTCAGGTGGTGGTGCACCGCACCGGTGGCCATGAGCGAGGGCACGGGCACACGGGTGTGGTCCACGGCGCGGTCGCTCAGGATGAGGATGCGGATGTCGTCATTGACGGCCTGCTCGGCCTCCGCGCAAAGGCGGTCCACAGCCTTCTTCAGCCCCTCGGGGCCTTCGCTCACCGGGAAGGTGATGTCGAGCACGCGGCAGGGGAAGTCCTTGAGGCCCTTCAGGGTCTCAAGCTCGTTTTCAAACAGGAACGGCGAGGTCAGGTGCACCACGTGGGCGTGCTCTGGGGTCTCGGCGAGCCAGTTGCGCTGCCAGCCGAGCACAACGTCGAGCGACATCACACCGCGTTCGCGGATGGGGTCGATCGGCGGGTTGGTGACCTGCGCGAAGAGCTGCTTGAAGTAGGTGAAGAGCAGCTTGGGCTGCTTGGAGAGGATGGACAACGCGGCGTCGTCACCCATGGAGTAGATGGCTTCCTCACCCTTGGCGAGCATGGGGGCGAAGGCCATTTCGACCTCTTCCTTGTTCCAGCCGAAGGTGACCTGCTTCTGGGAAAGGCTGAGGATGTCGAGATCTTCCTTGGGAGCGTGGGGAGCCTGCGCGGTGAGTTCCACGCGCTGTTCCTTGAGCCACTCGCCGTAGGGCTGGCGGGACACAAGCTGCTGTTTGATCTCTTCGTCGTAGGACACGACGCCTTTGGAGATGTCCACGCTGATCATCTCACCGGGGGAGAGACGGCCTTTTTTGATGACCTTGGCGTCATCGAGCGGCACGATGCCCACTTCGGAACCGAGGGCAAACACGCCGTCTTCGGTGAGTTTGTAGCGGGAGGGGCGCAGACCGTTGCGGTCCAGGGTGGCGGCGATGACGCGGCCATCGGTGAAGATAAGGCCAGCCGGGCCGTCCCAAGGTTCGCTGAAGCAGGAGTGGTACTCGTAGTAGGACTTCTCCTCCTCCGTGGTGGTCGGGTCGATGCCGTAGGCCGGGGGCACCAGCATGGACATGGACTCCGTCACGCTGCGACCGGAGAGGACGAGCAGTTCCAGAGCGGCGTCGAGGGACGCGGAGTCGCTCTGCTTGGGATCGCACAGGCCTTTGAGCAGGTGCTCATCGCCTTCCCACCAGGGGTGTTCGAAGTCGCTGGCCCGGGAGCCCATCCAGTTGCGGTTGCCACGCACGGTGTTGATTTCACCGTTGTGGGCCAGCATGCGGAAGGGGTGGGACAGCGCCCAGGTCGGGAACGTGTTGGTGGAGAAGCGCTGGTGGAACACCGCCAGGGCCGTCTCGTAGTTCTCGTCCTGCAGGTCGTAGTAGAACTTCTCCAAGGCGGTCGCGACGACCAGGGCCTTGTAGATGACCGTCCGGTGGGACATGGACGGGACGTAGAATTCCGCCAGACCCTGCTGTTTGCCTTTCAGCTCGATCTCACGGCGGGAGAGGAAGAGCGCACGCTCGAAGGCGGCGTCATCCAGATCTTCCGGCCGTCTCACCAGAAGCTGGGTGATGAAAGGCATGGTGCGGCGGGCTTTTTCGCCGAGCTCGCGCTCATTGACCGGCACCTTGCGCCAGCCGATGACGGTGACGTCGCGCTTGTCGAGGACGCTCTCCGCCACGAGCTGGATGCGAAGGCGGGCGGTCTCGTCCTGGGGAAGGAAGAACATGCCGACGCCGAGGTCGAGTTCATGATCCAGCTTTACGCCGAATTTTTCCACTTCGGGGAGGAGGAGCTTGTGCGGGATCTGGGTGAGGACGCCGGCGCCGTCACCCGTCTTCATATCGGCCTCCATGGCCCCGCGGTGTACGACGGCGCAACAACCGCCCAAGGCGTAGTCGAGAATCTTGCGGCTACGTTTACCATCCACCTGCGCTACAAAGCCCACACCGCAGGCGTCGCGTTCCATATCCATGTTATGGAGCGTGCCTTCATTCGGAATTGGTTCGTCGTAATAAGGATGCTTGGTCATGTGGCCACAAGGGGATGCGAGGTTCGCCCCTTTGCCCGCTCGGGAAAAGGGGGGAGCCAAACTAGTCAAGAACAGGCAAGTTAGCAAGCAGGGAGTGTGCCGAGGGCGGCTCACTGCATAAAACCGACACCCTGTTCCCCCAGAGAAACGCCCCCGGGCGGGGGCAAGATGCGCCGGTGTTTGGCCCGGTCATCCAGTGAGTTCTGACGATTTTGGCATCTGGATGAGCACGAGCTCTTTAAGAAGCGTGGGACAAATGGTGGGGCCTTAAAAAAGTTGCGGAAACCATTCAAAATCCGCTTGCATGTTTTGCCGTCACGAGCAATTTAAGGGCTCGCTTCTAGCGTGTCTCACGCGGAACGACGGGTAGGTGCCGGAGCGGTCAAACGGGGTGGACTGTAAATCCACTGGCTTACGCCTACGATGGTTCGAACCCATCCCTGCCCACCATTTCCTCAGGAGAGGAATGGAATTGCGGAACAATGGTTCTTGGTTCTTTTGTTGCGCGTTGTCGTTATGTCATGAACCCGAAGGGTTCGCCATGAGGCAAGGGGCCGATGCTGCGACCCCTCCGGGGTCGGGGAGATTGTTTGAGGTAACCGGAGGTATCAGTCGCTACGCTCCTTCAACCATCCGGCTAATGGCTGGGATGCCTCCGGCATCGGGAAGGGGGGATGAGGATGAGCATCGGAGGTGAGGGCGTGGTTTGCCCCGGAGGTCCGCGGGCTGGTAAAGGAGGCGGGGGTTCCCAGCCCCGCTCAGTCGTGCGTTGAGTGAGGTTGCAGCCGGGGCGAGGTGAGGAGCTACGGCCGACTGATGTCGGTGATCCAACACTGAGATCGCTTGAGGTGTAGGGAGCGTTGGGCGTCTGGAGTGTGGTGGCGGATGCTGCGACCCCTCCGGGGTCGGGGAGATTGTTTGAGGTAACCGGAGGTATCAGTCGCTACGCTCCTTCAACCATCCGGCTAATGGCTGGGATGCCTCCGGCATCGGGAAGGGGAGACGGGGATGAGGATGAGCATCGGAGGTGAGGGCGTGGTTTGCCCCGGAGGTCCGCGGGCTGGTAAAGGAGGCGGGGGTTCCCAGCCCCGCTCAGTCGTGCGTTGAGTGAGGTTGCAGCCGGGGCGAGGTGAGGAGCTTCGGCCGCCTGATGCCGGTGCTCCAACGCTGAGGTCGCTTGCGGTGTTGGGAGCGCTGGGTGTTTGTGTCCTGACCGCACAAAAGCCAATGCCATCAGGGAAAAGGGGTGACAATGATCTCCATCACGCTCTCTCCCTCGGTGTACTCGCGCGTCCGGATGCGCGGCCAGGCGCACACGGGCTTGCGCAGCCCCCTCTGGCAGCCGCGAGACCTGCGCTTGGGGATGACCGCTTCCCGCACGGTGTGCTCCATAAACCTTTCGATCATCTGCTGGCGCTGCTGATCAGTGATCAAATCTCCGGACACCTCCAGCACCGGCAGCAACGCCTCCAGCCCTCGGCTGATCTTCGTCAGACTGATGCGCAGCGGGCTCACTCCCACCGCATCGCCTGCCGCCAGCCGCTGGCGCGCCAGCACACTCGCGGCGATGAGCATGGCTCCAAACTCCGCCTGCACCCCCTGGACCGTGCCCGAGCGCAGCAGGTTCTCCCGTCCGGTGTGCCGCTTGAGTTCGTGGAAGAACAGCTCCTGCTCCCAACGCTGCGCATACAACTCCAGCGCTGTGTATTTGCTGGCATCCAGCAACGTGGTCCACAGCCGCAGTTCCGTGCCTGCAGTCTCATTGGCTGCCTCCTGCTCACCGGCCTTGGGGATCCGCTTCACCTTGCCCCGGATCTCCCTCAGTCGCTAGTTTGATGCCTCCTTTGCCCCGCTGGTCACGGGAGTTGACTTCGATGATGGCACTGCCATCAGGCAGGTGCTCGAGGACTTTGCCCTTGTAGTTGCTCTTCACCCGCAACAGCAGATGGCAGCGGCCTGAAGCCGCCTTTTGCACCGCCGTGATGAAGGTGGGGCAGCCATAGAGCCGGTCGGCCAGCAGCAGGGTGTCTTCATCTTGGGGCAGGCCCCCCAGCGTCCGGTGCGCCAGGGTCGGCTCTCCTTCTGAGGGGGAGACTTGAGGCTGCGAGCAGGCCGCGTACAAAGGGTGGTGGGTACCCAGTTCCAAGAGGACTGTCGCCATCCATTTGCAGAAGGCTCCTTTGGCCCCGTTGCCACTGGTGGAACGTGCAAAGCCCTGGGAATCAAGCTCTTTAGTGTTACGCAGGCTCCACTGGGTGCCGTCGATGCCCAGCAGCCGCAGGCCCTGATAGAAGCTCTCGGTGTGCGTGTCGGGGCGGGCCAGCGGAACCAGGATGTGTTTGAAGAGTTCGCAAAACCAGTCCCAGGAAAGTCCGGCCCGGCGCTCTTGGGCGGAGGCATCAGAGATTTTGGTCTTGCTCATGGTGCGAAGGTGATGGCCAAGGGAGCCCGTGGCACTGAGGGCGTGGCTGACCAGACTGCCGACAAAGACGGCAAAGGCAACGCGCTCTTTGCCCTGGGAGCCCCGCCCGAAGCGACGGCGGAGGTCATCGAGGAGTTGGGGAGGGAAAAAGCTAAAAAAAAGGCGTGAGTCAGCGAAGTCATCTTTATTAAGACAACCTAAACAACTCAGCCGCAAGGAGTCCCATCAGCTCCGATGCTTTTTCCCTGATGGCATTGGACTTCAGTCGGCTCAGGAAGCAAGTGCCCACATCGTTCAGTTCGGGAGCTTCTCATCTTCGACCCCGGTACTTGAACGGAGCAGGTTGGAGTTCAGTTTTTGCTACAAGATCTCAACCACCATGTAAACTTGCCCCAAAAATATTCCCTCTATGAGCCTGCCTTCAATATTCTTCACTGCTGACGAGACGACCGCAGTGCGAATCGAACTGAATCATGACCTGCCACAGGAGGATGTTGCAGAGATGAGCGCGATGGAGCCCTTGAAGCTATCGATGCTCTGGGCCATCATCGATGGGAGAGAATGGGACGTTGCTTTGATCGACGAGTTTACGGAAGTCTTTGCTCATGATGAAGAATGGCTCAACATTGTGCCTGAAGATCTTGTGCGAAAGATTGCTACACTGGATGCCGCCAGAATGTCGGAGGCGTCCAAGGCGTGGGCTGCGACCGAGGAGATGCAGTGCAGTGCCGACGAAGCCGAAGATGTCATCAAGATGATTGCCGCAGTTGCTCAAAGGGCGCTTGACCTAAAACAATCCATGTATCTCTATTTCTGCCTGTGACTTGGCGGGGATGAAGATTTATGCTTGTCTAGCCAAGTGGCTGGCTGCACCTGGCAGAGGGCATACAAAGTAACTCGCGACCTCAGCACATGGCATTCAACTTTTCAGGAGTCTTTTCGAATGGAGACGAGGGGGTCATGAATGATTTGCTCTCTCAAGTGCCTGGGGTGGGGCGGAAGGTGGAGCAGCCGTTTCGGGGCTTCGGCGTTAAATTCGGCACCGAGCGTGCTGACAACCAGGCAGCACGGGATCTTGTCTTGGTTGACTGGAGTCCCCGATTCCCATCAACTACTTTCGTGTATTTGTATGTGGAGTGCTTTGGAGGGGTATGTGACCACGCTGGTTTTGCATTTCGTGATGGGCAAGTTCTGGAAGAGATCGAATTCACGGAGAGCGATGTTCCTCTCCGTCGTTTACTTTTACACCTGGGGGTCGAGCTAGGAGAACGGGCTTTCTTTGCGCCGCTTCGAAGGGGCTATTTTGGGGTTGAGGGGGAGACAGGCCGATGAAAGCTCACTGATTCTCATGCGGACAGGAAGGCGGTCTTGATCTGGCAAGTTCCTTGCCCTCAGATCTGCTTCACACTACCGTATGCAGAAACAGGGATTGATCCGCCGTGAAGAACGAAAGCCAAGACGCGAAGATTCACCTAGGAAAGTTCGTCATCAGCATGGTGGTCATCTTGCCGCTCTGTGTGGTGGTGGGTGGTCTGTCACTCATGTCTCTGCTTCTGGGGATTGCGAGTTTCCCGTTGGGCATCCCATTTATCGCCTTGGCGGCGCTGGGGGGATTGTTCCTCTACAGCATGGTAACCAGTTTGTGGTTTGGCCATCGAGATGGGCTCACGATTTTCGGATTGCTTGCTGGGACCTTGTTGTTGGGGATTGGTGCTACAACATCGTGGATGATGCCATGGGGCGCTCATCCTCTGGGCTGGCGTGGACGATCAAAAACTACGTGGAGACGTACGGCCTTGGGCCCTTGGCTGCCGCTGGGATCTTGCTGTCATTCTTCTTGCTTCTCCGCCGCCTCCCGCAAGATCTCGTGTCAGACAGGCCCAGGGCTCCCATCCTTGTTCGTCGTGCACCTGCTACTACAGCCGATCTTGCAAGGCCATTGGAGCTGTTTCCCCTGAAGGGGCCCTATCTTCCGACAAAAAGCCCCCGAGTATTCGCAGAGCAAAAAAAGCGTCCGATCGAGCCAAATTGACCATGCCTTCTGTCCATGACAACTATCTCTACGGGTATGAGTTTGATGCGCGAACTTCCACTCTGGTGCTTCGGACGTGCTATCCGCACAATACTCCGGCTGAGTTTACGGACGTGTGGTTCTACGACGTGTGGACGCATCACGTCGAGTCAGTTCTGGGGCACGACATCATCTTTGATATCGAGGATTCGGGCATCGACCAGGAAGTGAATAGTTTTGGCGATCTCTTCAAGCGGCTCAAAGAATATGGCTGGCCCAGAACTGAGGGCGCAGAGGACAGTTTGCCTGACCTTGTGCAGAGGCATGGGTTGAAAGTCTGGCACATTGCCTCCAGCTACGGTGTGGCGGGTTTCGTTGTTGCCAGGAGCATGGTGCTGGCGTCAGATCGAGAACACTCTCGTCTGGAGCCACCATCGCAGCCGTGAGCAATAGACTTCACAACAAATCATGCGCGATGAACAACGACCGCTCTGCACTCGTCAACTCCGTCCGCTATTTCTCGCCGTACGGCCTCCCTCGCGAATCTCTTCACACGCTTCCACTGATCCAGGAAGCGCTGGAACGCTGGCCCAAAATCCTTCGTGTTGTCTCCGATGCCCTCGTGGACGCAAGAGTTGCGACGAGCTACGATGAAGCGCTCTGGCTGATCAACTATTGGGATGAGGTGCAATTTCCGGAGGGGGAGACGGGACGCGCCATCATGATCGGCTTTGATGGCGGGCAGGAGATTGGGGCGATCATGGTCAAGTTTTCGAACTGGCAGCTTAACAGTATCGAGGTCGATCACACCGGGGACTTCTTCTGTCCGCTGTCGGACAAATTTCAGCAGATCAATCTTTTGCCCTTGTAGGGAGATTACACTTACTCCCTTCTATGCCGCCAGCGAGGGTGGAGTTCCTCGCTTGCGCGGTCAGGGCATGGTGTCATAGCGCGTTGATGTCGGACTTGACCATTGTCTTCTGAGGCAAACTAAAGTTTGAGCTACAAACCAACTTCCGAAGCCTCTGAACCAAGCACGAAGCACCAAGCACTACGAACCTGTATCACACAAACAACAGCACCACATATAACACCAGCACCAGCCCGAACCCGATTGCCAGGATCGCCATCGGCACTGCCAGCGCAGCAGTCTCCCGCATCTCATAGATCCGTGCCATCGCCTGGTGCAGGGAGGTGGCGGCGGCGTGTTTCTCCTCGGTCGCTGCGGACCGCGCTTCGCGGGCCAGGGCGGTGCGATAGGTCTCGCTGCCGCAGTAGCCACAGACGCCGACAAGGTCCGCAGGTTGCAGGTTCACTGAGCCGCCGCAGTTCGGACAGGGCACATCCTCTTCTTGGCCATTAGCTGCCCTCTGCACAGGCAGATCCGGCAGTGTG
Source organism: Verrucomicrobium sp. BvORR106 (assembly GCF_000739655.1). Taxonomy (GTDB): domain Bacteria; phylum Verrucomicrobiota; class Verrucomicrobiia; order Verrucomicrobiales; family Verrucomicrobiaceae; genus Verrucomicrobium. Next base: position 6,760 of record NZ_BATR01000004.1, on the reverse strand, counting down.
GCGCGGACACAGGCCAGATAGAGGGCATAGCCCGCCAGGGCAATGGCGATGGCGGACATGGCCAGCACCCCCAGGGCCCAGGCCATGGTGCCCGCGAAAGTCATGAGATCATAAAGCGCATCCCGGACGAAGTGAGGAAACAACCCTTTCGACATGCGCCAGACGAACCAGCCGGCGGCGATCCAGAGGGTCCAGCGGATGGGTGCCACGGACAGCAGCCTCACCCGCTTCCACAGGAGCCCGGCTTTCTTCAGCAGCTTGAAGGTACGCTCGCGGAGCTTCAGCGTCTCCATATAGTCCTCCGGCACGGGGACGGGCTCGTGACAATGGGAGCAGGTGGCCTTGCCTGGCCTCAGAGACGCGCTGCCGCCGCAAGCGTTGCACTTGAGCGGCTGCAGGTTGGGCAGGCTGTCGCCACCGCCTGGCGTCTCAGCGGGCTTCGGCAGGGCCTTGAATCGCTGGTGCATGAAGGAAGCCAGGACAAAGCTGCCTACCAAGATCACCGGAAACCAGCCGCCTGCCCGGCGGGCAAACTGATAGTTGGCCAGATGTTGCTGCTGTGCCTCATCCAGTGGGGCTCCGGCGGCCACCAGCTTGCGGGCAATGGTGCGACGGCGATAACTCACGGCGCGATCAAGCGCCGTCCAGCCGTTCTCGTTGGTGTGGCTCAGGTCCGCGCCGCGCTCCAGGAGGAGGTTCAGGGTGGCCACATCGTCCTTCTCTGCCGCAGCGATCAGCGGTGTGTTGCCCTCCCCATCCGCCGCATTCACGTCCGCCCCCTTGGCCAGCAAGGTCTTGATGAGTTCCGGGTATCCTTCTGCGGGCTTCAGCTCATAGGAGTCAAATCCCCGGTAAATCGAGACCTGCAACGCGGTGCTGCCGTGCCTGGGTGTGAGATTCACGTTCGCGCCACGGGCGATCAGTAGCTGTGCAATCTTGGGCCGCTCCTTGTCACAGGCGAAGTAGAGCGCGTTCACCCCCTTGGCATCAGTGATGTCTGGGGACATGCCGGCGTCCAGTTGGCGGGTGACCGCCGTGGCATCGCCTTCTTCGATGGCGTCAAAGAAAGCCGAGATCTCGGCAGGGGATGGCGTCCGCTCAACGGCGAACTTGGGATCTGGGGCGACCCCCGGGGCCTGCGCCAGCGACTGGGAGACGGAGTTGAGCGTGACCAGGCAGGGAAGCAGGAGGGCCAAAGTGGATGGGAGAGGGAGCCACCAACGCATGGCGCGATGGTGGCGGATTTTCTCCGAAAGGCAACTGTGAGGAGCAAGTCAGTTCGCCGGGGGGCACGGGATATCCTGGGAGGGTTGTTTCCTGAGCCGCCTAAAGGCGGTACTCCAACCCTCTCCGTTCCACCTGTAAAGGAGGAGTTTAACATCCAGTCGGCTCAGGCAATCCACTGGTTTACCGATTTACTGAATCACCGAACTACCGTCCCTCAGCTTTCCTTCATCAGATAGGCAAAGAAGTCCCGCAGATCGGCGTCGCTCATGCCCCCGAACAGGCCTTCTGGCATCATCGACATTGGGGAGGCTTCGAGGCTCTCCAGTTCCTCGGTCCTGGCGGTGTGGCGCTGACCGGCCATGTCCTTGAGGGTGACCCCGCCGGCGTCCTGCTTCTCCATGATGCCCATCATCACCTGGCCGTTCTTGAGCTTGGCGATGTAGGCGCCGAATCCTTCGCGAATCTCAATGCTGGGGGCGAGCACACCGGTGAGCCAGAACTCGACATTGCCGCGCTCATAGCCTGTGAGATCGGGGCCGATCTTGCCGCCTTCATTGAAGAGCGTATGGCAGACGGCGCAGCGTTGGGCGTAGTGCACCTTGCCTTTCTCGACATCTCCGGTGCCACCTGCCAGCGCGGCCTTGATACGCTGCAGGTCCGCCTGCTTCTGGCTGTCAGTCAGGGCGGCGCTCTTCGGTGGCCAGTGTTTCTTGATAGGGGCGTCGAACTCCGGTGCTGAATACGCGGCGAGCTGGCTCACCACATCGGGAGCCACATCAGCGCTCTTGATGCGCCATTCATCCACTTCCTTGAGGAAGAGGCTGGCCCATTCACGGCGGCTGATGAGCATGCGATGAGCGGCATCGCGCAAGGTCTTGTCACCGGCATAGCGGGACTCATATCCCTTGATCACCGCCTGGGGCAGTCGCCGCTCGTCGAACTTCGCTGCCAGCGGCAGTACAGCCTTCTTTAGGCCGGTGCTGCTCGCGTCACTCAGAATGCTCAGCATCGCGGGCACCACGGCGGCGTTGCCGGTATCGGCCAGCGCCTGGATCAGCGCGGCGCGCTTCTCCGTGGGGGCGGTCTTGTCCTGCACAATCTTCAGTGCCTTGGTGGCAGCCTCGGCATTCCCGGCCTTCACCGCCAGACCCAGATCGGTGTCTAGACGGCTCTTGAGGAAGGCCTGCATGGGCTCCTGAATAGCGGGGGGGAGTTCCGGCATCTTGCCGCCTTCAAACGCGGCGGCAATGCCCTCGACCACGAGCGAGCGATTCCTCTCACTCTTGGCCAGGGCCAGCAGTTTGGCGCAAGCATCGTAGTTCTCCGGGCCGCCGGCCATCGCCCAGCGTTGGGCGAGGTGGGTAATCACCTGCTTCTGGGCGACGGGCTGAGTCCAGAGTTGCTCGTCCTTGAGCAGTGCCAGCACCGCCTCGCGATCTGACACCGCCTTGCTCTCCACCGCCCACCAGATCATGAGCGGCAGGCGCGCATCTTCTGCGGCATCGGCCCGCAGCAGGCTGGCATGCGTGATGGCCAGGCAGGCTTCCGTCGGCAACCGTGTGGCACTGCTGAGGAGCTGGGTTCGCACCTCAGGGTGCGGATCGGTTGCAGCGAGTTGTTTCATCGCTGCCACCGTCTGGGTGCTGAGATTGCCGCGATCACCGAGGCTGTGCACGGTCCACCGGCGCACATAGGGATCCGGATGGCGCAGCAAATCCAGCGCCGTTTCCTCCTCCAGCCCGCCCAACATCAGCAGGGCGGAGAGCGCATCAAAGGCGTGCGCATTTTTGGGATCGAGGGCTTTGGCCTTCACCGCCGCCAGCACGCTGCTCTCCTTCCTCCAGCCCAGCTCCAGCGCGGCCTGCTGCCGGAACCAGCGGTTCGGGTGGTCGAGCTTCGCCAGCAGCTCTGCTGGGGGAGCCGTATGCAGATCGAAGGGTTTCAGCACTGGCTTCTTGTCCTCAGGGCGGATGCGGTAGATGCGTCCGCTCGTCTTGTGCCAGTCATCCACCGGGCGCACGTGGCTCAGGCGGGTGTCATACCAGTCGGCCAGGTAGATGCCACCATCGGGGCCCACCTTGCAGTCCACCGGGCGGAACCAGCGGTCCGAGCTGGTGAGCAGCGGCGGTTCATCCTCGGCACGGAAGGTGGAGGTGGTAGGAACCAACTGGCTGACATAGATCATGTTCTGGAGCGAGTTGGCCGCGATGTAGCGCCCGCCCAGCGTGTCGGCCATGAGGTCGCCGTCGTACACGCAGATCGCTTGGGAGAAGCGCTTGCCGTCGCCCTTGGTTTCCATGTGGGGGAACCAGCCAAAGGCGTACGAGTTCGTGAGCGGCCCGTGTTTGCCGAAGTTCTTCTCCCCGTACATGCCCTGGTCATAGTGCATGCCGCGCTGGCTGCCGTTGGTGCTGGCGAAGTAGCGCCCCTTCGCATCGATCTCCAAGCTGAACGGGTTGCCCGAGCCTTCGCCGTAGATTTCAAAGACATGCGTGCCGGGGTGGTAGCGCCACAGGCACTGGCCCTCCCACTTCACGTTCTTGCTCACCTTGCTGCTGACGTTCCCCGTGGTGGTGCTGCCGTTGGCGCCGTAGAGCCAGCCATCCGGGCCAAAGCGCAGGCTGTTGGCCACGGCGTGTGTGTCCTCCAGGCCGAAGCCGCTCAGATGCACCTCGGGATCGCCATCGGGCACGTCGTCCCGGTTCGCATCGGGGTAGAAGAGCAGGTAGGGTGGATTCATCACCCAGATGCCGCCATCCCCCCCAGGGCGGAGGTGGCGATGTTCAGGCCCTCGATCACGGTCTTCTGGGAGTCCAGCTCCCCGTCGCCGTTGGTATCCTCCAGCACCACCACCTTGTCGGCCCCCTTGGGACCCTTGGGCGGCGGTTCCGGCACTCGGTCAAAGACAGCCCGGAGGTGCTGGTCATACTTCACAATCTTCAGCCCGGCGGGGAACTGGTACTGGCGGTAAAGCGTGACCCAGAGCCGGCCACGGGAGTCCCAGGTCATGCAGAGAGGCTGCTCCACACCCGGCTCGGAAGCCATCAGATCGATCGTGAGCCCCTTGCGGAGCTGGAACTTGCTCAGGGCCTCCTTGGGCGGTGTCGGTGGTGTGCCGTCCTTGAGCGTCCCTCTGCCGGTGAAGGTCTCCATGATCTTCCGCACTTCGTCATTGCCTGCGGGGGGCTGGCCGTCAGCATCGGCGGCGGGGGCTTGCGCCAGGAGCGCGGCGCTCAAAATGGGGGTGCAAAGGAGAAACGGAACTAGTCTCGGCATGGCAGGGATACGCCGGACGCCGAGCATTCTTGTATCAGAATGCGGAATGTGAGAATTTGATCAGGGCCGGGCACTTTGGCACCGTCAGGTCAGAAATCTCGCCCGCAGTTCCGGGGTGGGCATGAGGCAGGAGTCCTTTTTGCCGAACCAGCGGTAACGATTGCGGGCGATGAACCGGTACAGGGGATCGCGCACAAAGTGCGGCAGAATAATACAAATATGACAGATTGGCCAGAGGCCCGAGAGATGGCGGCTCACTTTTAGCGCCGCGGTGCTCTCCGTGTAGGCCCGTCCGTCTTCCACCAGCACAAAGCTGTCGAGCTGCCCAGGGTTCAGGCCGTGCTCCTCCATGAGGCGGCGTCCCGTGTCGGACTGGAGCGAGGCAAAGCGGAACTTCCCGGCGGGATCGCGGCTGATGATGAACTGCACCGCCCAGGCGCAGAGATTGCAAACGCCGTCAAAAAGGACCACCGGGCTGGCAGATTGCCCGGCAGGAACGGGAGGGGGGGAGTCGCTCACGGGAACCCAAGATCACCCTCTTTTCTCGATTCTGCAAATCAATCTGCAGGAGGGAGGGGCTGTAAACGATTCTGCGTCAACGCTTGAACAACTGGAAGGGTTCCCTCGTCCAACATGCCGAAGAGATCTGGCATACCCCATGCTTGAGAACTTCGTGTCTAACCAATTCCATCCATATGATGAGGTTTCCTCGAACTGGTTGTTGGTATCGTTTCACCCCGGCGGACTGGGAGTTCATCGGACGTTGTCTGGCCCTCACTGAAGGCAGCCGCAACAGTCTCGCCTCCCTGGCTGACGATCCGGACGCGGTACGTTTCGTTGTTGATCAACCCCGGCTCTTTGAGGCGCTGTTGATGGGACGACAGGCGGCCATGGTCTCCCCGGAGCTCTTCTTCCTGGTGACGGTGCGACACACGTTGAAGCGCATCGGGGTGGATGACATCGAGGTGGCCGACTACATGGCGGTGGTCTGCTCGGACTTCGGCCTCTCGGGATCGCGAGGGTGTGCGGAGAAAGCCGAGGCTGAAGGGCTCTACAGCATTGACTATGTGCAGGCGCTGGAGAATGCCCGCAGCCGCGAGAAGTTCTTCATCCACATCCAGTGCGCCAACCAGTTCCTCGTGCTCACGTGCCTGTTCCCCTCGTTCCTGCACCGGCGCGCCGAGCGCCGTGGTGCTCCAGATGTGAATTACTACGAGCAAGTCGTGGTGAGCCATCTGGACGCCGCAAGTCGGCATGTGCTGTCGCAGGAGTTCGCCCTGCACGATGTGCTCCTGCGTCTGGCCGGGAACTTCCCGCCCGTGCGCCGGGCGATGAACTACACGCTGAGCGAGTATTTGAATCTTGGTAACTAGACCGGATTAACAAGATTTGGATCAGATTGACAAGATGGGGAGAGGGTGACGTCTCTCCCTGTCTTGGTCGTTTGAATGAAGGCAATCTGACCTTTGACGGGTGGGTGGGTGACTCAGGGATTGACCAATGCTCGATTTTTTCGATGATTGATTGATGCCCTTATGAAAAACGTCCCGGCCTTGCTGTTGTTCGCCTTGCTGTTCTGTGCCGGCATTTGTAGCGGCCAGCAGCCGAGTGATGAGCTTTCCGATGAGCAAGCCCTGGCTGCTGCCCAAACGGCGTTTGTTTCAGGGAAGTGGAACCCTGGTGTGTTTGAGGTCATGCCCATACTCAAACGCGGGAAGAAGGTCACCGAAACGTTTCCCAGCGACAACCGGAAGGAGCTTAGAGAAGACCTCGTGAAGCATTTCGGTGACGGCCCCTGCACCATGGTCACGTACCAACGCAGCTCTGATAGCCTGAACACGAACGGTGGAGAGCACTATTGCCGCATCATTTTTTTGGTCTTTTCCAACAAGAAAGTGGCGGTCATTGATTCCCGCGCCGCTGAGCGCCCTGCAGATAAGCTTCCCGGAAAGGCTTTGTGATCGTGCGACGGACGATGCCGGATGGGCGGCAACATCTGATGCCATCAGGGAAAAGGAGAGTCTCGTTGTTTTGCCTTGGTGAGGTCGAAGTCGCGACGGTGCATCCGCCATACCGGTGGTAGGAATGCCACTTCAGGAGGGCCGAAGGCTCGGCGTGATAGCAGCCTTGGGCAACGCCCAAGGAATAGATGACCAAAAAACTCTTGAGGGCTGAAGGCCCGGCCTCATCAAGCCCGCCCACGACGAGCATCCCTGAATGACGTCGGGCCTACAGCCCTCAATATCTAAAACTAAAC
>NZ_BATR01000005.1 GCF_000739655.1 Verrucomicrobium sp. BvORR106 | reverse complement strand
CCAGCGGGGTGGGCACCCAGCTCACTACGGGGGATGTGAACGGAGACGGGCTGGTGGACGTGGTGGTCGGGAACAAGGCGGGATGTTATGTCCTCGTCCAAAAGCGGGAGCAGGTGGATGCGGCGCGCTTTGCTCAGTTCCAGCCCAAGAAGATCTATGGGCCTGGGGCCACGCTCACGGAGTCCTACGTCGCGGGGCAGTCGGCGGCGGATGCGGTGAAGAAGATGATCGTGCCGGAAGGCTTCAAGGTGGATCTCATCGCGGCGGAGCCGGATCTGGTGCAACCCATCGCCATGTGCTGGGATGAGCGCGGCCGTATCTGGGTGGTAGAAGGAAATACCTATCCCCAGCCCGCGAAGGCGGGTGAGGGCAAGGACCGGATCCTTATCTTTGAGGACAAGGATGGAAACGGCAGCTTCGAGACCCGCAAGGTCTTCATGGAAAAGCTCAACCTTGTGAGCGGGATTGAGGTCGGCTTCGGCGGGGTCTGGATTGGTGCGGCGCCGAACCTCCTCTTCATTCCGGACAAGAATCACGATGACAAGCCGGACGCGGATCCGGTGGTCCTGCTGGATGGCTGGGGCAGCCAGGACACGCATGAGACGCTGAACTCCTTCATCTGGGGGCCGGACGGCTGGCTCTATGGCTGCCACGGGGTCTTCACGCACTCGCTGGTGGGCAAGCCGGGTACCCCGGAGGCCAGCCGCCAGCCGCTCAATGCCGGGGTGTGGCGTTATCACCCTGCGCAACACAAGTTTGAGGTCTTTGCCCACGGCACGAGCAATCCCTGGGGCCTGGACTTCAATGATCGCGGCGAGTTCTTCGTGACCGCGTGCGTCATCCCGCACCTCTACCACATCCTGCCCGGTGGCCGATATCAGCGGCAGGCGGGTCAGCATTTCAACCCCTACACGTATGACGACATCAAGACCATCGCGGAGCATCGCCACTACGCCGGTGAGGTGAAGGATCATGCTGCCTGGGGCGACCGCAAGGATCTGAAGAACCTGGCCGTGCCGGCCAGCACGGACCAGGCCGGGGGCGGGCATGCCCACTGCGGGCTTGCCATCTACCAGGGGGATAATTTCCCGGAACTCTACCGGGGGGCGCTGCTGTTTGGCAACCTGCATGGTCACCGCCTGGTGCACAATGCCGTGGAGCCAGCCCTCAGTGGCTATACCGGGCAGCGACGCCCGGACTTCATGCGCTCCAACGACCACTGGTTCATCCCCGTTACACAGAAGGTGGGTCCGGACGGGGCGCTCTATGTCTCCGACTGGTATGATGAACAAACCTGCCACCATCGTGATGTGGAGATCTGGAACCGCACGAATGGACGAATCTTCCGTGTGGTGTATGACCAGCTCAACACCACTTGGGTGAAAAACCTGCCGGCGGGCAAAGATGATGTGGCGCTGGTGGGCATGCTGTTGGATTCCTCGAACTCCTGGCAGGCGCGGATGGCGCAGCGGTTGCTGATGGAGAAGGCGGCCGATGGCGGAGTGGGCGATGTGGCGAAGCAGGCGCTGTTGAAGGCGCTGGAGTCTCCGGGGCCGATTGAGCGTCGGTTGCGGGCGCTGTGGGGGCTGTCAGCCGGTGGTGCCGCGAACCAGAAACTGCTGGTGGGTCTGCTAGCTCGTCCGGAGCCGGAACTGCGGGGCTGGGCGGTGCGGCTGCTGGGGCAGCTGGATGGCGGAGTGACGGCCGATTTGGCGAAGACTCTGGCGGGCGCGGCTGCCCAGGAAAAGGCGGCACCGGTGCGTCGGGAGCTGGCTTCGGTCTTGCAGCGGGTGCCGGTGGCGGAGCGTGCGCAGATCGCCCTGGGCCTGCTGGGGCGCGCCGAAGACCAGCAGGATGCCAACATCCCCCTGCTCGTTTGGTATGGGATCGAACCCGTGGTTGCGGCGGATGGGGCGGCTGGCTTGAAGCTGGCGGCTGCGAGCAAGCTGGAAAAGGTGACCGGGTTCATCTACCGGCGTATGGCTGGCAGCGAGGATGGGCGTGGTGCGTTTCTCGCCTCCATCGCGGGCAATGCGGATCAGGGGCAGCGTGAGAACCTCTTGAATTTGCTGGTGGAATCAGCCCGCGGTTCAGGGAAACTGACTGCTCCCGCCGGTTGGGGTGAGACCTCGAGCCGCCTGCGTGAGGGGGCCTCGGAAAACGTGCAGTCACTGGTGGATGAGCTGGCGGCCTACTTCGGAGATGCTGCAGCCGTGCAGTTGCAGCGCGTGGCTTTGATGAATGTCAAAGCTCCCAACGGGCGTCGTGATCGCGCTTTGCAGATCTTGTTGCAGGTACGAGACGAGGCCAGTGCCGCGCTCATGCAGCAGCTCATTGCGTCCCGTGATCCGGTGCTCACGCGCAATGCCGTGCAGGCCCTGGCATCACTGCCGCACCCCGAGACGCCAGCGGTGCTGACCAAGGCCTTTGCGGGCTTCTCTCCTGTGGAGAAGGCGGATGCCGTGGCCACGCTGGCTTCTTCGGCGGCGGGAGCCCAGGCCTTGTTGAAAGGTGTGGAGAGCAAGGCGATCTCCAGAGACGCGCTCTCTCCGTTCCTGGTGCGGCAGCTTCAGGCGCTGAAGAATGGCGAGGTGGATGGCTTGATTGAAAAGGTTTGGGGCACGGTGAACGCCAGCAAGGCGGATCTCCCGCAGCGCAAAGCCAAGTACAAAGCTCTCCTCACGGCAGACCGGTTGAAGAAGGCGGATCTGGCGCAGGGCAAGCTGTGGTATGCCGGCACCTGTGGAGCCTGCCATCGCATGCTGGGTGAGGGCGCGAATGTGGGGCCCGACCTTACGGGATCGAACCGCGGCAATCTGGACTATCTCCTGGAGAACGTGCTGGATCCCAATGCCGTGATCGGCAAGGCGTATCAGCTCAACCTCTTCTCCATGAAGGATGGCCGGGTGCTCAGTGGCATCGTGAAGGAAGAGACGGACAACGGCTACAAGGTGGTGATGCCGGGTGGTGTAGAGTTCAGCCTGACCAAGGCGGAAGTGAAGAACCGTGAGATCTCGAAGTTCTCGACCATGCCAGAAGGGCAGTTTGATGCCCTTCAACCGGAGCAAGTGGTGGACCTCGTGGCGTATCTTCAGTCCGAGGCTGCGGGTGGCAGTGGCGCAGGTGCGGCCAAGGTGGAGGGTGCGATCGAGGGAGAAACGCTGGAGGGAGTGGTCGTGACCAAGGGGCAGGCCAAGCCCCAGAACATGGGCGGCTTCGGTGGCCAGTGGAGCCAGGCTCGCCAGCTCTGGTGGACCGGTGGCAAGCCGGGCGATACGTTGACGGTGACCCTGCCGGTGACCAAGGCCGGCAAGTATGCGCTCAAAGCGGCGCTCACCAAAGCGCGCGACTATGCTTCCATTGAAGTGAGCCTGGATGGGGAGGTCATCCCTGCGGCACGAATGGATCTGTATAGTGTGGCGGTGGTTTCAACCGGCGAGCTGGACTGGGGTGTGCGCACACTGGAGCCGGGCGATCACAAGCTGGTGGTGAAGATCACCGGTGCCAATCCCGCCGCGGCGCAGGCGTTTATGGTGGGGCTGGATTACCTGAAGCTGGAGCCGAGGTGAAACCAGTGCGTCAGTGGGCTGGAGCCAGTGCGTCAGTGGGCAGTGCGTCAGTGGTCAAGGTGTTGGGCCTGGTGCGGTTCGGCGTATTGGTTTTGGCTTGCGGATGGTTTGTGGTTGGTGAGTAAGGCAATGCTGGGGAGCGCACGCATCCTGCGTGCTGTTCTCGGCATCTTGCCGGGAACGGAGCCTTCTCTGCCTTGCCAGGTGCGAGCGTCGCGAAGCGTCTTGGAGTGCTGGCGGCCCTTGTGATTTCCTGGAATCTCAAGGCTGTAGCAGCGGCAGGTGGCGAGGGAGGGGCAGAGGCTCCGCTCCCGGTCCGGCGTCCTTTCAGGACGCGATGATTTGGCGGGGCGTCTACCCGGTGGTTGTCACCACCGGCTAATTTCCGAGGTCCCTCCGGGACCGGGGAGGCTTGGCGCGGTAGCTAGGGTGACATTTGCTGCCCGCAGGGGAAGGTTGCGGGGATGACGTGATGGAGAGGGGGGCAGCAGGGATTTGCATGTTTTCCTGAGGTTTTGCGTGTCGCGAGTGCGGATATAGGAAAGCACACATCTCTGGCACCCTTTCAGGGTGCATTTCATCTTTAGTGGGCATCCCAGGGGCAGGGGCTCGTCAAACTCGCCCGGCCCCTGGCTACCTTCTCAAATGCCTTCGGCATGGAGATGCGCTCTCGATGAGGTGAGCGATTGCGATATCGGTTGTGCTGCTGATGGGCAATCGGCAGGGGCCCGGTGGGCTGAGAGATCCGTCATGGTTCACCTATGCCGAAGGCATCCCAGAAGGTAGCCAGAGGCCGGGCGAGTCTGACGAGCCCTGCCTCTGGAATGGGCGAAATTTTGACTCCATCCTGAAGGGATGGCAGAACCGTGGATGACGTCTTCCCCTCGTTGACTGAGGTTCGCGGAATCTATGGTGACCGCTTCGGAAGTGGTGTGCGGAGTCCAGGCTTCAGTCTGCTCAGTCAGTGCTAGAATCCATGCAGCAAACTAAAGTTTGAACTACAAACAGCTTCCAACTGGGCGCTGTGCTGGGCTCTGTTTGTAGTTCAAACTTTAGTTTGCCTCAGTGCGCTGTAGAGTCCCTGAGCAGACTTCTCACACACCCGCCATGGCGGCAGCGCTGGAGGAGCGGCTGGCCATGGGTTGGGGCACCTGGCCCTGCTGCATCTTGGCCATGAAGCGGCCCAGCACTTCGTGGGAGATGGCGTTGAGCGTGGTCAGCACGTTATGTCCTCGGGCCGCGCTGGCCTCGAAGCTCTGGCAGCGGTGGGCTCCCTGGTTGATGAGGTACTCGAGGTACTCGATGGGGGCCGCATTGGGGAGGTCGCGCTTGTTGTACTGGATGACCAGCGGCAGCTCATCGAGCGACTGCCCGTTAAGACGCAGGTTGTTCCGGAAGTTGTCCCAGGCCTGGACGTTCTCCCGCATGCGGTCCATCTGGGAGTCCGCCACGAACACGAGACCATCTGCCTGTTGGAGCACCAGTTGGTAGGTGGCGTTGTACACCGCCTGACCGGGTACCGTGTAGAGTTGGAACTTGGCGGTGTAGCCGTTCAGAATCGGGGCCTCCACGGCCAGGAAGTCAAAGAACAGGGTGCGGTCCGCCGTGGTGGAGAGGCTCACCAGCTCCCCGCGTGATTTTGGGTCCAGGCAGGCGTGGATGTGCTGGAGGTTGGTGGTCTTGCCGCCGATGGGTGTGCCGCAATAGACGATCTTGAAGTTGACCGTCCTGCGGTCGGCGTGAATCACAGCCATGGGAAGGGAGGATGGAAGGCGGGTTGGAGGGAAATCAGGATACGGCACCCACGACGGACTTGAGCTCGCGGGCGATGAGAGTGATGCGCTCGCGCAGCGTCGGCTCGTTTTTGCCCGGGTCGTGAAGCACGCCCAGCACGAGTTCACCCTGGAGGGAGAAGGAGGCCATGAGCTGGTCGCTTTTCATGCTCAGCGTCTCGGTATCCATGATGCCGGTCAGCTGGATCAAGGGCTGCAGATGCCCGTAGATCTGGGTGGCCTGACGGATGAAATTCTCGGCCTCGCTGGTGCCATTGCTGGCGTAGCCCATGATCGCGCCATCCTGCAGGCAGACGGCGGCAGACACTCCCGGAAGGGCTCCGGTGAGGCGAATGACGTCTTCCAGTTCCAGGTCGTCCTCGGTGCTCAACAGCACGCGCAGCAGAAGCTGCTTGTTGCGGTCCTTGCTGGCGCGGAGGTGGGATGGGTGGGTGGAGGCAAACTCGGCTTTGACCCCGGGGCCGAAGGTGATGGCCTCAGAGCGGATGGACCGGCTGCTGGCTGGCGGGTCCACGGGTAGGCCCAGCAGGGAACTCGTGGCCTGGAAGAGCGGGGCCGGTGCCGGAGGTTCAGGAGCCAAAACGGGCTCCACCTTGGGCTGCGGCAGGTGGAAGGGTGGCGGCACCGCGGGTGGATCCTCTGCCGCGAGCGGACTGCCAAAAAACAAGGCCTGGGGCGCAGCAGGGGGCGCGGGTGCGGCAGGGGCTCCTGCTTCCGGTTCGGAGGATGGAGAGGCGGCAGCAGCTTCGGCAGCAGCTTCAAATGGCCACGGCACGCCGGTCGGCAGCTTGGAGGTGGTTTCCTCGGGCCGGGCTGGGCTGAAGAGGGATGGCAGGGCGGCCTGGCTTTCAGGGGAGCCCGCTGCCACGGCGGGTTTGAAGTCGGCCATGGCGGCCAAGGCTTCGCTGCCCAGCACGTCTGCTGACTTGGTGATCGGAGGGGCGGGTGCCTCCGCGGGAGTGCTCGGTGCCGTCTGGAACAACGGCTGGGCCACCGGGAGGCTCGCGGGCGCAGCGGTCGAGGGCAGGGCGTGGAAGACGTCGTTGATGGGCAGTTCCACCACGATGTCCGGCCGGGAGGGGGTGATGATGCTGCGGAACTCCGGTTCGAGACCACGCATGATCTCCGCCAACTTCACGGTGACCTTGCCACTGGCGAGCTGGTCCATCAGCATCGCGATGGGGAAGCCCACCGTGATCCAGGATGGGATCTGCTCGGGCTTCACGCCGATTTCCTGCTCCGTGCATCGGGAGAGCACGGTGGCCAGGCTGAAGATGGCCTTCTCCTTAACCGGAGCGGGGACTGGCTCAGCCAGCGGCCCGGGGACCCCTGCGAAAGCTGGCGGGGCTGCTGGAAGGACGGGGGCCGCACCGAACGCGGGCGGGGCAAAGGCGGGAACTGGTGCCGCAGGAGCAAGCTGGGGAACGGTGGGCGTGGGCGCAGATGCTGAGGCAGATGTGGACGGAGCCAGTGGTGCAGGGATCTGAACGGGTGCTGGTGTCGGCGCTGGCCCAAACAAGCCCTGTGGCGCGGCGGGCATGGCGTTGGCGGATGGGTCCGGCAACGAGCTCAGCGCCTTGATGCGGTCAAACGGATTGGTGCCTGCGGGGGCCGGAGGAGCTTCCGGGAATGAGCTTGGACTCAGGACCGGGCTGGGGCCGAAGGGGCTCCCGATGGGGGCAGCGGGGGCTTCGGGAGCCGAAGCTGGGGCTGGGGTTGGTGCCGGTGCTGGGGAAAATGCCTGCCACGGGGCTGCCCCGCCTGGCAGGGCCGATTCGGGCGCAACCGGTTGGATGGTGGGGGGCATGGGCTGCGGTTCGGCTGGTGCCGTGGGCAGGCCGAATGACGCAAAAGGATTCAGGGCCGGTCCCGGACCCGGAAGGGGCGCAGGAGCAGGTGCAGGTGGTGCAATGGGCGCTGCGTTGGCGTTCGCGCTGCCACTCGTAGTTGAGGGTGGCTGGAAAAACGGATTGGGTGCCCCAAACGGCACCTGCGGTTGCGATGGAGCCTGGGGCAGAGGCTGAGGGCCACTGGCCACAGGCGACCCCTGCGCTTCTGGAGCAGCTGGACTCTCGGGCAGGAAGTTCCCAAACGGGCTCGCCGGAGCCGGCTGTGGTGCCGTGGGCGGGGAGGCGGGAGCAGAGTGGCTGAAGGTGAACAGCGGGGAGACCGGAGGGGAGATGGTCGCCGGTGGCGCTTGTGCTGACTGATCTGGAGGCGTGCCGAAGAAGGCCGGAACGGGCGGCATGGGCTCCGGATGGGAGGCACCCAAGGCAGGGGCAGTGGGAACCGCCGGTTGGCCAAACGGATTGAAGGACTGGCCTCCCCCTGATGGCATCGGCGGGAAGGGATTGGTCGAGCTGGAACTGGTGACCGCGGGAGATGTCGCGAAGGGGTTCCCCGTCACGGCGTTGGGCAGCGGGGCGCTGCTGCGCTCCGCTGCATCAGTGGGGGCGGTAGGCTCGGCCGCAGCGGGGGCTCCAAACTGGCTGAAGGCATTGAACGGGGGCTGGACCGTGGTGGGCGGCAGGGACTGCGGCGTCTGCGGTATGCCCTGAGGAGGCTCCACTGGGTTGTTCACCCCTTCGACATGGAAGGGCGAGGGATGAAACAAGGTGGTTTCTCCAGAGGCGGTGCCAGCCGGAGGCTCGGGTGCCTGCTGAAAGGGATTGCCACCCAGAAAGAGAGGCTGACCGGCAGGAGGCGTCGGAGCGGGTGCCTGAGGGGGCTGTTGTTTGTGCATCAACGCAGCCAGACCGCCCAGTTTGTGAGGCGGCAGGGCTACCCAACGGGCGTCTTGCGGGGCAATTGGCGTACGGAACAGAGCCGGACAGACGCGGTAGATCTCGAACAGCGGCAGCGCCGCCTGACCACTGCGCAGAGCGCGCTCCAGCAGCTCATTGGGAATCTGCAGCGGCTGACCCGGGGCCACGCCACCTGGCTTGACCACATCGGGAGGCAGGGAGGGCAGAATGTCTTCCACCGTGAGACCCGTGCTGGGCACGGAGATGGCGGGGGAAAAAGGGCTGGACCCGTGGTAACTGGCACCATTGCCGTTCGCAGGTGTGGACGCTCCCAGAAACACGTCCTTGGTGGAGTACGTGCCGGTCTGATTCCCTTTTTGGAACGGGTATCCCCCCTGATGAGCCTGGGGAGAGGACGTCATCGCGGAGCTTCCTGCCGAACCGTCGTCCGGTTTGTCTTTGCCAAAGAAGCTACGGAAGGAAAACGCCATGACGCAGGGAGTGGCCGCGCACGAGGTGCACGGGTAGGGGAACGCGAACTGTCAGAGACCGAGGTTGAGGTGAGCGACTATGAAGCCAAGTACGACTTCTAATGTACCTTAAATTTCGCGCGAAAGGAAGGCAAGATAAAAGTCCGCCGGTCTAGCTGCTGAGGTGGCCCAGCGCCAGCAGGCCGTAGGAGGTGTACTCCACGTCCAGATGGTCATCGGCCCAGTGACCATGAAATCCGCCCTCGGCATTCCAAAGGCTATCCACGAAATCCAGGCAGGGCTCACGCAGCGCCGACCAGTCCGCCTCCAGACTTTCCAGGGCATGCAGGGCGGTGGCGGTGCTGAGCAGGTCAGGCAGGGGAGCGCCGGGCACGGCGAGGAAGCCGCCGCTCGCGTGAGCCTGTTCTAACAGCCAATCCCCTGTGGCGGTGCCTAAACTGGCTCCGAGCAGCCGGCACAGCACCACGGCTGCGGCGGTGGTTGGCGTGGTGCCCTGGGGGAGGTCGGGTTCAGCGGCGAACGAGCCGTCAGGAAGGAGCAGATTGAGTACGGTCGGCAACAGGCGCTCCTCATCTGGCATGGGCAGGGCCAGGTCCGAGTAGGCTCCCCACGCGAGAAAGGCACCGTAGGACGAGCCGACCCTTTTTTCCGGGGATCCATGATAGCCCCCGTCCGGGGTGCGGTAGGCCTCGATGCGGGCGGCGAGCCGCACTCTGGCCTCTTCTGTCAGCGTGTCGCGTCCCAGACTGGCCACGCATCGGGCCAGAGAGCAGAGGTGGACGAAATCCAGCCCGGTTCCGTCGCCAAGGCTCTGCACGTAGGCCTTCGTGGAGTCGAGCGGCAGCTCCTTGCGCAGCGCCATCAGCGATTCCAGACCGAAGACGGTGTAGTACAGGTCAGGGCGGCCATCACGATCGCCAAACCCACCTTGGGGCGTGATCTGACTCTGGAGGAAACTGGCCACCAGTTCCGTCGAGTCGCCCAGGACTTTGGGAGCCAGGCGGGCCACTTGGAGCATTTCAAGACGGAAGCTGCGGGTGCTGGAAATCACGAGCGTCCAGTAACAATGTCCCTATCCGTCGTCAATCCCCGGCGATTGGCAGAGGGTGGAAAGAAGCCTGACACACGACCGTTTGTGCAGGCGATCGCGCCCCGTTACCCATCTGCTCACCATGAAACTGCGCTCCCTCCTTCTCACAACCGTGCTGGCCGCCGCTGGCCTCCTGCCCGCAGGTGCTGCCGCCCGGCCCAATGTGGTCTTCATCCTCTGCGATGATCTGGGCTACGGCGATGTGAAGTGCTTTAACCCGGAGGGCAAGATAGCCACGCCGCAGATGGATGCCATTGCCGCCCGGGGCATGCGGTTCACGGATGCGCACACGAGCTCATCTGTCTGCACGCCCACGCGCTATGGCGTGATGACGGGGCGCTACAACTGGCGTTCGAAATTGCAGAACGGAGTGCTGGGAGGGCTGAGCCCCCGGCTGATTGAGCCCGGCCGCCTCACGATCGCATCCTTCCTCAAATCGGAAGGTTATGCCACAGCCTGCATCGGCAAGTGGCACCTCGGCATGGACTGGGTGAAGCTCCCGGGCAAGGACGTGACCGAGCTCGGCATCGAAAAGCCGGACCAGGTGCGGAATGTGGACTATGACCAGCCCATCACCAACGGGCCCAACAGTGTCGGGTTCGACTACTACTTCGGCATCAGTGCCTCCCTCGACATGGTGCCGTATTGTTTCATCGAAAACGACCGGGTGGCCCAGTCTCCCACAGCGACCTTGAAGCTGCCCATGAACAAAGGCGGCAAGGAAAGCTGGACCCGTGAGGGGCCGGGCAGCCCGGGCTTCGACGGGGCAGCGGTACTGCCGGAACTGACCCGCCGGGCGGTGCAGTATGTGCACACCCAGGCGGAGGCAAAGAAGCCGTTTTTCCTCTATCTCCCGCTGGCCTCTCCGCACACGCCCATCATGCCATCCAAAGAATGGCAGGGGCGCAGCGGGCTCAATCTGTACGCCGACTTCGTCATGGAGACCGATGACGCCATCGGCCAGGTGGCGGCGGCATTGAAGGAGAAGGGGATCGATGAAAATACCCTGCTCATCGTCACCAGTGACAACGGCTGTTCCCCCAGTGCCGACTATCCCGCCCTGGCTGCCAGGGGGCACAACCCCAGCGCGGCGTGGCGCGGTACCAAGGCGGACATCTATGAAGGCGGCCACCGTGTGCCTTATCTCGTCCAGTGGCCGGCGGTGGTGAAGCCCGGCACGAGCTATGCCCACCCGGTGTGCCTGGTGGATCTCACGGCCACGTGCGCCGATGCCCTGGGAGTGAAACTGCCCGGCAACGCTGCGGAAGACAGCGTGAGCCTGCTGCCTGCCCTCAAGGGGCAGGATTCTCCAGTGCGGGAAGCGGTGGTGCACCACTCCATCACCGGTGCGTTCTCCATCCGGCAGGGTTCGTGGAAACTGGAGCTTTGCCCCGGCTCAGGCGGCTGGAGCGACCCGCGACCGGGCCAGGAGGACACGGGGGCGGCCCGCGTGCAGTTGTATGACCTGTCGGTCGATCCTACAGAAACAAAGAATGTGCAGGCAGAACAGCCCGAGGTGGTGGAGCGACTCAAGAAATTGCTGGAGAAGTATGTAGCCAATGGGCGCAGCACGCCGGGGGAAGCTCAGCCCAACACCGTGGAACCGGATATTTTGAAAGGGGCGAAGGCAGTGCCTACGGCGAGGAAGAAGCCGCAAAAGAATGTCGGGGCGTGATGATTGGAGGTGCCTTGGTGTAGCGGACCACTCTCGCGACCCTTCAGGCCGCCATGCAAAGGGGCGCCTATACCCAGGGTCTGCGTCCACTTCGTGGCCTCCGCCCCTGGGCTGGATTCTCTGGGCCCTTCAGGCCCGTGGCGCGGGTGTGTTGAGACGAGGTGTATGTCCGGCGCGCTGCTCAGGTTTTGAAGTTAACAGGGCGGAGCATTTCGGAGTTTCGCAGCGGGGTTGGAGTACCGCTTTTTGGCCAGCGTATTGTCGAGGTGGAAAGGGGCGCTATGGGCACAATGTTTATTGACCCGCCTAAAGGCGGAACTCCAACCACGGTGCGGAGGTCCCTCTTGCTTTGAACGTCCAACTCGCTGTTCGAGATTTCGCTTCAACAGGGATGAAACGCTCTCAAGTTTTTCGGAGAGGGTATGTACCAGAGTTGGAGTTCCGCCTTTAGGCGGGTCAGGAGTATTTCATCAAAAATTCCCACTCTTACTTTCCACACACGGCTAATAGATCCCGCCATGCCATCACCTCCATCCACCCCCCTCTCCAGCCTCCCCGCCACGGGCGTGCTGAGTCTGTTGGAGATGCTGGGCCCGGCGACGCAGGCGTGGATCAAGGATCGGCAGGGCCGGTACCAGTGGGTGAACCGCGCCTTCCTGCTGAACTACTCGCTGGAGCATCTGGATGAGGTGGTGGGCCAGACGGATGCCGATCTCTCACCGGCGCATTTGGCGGACCAGTATCGCAGCGATGATGAACTGGTGCTGGCAGGTGGGAAGGTGGTGGACCGGGTGGAGCTGGTGGGGCGGTTCGATCACACGGCTTCGTGGTCGATCACCAACAAGGTGCCGCTGCATGATGCGCGGGGGCGACTCTACGGCACGGCCGGGACCACCCGAGCTGTCGGCGACTCCGAGGCGGTCATGGTGGCGGAGGATGCTCGGCTCTCGGCGGTGGTGGCGGGCATTCGGGCCAATGTCTCCCATCCTCTGGAAACGGCGGCGCTTGCGAAGATGGCGGGCCTTTCCGTGCGCGCGTTTGAGCGCCGGTTCCGACAGCTCTTCCACATGGCCCCCCAGCAGTATGTGCGGAGGCTGCGGGTGCGCCTTGCCTGCCAGGCGTTGGTGTTCAGCAGCCGGAGCCTGGCTGAGGTGGCGGATGACCACGGGTTCTGCGACCAGAGCCACTTCACCCGGGAGTTCCGCAAGGAAACGGGCATGACCCCGCGGGAGTACCAGCAGCGCTATGGCACCACGGCGGGAGCTTGACGCCGCTTTTGTACCAAGACAGGACGCTGCCCTTCTATCATTTGGGCAAAGAGCAGCCCATCTTGGGAACGTTCTGTCCCACGTCTTTCGCATCCCTTCCTGCCATGAGATGGTTTGTCCTCCCCGCCCTGCTCTGCCTTGCCGCTGCGCCAGTGAACGCTGCCCCGCCTGCGGCTCCGGCCTCCGCTGTGAAGCCGGCAACAGATCGCAACGCAGTCTTTGCGCAGCCCAATCTGGCGGCCTGGTGCATCGTGCCATTTGATGCCAAAAAACGCGGCCCCGAGGAACGTGCGGCCATGCTGGAGAAACTGGGCATCACACGCTTCGTCTATGACCACCGGGCGGAGCACGTGCCCACCTTTGAGGCGGAGATCGAAGCGCTGGCCCGGCATCAGGTCCGGCTCACGGGGTGGTGGTTTCCCACCTCCCTCACACCGGAGGCAAAGCTCATCCTCGAGCTGATCAAGCGGCATGGATTGAAGGAGTGCGATCTCTGGATTACGGGTGGTGGACCGAGCCCCTCCAATGCTGCCGAGGAGGAGGCGCGGCTCACCCAGGAGGTGGCGCGCATCAAGCCACTGGCCGCAGCGGCGGCAGAGGCGGGCGTGAAGGTGGGGCTGTACAATCACGGCGGTTGGTTCGGCGAACCCCAGACGCAGCTCAAGATCATCGAGAAGCTTGAGCAGCAGGGCGTGTCCAATGTGGGCATGGTGTACAACCTGCACCACGGGCACAGCCAGATGGATCGTCTGGCGCAGGTGCTGCCCCGGATGATTCCGCATCTGCTCTGCCTGAACCTCAACGGCATGGTGCCCGATGGCGAGGCCAAGGGGCAGAAGATCGTGCCCATTGCGCAGGGGGAGCTGGATCTGCAACTTCTGCGCGTGATCCGTGACAGCGGTTACCGAGGACCCATCGGCATCCTCAATCACACCAACGAGGACGCCGAAGCCCGCCTGCAGGACAACCTCGACGGCCTGCGCTGGCTGGTGAAACAACTCGACGGTGGTGACGCGGGACCCCGGCCTGTGCCGCGCTCATGGAAGGCTCCTGGTCCCGGCGCGGAGAAGGGCAACTCAGCCTCCGCGGCGGTCCAGACGCAGGGGCCGCAACTGGTGCCGTCCCGCAGTGAGATCTTGGGGAAGGCGCTCAAGGGCGGACTGGTGCTGGCAGGGAAAGATGATTTCCATGAACTCCCCATCACGGTGGAGTGCCTGGCCCGGCTGGACAGCGCCAGAGGGTTCAACATCCTCGTGGCCTGTGAATCCAAATCCTCCCCTCTGCATTGGGAACTCTACTCCTATGCCGGCAGCGGCGTGCTCAGCCTCTACATGCCCGGTCGCGGTGGTGAGTACAAATCACAGGCCAACATCTGCGACGGCCAGTGGCACCGGCTGAGCGCCATCATCGAATCCGACCGCGTGCGGCTGAAGGTGGACAACAAACAGGTGCTGGATGCTCCGGTGGCACCCGCGACGCCCAAGGCCCATCCCACCCAGGGCATTGCCTTTGGGCGTCTGGTGGAGAAGGGGCTGTCCTGTGACGGAATCATTGATGAGGTGCGCATCGCCCGCGGCAACTCCAATCCCGTGGGCCGTGGGGAGCCGCTGCTGCCCACGGACGCGACCATCGGGCTCTGGAACTTTGACGACCTCGAGGCGCTGAAGAAGGAGGCGGCGGGTTCATCCCTCGAACCGGAGCCGTTCTCCTACGTGCGTGCCCCGCTGCATCCCAACCGTTGGCCCAATCGGCAGGAGCCCGTCAACCGGGACCGGATCTACGACTACTACCCCAAGCAGGCGGTGGCCTTCAAAGGCCGCCAGGCAGAGCGGTTGCTGCTGCCGCCGTATCCGGGGCTGGATGGCGGCACGCAGGGCCACTGGGGAAACCAGAGCGATGACACCTGGCGGGACGGCCGCTGGAAGGGCTCCGATCTGGGAAACCTCTTCAGCGGCGTGTTCAAGGGGGACGGCCTCGTGGTGCCCAAAGGTGTCTGCGTGCGCCTGGGGGGCGAAGGAGAACTTGCAGCCTGCTTTGACCCGGTGACGGCATCATTTCCCCTGGTGTGGAAAGGTGGTTTCATCAAACTCTCGGAAGTGCGGCATGGTTTCATGGAGGCGGCGAAACCCGGCGGAGCGACCGTGCAGAAAACGCCCCTGCAGCCCGCCCCTGCTTCGCTCAAGTACCACGGCTTCTACCGGCACGGGAGTCGCGTGTTGTTCACCTATGAACTGGATGGGGTGGAGATGCTGGACGCGATGAGCCTTGAAAATGGCACGCCTCGGCGTCTGCGGGCCAGGACGGAGGAGCATCCCTGGAAGGATCTGCGCAATGGCGGACCCGCCCAGTGGACGCAGGTGCTGGAGACGAAGGGGGCGCTTGGGGAGGGCAAGCCCTATGCGCTCGACACGCTGACCCTCCCCTATGAAAACCCGTACGGCGCTCTCTTCTTTGTGAGTGACCATGACTTTCTGCCGGACGGCACGCTGGCGCTCTGCACCATGACGGGAGAGGTGTGGTTGGTTCGTGGAGTGAATGATTCCCTGGCCCGGCTGACGTGGAAACGGTTCGCCACCGGTCTCCATCAGCCCCAGGGGCTGGTGGTGACGGATGGCAAGATCTGCGTGTTGGGGCGCGACCAGATCACCCGGCTTCATGACCTGAACCACGACGACGAAGCGGACTTCTACGAGTGCGTCACCAACGCCATGGTCACCTCACCCTCCGGCCATGACTACCTCTGTGGTCTGCAGCGGGATGGAGAGGGCCGGTTCTATTTCTCCTCTGGGAACCAGGGTGTGTGTCGGGTGAAGCCGGGTGGTCCGGTGGAGGTGCTGGCCACGGGCTTTCGCAACCCCAATGGTCTGGGGCTCTCTGCCGAAGGGCGCATCACGACCTCGTGCCAGGAGGGGGACTGGACGCCGGCCTCGATGGTGTGCGAGGTGAAGGCTGGCGGGTTCTATGGTCTGGGTGGGCCGCGTCCGGGCAAGACCGTTGAACCGCCGCTGCTTTATCTTCCGCGTGGGGTGGACAACTCAGCTGGCGGCCAGTGTTATGTGGAGAGTGATGCGTGGGGCGTGCCTCGCGGCACCTTGCTCACCTTTTCTTGTGGGGCCTGCACAGGTCTGGTGGTGCTGCGGGATGCAACCTCGGGGCAGCCTCAGGGGGCGGCATGGGAGTTGCCGGCGGATTTCCTCTCCGGCGCGCAACGCGGCCGCTTTCACGCGCAGGACGGGCAGCTCTATGTCAGTGGCATGTATGGCTGGGGCTGCTATGGGCCCAAGGACGGCTGCCTGCAGCGGGTGCGTTTTACGGGCGGTACGGAGCCTCTGCCGGTGGGCTGGGAGGTGCGGCAGAACGGAGTGATGATTTCCTTTAACCAGCCGGTGGATGCCGCGGTCGCGCGGGAGGCCCGCCAGCACTTTGTCCAGGTCTGGAACTACATCACCTCCAGCGCCTATGGTTCCCAGGAGTGGTCGGTGAAACATCCGAAAACCGCCGGACACGATGCCTTGGAAGTGACCTCGGTGCAGGTGCTGGAGGGCGGGCGCAAGCTCTTCCTGGAAGTGCCGGAGGTGGTGCCAGCCAGTCAGATCCATCTGCACATCACGACGGGTCCTGGGAAATCTACGGACCTGTATGGCACGGTGCATCAGCTCGGGCAACCGTTCACGGATTTCCCCGGGGCGAGGGAGCTGGTGGTGAAGACGCGGAGTGTGCCAGCAGGAAATGTCGCCGTGACCACTGAGCCCACTCGAGTGAATCCCTGGGCGAAAGGTGAGAGCGGTCGTCCCCTCAAGCTGGAGGCCGCTCTGGGGCTGCAGTTCGCACAGAAACAACTGGTGGCCAAAAGCGGGGAGCGGCTTTCGCTGGAGTTCAGCAATCCGGATGCCGTGCCCCACAATGTGTTGTTCATCAAACCCGGGGCCTTGCAACGCGTGGGCGATCTGGCGAACAAGATGATCACGGATCCCGCCGGGCTCGCCCGCCACTATGTGCCGGAGTCACCAGAAGTGCTGGTGTACACCGACATGGTGCAGCCCGGCCAGAAGTTCACCATCCACTTCAATGCCCCGCAGGAGAAGGGGGAGTATCCTTATCTCTGCACCTTCCCGGGGCATTGGTTGGTGATGAACGGGGTGTTGAAGGTGGAGTAGGAGCCGGTGCGTCAGTGCGTCAGTGCGTCAGTGCGTCAGTGCGTCAGCAGGTGACGCGTTATCTCATGAACCCGGAGGGTTCGCCATGCATAGCCATGGGTCGGCCGAGTGGAGCGAGGACTACCCATGGTACTTGGGAGGGCGAATTCTACCGCGGAGCGGTAGGCCCATAGCGGGTAACAGTCTGCGTGGGTGAGATCGCGGGATGACGTGTGGGGTGGCGCAAGACGATGGGCCTACCGCTCCGCGGTAGAGGAGCATGGGGCGGCACCATGGGTTGCACTCGCTACGCTCGTTTCACCCATGGCTATTCATGGTGAACCCTTCGGGTTCGACGACAAGCTTGCGTTGATCGCGTGTGGCAACACGACCTGTTGCCCCTGATTCTTTGCCAAACTGCCTGCACCCTGCCTCCTATTTTTCGGCAGAGGCCTCCGCATCCCGTGCTGCGGCGCGCTCCACATCCTGCGGCAGCCAGCGCATGCCGATGAACCAGAGAACGGCCGCCACGAGCATGGCACCGGAGACGAGCATGAAGCCCAAGTTCATGTTGGACCGGTCGGCCACGGCTCCGATGAGCGCTGGGGAGATGGCATCGCCCAGGGCATGGATGGTGAGAATGTTCAGGGCAAAGGCGCTGGAACGCACCGCTGCCGGGGCCACATTGGCCAGGGCGGTGTTGGCAGGGCCGATGTTGAAGAACAGGAAGAACACCGCGCCAAACACAAACACCCAGGCGAAAGGGAAAGGGACAAACAGCATGGCCAGCGTGCAGGGGAAGGCCAGGGCCATGCCACCGCCGGAGACGAGGAAATAAGAGGCGGCGAAGCGGTTGCGCAAACGATCCGCCAGCCAGCCGCCAAAGAGAGTGGCGCCCAGTCCTGAAACAGCGGTGATGGCGCCCACCATCGTGGAGACCTGCCCCAGCGTTCCATATTGTCGGTACTCGGTGATGTAGGCAGGCAGCCAGAAAGAGAGGCCCCCGATGGCAAAGGTCATGGCCGTCTGTGCGGCCACGTTGATGACATAGGAGGGGATGCGAAGCAGGCGCTTGTAGTCGGCAAACCCCGGGGCGTGGTGAGCCTGTCCTGTGGCGGCGGCCTGGCTGCGCCGTGTGTCCTTCAAGAAGAAGCAGACCATGGCGAGGAAGATGCCCGGTACCCCTGCCAGCCAGAAACCCCAGCGCCAGTCCAGGTAACTGTTGGCCAGCCCGCCCAGAGCATAGCCCAGAGCGCTCCCCACGGGGATGGCCATGAAGAACCAGGACATGACGATGCCGCGTCGATGGACAGGATACATCTCCGCGATCAACGCTGGGGCCGCAGGACCGTAGGCGGCCTCACCGACGCCGATCATGGCCCGTGTGAGCAGGAGCATGGTGAATCCTGTCGCGATCCCGGACCCGATGCTCGCGGCACTCCACAGCAAGAGGCCCAGCCCGATCAACAGCCAGCGGGAGGTTCGGTCGGCCAGCCAGCCAAAGAGCGGGGCCATCAGCATGTAGGAGATCATGAAGGCTGTCTGCCAGAGGCCCGACTTGGTCTTGGCCATGGCATCTCCGGCCAGAAACGTCGCGCGCAGCTCGGGCTCCACCGCCACCAGCACGTAGCGGTCGATGTAGCTGAAGAGATTGATGACGATGAGCAGAGCCAGAATCCTGCCGGGGGTCCACCAGCTCTGGGTAGGGAGGGTCATGGTCGCTCTTTAGCATCAACTTCCACCCCTGCACAGAGAAAGAGGTGAATCCCCTTGTGAGGGGATTGTCACAATCCTACCAAAACTGGGCACCGGAGACTCAGAGTTCGAGGGGGTGGTTTTGCAAGACGATGCCACGGCTGCTGCGTTGGTTTCAGGGTATGCAACGCCGTTTGTTTTTCCTGTTTGCCACCGCCACCACCATAGTCTGTCTGCCCACCATCGGTCGGACAGATGAGCCCAAGCCCCTGCGGGTGGGCATCATTGGTCTGGACACTTCCCACGCCACTTCCTTCACGCAGGCCCTGAACAAGGGGGCCAAGAACCCCGAAGATGCGGCGAAGCTGGCTGGCGCGAAAATGGTGGCGGCCTATCCCAAAGGCAGCCCGGACATTGAGACCAGCACCAAACGCGTGCCGGAGTACACGGAGAAGGTGAAGGGCCTGGGCGGCGAGATTGTGGGCTCCATTGAGGAGTTGTTGGGCAAAACCGATGCAATTCTGCTCGAAACGAATGATGGCCGTCCGCACTTGGAACAGATCCGCCCCGTGCTGAAGGCCAAGCAGCCGGTGTTTATCGACAAGCCCATGGCCGCCTCTTTGGCAGATGTCCTGCGTATTTTTGATGAAGCCAAGAAGGCCGGTGTACCTATTTTCTCCTCTTCTTCCCTTCGCTTTGGCAAAGGCACGCTCGCGGTGCGGGGTGGGTCCATCGGCAAGGTTCTCGAAGCTGAGACGGTCAGCCCGGTGAGCCTGGAGCCAACCCATCCTGACCTCTTCTGGTATGGCATACATGGTGTGGAATCCCTCTTCACTGTCATGGGCACAGGGTGTGTCTCCGTGAAACGCGGCACCACGGCGGATGGCCGGATTGAAGTCATCGGTACCTGGGAAGGTGGGCGCAAGGGGACCTTCCGCCAGAGCACGGACAAATCCAAAGCCTATGGCGGCACGGCCAAGGGTGAGAAGGGGGAGGCGGCGATTGGTACCTACGATGGATATGACCCGCTGCTAGTGGCGGCCATTGAAATGTTCCGCACGGGCAAGCCTCCGGTGAGCATGGAGGAAACGGTCGAGATCTACGCCTTCATGGAGGCTGCCGATGAGAGCAAGCGCCGCGGCGGAGCGGAGGTCACCTTGAAGGAAGTGCTCGACAAGGCCAAGGCGGAAGTCGCGGCGAAACCTTAGTAATCGCATCGGCAGGTCGGAGAGCGCGTGCCGAAAATGGAGGCATTTGATCGTGGACGTTGGCCGTTCGTTTGCTCAGAATGAACGGCCCCCATGAACTTGCCTGACTCCCACATCCCTCCTCAACAGCCAGCGCTTCAGAAGACGCTGGGCCCATGGCAGATCCTGTTTTATGGCCTGGGCTCGATGTTGGGGGCGGGCATTTACGCGCTGGTCGGGCGGGCGGCAGACAGCCTGGGCAATGCCATCTGGCTCGCGTTTCTCGCGGCCATGGTGGCGGCGTTGTTAACCGGGCTCTCCTATGCTTGTGCAGGTAGCCGTTATCCCAAGGCCGGTGGAGCGGCCTATGTCACCCATCGTTCGTTCAAGTACTCCTGGCTGAGCTACGTGGTGGGTATTGCGGTGATGATGAGCGGGCTCACCAGCATGGCCACGGGGTCACAAGCCATCGCGGAGAATCTGGAGAAGGCGATAGGCATGCAACTGCCCATCAAACTGGTGGCGATTGTGCTGGTCGCCATGGTTGGGGGAATTATCTACCGCGGCATTCGCGAGAGCATGTGGGCCAACATCGTGTGCACGGTCATCGAGGCGACCGGCTTGATCTTCATCATCGCGGTGGGCATAAAATTCTGGGGCAGCGTGAACTACCTGGAGACACCGGGCGACACAGTGGAGGGCGGACTGGGCTCGGGTATCACCCTGGCTCTGGTGCTGCAAGGGGCCGTATTGATGTTCTTCTCCTTCATCGGGTTTGAGGACATTCTCAATGTGTCTGAGGAAGTGAAGAATCCGCGCCGTGACATTCCCTTTGGCCTCATTGGCGCGATGATCTTGGCCACCTTGATCTACATGGCCGTGGCCATCACGGCGGTGTCGGTGGTGCCGTGGAAAGAGCTGGCTGCCAGCAAAACTCCTTTGATGGAAGTGGCCCATAGGGCGGCGCCTTGGTTCAAGGGCATCGACAAGATCTACGTAGGCATCTCCATCTTCGCGATCGGTAACACCGCGCTGCTCAACTACATCATGGGCTCACGCTTGCTCTATGGGATGAGCCGTCAGGGACTGCTGCCTCAGGTGTTGGGCAGTGTGCACCCACGTCGTCACACGCCTCACATCGCCATTGCGGTGTTGTTTGTGATCGTGACAGGCCTGATCTTGAGCGGGGGCGTGAAAGCGCTCGCCGAGTCCACCGTGCTGTTGTTGCTCACTGTCTTCACGGTGGTGAATATCGGTCTTGTGATCCTGAAGCGCCGAAAGGACGAGCCCAAAGGAGGGTTCGAAGTGCCGGTGGTTGTACCTGTGCTGGGTGCATTGGTCTGCGCTTCGTTGGTCGTCGTTCGAGTGATGAGTGCGATCCAGAGCAGCGATCCCGCCAATCGTACGGCCCCGTTGATTGCGGCCGCCGTGCTGGTGGTGGCGCTGGGGCTTTATTTCATCATCAAGCCCAAGCACGACATGGGTGAGGTGGAGATGTGAGAAATATCTGTCACCTCCTGGCTGACGACATCAAGGTAAGGATAAGGATGACCGGGACAATGTAGAAGAGCCGTCCCGGCTCTTGGGGGCGCTGGGCAGAGCGGGGACAAGAACCGAGACGGTTCTTCTACATTCGCCGCGCACGGGCGTTTGAGACCGCTGCAAGTCCTTCGGATGAATTCAGCACAACTATTGTCGCCTCGCCCTATTCCTTCTCTTCTTCTCCCTCCGCCGCCCCGGCCATGGACTCTTCAAAGTCCACGCGGAAATCCACGGGCAGTGATTTCAACAGGGTCAGCAGCTCCTGTTTCTGGCTGGCGGGGAGCCACATTCCCATGTCGAGGAAATAAGAGGCCCCGGCATAGCGGCTCACGGGTTTGTTGAGGCGCTCGAAGCCGAACTTGTTGAAGAAGGGCTCGTTCGAGACGCTGGTCTCCATGCCAACGAACGCCGGGTCGTGGTCCTGGGGCACCAGGGCCAGGCGCGTGAGGTTGAGCAGGGTGCCCAGCCCCTTGCGGTGGTGCGAGCGCCGCACCAGGCCGCAGTTGATCTGATTGGAGTTTTTACTTCCGTCAATCTCCAGCCCGCCACAGGCCAGGACCTCGCCCCCCTGCTCGATCACCAGCATGTAGGACGTGCCTATGTCCAGCCAGTCTGCATAAGCCTCGATCAGATCGGGGGGCAGCAAGTCCTCGTTGGAACGATAGATGTCCAGGCACGCCTCCTTGTCATCCGGAGTGTACTCACGGACGACAAGGCCGGTCGGCAGGTGGGAGAGGTTCATGAATTGAGAAGGCGCAATTTACTGGAGGGTGGTGACCACCTTGGCGGCTCCTTCCAGCAGCTCCACGCGCAGGGCGCTGACTTCACCGGCGGACTTGGGCACCAGCACGGTGACCACGTGTTTGCCCGCTTTGAGGTCGAGCTTCATCTGCGGGGTGACTTCCTCGAACTTCTGCTCATCCACCACCAGCACCAGGCCGGGAGTGGCGGGCAGGCCGAGCGTCACCGGGCCGTCAGCGTCCAGCTGGAGGTCGAACTGGGCAATGCGGGGGAAGATGGGGTACATCTTCGCCGCGATCGGTAGTTCGTTCAGTGGAAGGTCGCCGTTGACCTTGCTCAGAGTCATCTGCCAGGGGTAGGCATACTTGCGGTCGCTCAGGGCCTGGAGGCCCACGTGGCGCACGTGGTCGTTGTCAGCCTGCTCGATCTTGCCCATGGTGCGCCAGGTGCGGACGTAGCGGTTGGGCTGCGTCTTGTAGTCACCTTCGCGACCGAGTTCGGAGAGGAACTTCACGAGGTCCACAAACTCGTCTTCACGAAGGCTGGCGGTGAGGCCAGGGGGCATCATGGAGACAGGGCTGATGATCTTCTGGGCGATGTCGCCCTTGGCCACCTTGTGGAACTGGTTGGCCGCATCACGCACCACCACTTCATCCCCGTCCTGGACAATGCCACCCGCGACCACCTGGCCAGCCTTGGTGGTGATCATGGTCATGTGATAGCCTTCCTTGACCTTTTTGGAGGGTTCGAGGAGAGACTCGATGATGTAGTCCACCGGGGCACTGGAGCCCAGACTCACCATGTTGGGCCCGATGAGGCCGCCGCTTTCGCCGATGGCGTGGCAGCTCATGCAGAGCAGTTGCTGGCGGCGGTACACTTCCTCCCCGCGGGAGGCGTTGCCCTGAGCCTGCACCTTGGTGACCAGGGCGTGCATCTCTTCCGGAGTGAGGGGGCGGTCCATCTGTTTCACACCACCGGCCTTGCGCAGGGATTCCTCGATGAGGGACTGCAGGCCGCGGGAGCTGGCCATGCGGATGCCTTCCACGGCGACGAAGTCGGGCACCTGCTTGTCCTTGAGCTCGTTGGCCAGCAGCACCGGGAGTTGCTTGTTTTTCAAGAAGGCTTCCAGCACGGGGCGGGCCTCGTCCACGGACTTGGCGGTGCCGAGGAACTGCACGGCGAGCTTCGCGGCGAGAGGAGGGGCAAGCTCGGAGAGACCCGAGAGGGCGGAAGCCCGGGTGCCCACGGCCTTTTCACCGGATGCCAGCGTCTGGAGGTAGTTCTTCGTGGGTTCACCGCCGAGGGATACCAGGCCCTTGATGGCACTGTCGCGAAGGGCGGCCGGCGTGTTGTCGCCGCTCGCAATTTCCTCGAGCCGGGCGCGCAGGGGCTCCTGCTTCCAGAGACCGGCGAGCACCGCACCACGCGCCGCGAGGTCCGTGTCGTCGGGGGTGCCGCTGATGAGAGCGGTGAGGAGATCCTTCAGCGCGGCGGCAGCATCCGGCGTGGCCTTGCGCTGTCCCGCCTTGATAAAGGCGTCCAGAATGCCGATGCGACGGGCCTTGGCGGACTCGCTCTTGAAGATGGGGAAGAGCTGGCTGAGCTCGGCGGGGCTGGCCACATCACCCACCATGGCGAGCACGGCGGCAGCGTCTTCTTCAGCGAGCTTGCCGCTGCCCAGGGCCTTGATGAGCGGGGGCAGTGCTTCCGGACGGCCGGTGGCTTTCAGGGCGTACACCAAGTGCTTGGGATTGGCGTCGAGTTTGATGCCGCCATTGACGAACACGGGCAGCCAGACGTCCGCCTGCTCACGCGCGGTGAGTTCGAGGAGGAAATCAATGCTCTCATCCACCGGCTTGTCGAGGGCGCGGAGGGCCACTTCCAGGGCCTGGGGCTTGAACATGTCGCGCGCGATGGCCACGGCCCAGAGACGAACCTGGGCGTTGTCGTCGGCGATGGAGGTCGCGAGGAGGGCGTCGGCATCAGGAAACTCTGTCAGGCGGTGGCGCAGGATGCCGAGGGCACCGGCACGGATGCGATGGTCCGGGGAGCCCAGGAGCTGGCGCACCAGGGCGGGAGAGCAGGCGTTGAGCGTCTCGCGGGCCCAGGCGGCTTCCAGGAGGTTGTTCCAGTACTGCGGATCATCTTTCTTCAGAGCCAGCGCCCATTCATCGATGGAGGCCAGAGTCAGTTGAGGCTCGCGGGTGCGGAGTTCGCGCTTGGCAAAGAGGCGGTTCCAGCGGCGGGGGCTCTTCAGCTCCTCGAGCAGGGCGGGGATCTCCGCCTTGGCGAAGTCCGGGCTGCTGCTCAGTTTGCGATCTTTGGCGGTGAGCTTCCAGATGCGGCCGTTCACACGGTCACGACGGGGATCGCGGAAATCCACTTCACCGTGCTGGATGATGGGATTGAACCAGTCGGCGATGTAGAGGGCACCGTCCGGGCCCGTGCGCACGTCGATGGGGCGGAAGCCACGATGGGTGCTGGCCAGCACGTCCGGGAGCTGCTTGCTGATGTAGCTGCTGCCGCTTTCGGTCAGGTGGAAGCGGTTCACGCGGTTGCCGCGGAAGTCGCAGGTCACCAGGGTGCCCTGCCAGTCATCCGGGAAGTGGGAGTCTTCAATGATCTCCAGACCGCATTGCTTGGGCTGGCCGGGGTTCAAGCCTTTGACAATCCGCTTGGCACCGGGGCTGGTGGCGAACACCGCACCGGGGAAGATGTAGTTGATGCCCTCACTGCCGGCACCGTCGGTGGCGAAGCTCTGGCCCCAGCGGTCGAACTCATAGCCCCAGGGATTGATGAGCCCCTTGGCGATGATTTCCAGCTTGCGGGTCTCCGGGCGGAACTCCCAGACGCCGCCGCCCATGAGACGGCGCAGGCCCCATGGGGTCTCGATGTGGCTGTGGATGTAGATGCTCTGGTTGAAGTGCATCTGCCCATCCGGGCCATGACGGAAGGTGTGGACGAGGTGGTGGGTGTCCTCGGTGCCGAAGCCGCTCAGCACCACCTGCCGCTCGTCGGCCTTCAGGTCTCCATTGGTGTCCTTGAGAAAGAGGATCTCCGTGGAGTTGGCCACATAGCAGCCGCCGTCCGCCGGGATCACAGCGGTAGGGATCTGCAGATCACTGGCGAAGACGGTGCTCTTGTCAGCCTTGCCGTCCTTGTCCGTGTCTTCCAGCACCACGATCTGGTCGATGGGGTCATCGCCAGGCTTGATCTGGGGGTAGGTAACGCTGCTCACCACCCAGAGCCGCCCCTGGGCATCCCAGTTCATCTGCACGGGCTTGCGGACGAGCGGCTCACCTGCCCAGAGGGAGATTTCATAGCCTTCTGGCACCACAAAAGCGGCCTTCTCTGCCTCCACCGAGGGATCAGGGAGGTCGGCCATGGACTTGGGTTGCGAGGCATAAGTCAGCTGGGCCAGTGAGGCGGCCAGCAGGATCGATGCGGAATACTTCATAGTCGGATCAAAAGCGGTCAGTACAGAATGAGGGGCCCTTAAGGGGGCGCAGACGCAAAATTCAAACAGCCGTGACGGGCACGGCTGAAGGCGCGGTGGACTAGGGGAGTCGCTTGGCAGCTTCCAGCGCCGCCACCTTTTGCTCGTGGATCTTGTTGTCCTCCGCCGTCACCAAGGGGTCGAAGCGCTCGATTTCAGCGGCGTTCTGGCCTTGTTCGTGTTTTCGGAACCCATAGAGGTAGGTCTCATTGGCCGGACGCCAGCGGTTGAAGAAGAGCAGATCCTTCTTGATGACGGTCTGGCGCAGCGGGTCCACGGCGGCAGGGGGCAGCTTGGGGGCGGTCAGGCCGAGTCCCTCGACGATCTTTGCGGCCCAGGTGCGATAGCCAGCCTCCCCGTAGTGGATGCCGTTGTCGGTGAGCGGGTGCTCGGGGCGTTGTTTGCTGGCACCGCCCATCAGTTCGTAGCTGTCCACAAAGGTGGCGGCTTGTTTGCCCGCGAACTCCTTCAGGGCATTGCGCACCGCTTCCATCTTCTTGTTGGCGGCGGTGAGGTCTGGCAGCGGGGCACCCAGGTTCTCCAGTGGCGGAGGGGCAATGATGATGACGCGAACCTTCGGGCTCTTGGCGCGCACGAGGTCCAGCATTTCCCGGTAGCCGGAGATGAACTCGGGCATCTTGATCAGCCCTTCAAAGGGGAGGTCTGCTCCGTAGCAGGCGATCAGGACCGTGGGCTTGATCTGCTCCACGTGACGGCTCAAGCGTTCCAAACCCTCCTTGGGAGGGCCGAAGTAGGACCGGGCGTGGCCAAAGACGGTGTCGCCGCTCCAGCCCAGGTTCCGGAAGCTCACGTGCTTGCCCTCGCCAGCCGCGAGCGTCAGGGCGGACTCCAGAAAGCCGTACTTCTGCTCCCGCTCGATCAGCGTGCCTCCCAGGAGGATGACACGGTCATGGTCTTGAAACTCGAAGGTGGAGGCTGCCTTCAAAGAGGCCAGCCCGGAAAAAAGGGCAATGATTCCGGTGAGGAGACGTTTCATGGTTTGGGCAAAGAGACTAGACCAAACGCCTCTCACCCCGCGATCATTTCTTTCTCTATCGATTGAATCTGGCGGCGGTAGTCCCCGCGGCTGAAGTACTTCTCCAGCCAGACGTACAGGATGATGAAAAGGTAGCGGCTGCCCATCTCCTTGAGCTTCAGCTTGGCCACGCCTGCGCGGCGGTTTTGCCATGAGATGGGCATGGTGGTCCAGGTGTATCCCCGGACAATGGCCTTCAGGGGGATCTCCACCGTCAGGTTGAAGTGCGGCGCGATGAAGGGGCGGCAGCCATCGATGACCTCCCGGCGATAGGCCTTGAAGGCGTTGGTGGTGTCGTTGAGGCCGATGTTGAAGACCAGCTTGATCCACCAGTTGACCAGGCGGTTGAGGACGAGCTTGTGGGGCGGGTAGTCCTGGACCTCGCCGCCGCGCACGAACCGGCTGCCAAACACGCACTCGTACCCCTGATTGAGCAGATTGTAGTAGCCCACCACATGGTCGGGGCTGTCGGACTCATCCGCCATCATGATTACCACGGCGTCACCCTGCATGGCGTTCAATCCGCGAACAATGGCCCGGCCAAAGCCATTGGCACCTTCGTTGTTCACGGGAGCCAGCGTAGGGAACTCCGCCTTCATCTCCTGAAGCAGTTCCCAGGTGCCATCCGTGCTTCCGTCATTCACCACCACGATCTCATGCCTGATGCCGTTCTCCGTCAGTTTATCATACAGGTGCCGCACCGTGTAGGGCAGGCTCCCCACCTCATCGCGCGCAGGGATGACGATGCTCAAAAACTTGACCGGATTTAACGTGTTCATGGCGGAAATTACTCAGGTAGCATCGGGCTCTTGGGGAGGGGGTCCGGGCGCGCGCCGAGATTAGAGAAAATCTTTGCGGCATCAACGGAAAACCGTAGCATGGCGGACTCATGAAATTGGCTATTGTCACTGGATCGTGTGGATTGATTGGCTCGGAGACGTGCAAGCGGCTCCATGCTGAAGGGACGGCTGTCATCGGGATCGACAATGACATGCGAAGCTATTTCTTTGGTGCCGAGGCCTCCACTTCCAAATCCCGTGACAGCCTTGAAGCAATGTCGCTCTACCGGCATGAGGCGGTGGACATCCGCGACTGGGGTGAGGTGACACGGGTGTTCAAGAAGTACGGTTTTGCCACGGGGGCTGTGATTCACACCGCAGCCCAGCCATCTCACGATTGGGCGGCGCGTGAGCCGCTGACTGATTTCGGCGTCAATGCGGTGGGCACCATGCACATGCTGGAGGCCACTCGGCTCCACTGTCCGGATGCGGTTTTTATCTTCACCAGCACCAATAAAGTGTATGGAGACACGCCCAATCGTTTGCCCCTTGTGGAAACGGAGACACGGTGGGAGATCGCCGAGGATCATCCTTATCATGCCAAGGGCATCGATGAGAGCATGAGCATCGATGACAGCAAGCATTCCATCTTCGGCGCCAGCAAGGTGGCGGCGGACGTGATGGTGCAGGAGTACGGCCGGTATTTCGGCATGAAGACCGGCGTTTTCCGCGGCGGCTGTCTGACCGGCCCAGCTCATGCCGGGGCGGAGTTGCACGGTTTCCTGGCCTACCTCATGAAGTGCACGGTGACAGGCAAGCCCTATTCGATCTTTGGTTACAAGGGCAAGCAGGTGCGGGACAACATCCACAGCCACGATCTGGTGGATGCCTTCTGGCACTTCCTCAAGGCTCCGCGCAGCGGTGAGGTGTATAACATCGGTGGATCACGCCACTCCAACTGCTCCATGCTGGAGGCCATCAAGCTCTGTGAAGAGATCAGCGGGAAGAAGCTGGACTGGAGCTACGAAGAGGACAACCGCATTGGCGACCACATCTGGTACGTGAGCGATGTCAGCAAGTTCCAGCAGCATTATCCGGACTGGCACTATAAGTATGACCTGCGCCGTACGCTGGAAGAGATCCACGCGGCGTGTGTGGCGTCGTTGTGAGCGGGGCAGACACAAGATTATAAGACACAAGACAGAAGACCTGAGTTGGGAGGCAGATAGTAGGATCAGGGGTGAATTGACACGGCGGAAGGTGAGGGGCTATTGGCCCTTCTGAGCTCTACGCTCTCCATCAAGAGGAAATGGTCCTTCAACAGGGTTGGAGTTCCGCGTTTACGCCAATGCCATCAGGGAAAAGGATAGTTTTGCTGTTTTGCCTAGGCAAGCCCGGGATAGCGATAGCGCATCCGCCATCCCGGTGGCAGGAATGCCACTTCAAAAGGGCCGAAGGTCCGGCTTGATAGCAGCCTTGGGCAACGCCCAAGGAATAGATGTCCCCATCAACCCTTGAGGGCTGAAGGCCCGGCCTCATTAAGCCTGCCCACGACGAGCATCCCTGAATGACTCCGGGCCTACAGCCCTCAATATCTAAACCAACGCCAACCTTGGGCGTTGCCCAAGGCTGCCATCACGCCGGGCTTTCAGCCCTCAGATCCTTCCCAAAAAGGAGGTCATCGGCCACGCCACTTTTCCCTGATGGCATTGGCGTTTACGCGGTCACGCCCAAAACAATCCAGTGCGTTTCCCTCCCCTGACCTTGAGACTTCCCGCTCGACTCAAGACGCTGACACCGCCATCCAGGATGGTTGGGCGTCGGCGAAGGCGGCGACCTCTTCAAAGAGCTGGTCTCTGGTGATCTCCGGCTTCCAGTCCCATGCTTGACGTGCTTTCGCGTCATCGAGCAGCAGCCATGCGATATCGAATGGCCGTTCGCTGCCATCCTTCGCCACGGGCACTTCCCGGCCGTAGCGGGTCGCGCACCAGACGCTCAGTTCGGCCAGCGAGAAGGAGCTCTCTACCCCGCCGGCGACATTGACCAGCCGGGGTTTGTCCTTGGCATCCCCCGCTTGCACCTGCTTGAACAGCAGCTGAGCCAGGTCATCTGGGTGCAGGGCATCCCGCACCTGCCAGCCGTTGCCGCCGAATCCGAGATAGCGGAGCGAGCGCTGCTCCCGCCAGGAGTGGATCCAGAAGGCGACGATGCCCTGATCCGCCCGGCCGAACTGTCCGGCTCCAGCCATGACGCCACAGCGATTGATGAACACCGGCAGCCTGAAGGTGTAGCCGTACTCCAGGGCCAGATCTTCAGACATCTTCTTGCTCACCCCGTAGAGGGACACGGGAGGTGCAGTGGAGAAATTTTCATCTACACCGCGGGCGGAGAGTCCCTGCGCGAGCGGCCGGGAGGCATCCACCACAAAGCGGTCACCCTGCTGCTGCAAAGGGATCTGGCAGAGGGGTTCGATCCCATAAACCCGGCTGGTGCTGAGCAGGATGAAGCCTGCGCCATGACGGCGGCAGTACTCCAGCATGTTCACGGTGCCCAGAAGGTTATGCTCGATCACCTGGCGGCTGCTGGACTTGCCATCCACGCCGGCCAGCACGCTGGGGTTTGCCGCTGCATCGATGACCCAGTCCACCGCGGGGAGGGATTCGAAGTCACTCGCAGATCGTACATCTCCGTGAAAAAACTTCACTCCGAGTTCCTTCAGCGCCCCGCGGTTTAGTTCACTGCCTGCCCGGCAGAGATTGTCCAGGCCGACCAGGGTCCAGTCCTCAGACAGAGCGCGCAACTGGCGCAGAATCCGGCTGCCAACAAACCCACAGGCTCCAGTGACGAGAATGCGCATGATGATGGGTGGAAATGAGTAGAGGGAGGGAAAAACAGCCTCTCCTCCGGTCCCTCCCGGCAGTCAACCTGAGGAGAATGGTTTTTTCATCGTTGCACTGGTGCTTATCATGCGATTCTGGAAACCGTGACAGTTTCCTTGCAACGTTCCACTCCCTCCACCGCCAGGCTCTGGCACGTGTTCCTCTGGCTGGTGGCGTGGATTCCCGCGCTGGTGGTTCTCTATGGATGTGCCTCCTTCGCCCCTCGTCTGCCTTATCATGATTCCTGGGCCTTTGTGGCGCAATATCAGCACTGGGTGGAAGGTCGCAGCGAATGGCAGGATCTCTTCCGTCCGCACAATGGGCATCCTGCGGCGGTGGGCAAGCTGCTGTACTTCGCGGCTCTGCATGGGCTGAAGGGAGATGTGTCCGTGCTTCCGTTGTTGAGTTGGGGGCTCTCGGTTTTCATGTCTTTTTCCGTACTGCTGCTCACCCGTCCGATGTGGAAGAGGGCAGGGGCTCGCGGGCCCGTGTTGATGTTGCTGGCGAATCTCAGCATCTTTACCGGAGCTCAGGGGCACACGTGGATCTGGGATTTTGTTTTTCAGAACTTCATTCCTGGAGCCTGTCTCACGGTGGGGTTGGCGTTGTTGCGTTCGGCGGGAGACTGGCGGACCTGGCGGTGGTTGGTCTCTTTGGGCTTGAGCGTGGTGGCGGCCAACTCCTTTGGTTCAGGCTTTCTGGTGGGCTTCCTCCTCCTGCCGATGGTGGGGGTGGCTATGCCAGCGGAAATGTCCAACCAACGCAAGGTGAGGGTGCTGGTCGTCTGGACGGTTGTGATGGTGGTGGCCACCTGGGTGGCCCATTTTGCCCTGCATGGGGTGAGTGCGGATGTAGTAGTTGAGGGGGACGTGAATGAGGCGACGGCCCGTCCCGGGATGGCGGCCCTGTATGTGCTGGTCCTGCTGGGGCACACCTTGGGGCAGGGTTCGGTTTTGGAGGCGTTTGAAGTGAGCATGGTCGCTGGAGGCGTCCTGCTGGCTGTGGTTTCCGTGTTGGCGTTCCTGCTGGTGTGGAAGACTCGCCGCCGTGATGCCTGGAGAGCCGCCCTGCCGTGGCTGATCTGTGTGGCGTGGGCGGTGGGGAATGCCGCCCTCATCTGCTACCTGCGCATGGGCTCCCTCTTTGAGACGGCGCTGGCTCCGCGTTACGCCACCTTCATGCTTTTCATGGTTCTCGGCGTGGTCTTCTTGGTGGCCGCATTCTGTTTTCATCCTGATCTGCGCGGTGTGGTGCGGATGCCGGAGGGTGTGCTGGGGTTTGCCGTGGCGGTGCTGCTGGCCGGTCATTTCTCCGGCTGGTCCGCAGGCTATCATTCCTTCCTCCTCTATCATCAGCGGATGGTTTCGGAGATTGCTGCCACAGATTTTGTCAGGGCGTTGCCGATCAATCCATCGATCCAGTGGGACTCGACCAAACATCAGCTGGCGGGCTGGCTGGAATTCCTCCGCTCCCAAGAGCGTCTCAAAGGAGTGAAGTTCGTGGAGGACGTACGCCTCAGCCAGTGGCGGCAGGGGAGTGCTATTCCCGATAAGTTCGCCAGCTTCAGTTCCCTCCACCCTCTGGGCGGGGGGCGGTGGCTGGCCCGGGGGACTTGCGGCCTCACGAAGGACCGGGTCAATCTGGCGGATCTGATTCTGATCAGTGCCACCGTGCCTGCTGGCGAGGAGCGGTTCATCGCGCTGACAGCCCCGGTGCTGCCAGAGGACTTTCACCAGCGCATGTTGCTTCGCCGGCAGTTTCCTGAGCACTACTTTGCCTGGGAGGTGGTCATTGACCTTCCTCAGCGTTCGCAGGAGGAAGGGGTGGAGCAGGTCCAGCTCAAAGCTTATGCGTACGACGCACGAACGAGGCGGGTGCGCCCCATGCCGGGTGAGCATGCCGCCTGGAGAAGCGGTGTCGCTTCCCCGGCTCCATGATGAGGGCTATTTGGCGCTTTCTGCCCCGGGAGGTTTCATGCGGAAGCCCTGGACCGAACCCTCGTTCACGGGGAAATAGATGCTTTTGACGTCATCCAGCTTCATGAGCAGCCAGGGGGACACGAGGTTTTCACCGTTTTTAGTGAAGACGATGTCATCCGCAATGTACACGCAGGAGTGGATGGCCTGGCCATGCACATCCAGAAACATGAGCACGTCCCCGAACTCGTAGGGGGCGGGCACACGGTCGTAGCTGTTCAGCACATGGTCGGCCGCCAGCCGGGTATCGAGGAAATACTGGCGGGCATAGTGGTTGAAGAAGTTCAATGAGGTCCAGTGGCAGTCGGGCATCCTCCCCATGATGGCCAGTTCCATCGGCGGGTAGGTGTACAGATACCGCCGCGCCATGGAGGGCAGCAGGTGGATGATGTCGATGAGGGCCACGCTTTCCGTTTCCTTGGCGGACTGGAGGATGGGCTCGATGTCCTTGTAGCGGTTGCGGCCGGTCCAGTAAGCGGCCAGTTGCTGAATGTCGGTGTTCTCATCCACCGACAGGCGCAGGATCATGGTGCGGGTGCGGGTGACGGTTTTGAAGAAGTCCTGCGCCTCCTTGTCGGTTTTGGCATAGTTGAGGACGGCTGACAAGTCACTGAAGGCCAGGATGTTGCCGCGCCGGTAGGTGAATTTGGGGATCACTTCCAGAAGTTCAGGACTCAGCTTGGTGCCCTGGAGCCATTCGGTCACGTTGTTGGCCGTGATGAGCACTGGATTTTTGTGATACTCATTCAGGTCAGACTTGGCCAGCTCCCCGTAGATCACTTCTCGCTGGGTGGGGGTCATCGCCTCCAGGTCCGGCAGCGGCGGGAAGACCGTCAGAATGCCGTTCTCCACCACCGTGCGTTTGGGCTCCAGGAGATACTGTTGCAAGGCATGGGGCAAGCCAGCTCGGGTGAAAAGCGCCCGCAGATCGGGTTCGGTCAGGCCTTCAAAGCACCATTTGGTCACCGAGTTGGGCATCGGGAACTTGGCGGTGAACTGGACGGGGGCCTCCAGGTAAATGTAATAGTACTTGAGCTGCCCCCAGGGGCCCGCCTTGCAATCGTAAACCTTCCCACTCACTTCAGGGGCCGCTACAACCTCCTGGGCTGACGCGCACTGCGCTGAAAAAAGTGCAGCGACAGGCAGCAGGAGCGATGTCAGGAAGCGGGTGACCGGTCGGGAGCAACGTGAGGACATAGAGTAAAGCGCGCGCACTTAGTCGGGAATCTGTACTTTCTCAACGTGCTTGCTATCAGAAACTTGGGTGCAGGACGCTTCATCCTCGCAGAATGTTCAAAAACGTGTTCGTGAAGATTGTATTTTTCAGCCCGGTACGCTCTAATGACGTGCTTTATCGGGAAAATGCAGCTAGCCAAACCAAATACCAATACACCCACGAGCAGGGGAACTCCGGCCCTCGCCAAGTACGGGGCTCTCGGTTTGTGCATGGGACTGTGCGTCGCCGGGACCGCTGTGGCGGGGCCGATGGGCAATCCCCAAGCCAGAAACTTGGCCGATCAGGAGCTGGTGCGCCGCAATGCGCGTCTGGCCGAGGCCCAAGCTCTTCTGGTTGAGGCAAATACCCAGTACGACAAAGGCGACTACGAGAGTGCGTTGCGCCTCTATCGCCAGGCATGGGATCTTCTCCCTGACGCCCCTCTTTCCGCGGCTGTGAAGCTGCAGGCCCGGGACGGATATTCCCGTGCCGCCGTGGCCCAGGCCGCCAAGCTGGCGGATCAGGCCAAGTATGCAGAGGCCCGTGCCCTTTTGAGTTCCGTCCTCGCCGACGATTTTAATCCTGACTACGCGGATGCTCAGACGCTGCAAAAGCGCCTGGACGACCCGGTCCGGTATGAGCCCGCGCTCACCCCGGAGCACCTCGCCAAGGTGAAGGACGTGGAGGAAAAGCTCCGTCTGGGCCAGGGATTGATGTCTCTGGGTGATTTTGACGCGGCCAACGAGCGTTTCCGTGATGTGCTGCGAGTGGATCCGTACAATGGTGCGGCCCGGCGTGGCATGGAGCGGGCAGAGCAGCACAAGGCCCAGTATTACGATGTCGCTCGTGACCACGCGAGAGGCAAAATGCTGACGGGTGTGGACTCCCTGTGGGAGGACAATGTGCCTGTCGTGGATGTTTCGCAGCTTTTCGGCTCCGGTGGCGTGGCCATGGGCTCGCTGGAGAACACGAGGGAGAACATTCTGATCAAGCTCCGGACCATCATCGTGCCGATGGTGGACCTGCAGTCTGCCAGCCTGGAGGAAGTGATCGAGTTCCTCCGTATTCGCAGCCGCGAGCTGGACCCCAAGAAAAAAGGGGTGGCTTTCGTCATCAAGGCTCCTGAAGAGACCCGGACCAAGCCGGTGTCCTTGAGCATGACTTCCGTTCCCTTGGAGGAAATCCTCCGCTACGCCACGGAGATGACCGGTTCCGTGTACCGGGCGGATGAATATGCGGTGACCATCACTTCCCGGGCTGAGAAGTCTGAGACGCTGATTGGCAAGCAGTATCGCGTGCCCCCTGATTTCCTGCAAACCGCCCCTGCAGGCGGTGCGGCTCCCGCGGTGCCGAATGATCCCTTTGGCGCGACTCCGGCCAATGCCGGTGGTGGACTCCAGATCCGCCGACTGGGCGCGAAGGAATTCCTGGAACAGCGTGGGGTTCAGTTCCCCCCTGGATCCGGTGCTTCCTATAACCCGGGCACCAACATCCTTTTCGTCAACAACACCGCAGAAAACCTCACCTTGGTGGATGAGTACGTGGATCAGGCCGTGAATGCGACCCCCAAGCAGGTGGAGATTCAGGTCCGGATGGTTGAGATCAACGAGACCAGGCTGAAGGAGCTTGGATTCGACTGGCTGTTGGGCCAGTTCAACGTTCCGGGTTCTGAGCGCGTCTTTGGCGGTGGTGCTGGTGCTGCGGATCCTAGTGATCCTGCTCCGTTCCCTGGTCAGTCCGTCACCAGTGGATTGCGCAGCTCGGGTGCCATTCTCGGGGTGCCCAGCATTGATGGCCTGATCGGGCGTGCCACGGTGCCAGCGGCGAACTCCAAGTCCCCTGGTTTCTTCGCCGTTTCCGGCGTATTCACGGATCCTCAATTCCAGGTGGTGTTGCGTGGTCTGAAGCAGAGCAAGGGCATCGATGTTCTTGCTGCTCCGACGGTGATCACGAAGAGTGGCCAGCGGGCCAACGTCACGGTCTCCAAAGAGTTCCGTTATCCCACTGAGTTTGATCCTCCGCAGATCCCGCAGAGCTTGAACGCCACGGCCAACAACGTTCAGTACGTCGCCAACTTCGCCCCCATCACCCCCTCCACACCGACTGCATTTGAAATGCGAAACATCGGGATCACGCTGGAAGTGGAACCGGTGGTGGGCTCAGGCAATCGCACTGTGGACCTGAACCTGGTGCCCTCCTCGGTGGAGTTCGAAGGATTCATCGACTACGGCACGGATATTCAGAACTCAGCGCCCATCGGCCTCGGTGGCGCGGATGTGTTCTACAATGTCCCCAACGACATCCTCCAGCCGATCTTCCGCACCAACAAGATCACGACGTCCGTTTCCGTCTGGGATGGCAACACCGTGGTTCTGGGTGGGGTGACGTTTGAGAAGCGGCACAAGATCGATGACAAGGTGCCTGTGGTTGGGGATCTGCCGCTCGTGGGTCGTGCTTTCCAGAGCAAAGTTTCCAACGTGGAACGCAAGAACGTGCTCTTCTTTGTGACGGTGCGGGTCATTGACCCAGGTGGCAACAGTGTGGGTGCTTCCGCTGCAGCAACGGCAGTCCGGTAACCTAATTTCCCAAGCCCAAGCGGCACGGAACAAGATTGAATCAACAAAAAGGGCGGCCTGAGGGCCGCCCTTTTTGTTTCGACAGGAGGTGACGATTGATGCGCGGTGCCTACCAGAGGCTCAAGGTCTCGCCCGGCTCCGGGGAGATGATCTCGGTCTGAGGGAGGGCGGCGGAAAGTGTTTGATGGAACCAGACCTGTGCCGGTGCGTCGCCATGGACGAGGAACACCTTGCGCGGGCTCACCTTGGTCACGTAAGAGACGATGTCCTCGCGAACGGCGTGGGCGCTGAAGTCAAAGCTGGCAACGCGGCAGAGAAGGGGAACCTCAGGGAGCTGGGGATCGAGTTTGATCTTCTCGCCCTGCTTGGCGTGGCGGATGCGGTAGCCGGGAGTGGCCGGATCCGTATAGCCCACGAAAGCGATCGTGTTCTTGGGATTGTCCATGAATCGCATGGCAAACTGGTTCGATGTCGTGCCTTCGCTCATCATGCCGCTGGAGAGAGCGTAGATGGTCCGGGCATTGTACAGCAGTTCCTTACGGCGCTTGCGGGGTGCCACCAGCGTGGACATGTCCTCAAGAATGCGGAATCCTTCGTAACTGCGCCGGGTCTTGCTGGCGTAGTTGTCGTAGAGAACGGTCATCTTGGTGCTCAATCCGCCGATGAAAACGGGAGCGTTCGGAATCAGGTCCATCTGGTGCAGCTCATGCAGCATCACCAGGAGTTCTTGGGATTTGCCGAGTGCGAAGACCGGAATCATCACGGCACCGCCTTTTTCAAAGGTCTCACGGATCACTAGCGCCAGGCGTTCCTTCTCCGCCTTGCGGGAAAAGTCCGCCGGACGTTGGAAGTCGCCCCGGGTGGTCTCGATGATCAGCGTATCAATGCCAGTGGTGGGAAAGTCCGCCTCCCGGGTGATCGTTTGGGGCTCGAAGTTGACGTCTCCGGTGTAGAAGGCGGTCTTGCCTTCATTCCGCAGCATGATGCCTGCGGAGCCAATGATGTGGCCGGCATCAAAGAAGGTGCACTCCACCTCGGACTCTGGCAGGAAGAACGGGCGGCGCAGGTCACGGTAGTTCCAGCGGCCCTTGATCCCGTCGATCTCCTTGTGGGTGAAAAGCGGGTACTCCTGGATGCCCTGCTCCTCCCGCTGCCGGGTCATCACGTTCACAGAGTTGTGGAGCATGGCCGCCCCGACCTCGCCCGTGGGCTCTGTCATAAAGACGGGCGTGCGCGGCTGACGGCGCTGAAGCACGGGCAATGCACCGATGTGATCGTGGTGGGCGTGGGTGACCAGGATCGAATTCACGGTGTCGTGAGGCACCGAATTGAAATTGGGCAGCGAGTCGTGACCTTTTTCCTTGGGGTGGGCACCGGCGTCCAAAATGATGCGCTGGCGGCCGTTCTCGATGAGATACGAATTGGCGCCAATCTCCCTGCGGCGCAACAGACTGCGAAAGGTCATGTGATAGAGCAAAACTGAGGTACTGCGGGAAAATCGATCCGTGCAGTCCTCGCTACCGGAAAAATCCGGGCTTGGCAAGGAGCATTCCTGTCCGACGGCTAGG
Organism: Verrucomicrobium sp. BvORR106; assembly: GCF_000739655.1. Lineage (GTDB taxonomy): Bacteria > Verrucomicrobiota > Verrucomicrobiia > Verrucomicrobiales > Verrucomicrobiaceae > Verrucomicrobium. The sequence continues at coordinate 21,046 of NZ_BATR01000005.1, read as the reverse complement.
CGGGCTCCGGTTCGGCGGGCTGAATTTCCGCCCGGCGGGCGGTCTTCCGGTGGGGCCAGAGGAAGCACCACAGCGTGCTGGGGGCGACTACGGCAAGCACGGGAAGGGGTGAGCACCAGATCGAACTCGTCTGGAAGACAAGAATGCCCGCGCCTACGCAGAGGACCACAATGGCGAAACCGAAGACCAGGGAGCCAAGACGACCCTGGCGGGCCTGCCACAAGGCGAGCAGTGCGGTGACACCCGCCACCACCCACTCCCAACGCTGGGACGCTTGATGGTAGGCAGGGGCGGAAAGGGCGGCCGCAATGGTGCGGGCCTCATCCGCGCCAGCCTTGGTGTGGGAGATGACGATGATCTTTTTTTTGCCCCAGGGCCTCTTTGTTCACCGCTTCAGACGGCACTCCAAGCTCCGGGGTAAGCAGATCGAGGGCATTGACGACTGGAACGGAGACTTCCTGCGGCACACGCACGGCGGCAGTACGGTCGAGGGGGATGACATATCGATCCCCGAGGCTGAGGCGGGCCCCCGCGCCGAGGCGCAGGCGCATGACGGAATAGGGGATGCGCCGGTAAAGAGTGACGGCCTGGGCTGCGACGGTCGGGACGATCTTCGACTCGTAGCGGGCCAGGAGAGGGACGCTGCCTTCAGGAGTGTTGATGGTGCCGGGGATGGCGGTGATGCCCATCTGCCCAGTTACGCGGAGTGTCTTGGAGGGGATGCCGACCACCTGATTGAAGGAGGGCATGGATTCGATCGAGTCCTCCGCCTCACCCATTGAGGGCATCTCGGTTTCCAGGAAGGTTTTGACCTCAGGGGTGACGGGCGCGTCCGTGGTGCTGGAGGTTGCTACTTCAAACCCGAAGACGACGGAAGGCTGAGCCACCAGGGTCTGGCGCAGAGGGAGGACGAATTCAGGCGCTTCGTTGTCCCAGTGCAGGCTGTCAGCGAAGGCCACGACCTCCGGCTCGTGGTGAGCAATCCGCTTCATCGCCATGATGTAGTCCAGCGGGGCGGGAGGCCAGGTGCTGTACTCGGCCTTGTCCTCCTCGCGGAACTGGACCAGTACCACGTCGCTGGAGAGGGATTGGGTGGTGTTCGTGTCCTTGTTGCGGGTATTGGCCACGAGGAAGTCCACGTACCAAGGGTCCACCTCCGGGAATTGGCTGCGCCCCCCGCCGACATAGAGCCAGGCGAGGCTGCCGCCGATGGCGGTGAGGAGCAGGAGCAAGCGGACGGGGTTCATGGGAACAAGCGCGCGGATCTGATGGGCGGGCGGGATCAGAGTTCGATGCGGAATAGATGCATGAACGCGCCCCGCGGGTCCAGACTGACGAAGTTCGAGGCCCCCTGCCACTGGTAGCCGCCGCCGTGGATGAGATCGCGCACCCGATAGGTCGCGTCATGCGCGAGGCCGAGGGCGCCCATTTCCAGTTCCACCATGGCGGAGGCGGTGTCGTGGGGATTGAGATTGATCACCACGAGTGTGCGGTTGCTGAAGTCCGGCGTTACCTTGCTGAAGACGATGATCTGGTCGTGCCCACAGTGATGGAACTTCAGGTTGTCATAGAGCTGCAGAGCCCGGTTGTCCTGGCGGGCGCGGTTGAGTTCGCGGATAAACCCTTTGATGTTCCCGGGGGCGTTCCAGTCCCTGCCTTTGACCTCGTACTTCTCGGAGTCCAGGTACTCTTCCCGGCCCGGCAGCGGCTGGTTTTCGCAGAGTTCGTAGCCGCTGTAAATGCCCCAACTCGGGACGAGAAGGGCGGCCAGGGCGGCGCGGACCTTGAAGCTGGGCGCGCCGGCGTGCTGCAGATGATGGGGCAGGATGTCCGGGGTGTTGGGCCAGAAGTTGCCGCGGTAGTACCAGCGCATGTCGCCCTGGGTCAGCTCGTTGGCGTACTCGGTGAGCTCGTGCTTGCTCTCGCGCCAGGTGAAGTAGGTGTAGCTCTGGCTGAAGCCGATCTTGCCGAGCCCCTGCATCATGCGGGGCTTCGTGAAGGCTTCTGCCAGGAAGAGCACATCAGGGTCCTTGGCCTGGACCTCGGCGATCAACACCTCCCAGAAGGACACGGGCTTGGTGTGCGGATTATCCACGCGGAAGATTTTCACGCCACGCTCCACCCAGAACAGCACCACATCGATGAGCTCCCGCCACAGGGACTTCCAGTCTTCGCAGTGGAAGTTGATGGGGTAGATGTCCTGGTATTTCTTGGGCGGGTTTTCCGCATAGCGAATCGAGCCGTCTTCGCGCTGGTGGAACCAGCCCGGGTGCTCTTTCACATAGGGGTGGTCTGGGGAGCAGTTGATGGCAAAGTCCAGCGCAATCTCCAGCCCGCGCTGGCGGGCTTCTCCCACGAGCCATTCGAAGTCTTCCACAGTGCCCAGGGCGGGCTCCACGGCGCGGTGGCCGCCATGGGCGGAGCCGATGGCCCAAGGGGAGCCTACGTCGCCCGAAAGCGCCACAAGGGTGTTGTTCTTTCCTTTGCGATGGGTGACGCCGATGGGGTGGATCGGCGGGAAGTAGATGACATCAAAGCCCATCGATTTGGCATCGTCGAGGCGGGCCAGGCAATCGCGGAAGGTGCTGTGGCGGTCGGCCCGGCCCTCGGCACTGCGTGGGAAGAACTCGTACCAGGCAGAGAAGCGGGCGCGTTCCCGTTCCACCACCACCTGGAAAACTTCAGATGTGGTGCTCAGGGAACGGTCAGGGAAGCGCTCCATGATGAGCTGGAGGTCATCGCCCATGATCACGTCGATCAATTCGCCTGGAGGCAGGCGGCGCAGCATGTCGGCAAGCTCCAGGAGCTCCGTGGAGGAGGAGCTGGCGCCGGCGGTGCGGGCCCGGCGGGCGGTCTGGTCCAGCAGCTTGGCACCTTCCCGTGCTTCGATGCGCAGCTCCGGATCGTTGGCGTCGAATTTGGCTTTGAAGTGCTTCCGCCAGGTCAGCCAGGAGTCCGCCCAGGATTCGACGGCGTACTCCCATCGCCCGGCAGAGGGGAAGCTGCAGCGACCCTGCCAGCGGTCATTTTCCATGGGGCGCATGGGGCTCTCCGTCCAGCGTGTGTCCCCCGCCTTGTGCCACTTCAGCAGGGTGCACATGATGATGTGCCCGTCAGTGAACGCATCCGCGTACACGTCCAGTGGTTCATCGATCACCCGCTTGATCAGGTAGTTCGAGGCACCCAGTGACGGGTGAAAATTCTCAATCGTGACGGTTGGAGCGTGGGCGTGCTTCGGTTCCATGAGAAGTGGTCAGAGGCTGACCTCTCACAAGGACACATGAGGCGTGGCAAAGCAAAGGCTTTGTGGCCTTCCTTCGTTGATGCTCTGGGCGGAACAGGCCGCTGGTCAGTGCGTGCCGTTGAGTCGGGTGAGGGCTCCGACGGGGGCCAGAAGCGGGTGGCTGTCGCAGATGTCACGCAGGCGGGCCAGAGCCACAGGGATGTGCTGCTCGAACTGCGGTTTACCCAGATTGCGACTCAAGTTGGCGTAGGCCCCGATGGCCTGCATGAGCCGTTGGGCTGCGCAGAGCTGGTAGGTCCGGCGCAGTTCTTCCAGATCGCGACCTGTGTGCTGGGCATACCAGGCGAGCAGGTCATCTCGTTCGTTTTCTGCGAGATCCACGTAGGGATCCAGGAGGAGGGAGGCCAGATCATACTCGGCCAGACCGGGGCGCACGCCTTGGTAGTCGATCAACCAGGCGGAGCCCTCGCGGATCAGCACATTCTGGCTCTGGAAATCGCGATGGACAAGGCCACGGGGGAGGCTCGCCAGATGGTCCCGCAGGGTCTTCAGCGCCTCGTGGGTTTCATCGAGGCTGGCGCTGGCGGGGTCCTTGCCCAGCAGGCCTTGCACATAGTGGTTGAGGAAATAATTCTGCTCCCACTCGTAGAGGCGGTCATCGAAGCACAACTCCATTTCCGCGATGTCCTCTGCGCTCAGGGCGCCGGCGTTCACGTTGTGGAGTTTGGCCGCTTCTTCCAGCGTGGATTCGTAGAGAGGGCGCCGGGTTTCCCAGGACTGCTCCCGGAAGGAGTGAAGATCCACATGCCCGAGGTCCTCCAGCCACACGCAGAGGTTCTCGGTATCGTGGGCAAAGATGCGCGGGACGTGAATGCCCAGCTTCTCCAGGCGAAGCGTGGCTGGGACAAAACGGGGATTGTCCGGGCGCGCCATGGTGTACACCATGAGGATGACGCCTGACTCGGCCGGACGGTCGAAATGCACACGGTAGAAGAGCCGGTCGGACCCGCCTTTGAGGATGGCATCCAGGCGAACGGCCTTGGGCCAGCCCGGAAGTTGGGTGGCGGTCAGTTCGAGAAGTTGAGGGTCCGTGAGCATCAGGGGCGCGGAGTTTTCGGCAGTCTGGGGCGGATTGCAAGCGCGGTCTGCTCCCGGAGCCGGCCTTCAGAGATTAGACATCGGTGTCGTCCAGATTGCCGGAAGCTTCCATGCCGCGGCGCACGATGCAGCGCCGGAGCACGGCCCCGGGGGCAACCCGGGCACCCGGCCAGAGCAGGCAGTCTTCCAGCACGGCGTTTTCCCCGACCTGGGCCTGCTGGGAGATCAGATTGACTCCCCGGAGGCTGGCGGAGGGGTGGACCTGAGCTTCTCGATGCACTGGGTGCCAGGAAGCGCGGGCTTCCGGATCGTAAGCCGGGAAAGTGCCGCCTTCCGAGAAAATGGCGCGATGCGCCTCCAGGTACTGGGTACGATCGCCCAGATCCCACCAGGAGCCCTCATCCGCGACCACGCTACCGATGGGGGCACCCGAACGGATGAGGGAGAGAAAGATGGGGATGACGGACTCGATCTTGCCGGCGGTGAGGTGCTTCAAGAATGCCGGGTGCACCGCGTAGATGCCGGTGAACTGGTGGGTGCCGTTTTGCCCGGTGCCGAGCATGTTGCGAATGTCCGTGAGTCGACCGGTCGCGGGGTCTCGTGCGATGTGCTGGCCGGGGCCTTCTGTGCGGAGCACGAGGGTGACGAGGTTTCCAGAACTCAGATGGTGCTCCCAGAGGGGGGCCAGGGGCAGATCGGTCAGGATGTCCCCGTTATACACAACAAAGGACTCCTCCCGAATCAGGTCCGCGATGTTGGCGATGCCGCCTGCGGTTTCGAGCAGGATGGGTTCGTGGCGGAAGGTGATGGGCAGCCCTTCGTAGTGTGCGTCTGGGAACGCCTCAGTGTAGGCCCCGGCCAGATGGTGCGTGTTCACGATGAACTCCCGCGCCCCAGCACGCCTGAGGTGATCAAAGGCGTGGGTGATGAGCGGTTGATGGCAAACGGGGATGAGCGGCTTGGGGAGCTGGTTGGTCAGCGGTTTTAACCGCGTGCCGAGCCCAGCGCCCAAGACAAAGGCCTGAATCATGCATTCGTACTACGATCTCAAGCAGGGGCTTGCAAACGGATGGAACGTGGCGGAGAGAATTCCCATCCACATTGAGGCATGAACGGGTACGAACGGAGCATTCTCGCAGCACAGGGTTACCTGGAGTTGGGCATGTTCCAAGCGGTGTGGCACGAGTTGCAGGATCTTCCCGGTGAGTATCTGGCGCGGCCGGATGCGCTGGAGATTCTGACCCTGAGCCTGATGGGGCAGCTCCGCTGGGAGGACGCTCTGCGCGTGGCGCAGCGTCTCTGCCAGGAAGCTCCACAAGAACCGGGCGGCTTCATTCACGAGGCCTACTGCCTCCATGAACTGGGAAATACCCAAGGGGCGCTCAACGTCCTGCTCAAGGGGCCTCCTTCGCTGCGGACCAAGGCGGTGTACTTCTACAACATCGGCTGCTATCACGCCCGGTTGGGAAATCGTGACGAGGCGCTGAACATGCTGGAGAAGTCGTTTGAAATGGATTCCAGCCTGAAGAAGACCGCCAAACGGGATCCTGACCTGGTCAACATCAAGGACGAGCTGTAGGCCATGGCGGACCAAGAGTTCATCGCGCGTCTGGAGCAGACGCTTCGCCCGCTGTTTGAGCGGAACTTTGCGGAGCGTGGCGAGCTTGGTGCATCCGTCTCTGTGTATCACGAGGGGGAGGAGGTGCTGAATCTCAGCGGCGGCACGCTGGATCGAAGCGGTGCCAGGTCCTGGGAGGCGGATACCTTGGTTCCTGTGTGGAGCGCCACCAAAGGGGTGGCGGTGGTGACCTGCCTCCTGGCCCTGGAGGAAGCGGGCCTTTCCCTGGATGACCGGGTGGTGGAGCTCTGGCCAGCCTTCGCTGGAGGTGGGAAGGGGGAGGTCACTTTCCGACAACTCCTCAGCCATACGGCGGGGCTTTCCGCGCTGGATGGCGTGGTTCCGATTGAAGATGGCCCTGCGGTGGTGGCTGCTCTGGAGGCTCAAGTGCCGAGTTATCGTCCGGGCACGGAGCAGGGCTATCACGCTCGTACGTTCGGATTTCTGCTGGATGAGATCGTCCAGCATGCTACGCGCGGCATCACGCTGGGCAGTTACTTCCGGGAAAAGATCGGAGAGCCGATGGGGCTCGACTTTTGGATTGGCCTGCCTGAGACGGAACTCTCGCGGGTGGCCACCCTCTACACGGGGCGGGTCAGGGCGGGCGAGGCTCCCACGCCGTTTCTGAAGGCGTTTTCCACCAAGGGGACCCTCACGCAGAGAACGTTCGTCTCTCCCAGTGGTTTGAATGCCGTCCAGGATTTGAACAAGCCGGAGACGCTTCAGCGCAGCTATCCGAGCATGGGCGGGGTGGGCTCCGCCCGGGCGCTCGCGGCGTTCTATGCCATGCTGGCCCAAGGGGGCATATGGAAGGGGCGTCGTCTGGTGAGTGAATCCCTGGTGCAATCGTTGTCTCAAACATTCTCCCAGCGGGAGGACTTGGTTCTGTGCACTCTGATGGCGTTCGGCCCAGGGGTGATGCGCGATCCGGTGGCGGAAGATGGGGTGACGAAGTTGCGCCAGTTGTTTGGGCGGGGGCCCCTGGCCTTCGGGCACCCGGGAGCGGGAGGCAGTTTGGTTTTTGGCGATCCCGGAAGGCGGTTGTCGTTCGCCTACGTCATGAATCAGATGGAACTGGGTGTGCTGCCGAATGCGAAGAGCCTCGATCTTGTGCAGGCGCTTGATGGGGTGGTGTAGGGGGACACAAGACTTAAGTTGTTGCCTTGTCGGATGCGCTGGGTGCGACGCTCAGTAAAAGGAGGGAGGGACATTCTTGTCCCGGTCCGTTCCATGCGTCCCATGAGGACGCCACGCGCTCCCTGCTGCCAAATGCCCTGGGTTGTGGCGCTTTTGTCCGGCTGGTGGACGGGCTTTTGCGAGGATGCTGGGCTTCGCTGGTGTGGCGTCGCTGTGCAGGCGATGTCGCGGTTTGAAAACGGTGTCGAGCCACCGTACTCCAAGACGCTTCGCGATGTTTGGGAGCGGTCGGCTAGGGAGGACGTGCTCGATGATGGGTTTGCAAGCCCATGGTGGGAAGTCGCTTTGACCAGGCATCATCAAAGAGCGCGGCAGCGCCTTGGAGCGCTGGCGGCTTGACGCCGCTTTCGCCAGGCGATGGCGGGTGGAGTGGCTTGGATCTCGGTCCGGCTGGTGGATGGGCTTTTTCGGGGATGCGGGGCTTCGCTGATGTGGTGTCGCCGTTCAGGCGATGTCGCGGTCTGAAAACGGTGTCGAGCCACCGTACTCCAAGACGCTTCGCGATGCTTGGGAGTGGTGGACGAGGGGCATGTGCTCGGTGAAGGGCTTGCGAGTCCGTGCTGGGAAGTCGCTTTGACCAGGCATTCTCAAAGAACGCGGCAGCGTCTTGGAGTGCTGGCGGCTGGACGCCGCTTTCGCCAGCGGATGGCGGGTGAGAAGTGGCTTGGATCTCGGTCCGGCTGGTGGACGGGCTTTTGCGGGGATGCTGGACTTCGCTGATGTGGTGTCACCGTTCAGGCGATGTCGCGGTCTGAAAACGGTGTCGAGCCACCGTACTCCAAGACGCTTCGCGAAGTTTGGGAGCGGTCGGCGAGGGGGGGGCGTGCTCTGGGTGGGTCTGTTGGGCAGCCTCCGGTTCCTCCAAAACAGAAAGGCCGCAGACGGAGCGTCTGCGGCCTGGAAAGATTTAAAAGTAGGTAAAGGCAGGAAAATCAATCCCAGTCGCCACCACCGAAGCCGTCGCGCTTGCCACGGTCCCAGTTGCCCTTGTCCTTGTCGCGATAGCCACCGCCACCGCCGCCGCCGCCCTTGTAGCCGCCGCCACCGCCGCCGCCCTTGTAGCCACCGCCGCCGCCGCCACCTTTGTAGCCACCGCCGCCGCCACCACCACCGCCGCCGCTGTAGCCGCCGCCACCACCACCACCGCCGCCAGCAGGGCGAGGGGAGAAGGGACGCTCTTCACGAGGGCGAGCTTCGACAACTTTCAGAGGGCGCCCAGCCAATTCAACGTTGTTCAGGCCATTGATGGCAGCACGAGCTTCTTCATCATTTGGCATTTCCACGAACGCAAATCCACGCGACCGCCCCGTCTCACGATCGAGGATGATTCGGGCGTGGGAGACAAGACCGTAGCGCTCAAAAGATTCGCGCAACTCATTATCGGTCATGTTATACGAAAGATTACTAACGTAGAGGTTCATCTGGTTTGTCTTTGACTAGGGCCGCCATGTATTTTGCACTAAGTGATTCGATTCATGGCGAAAACCAGAATGCACTGCCATGCCGTGGCCAAAAAAAATGAAAACGGCGGTGACATTTCGTTCGCCGCCGTGGAAAGTCAACCGATTTGGACGGCCTAGTCCGGCAATCTCATAATTGGTAGAGGCTAATAAAGCAGGAGCGCGATCTCGTTATCTGTGAGGGCGCTGGTGTCCTGCTGGGCCAGGAGAAGGCTCATCTGATCCATGCTGGCCAGCTGGGAAGCCACGGAGGTGGGTTCTTCCACGGCGGTGAAGTTTTCTTCTTCCAGCGTGGGGGAGGAGGTCGCCCAGTCGGGAGAGCTAGCCTTGGTGGAATGGGTGGCGACGGCGGCCGGGCTGTTGTGGGGTGTTTCCACCTCTGGGGCGCGAACGCCCAGCCAGATGGCCAGCGCTGCGGTGACGGCCAGGCCTGAGCCCGCCCAGGTGCTGCGGGCACCGAATCCATTGGCCAGCCAGCTTTGGCAGCGCTCCCACCATGTCTCGCGCTGAGGCGTCTGCCGCACGGCGCGCAGGACGTTCTGCGTGAAGTTGGGCCGCGGTTCCACTGACTTGGTTTTACCAAGCAGTTTAAAAACCGGATCGTTGGGCGAAAGTGGCTCCATGGCTACCTGTAGAAACCTACGAGGTGGGGGAAAGTTGCGGGATTTTGCAAAAACGTCAACAGGCACTGGAGGGAGAAGGCACCGACCGGCTGTTGCCAGAGGTTGACCATCGCCCGGGACCATTGCACATAGTGCACCAGATGATCTCTCGTTTTCTCCTCTTGTTCAGCCTGTTTGCCCTCCTCGGGTGCGAGTCGGGTGAACCCGGCGCCATGTCCCTGGACGATATGGAAGGCCCGGAAGGGGAGGCGATGGTGCGACACCTCCTGAAGGCTCTGCCGCCGCTGGATCCCCAGGTGCCCAAGGTGTACTCCGTGGTGAAAGGGGAGCGGCTGTACAGCACGAGCATGAAGTTTGTGGGACGCATGGATGACCTGCGTCTGAACTTCGTCAGTGGCGAGGTGCTGACCCTGCGCGACCCGGACAAGAGCATCGTGGACCCTCGCAGCGGTCTTTCCCCCATGACCATCCAGCTGACGTCCATGAAGTCGTCTGGAACTGACCGCTGGGATGTGGTGGCAGGCTGGGCTTACAAAAAGCTCTTTGAGCGCAACTTGTACCGCCTGCAGAAGAAAGGAGACGGCTACGAAGCGACTTGGGTGCAAAGGATCGAAGGCAACTATGTGAAGCCGGATGAGCCAGTGCCAGGCGCAACGCCTGCCGAACCGACAGCGGCACCTGCACCTGCGCGTGCTCCTACTCCCGGGCCAGTGCCTGTCCCTGCCCCGACTCCGGCACCCGTTGCTCCCTCCGCAGGTGAGGTGAAGCCTTAGAGGGTGCCTGCTCGTTCTCCTGGAACTGTGGACTCTGCTTTGCATGGCCTCCCGCTGTCGCCTGCTGTTGCCCTCCGGATTCGCGCTACTGCTCACCGCAGCAGGTTGCGTCTCGTCAGACCCGCTGGGTGCTGAGCGGAAGGAGGAGGATCTGGAGGCTCTCGCCTCAGAAGCGCCGCGCCAGTGGTCTGCCGCAGCGAGTGTTTCTTCCTCCAGTGCCACGGGATGGCTAAGAGATTTTGATGACGCCAGCCTGCAACGGTTGGTGGGGGTGGCGCTGGAGCGGAACCACGATCTGAAAGCGACCGCGGCCCGCGTGACCCAGGCGCGGGCGCAAGCCAAGGCGGCTGGAGCGGATCTCTGGCCCCAGGTTGGCGCGGACTTTGGCGGGAGGCGCAATCAAAGCGCCTCCGGGCAGCGGTTCGTGGGCTCAGGGGTGCGGAGCAACCGCTTCGAGCTGGGGGTGGACATCAGCTGGGAGCTGGATCTCTGGGGGCGCTTGCGAGATCAGCGAGGGGCGGCGGTGGCGGGTGCTGAGGCTGCGACGGAGGATCTGCATGCCGCGCAGTTGTCCCTGGCGGCGACCACGGTGAAGTCTGCCATCACGCTGGCGGAGGCTCACGCGCAGATTAAGCTTTCAGAGGAGAACATCGCCACCCGGCGCATCAACCTTGGGGTTCTGGAGAAACAACTCGACCGGGGGATCGACACGGAACAAGTGGCGCTGGATGTGAGCCTGGCGCGGGCAGATCTGGCCCGCGCAGAGGCGACCCTGGCCTCCCAGAAGCGGGTGGAGGATGAGGCGCGGCGCAGCCTGGAACTGCTCCTGGGGGCCTATCCCGCGGGGCAGGAGCCGGGGCTGATGCGTCTGCCTGGTATGAGGAAAGAAGTGCCGTCGGGCCTGCCGTCGGAGATGCTCCTGCGACGTCCGGATCTGCGGGCGATGGAGAGGCGGCTGGAATCGGCCCTGCGGTCAGAAAGCTCGGCAAAGAAGGCCTTTCTGCCAAGCTTCAGCCTCACCGGCACCGGTGGGCTGAGCAGTGATGAACTTTCCCTGCTGCTCCAGCGTGAAGCGGTGGTCTGGAGCCTGGCGGGCAGTGTCGCCCAGCAGGTCTTCCAGGGTGGCAGACTGCGGGCCGGCGTGGAGGAGGCCCGGGCCAAGTACGATGAAATACTCTCCACCTACTCCGGACAGGCCCTCCAGGCCTTCAAGGAGGTGGAAGGGGCCCTGGCGGCTGAGAAACACCTCAAGGAGCAGGAGAGGGCTTTGACCACGGCGGCGGCCGAGGCGGGCCGGGCGGTGGAGCTGGCCATCAGCCGCTACAGCCGGGGCCTGAGTGATGCGCTCACGGTGCTGGACTCGCGCCAGCGCGCCTTCGATGCCCGGAGTGCGCTCCTGGCGGTGCAGGCCCAGCGGCTGCGAAACCGGGCCGACCTTCACCTGGCCTTGGGCGGTGCATTTTAATTTCATCGATCCATCATGTATCCGGACCCGAGTTTCGAGCGCGAGGGATATGCCCGTGTGCCGGCCGTATTCCCCACTGGGGAGTGCCAGGAGTTGACCCTGGCCCTGGGGGCGGTGACTGGAGCGGGACGACGGGGGCTGCTGGAGGTGCCGGCAGTGCGGGAGGTGGCTTTCTCGGACCGGGTGCTGGGCTGTCTGCATCCGTACATGGAGGGCGCGCCCCGCTTGGTTCGAGCCATTTACTTTGACAAGTCCCCCGGAGCCAACTGGCTGGTGCCCTGGCACCAGGATCTGACCTTTGCGGTGCGGGAGCGCCGGGAGGTCCCCGGGTTCGGGCCCTGGAGTGTGAAGGACGGCATCCCGCATGTCCAGCCGCCCGTCGGGCTGCTGGAGCAGGTGATCACGGTCCGTCTGCACCTGGATCCGTGTGATGGAGACAACGGAGCGCTGAGAGTGCTTCCTGGAACCCATGCCCTGGGGCGGCTGGCGGCGGACCAAATTCAAGACTGCCGGACCCAAGTGGAGGAAGTGCTGTGTGCGATGGAGGCGGGGGATGCCCTGCTGATGCGGCCGCTCCTGCTGCACGCATCATCGAAATCGATGACCGACCGTCACCGCCGCATCCTTCACCTGGAGTACGCTGGTTTTGATCTGCCTGATGGTCTGGCTTGGTACGAGTCTGCCGAGTAGCGGCAGACGCCGTGCGCCGGGCCATGGACTGTGATCAGCGACGAAGGATCGTCACGGGCGAAGCCGAGACTGGAGTGGCGGAAGCAGAGGTGGACTTGGGGACGACGGCTTCCTTCGGTGGGGAGTCCAGGGGGATCCTGGTCTGCGCGGGAGCAGTGGCCGGTCGGGCCTGAGTTGGCGTAGGTGCTGTGCGGGCCTGGGCCTGCACCTGCGCTTGCGTTGGCGCGGGCAGGGGTTTGGCCGGAGCAGCCTGCGCGGCGGTGGCCCTCGAAGGGGCTTGCGTGATCTGCGGCGGGGTGGCCATTCTCGGGGAAGACTTGGGAGCGGCCAGCCTCATGGCAGGCAGTGTGGAGGTCCCTGGGGTGGCGGGGATGACCTTGGGCGGTGCTCCCCGGATGTTCGGGTGGAAGATTTCCGCCTCCTTCATGTGCAGCCACACGCTGAAGATCAGGGCCCCCATCCCGGTCACGAGCACGCCGTATTCAGCGAGCTGGCCCACGCTGCCGGTCATGATGAGCGCCGTCAGTGCCGTGACGCCCACGGTGAGATAGACCCAGTGTGCACTCCGCCGAAGGGCGCTCTGGTCCTTGATGGCTTTCTTCAGGGGCATCACCTCCAGCACCCGGGGCTGGGCGCGTTCACGGTAGGTGGTGTAAGGAATGACCGTGGCACAAGCGCCCACGATGATGAGCAACGCGATCACGCGGGTTTTATCCTCTTTCCCCCACAACCCCACGGCGAAAAAAATCAAACCAAAGAAGATGCCAAAAAGGGGGATCGGCTCGAGTAAAAGATGAGCATACTGGGCATCCTTGAGACGGTCGATAAGGATGTCGAGTTGAGTGAGTGACATGAGAAGAGCAAGAGCGTCCGCGCGCTCCGCTCATGATGGTCGGAGAAGAGTTGATTGGCAACCCTGGAAAATAAGCTTTTGTGTACCAAATGGTGTACACTGAGTTACCATAATCCCAGGTTTTCCATAGTCTTCGTCACATTCCCTGCCCAGTCTTTGTTGGCGGCGGGACTGGCGGGGCTGGGGTGCAGGACGCGTCCGATCTTGAGGTCAGGAAACTTTGCTTTCAGCAGGAGGGCGCGGCCTTCGGCGAAGCCACCCACCCCGATGACCCACTCCGGCTGGAGGGCGGTCACCGCCCTCTGGAGATGCTCGTCACAGGCGGCGTAGAGCGCGGCCATCTCGGGAGCAGGCAGCTTGTCAGGCGTGCGATTTTTGCCCCCTTCTTCCATGAAAACCAGGGGGCAGTAGTTGGCGACGAAGTGCCGGTCAAAGAAGGCATCGGGGGTGCCGAATTTGGCGGCGAAGAGACCCCAGAGACGCCTCCCGCTGACCTCGCTCTGCGGGCAGTCAAAGCCCACCACGGGACGCTTCGGATTCTCCACAGGCGGCTTGCCGACGGGGCTGGAAATACCCAGCCAGTCCCGGACGGCGGGGATCTCCCCAAAGGGGACGCCCGTCTGAGTCATGCCGTAAGGCCCGGGATTCATGCCCAGAAACATGATCTGCTGCCCGGCACGCCCGTAACGGGTGAGGTACTGCTCGTGGGGAGCGGCGGCGTATTCCAGGGGGTTGTACACGTGCGTGACGGGCTCGCCAAACTTGAGCGGAGCCAGTTTGCGGCTGAGGTCGCGAGCGGCTTTGATGAGATCGGAGGCAGGGCTGGGCATGGGGAGAGTAGGGCACACTGCCCAGTCAGCGGGAAGACTCAAGACTGAAGACGCGAGCCGCAGGACCGGTTTGGTCGTCTGTTACCCGGGGATGAGGCGAGTACCCGTGGAGATTCCGCCCTGCGCCTTCCTTAATTGTAGCGGTTGCCGGGGTTCTCGAAGTAGTACTGCGTGAGCTTCATCTCTTGGGCTGTGCGGTCCTCCGAACCCATGGCAAAGGGCCAGACCGCCAGCTCAATGACGTCTCCTGAGAATTTGTCTTCCGGCGCGACGGGATTGGATTGATCGGTGGTGAAGTCACCGATCCGCAGGTCGTTGAAGACGCTCACCGATTCTTTGGGCGTGTCCACTTCCGCCCGGTACTTGGTTCCGTCAGCCAGGCGGACATTGATGACGGCCTTGCCGATAACGATATCCCATGTGACGCCGACCAGGCTGTACTGCTTGGTGTTGCTCTTGGTCACCTTGGCCTCGCGGCTGGTGTTGCCAGCGCGAATCCCCAGGCGCCAATCGCCGTTCTGGTAGGCGCGGACGTTGATGTAGTTCTTGTTGTCCTCCGTGCGGAGGCGGAAGCACCGGATCTCCTTGCCGATGATGGAGGGCCGCAACAGCATGATGACGGTGACGCCCTTGTTGGCGGTATCTTCACCAAAGGGGTAGCCGCGGCTGTTGGTCGTCCCCTTGGCCATGGTGTGCACCATGCCCTGTCCAGTGGCAAAGCGCAGCGCGTTCACGCCGCCCTTCAGCCCCGTGGGCTTTTCGAAGATCAAGGTGGGGGCATAGGCTGCCTGACCGTCAAAGGTCTCCAAGGGGCCTTCGCCACTGAGGGTCTGGAGGTCACCCCAAGATTTGATCTGGGCGTTCACGGTTGCCGGTTTCCCCGGGGCACCGATGGCTTCCATCTTTTCCCCAGCGCGATATTGGAGAATGCAGCCCGGAGCGATGAAATCAGCCGGGCGGGAGGGCAGGGGAGCTGCGGGTGCCGGAGCGGCAGGGGTGCTGACGGTGCCGCCAGCTTGGGCCTTGGGCGGTGTTTTGGCCGGATTCTCGGATTTGCCTTTGGGCCAAACGCCCCAGATGAGACCGATGACAGCGAGACCAGCGAGCGGGTACACCCATTTCGGCACGCCGCTGCCTGCATCCTCGTCATCCGCCTTGGGCTTGCGGGCGACGATGGTGGAGGCGTTGGACAGCGAACCCGGGGCCCCGGGACCGGGAGGATTCACGCCGGGACGGCGGGGTTGCAGGCCGGTGGTGCGCTTAGGCACGTTCGCGGTGAGCCGCTGGGAGACGCTGCCGGTGGGCGGGCGCGCCATGCTCTGCGTGGTGGAGCCGCGCAGCGGGCCGGTGACACCCCCGCCGCCGACTGGCACGGCCATGGGAATGGCCTCCGCCACGGCAACAGGTGTTTCACTGAACCATCCGGCGGAGGCTAGCTCTCTCAACGTTCTGAGGGCGTCTGAGGCATTGGCCGGCCGGTCGTTGGGTTCGAGGTTGATCAACCACATCACCCAGTCACAGATCTGGTCGGGCAGCCTTGGAGCCAGCGTTTTCAGGGGGTGCACCCGGTGCTCCAGGTGCATGTTCATGATGCCCTGCACGGTGGCATCGGTGTACGGTCGGTGGCCGCAAAGGGCCTGGTAATACACGCAACCCAGGGCGTACAGATCGGCGCGCCCGTCCAGCGGCTTGCGCAGGAACTGCTCGGGAGCCATGTAGTAGATGGAGCCCATGATGTTGCCCATCTGGTCCTCCGTCATCTTCTTGGCCCCGTATGAAAGGCGTGCCAGGCCGAAGTCCAGCACCTTGATCTGGATGCGTCCGCCGGGCAGGCGCTGCACCTTGATGTTCTCAGGCTTGAGGTCCCGGTGCAGCAGGCTGAGGCTGTGGGCGGCCAGTACGGCTTCCATGGTCTGGGACGCCAGTTCCTGGAAATCGCCCAGGTTCATCGGACCGTTGGCGATCCAGTCGGCCAGGGTCTCGCCTTCCACGAGCTCCATGACCATGAAGAACCCCTCGTCATCGCTGCTGAGGTCGTAGATGGAGACGATGTTGGGGTGCTGGAGCGTGGCGAGAGATCCCGCTTCCTTGCGCAGACCGCCGGATTGGGCGTCTGATTGCTCCATCTCCGCCTTGGTGAAAAGACGTTTGATGGCGACATAGCGATCGAGCTGGGTGTCATACGCTTTGAACACCGCACCCGCCCCGCCTTTGCCGAGCTCTTCGAGGAATTTATACCGTCCAGCCATTCTATTGGATCAAATCAAGAAAAACTCTACCCGTGGCACGTCCATCTTGCCAAGCGCGAATCAAGCAATCTCAAAGGTTTAGGGCTTCTTGTTCATATCCGGGAGCGACATTTTGACAAAGTCGGCCCAAACGGACTCACAGCGACGCTGATCGGGCACGCCCTCATGGACCCACAGTCCATGCCGCACGTGCAGCGGAGAGGCATCTCCTACTGCGACGGGCTTTTCAAGGGACAGGGCGTTGCACATCCAACCATCGTTCCTCACGTGGTAGGCGGTTGGATGATTCGGATTGCCGGGATGATTGAGGAGGGTGATGCCCGCGAATCCCTCAGCGGTAAGTCGCCCGCTGTAGTCGCACCAGCGCGCGGGTTTGCGGAAAACCTGCTCCTCATTCACCTGCCCTTCCGAGTTAAGAATGCGGCCGCCGCCGTCATGCACGCCAATGGACTTGGCCATCCGGGCACTCATGAGGCCGAAGCCGCTGCCTTCAAAGGTGGTGGTTTGCCCTTTGGGAGCGAGGAATTCACTGTCCACAATGAGCAGCCAGGAACTCGCATCCGGCACCGGGCGGACTTCCATGTGGCGTTTTTCAATGAGCAGGACCTTTCCGCCCTCCTCGCTCACCCAGTGGTTCAGGGTCATCATCATGGCGGATTCATCGCCATCCCAGTAACCCAGGACCTTTTGGTGCTGAATGCTGCCCTTGCCTTTGCCGTGCTCGTCATCCCAGAAGTTGATGCCGCTGACGATATTGTGCGTCATCCAGATGCCGTAGTGGTGACGGTGGCTGATGGGGTCATGCGGATGCCCCATGCGGATCACCGAAGGGGCCAGGGAAGTTTGCGCGGGATACCAGAAGGGGCGTTTTGCAGCCGGATCAAACCGGAACCGGGTCAGTTCATGACCACGATACGTGAACGACGCCTGATAGTCCGGCAGGGGTGTCACCTGTACCAGCGGGATGGGCTTGGCGTCGGGGAGCGGGGAGGGCTCTTGGGCAAAGCCTGGCACAGGAAGGCTGGCGGCGAGGGCGACGAGCCAGAAAAGATGAGGTGCACGCATGAGGCAGACATACGCGAGGTGGGCGGGGACTTTTCAGCGGCGGGGTGGTTAATCCTGCAACTGTCTCCAAGGGGGCTGTCAAAACGGAATATCGTCGTCATCCCAGCTCTGCCCTGTTTTGGGGGCTTGCGGTTCTTCGTGCCGTTCCTGTCTGGATGGCGTGATGGGACGCTTGACGGGGAAGGTTGCGGCCTTGGGCCACAAGAGTTTGTTTCCCTCAATGACATAGTGCCCCCGCTCTCGCAGTGCTGTGATAATGAGCTGACGTTCTGCTTTGGTGACGGACTTGGGCAGAAAGGACTTCAGACCGTTGTGCAGCTTGGGCAGGGTGCGGGGGCCGTGATAAGATGGACTGCTCAACCAATTCTCGACGGTTGCGAGGAACTGTTCGAGCGGGAGTGGGACAAGAGTTTGTGCAGAGATCACGGCATCCAGACTGTCGCTGCGAGATACGGCAGCTTGATGAGTCTTCCTGAGGTGTTGGATCAAGGGATCGAACCGCGGGTTATTGGAGACGACATGGATGCAGGCATGGGGATTGTCGCACGCGATCTTGCCCATGTAGTACGCGATGTGGAGATCGAGGGCCTGCGGCCCATCCCCCGGGGCTTGGACATATTCGCCATTCTTCCCAAGCACCTGGAGGGCGGTTGCCAGTTCCAGAGATACGGTGTCTTGATTGTGTCCCAGGAAGACAAGAACCTTGTGCTGGGACTTCGCCAACTCGGAAATTCGGGCAGGCGGGGCGTTGTTGTAGTCAACCAGGATGAAGGTGGCGATCATGGGTAGGGCAGGGATCCTGAATCTACTGGTCGAACAAGAAGTGCCAATGCCTTGTTGTGCCCCGTTTCTCAGAGTGGCCTGTGCCTGGGAAGCTCGGGGAGTGCACGCATTCCTGCGTGCTGTTTGCGGCATCTTGCCGCAAACGTCAGTCAGCGCATGACATCAGTTCCCACCGACGTGGAGGTGTTGATGAAAATGGGCCGATAGCGGATGCTGTCGGCCTTCCCACCTGATCATCCTCGTTGGAGGTACCCAGGGTCTCCGTCCACTTCGTGGCCTTTGCCCCTGGGCTGGGCTCTCTGGGCCTTTCAGGCCCAAATCCTCTGAGGGGACTTACCGAGGGCTGAGCCAGAGTCGGTTCCCACGTCCTCAGTCGAAGCTCTTCCTCGAAGAGGATGAGGCTACAAGCCCAACGTTGACGAGCTTCCAGCGAGTCTACGTTGGGTGCCATCCGAAGATGCTACTCAGGTGGGAAGGCCGACAGCATGCGCTTTTCCTCCCACCACCTTCAACACCTCCATGTCGCTCGAATGTGATGTTGCATGAATGTTGGGTAGCCCCTCCCGATGCCACAAGCTGACTGACGTTCGCGGCAAGATGCCGCAAACAGCACGCAGGATGCGTGCGCTCCCCGAGCTCCCCAAGCACAGGCCATTTTGAGGCCTGTCAGTCTGTGCTTCACGACATAGATTCCTTGGCAGGCACTCACTGAAGCGTCTGCAAGCTTCGCCCCCTCGCCGTATCACCAAGCTTCGACAGGCTTGGGTCCTCCACGTGCAGGACGCTGGCGTATTCCACTTCCAAAACGCACTGCTCCGATAAGGGATATGTAGTCCCCCGCAGGCGATGTCTGCCCGGTGCTCATCAATACGGGTCAGTTTCAGACATCAATCTCCCGTCAGTCTGGATACGCGACAGCTACTTCCGCTCAATTTCCCTTCGAATGGCGACGCTGTGTTTGAATCTCTTTTCGTCCCCTTCATCGACGATGTAGACCGTGTTGCCATCAATCAGGATGAGGACTTCCCACTGGTTGGCGAAGGTTTGGAAGATGGAGCGGGCTGAACCATCCTTCTCTGGCATCTTCTTTTGTCCATCCCGGTTGGTCGAGCTCAGGAATCGAAGTTCGGATGCAATCTGCAAAAAACCAGCGACATCACTTTTCGATGTAATCTCATCTCTCATGTTCACATAAAGTGTGAACCATGTCTCTGTGAAGGAACCCTCCCTGATTTGAATGGGGGTGAATTTGGGGGCATCCAGCATCTTCTCCAAAGTATACTTCGCCTCCGGCTTATGCTGGGCTTCGCAAGGGATGAATGCGAAGGGGACGAGGAACATGATTGCCAGGGCAATTCTCATCTGGAGCATCCTTTCTGTGAGTTGGGAAGATGTCGTTTACCGAGGTGGGCCGGGATTGGCGAAATATCTTAAGCCAGCCTCCCCCGGATCTCCTCCAGCGCCCATTGTGCATGTTCAGAGATCAGCGGGTGCTCATCGGCTGCGGCAATCTCCAGCGCAGGGAGGTCTTCGGCGGTGCCAATGTTTCCTAAAACCACGCAGACGTTGCGGAGGAAGGCGGGGCGCTTGATGCGCTTGATGGGGGACTTGGCGAAGAGGGCGCGGAAGGCGTCGTCATCGAGGGCGAGGAAGTCGCGGAGGCGCAGGTTGAACACGGACTCGCGGGCCTGGAACCAGGCTTCGTGGGAGGTCTGGGCGAAGCGATTCCACGGGCATGCGGTGAGGCACTCGTCGCAGCCGTAGAGGCGGTCGCCGATGGCGCGGCGGAACTCGATGGGGATGGGGCTCTTGCTCTCGATCGTGAGGTAGGAGATGCACCGGCGGGCGTCCATGCGCCGTGGGGCGGTGATGGCCTGGGTGGGGCAGGCGGTGATGCAGCGGGTGCACTTGCCACAGAGATCGTGAGCCGGGGAGTCTGGCTCCAGCTCCAAGGTGGTGAGGATCTCGGCCAGGAAGAACCAGGTGCCGAGGGAGCGGTGGATCTGCATGGTGCTCTTCCCGCCCCAGCCGAGTCCTGACTCACTGGCAAAGTCGCGTTCCAATACCGGGCCAGTGTCCACGTAGAAGCGCTGGGTGCCGCCGCGGCTTTCCATGAAGCTGTTCACGGCCTTGAGCATCTTGTCGATGAGGTCGTGATAGTCGTTGTTCCACGCGTAGCGCGCAATCCGGCCCTCCAACTGGCCAGGCTGGGGGCCGGGACCCTGGAAGTAGTTCAGCGCAAAGACGACGATGGACTTCGCGCCGGGGAGCACCAGACGGGGATCCATGCGCCGCTCCACATTGCGGGCCATCCAGGCCATGTCGCCATACTTGCCATCGGCCACCCACTGCTCATACAGTTCCCGATGCGTCGCTGGCAGGGCAAGGGCAACCCGGCAATCCGAGAAGCCGAGCTCGCGGGACAGCTCCTGAAGTTCTGACTTGAGAACGGCAGGGGGCATGGGCAGGAAGTAAAAAGTAAGAAGTGAAAAGTAAAAAGTGAACGGGTGGAGGCCGTGCAGCGGGTCGCCTTGTTCCCATGGGAAGGGCAATTCGTTACCTTTGACTTACCTTATAGCAGATCACTCCCTGAAGTACACGCGCACACTCTCCGCCAGACCATAGGCCACGTCCTGGGCGGTCAGGTCGTCGGTGCCGATCTGAAGATCACTGGCCTTCTGGTACATGGGCCGCCGGGTCTCGTACAGGTGGCGCAGGGTGGCGGCGGGATCGTGATTGCGCAGCAGGGGGCGGTCGTTGCTGTGCACGGTGCGCTGGTAGAGCGTGTTGGGGTCCGCATTCAGCCAGACGACATAGCCCAGCTGCTTGAGGATGGGCAGATTGGCCGGCTGGGTGACGATGCCACCGCCAGTGGCGATGACGAGCCCTTCTTTGCCCAGGAGGGACTTGAGCGCCTCCGTCTCACGCTGGCGGAAACCCGCCTCGCCTTCCGCGGCGAAGATGTCGGGGATGGTCTTGCGGGCCTTTTCGATGATGATCTGGTCCGTGTCGACAAACCCAAACCCGAGACTGTGGGCGGCCATGCGGCCCACGGTTGATTTCCCTGAACCCATGAGGCCCACGATGATGATGTTGCG
>NZ_BATR01000006.1 GCF_000739655.1 Verrucomicrobium sp. BvORR106 | reverse complement strand
CAGGCGTCGGAGTGGAGG
Organism: Verrucomicrobium sp. BvORR106; assembly: GCF_000739655.1. Lineage (GTDB taxonomy): Bacteria > Verrucomicrobiota > Verrucomicrobiia > Verrucomicrobiales > Verrucomicrobiaceae > Verrucomicrobium. Next base: position 1,840 of record NZ_BATR01000006.1, on the reverse strand, counting down.
CTGTGCCTGCGAAGCTGCTGGTGTGGAGGCGGGGGCGGGTGTGGACCGCGGCGCGGCGTTGCCGGTTGCTGCCGGGGCGGGTGCCGTCACGGGAGGGAATCCTGGATTCTGGAAGGGGGCGGACCCTTCACCCAAACGGGAGGGCGCGGGGGCCTTGCCTCCAAAGGGGGGCGGCGACTTCGCCGGGAAGCTGGTGATGTTGGGTTCGTTGATCACACCGGGCGCCAGGTTGCCGCCAGCAGGAGGCGGCGTGGTCGGGCGGGTCTGGGCCGCGCCTGGCGCTGGCGTAGCAGGCGTCTGGGGAATGGTCGCTGGCTGGAGGGGAACGCCAGCCCCGGGAAGCGGAGCGGTGGTGCCGCCTTTGGAGGGTTCATTGATGATGGTGGCCTGCTTGCCGCCAAAGCCGCCTCCGCCGACGATTTCATCGGCGGCGCGGGCCTGTACGGGCAGCATGGCAGCGAGCAGCGCCGCCATGGCGGGGAGGGCCAGCGGGTGCCGGCGGTTGGGAGGTAGGGATGTGGCGGTCATGACTTCGAGGGGGAAGAGGGGCTCGTTTGGTGCTTAAGAAATCGACACGGCTCTTCTATGCAAAAAGCTTGTCAGGCAATGAGTGGATGTGACAGAAAGCAGTGAGATTTCACTCAATGGATTGCCGAAGCTGGCCCCGGTGAGACTGACAGGTGTTGGGCCCGGTTTGGCCGATTTCGCATAAAACATGTCCGCTAGATGCTGAGGCCCTTCTCGTAACTGGCTCAGCACCTCCCTTACATCACCATGGCCAATGTCCGACTTCCTCTCATTCTGACGACCTCGCTGGCGCTTGCTGGCGCGGTGCCGGCAGAGAACCTGATCCGGTTTGAAAAGCAGCAACTGGAGACTCGCTTCCTCGGTGAAGGGGCCGCCATCGGTGACCTGAACCGAGACGGGAAGAATGACGTGGTGTACGGACCCTATTGGTGGGAGGGGCCGGACTTCACGAAGCGCCACAGCTTTTATCCGGGCAAGGAATTCTCCATCTACGGGTACTCGGACAACTTCTTCGTGTACACGCCAGATCTCAATGGGGACGGCTGGCAGGACGTGCTGGTGCTTGGATTCCCTGGCAAAGAGGCGCGGTGGTATGAGAGCCCTGGCGCGACGGCTGCCACCACGGAGGCCTGGAAGGTGCACGTAGTGCTGGACGTGGTGGACAACGAGTCACCCGAGTACACCGACATCACCGGTGACGGCAAGCCGGAGATTGTCTGCTCCCAGAACGGCCGGTTTGGCTATGCCTCGCCAGGGGCGGATCCCACAGCGAAGTGGCCCTTCACACCGGTCAGTGAGGATGTGAAGGTGCAGCGCTTCACCCACGGCATGGGCGTGGGGGATATGGATGGCGATGGGAAGGCGGACCTGCTGGAGGCGCGGCGCTGGTGGAAAAACACCCCAGGTGAAGCGGTGTGGCCTTCCCGGACTTTTCAGCTCACGGGCGGGGGCGGGGCGCAGATGTTCACCTATGATCTGGACGGGGATGGGGACAATGATGTTATTTCCTCACTGAATGCCCACCAGTTCGGCGTGGCCTGGTTTGAGAACCAGGCGGGCAAGCCGGGGGACGGCCCCAGCTGGATCAAGCACACCATCGTGGGCCAGGAGCCCTGGGAGAACGAATATGGCGTGCGCTTCAGCCAGCCGCATGCGCTCGCCCTCTTGGATGTGGATGGCGATGGGCTCAAGGACATCATCACCGGGAAGCGGTACTGGGCGCACAACGGGAATGATCCCAATGAGCGCGATCCGCGGGTGATCTACTGGTTCCAGACCCAGCGCAGCAAGGACGGGAAGGTCAGCTTTGTCC
>NZ_BATR01000007.1 GCF_000739655.1 Verrucomicrobium sp. BvORR106 | reverse complement strand
GAACTATGACCCCTGGTCCGGTCCTCGTGAAACGGCGCCGATCATGCGCGAGAAGTTCCACTATGACTGGCACTGGCAGTGGGCTTACGGCAACGGCGACATCGGCAACCAAGGCCCGCACCAGCTCGACGTGGCCCGCTGGATGATCCACAACCCTGAGAAGCTGCCGACCCGCGTCATGAGCTTCGGCAACCGCTGGGGTTATGATGACGACGGCCAGACCGCCAACAACCAGATGGCGCTCTATGATTACGGCAAAGGCTCCGTGCCGATCCTCTTCGACAACCGCGGTCTTCCCAAGGCCGACATGAACTGGCAGGCCGGGTTCGAGCCCGTTTACAAGAGCGTGGTGCGCATCGGCAACGTCGTGCATTGCGAAGGCGGCTACATCGCTGAATCCAAGGCCTACGACAACGAAGGCAAGTGGAATGGCCAGAAGTTCGCGATCCAGGACGGCCCGGATCACATGAAGAACTTCATCCTTTCCATCCAGGCGGGCAAGCTGGTGAACCCGAACCTTCATGTGTCCCACGGCCACCACGCTGCGGCGCTGGCTCACATCGCCAACATCTCCTACCGCCTTGGCAAGAAGGTGGCTCCGTCCGAAATCAAAGAGCGTCTCCAGGGTGACAAGTTCGCCCTCGAAACCTTCGAGGACTTCGCCGCCAACCTCTCCGCCAACAAGATCGACATCGGTGTGGATCAGGCGCAGGTCGGCCCCTGGCTGACCCTGAACCCCGACACCCTGCAGTTCGAAGGCGAATTCGCCGCCGAAGCCAACAAGCTGGCTACGGAAGACGTCTATCGCGACGGCTTCAAGCTGACGGAAATCGCGTAAGCGGTCTGCCTGTTTGGTAGTTTGCTAGAACTTCGTAGAGCGCCCCGGGAGACCGGGGCGCTTTTTTTGGGGGTGGGGATGGATCCGTATGTCGAAGGCATTTCAGACTGTAGCCAGGGGGCGAGGGAGTGAAACGAGCGAACACCCCTGGATTGCTGACCCCTGTGACTTGTTGTACCCTAAAAGGGGTGCCAGATGCAGTCGCCGCCGTGAAGAGCCCCCATTCTGGCACCCCTTCAGGGTGCAGGTAATAACCGGGCTTTTCCAGGGGCATGGGCTCGCAAAGCTCGCCCGGCCCCTGGCTACCTTCTGCTATGCCTTCAGCATGGCGTTGGACGGATGGTCCGGTCCACCCAAAGGTCATAGGCTCGCAAAGCTCGCTCGGCCCCTGACTACCTTCTGTTGTGCCTTTGGCATGGTGTTGGGTAGGCGATACGGTCTCGCCAAGAAGTCACAAACGGCCCTGTTTCTCAAAAGGCGTTGGGATGGGCGGGCATGTTTCCTGACCTCTCCCATACGCGACTGCCGACCAGCTGCTGGATCCGTATGCCGAAGGCATAAGAGAAGGTAGCCAGGGGTTGAGCGTAGCGATACCCCTGGAAAGCTGACCCCAGTGATGTGTACCCTGAAAGGGTAACAGATTCAGTCGCTGGCGTGGAAAGACCTACTTCTGGCGCCCTTTCAGGTTGCAGGGAATAACATGGCTTTCCAGGGGCATGGGCTCGCAATGCTCGCCCGGCCCCTGGCTGCCTTCTGTTATGCCTTCGGAATGCAAGGCCCCGTAGTTGGCGGTGTGGCGTTGCGCCTTTGTTGACTCATGAGGTTCGATGACGATGATGAAATTGCGAGGTGAATGTTGAGGGGCGCGTTCTGTTTGCAGCGACTTCGTCGCCAGATGGTGGAAGTGATCAGTAACTTGAGTGACCCTCAGCCTGCAATCCCTGTTTCCTGAATACTCCTCACCCCCCCAAAAAAAAGAGGCGGTGCACTGCACCGCCTCTTCCGTATTCGAAACTCACTGACTATTCAGGCGTTTACTCCTCTACCCGAAGGATCTTCCCGTTCCAGTCGAGCACGAGGATCTCCTTGTTCAGGTCTTCGCAGAAGGCGCTGGGTTTCATCAAACCCTGGCCCTTGGGGTTGAGCGGGGCCTGGAAGATCAGCTCGTTGCTGATGACCTTCTTGCCGGCCTTGTCATACTTCAGCGCCCAGATCTTGCCGAAGGCCCAGTCACCGTAGATGTAGGCACCTTTCAGCTTGGGCAGCTTCTCACCGCGGTAGATGAAGCCGCCGGTGATGCTGATGCCGTCGGAGTGCGGGTACTCGTGGATGGGTTCGATGAATTTGGCATCGGCGGGCGGGGCATCCGTGCGGATGGGGAAGGGGCGGGCGCCTTCGCGGTAGCTCCAGCCGTAGTTGCCGCCTTTTTCGATGAGGTTGATCTCCTCCCAGATATCCTGGCCCACATCGGCGCACCACAGGGTGCCGTCCGCATCAAAGCTGAGGCCCCACGGATTGCGAAGTCCCAGGGCATAAATCTCGGGGCGGGTGCCGTTGACGTTGATGTATGGGTTGTCCGCAGGCAGGCCGTACTGGCGGCTGCCCTGCTTGGAGTTCACGTCGATGCGCAGGATCTTGCCCAGCACGGAGAAGACGTTCTGTGCAGTACGCGTCACGTCGTCGCGTTTTCCGCCGTCGCCAAAGGCGATGTACAGGTAGCCATCGGGCCCGAAGAGCAGGTTCCCGGAGTTGTGGTTCCAGAAGGGCTGGGGCACCTCCAGGAGGATGCGCTCGCTCTTCAGGTCCACCTGGTCAGGGTTGCTCTCAGACACCTGGAACTCACTGACGATGCTGCGCTTCGGGTCCTGCTGGGAGTAGTAGATGTAGAGCTTGCGGTTCTTGGCGAAGTCAGGGTGGAACGCGAGGCCGAGCAGTCCTTCCTCGAACTTGCCGTCCTTGGCCTCCATGGCACGGTCGGTCAAGTCCAGGAACACCTTGGCATCGGCGGAGGACTCGTCCTTGGGCAGCACGAGGATTTTGCCACGCTGCTGAAGCAGGAAGAGACGGTTGCTGCCGTCTGGCGGGATGACTGCGCTGGTGGGCAGTTCCGTGGCGACGTTCGGATAGGCGGGCTTCAGCGTGTAGGCGCTGGCGTCGACGGCCAGCAGTCCCACGGCGAGGGCGGACAGGAGGGTGGGTTTGAGACGTGGTTTCATGAAATAAATAACTGGAGGGAAATGGGAGTGAGTGCGGGGGTGTGTCAGCCCACATCGCAGAGGCTGACGGCTTCGCGGAGGCCCACCATGGGGTCCTTGGTGGGGATGAACTCGTGGCCCACGTAGCCGGTGTAGCCGATCTCGAGCAGCTTCCGCATGGCGGGCGGGTAGTTGATCTCCTGGTCCGCGCCGATCTCACAGCGGCCGGGATTGCCGGCGGTGTGAATGTGACCGATGATGTCCTTGCAGGACTCCAGGCGGCGCAGGATGTCGCCGTGCATGATTTGCACGTGATAGATGTCGAAGAGGAGCTTCATGTTGGGCGAGTCCACCCCACGCACGATCTCCGCGCAGTAGTCGATGTTGTCGCCCTGATAGCCGGGGTGGCCCTTCATCTCTGCGGAGTCCCGGGTGTTGAGATGTTCGATCAGCAGCACGACGCCCTTCTTCTCGGCGTGGCCGATGATCTTCTTGTAGGCCTCAATGCAGTTCTTCTTGCCCTGCTCCAGGCTGACCACGCCACCGCCCTGGGCAGTGGTGTCGGCAAAGCCGGTGAAGCTCAGCACGTTAGGGTTGCCGTACTCGGCACACTGGTTGATGCGCTCCTCGATGACCTTGAGGTTGGCGTCCCAGAAGGCGGGCTGGTTCATGCCTTTGACAAAACCGTGAGCCCCGACGTAGGCGCACTTGAGGTCATTGGCCTTCAGCAGGTCCCAGTGTTGGGGAGCCAGACCTTCCACACTCACGCAGCCCAATTCCTTGGCGGCCTTGATGGTGTCCTCCACCTTCCACTTGGAGCCTCGCTCAAAACACCAGTGCACGATGCTTTGTTTGAGCTTCCCGTGCTTGAGGGGGGACTCCGCGGCAGCCGGAGAGGATTTGGGGGCGAGGGCAGCCAGGCCGGAACCAGCGGCCATCCAGCGGAGTGTGGAGCGTCGTGAGGGCATGCAGTGAGAAAGAGAAAAAGGTGCGCGCCATTCTAAACGCGCCAGCCCGGCCGCCTCAATCTTTTCTCTTTTTTGCGCAGAGCATTCTGCGACTGCTGGTGGGAGTACCGCTCGGGAGCCTACTTGGCGCTCTTCTCGGCGATTTCCTTGAGGTACTTGGCCGAATCCTTCTCGAAGTTCTTGAGGCAGCCTTTGCAGCACAGCTTCACTTCCTGTCCGTCTTTCACAAAGGAGTAGGGCTTGCCCATGGTGCCCAGGCCTTCACCGGAGACGGGGCAGGTGTTGAGCGTGTAGGGCTTGGGATCGGCTCCAAAGGCGGTGAGGGTGGCCAGGGTGAGCAGAAGGAAAAGGGAGGCTTTCATCGAGCGGAATACGGTTGAAACGGAGCGGGAGATGAAGTGGAACGTGCCCAGAGGCGGGATCTGTGCAGCAACTTCCGCGCCGCAGTCAAAACCGCACGGTACCCACGGGAGTTCCTACGGGGCCACGGGGGTGGGAAGGCCCCACGTAGTGAGTGTATAGGGGGTGGGGGCATCCAGTCGGCTCCAGCTGACGCTGACCAAAGTCTGCGCCAGCTTGACTTCCGGAGTGGCGCGAGACACCAGGGCGGCATGGCTCGGGAGAATGGCCCCAGATCGACCGCACAGGCGCATCTCACGATCGATGAGCGCCATTCGGGATGAAGTTGCTGGGGTGGGGTTGCCCTCGCCAATCAGCAAGATCCGTCCTGGCACCAGCTGACTTGCCACCCACTGTTGTACCATGGTGAGCCCCCCTTCATTGTAAACGCGATCCAGCGTCTTGTGGAACTCCTCCTGGGTACCCAGATCCAACGGCGGCAGGTCGGTAGGCGGTACGACGGTGACTTCCCCGGCAGATGGCCCCTCCCACGGCAGGTATCGCTGCACCATGGAGATCGCGACGACCACCATCATGAGGCCCCCAAACAGGAACACCACCGTGCTGAAGAACTTTGGCATGATCGTGGAGGTGCCTCTGGTTACTTTGTTGCTGGAGAATTGGACACAGGCGCGCTCAAATTGTTGGAGGGAAAGCGGGGATGCGCCATGCTGCGGCATGCGCCTTCCGCTCCTCACTGCTGTCTTGCTGGCTTCTGCTCTGCCTGTCGCGCAGGGGGCGGATGATTACAAGCCCGGCCCCGACTCTCTCCCTCAATTGGGGGTAGCCAAAGGGATGATGGTGAAGGACACGTTCACCAGTCACTCCATTTTTCCGGGCACGGAAAGGGAGGTGTCCATCTACCTTCCCGCGGGCTTGGACCGGTCAAAGCCGTCGCCCTTCATGGTCTTTCAGGACGGCGTGATCTATCAGGCTCCGATCGTCCTCGACAACCTGATTGCCCGGAAGGAGGTCCCGCCCCTGATCGGAATTTTCATCAAACCCGGGGTGGTGCCTGCGGCTCATGATCAGGCACTGTCGCGGTTCAATCGCAGCCACGAGTACGACAGCGTCACAGACGACTACGTGCGCTTCCTCCTGGAGGAATTGCTGCCGGCGCTGGAAACGAAGCATCAGCTCAACCTGAGCAAGGACCCCAATGCTCGCGCCATCGCAGGCAGCAGCAGCGGTGGCATCTGCGCCTTCGTGGCAGCGTGGCATCGCCCCGATGCGTTCCGCCGTGTGTTCACCAACGTGGGCACCTACGTCGGCATTCACAATGCCGATCAGCTTCCCGTCCTCGTCCGTAAGGTGGAGCCCAAGCCATTGCGCCTGTTTCTCCAGAGCGGCACGGGGGACAATAACCTCTATTGTGGTGACTGGTGGATGGCCAACCAGATGATGGAGCGGTCCTTCATCTGGGCGGGTTATGAAGTGAATCACGAGTGGGGTGAAGGTGGGCACAACCAGAAGCACGCCACCACCCTCTTCCCCGAGGCCCTGAAGTGGCTGTGGAAAGGGTACCCAGAAGAGCCGGTGAAAGTGAATCCGCGGGGAGACTCCAAGTGGAAAGGTTATGAGGTGGTGAAAGCGGATGTGCCGTGGACGGAGGTGCCGCTGCCGGAAGGGTTCGACAAGGCCCAGACCATGACTGCGAACGCGGCAGGCGAGGTCTTCTTCACTGGCCGAGATCTCCAGGTGAAGAATCCTCAAGGAGATGGGGTGCTGTCTCAGCAAGGCCTGTGGAAACTGAGTTTGGATGGGAAATTCTCACCATTTGGAGGCGCATGGGCGGAGGCTCGCAGTGCTCAAGTGGGGCGTGATGGCAAACTTCGCGTGGCGGGCTGGAGCCGTCTCGCCACCAACGAGGATCAGTACCAGATCGCCAGTCTCAATGGACAGGGGGAGCCGGTTGCCGATGAAGCGGTCAGCATCGCGAAATCCCACGATGCCCGATTTCCTGGCCACATGGTGGTGACTTATTCAGGCTGGGTCATCTATACAGGGTGGGTCGGAGGCGATGCTGGCATCTCGGTTGTGTCGCCACAGGGAGAGGCGTTGCATCTCTCCAGTCGTCAAATCGGGGGCCGCCCTCTGCGTCTGACCCTGTCTCCTGACCAAACCTTGCTGTACGCGACCGGTCTTGATCGCGATGAGATGATCACCGCCTATCAGCTCCGGGCAGATGGAATGCTCAAGTTTGGCCAGCCATACTTCCAGCTCCAGCGGGATCCCGCTTCGCGCATGGGCGACGTTGATGCGGAAGGCCTGTGCGTGGATGCAGAAGGCCGCCTCTATGTGGCCACACGGATGGGCATTCAAGTGTGTGATCAGGCTGGCCGGGTGAACTTCATCATCCCCACCCCGGCTCAGCCTTATGACGTCTGCTTTGCCGGCAAGGATCTGGAAGAGATCTACATCGCCTGTGGGGATCGGGTTTATAAAAGACCGGCCAAAGTCCGGGGCGTGGTCAGTGGCCAGCAGGCCCCGATCAAACCCGCCGCTCCCAAGCTCTAGCCGCACGATCCGCTGCTTATGCCACTTTATGTCTGGTTCCTCCTGTTCCTGGCGGGCTTCGCAGGTGGTTTCATCGATTCCATCGCGGGCGGTGGCGGGCTCGTGACGGTGCCGGCGCTGCTGGCCGTTGGCCTCCCGCCGCAGGTGGCTCTGGGCACCAACAAGCTCCAGTCCTCCTTCGGCACGCTCATCGCCGTCGTGAGATATGCCCGGGCCGGACTGCTGGGAACGCGCTGGCTCTGGCTGGCGGTGGTGGCAGCCCTGTTCTCCTCCATGGCCGGTGCCTGGGCGGTGAGCGCGCTCGATACGAGTTTGTTGAAACAACTCATTCCGTGGCTGCTGGCGGCCGTGGCGGTGTACACCATGCTGAACCGGAAATTCGGCCTCACCGCCGGTCAGCAACGCGTGGCTCCTGTGGTGTTCGCCTTGCTGGCAGGTCTCGCGCTGGGGTTCTACGATGGCTTTTTCGGCCCTGGGACGGGCTCATTCTGGACGGTGGCCGTGGTGACCTTGCTGGGGCTGGATCTCAGGACGGCCACGGGCTATACGAAGACAGCCAATCTGGCCAGCAACGTGGGAGCCCTGGGCATCTTCCTGGCACATGACGCCGTGCACTTCGGAGCCGGTGGGGCCATGATTGCCGGACAACTGTTGGGGGCGAGGCTGGGGTCCGGGCTGGTGGTGAAGAAAGGCGCGCAATTCATCCGGCCGGTGTTTTTGACCGTGGTGGCGGTGCTTACTGCGAAGCTGTTTTGGGATCTGGTCGCGGGGCGGTGAAATTTTTAACCACAGAGGCACAGAGAACACAGAGGGAATGCAACTGAGGTTTAGACAGAATTAGGGTTCAGCTTCTATTTGGCCGAGATGTTGTTGAATTCTAATTCTGTGAATTTTGTTAATTCTGTCTAAAAAATCATTCCTCTGCGCTCTCTGTGCCTCTGTGGTTAAACTCAACGGTTGCCTCCGCCTCTGCTCACTCTCGGGTGTGCACTTCACTGGCGACTTTCAAGGTTGCCTTACCCTGCTTGGTGGCAAGCTCAGCCCAAACCTGCCCCGACTCTTTGACCAGCGTCTGGGTGCTTTGATCATATTTCAAACTGGTAATGACGGAGACCTCGGGACTGGCTAGCAAATCGGCCTGACGCACCTGTACGGCGGTCACGCGAAGCACATCATGCGAGGGGGCGTGAATGCTCAAGACGATGGTGGACTGCGTCTGGCTGTCGTCTGATTCACGGACATAACATCCTGCCAGTGATGAGGAGACAGTTTGCGCGGAGTCGGCTTTGAGCGACGAGGCGAAAGGTGCGGTCAACGCGGCAAGGAGGATGACTAGGAAATAGTGTTTCAACATGAGTTTGGGCGGTGAAATTTTTTGCAACCACAGAGGCACAGAGCACACAGAGGAATACTGTTTTAGACAGAATTAATGGAATTAACAAAATTGCGTTTCGAGCTTCGGCTTGGCGTCCACTCGCATTCTCCGGAAGCTGAATCCTAATTCCGTAGATTCCGTTAATTCTGTCTAAACCTCAGTTCCAGTCTCTGTGTTATCTGTGCCTCTGTGGTTAAATCTAATCATTGCCTCCGCCTCCGCTGCCAAAGTCCTTTTGATACCTCTGCAGCAGCGCCGCGCCCTCATCCCTCGCATTGGGGACGATGTAGATTTTCCCCAGGATCGACTTAGTTTCGCCGGGCTTCACCTCGCCGATGCGGAAGTCGCTGTGAAGGCAGCGGGCCACTCCTTGGAACAGCTCCTGGTAGGGGCTGAAGGCGACGGCGAAGATCCACTGATCATCCTGGCTGAAGCAGCCGATGAGTCCGTGGCTGGGGACGAGGGTGCTCAACGGACGCGGGTTCACATCAGTGCGTGGCACGTCCTTGGGGCACCAGACCTGTCCAGGGGTGTGGAGTGCCTGGGTGGCCCAGGGATTGGTGGGCAGCCGGGTGAGGCACCCGTTGAGGAAGATGAAACTACGGTCCAGCTTGATGTTCACCTCCTTGGGGTCGGCGGTCTCGCCCCCGGCGAAGTCTCCCAGGCGGATGCACGGCTGGGCCCAGTGAGCCTCGTTGAGGTGGTGGGTGGGATTGTGGACCTTGAGGGTGAAGGTGATTTCATCGTCCCCGGCCCGGATTTCATGGTCCACCACCAGTCCGTCTTTCACCTGACAGCGGAGGTTCAGGCTCTTGCCGTCGGGTGGGGCGGAGATGAGCTCTGTCGTATGTCCCACCGTCGTGTGTGTGACCCAGTCCGCCGCAGTGGAGCCGGCGCGGCAGTAAGCCTCCAGGTAGTTGATGCGGATCTCACCCTTCGGCAGGTGGCCGCCATTGACGACCAGCCAGTGGCCCTCCCGGGCGAGGTGCAGCGTGGGCTTCGCTACTGCTGTGGGAGTCGGTTCCTGGGCGCAGATTGGCGCGGCGGCAGAGGTGAGGGTGGCGAGAAAGGTGCGACGGCGCATAAGGAAAAGGGGCTGATTCGTTACATCAGCGGCACTTCATGGTAGTGCAGCGCCCATTCCCGCATGTACCGCACACGGTGGGGCTGGATGCGGTAGATGATGAGTTCAGGATTGTCCGGCGTGCCCAGATAGGCCCGCAGCAGGGCGTTGCCCGCCCAGATGTCTTCCAGCAGGGCGCGGTCGGTGACGACTTCCGCCGCCCCGGTGATACGGACCTGATTGTGATCGGCGTCCAGGTAGCACAGCTCCACCTTGGGATTCTGGGCGATCTCTTCCGTCTTGTGGTAGCTGCGCAGATTGGCGATGAAGACGGTAAACCCATCTGTCTTCACAGGGGAGACGGGGCGCACGCGGGGCTGATCGCCATCCATGCTGGAGAGCATGGGGAACTTGGCGGCACGCATGGTGGCCAGGGCAAGTGAAGGGAGTTCCGCCGGATCGACGGGTTTGACGGCAGGGGGTGGCATGAGAGAAAAACGGTGATCGAGCCGCCATTTTGGCAGAAGCCCCCGCTTTCCTGCCAGCAAAAGAAAAGGCCACCTTCACTCTCGTGAAGGCGGCCGAAATCAAACGATCGGGTAGTCCCGTACGTTGGTGGAAGGGAGAGCCAGATTACTTGGCTTCCTTTTCCTTCTTGGGACCAGCGGCAAGGAATTCTTCCTTGCTGATGTCGCCGCTCTTGTCTTTGTCTTTGCGGTCGAACTGCTTCTCAGCCTTGGCTGCGTCGGGAGCGCCCTTGGTGAACTCTTCCTTGGTCAGCTTGCCGTCGCCGTTGCCGTCTTTCTTGGTGAAGGCGGCTTCAGTCGGGCCCTTGGGCTTGTCTCCTTCGGGCTTCTTGGCGGCTTCGTCAGCGGCAAAGGAAAGGGAAGCGGTGGCAAGAAGGGCAAAGAGAACTGCGGTGATTTTCATGACTATGTTACTCTAGTTTGGTTATGCTTTGGGTTTCAGTGGCACGCGGCAGGCCGGGGCCTGAAGGTGCTTGCTGCTGAAACGAAGCGCCCCCGCCGTCATTGCACCTATTTTTCAGGAAAATGACAGCCAGGGGGCGGTGGAGGGGACTGGATCAGGGCTTCTTGTCGCCTTCAGGCTTTTTCTCACCTTCGGGCTTGGCGGGCTTTTTGCCCTCTTCACCGGGCTTGCCGGGGCGGCCTTCAGGGCGGGCGGCGAACTCTTCCTTGGAGAGCTTGCCATCCTTGTCCTTGTCCTTGAGTTCGAAGCCTTTTTCAGCGCGCTCAGGATTCTTCTGGGCGAAGGGGGCGGCCTTGAACTCGTCCTTGCTCAGGGAGCCGTCGCCATTGGCGTCGAGCTTCTTGAAGGCTTCTTCAGGGTTGCGCTTGGCGCCGTCACCACCGGGGCCCTTGGGCTTGTCGCCATCGGCGGCCAGGGCAAGGGAGGCGCTGAGAGCGAGGGCGAAAAGGGTAAGCATCGTTTTCATAATCGGTATCTGAATGAGGATTGCTGATGTTATGGTTTGGCACGCACTCCGGAGCGGATGGCATGGAGCACGAGGCTGGATGAACGTTGGCCGGAAGGCATAGTTGCAGATTTTTTTCTTCTCTTCCTTCGAAGCGGGCGGCATGATTTTGCTTCATGAAAGTGTGTTCACGCTGGTGGGCGGGATGGGTGGTCGCAGGTTTACTGGGGCCGCTGGGGCATGGTGCTGCGCAGGCAGATACACCTCGGGTGGGGGCCCGGGCATCGAATGTCCTGGCCTTCAAGCTGGCACCCGCATTGCAAACGATGCCGGACAACTACGTGATGTGTCCGTATGCCCTGCATCGCACCCTGTCCCTGGTGATGGAGGGATCGGAGGGGAAAACCCGGGAAGAATTGCTCCAACTGCTGGGATGGGAGGGGGATGCTGCCGCTCGATCTGAGGCCATCAAGCGCCTCGGGGAGTCATTGGGGAAATCGGCGGCGGATGGCAAAGTGATCATCGATTCGACGATGAATCTGCTGATACGCAAAGGCGTACAACTGGAGGATCCCTTTCTGGATGCGGCCCAGAATACATACGGGGTGCTACCTCAGGTGCTCAAGAGTGACGATCCCGCGAGTGCCGCGGAAGCCATCAACGAGCTGATCCGGCGGGGGACCCGGGGACGCATCACGGATCTGGTGCCTAAAGGGGGGCTGGGGAGTGATCCCAATGCGCTGGCTCTGGTGAACACGCTGTATTTCAAGGGGCCATGGGCAGACCGCTTTCCTCCGCAGGATACTGTGCAACGGGTGTTCTGGGTGCCCTCAGTCAGGAGGGACAAGCAGGTCATGATGATGCGGAGGAAAGGCACTCTGCGTCACGTCAAGATGGAGGCCCAGGGGTATGGGCTGCTGGAGATGCCAATGGGGGACCGGTCACAGGACTACAGCATGCTCATCCTGCTGCCTGCCGCACAGGACGGGCTGCCCGCGGTGGAAAAGGCTCTCACTCAGGTTGGGCTGGAGGAGGCCATCGGCAAACTTGAGTCCACTCAGGTGACGGTGCACCTGCCCCGGTTCTCCTTTTCCCTGGGCGGGGAGCTTTCGATGCTGCTACGTGCCTTGGGGGCCGGAAGAGTGATCACTCCCGGGGGTGCGGAGTTGGGGCCGATGAGCCGGAGCCAGCCTCTCTTTCTCAGTGGACTCTACAAGGAGACCACAGTGGATGTCAATGAAGCGGGGGCAGAGGCGACGTCTGCCCTCTATGCGCCTGCAGATCCTTTTGGCGGCGGCAAGCCTCCGGAGGAGAAGGGGCCGATCCCCGTGCTCTTCATCGCCAACCACCCGTTCCTTTTCTACATCCGCCATCAGCCCAGCGGTTTGATCCTGGTGATGGGACGGGTGGGGAATCCCTAGTCACAGGTTCGATGGGGCAACATCCGTGATGTGCCTCAGGGGGGCCAAAACAATGCCGGCCTGGGCGATGAGCCCAGGCCGGCATCGGTGTCTGAGAGCGGGAGTAAATGAACTACAGCAGGCGGGCCCCGGCTTCCGCGAGCGGGCTGCGCTCGCCCTTGCCCAGCGGGACGTGTGCGGCAAAGGACTGGCCGCGCATGCGCTGGCGGGTGTACACCAGGCCGTTGCTGCGGCTGTCCACATATGGGTTGTCGATCTGGGCGGGATCGCCGATGAGGACCAGCTTGCTGCCACGGGACATGCGGGTGACCACGGTCTTGGCCTCCAGCGGGGTGAGCTGCTGCGCCTCATCCAGGATGAAGAAACGGTCCGGGATGCTGCGGCCGCGGATGTAGCAGAGCGCCTCGATCTCGATCACGCCGGACTGCACCAGCGGATCGTAGGGGGCGGCGGCGCTGCCGGAGGCCATGCTCTGCAGGGGCGGGTTGGGGTTGCCATGACGGGAGGTCTTCTTCTTGCTGAAGCTGGGATTGGCAGCAGGGCGGGTCAGCAGATCCAGGGCATCGTACACCGGCTGGAGCCAGGGGCGCATCTTCTCATGCAGGGAACCGGGGAGGAAGCCGATGCCCTGGCCCATGGCGACGATGGGGCGGCTCACGGTGATGCCGGAGTAGGTGTTTCCCATCACCTGGGAGAGACCTGCGGCACAGGCCAGCAGCGTCTTGCCCGTGCCCGCCTGGCCGAAGCAGGTGACCAGGGAGATCTCCGGGTTCATGAGCGCATCCAGCAGGCAGGCCTGGCCCAGGTTCATGGGCTTGATGGTGCGGCCCTGCAGGATCTTGAGCGACTCCGGCACCTGCAGTTTGATGAAGGAGCCCGTGGCGCTGAAGCGCGCGGGCATGGTGTTCTTCTCCCCGGCGGAGAGCAGGACGTATTCGTTCACGGCCAGCGCGGGATAGCGGCGTGGCTCCAGCTCCAGCGTGGCGCTGCTGGCAAAGCGCTGCAGCTCATGTGAGGTCACCTGCACGGTGACGAGCTCGGTTTGGGAAACTTCGCGGGCCTCCACCTTGTCATGCAGATAGTCCTCACAGGGCATGCCCACGGCGCGGGCCTTGAGCTGCATGTTCAGATCCTTGCTTACCAGGATCACCGGATGATCCGCGATGTGACCCAGCCAGAGGGCGCAGGCGAGGATGCGGTGATCCGGCTTCTCCATGTCATGAAACACGCGTTCAAAGCGCTGCACCGGCTTGGATTGAAGCGCTTCCTTGAGGTCAAACACCACCAGGCGCACGCGGCCTCCGCCGGCAGTGGTCACCCCCTGCATGACGTCCGCGCCGGGCTGTGAAAAGGCGCGGGAGAGGGCACGGTGCACCTCGCGGGCGTTGGCTCCTCGATCGCTGGGTTCGTTCTTGAACCGGTCCAGCTCGCCCAGCACATCCACGGGGATGCACACTTCATTGTCCTCGAACCTTTGCAGGCAGGCCGGATCATGCAGCAGCACGTTGGTGTCCAGCACAAAGGACTTCACCCGGGTGCTCTGGGCGGAGCCGTTCCGCCCGTTGACTCCTCGCTTCCTTCGCGTCCCTGTTCCGCCGCTTCCGTACTGGACGCCGCCCCCGTTGCCGTTTTCCCTCCCGTTAGTGATTTCCTCTTCGAGACTCAGCATCAGTTCGGGGGAAGGAGCGGCTTCGTGGAGCATATAGGGTGTTGTTGGGGTGGTTGAAGGTTCAGGGTTGACCAGCCAGCAGTGGGGTTAGCCCGACCATGGCGGAAAAAGAAAACCGCCCATAAGGAACGCAGAGGCGTCCTCGGGCGGTTGGGGTCGTGCGGATGAAGCGTACATCCGAATTAATTAAGTTCGTCAAAGTAAACACGACTTTGAGTGGCAACTGCAAGCATAAAAACCACGATCCCTCCATTTTCATGGAGAATCGCGTGACAGATCTGTTGCATGCCTAAAGCGTGCCAGATGCTCCGGTAACCTTGGGCCGCCCGGTCCGAAACTTGGAGATTTTTGCTCCCAATGTGCCGGTTTCGGACATTCGTCTTTCGGAATGCCACCAATCGCCTTGCCCCGAGGCGGTTTCCGCTCATCGTGAACCACCTGCCATGCTCTTTCGCCACTCCAAAGCCGACCTGTTTGTCCCCGATCAGACTGACCCCGCCCAGGCATTTGCCCGGGTGACCCACCTTGGCATCGTCAGCCACCAGGACGACCTGGAAATCGCGGCCTATCACGGCATCACCGAGTGCTTTCGGCGGGATGAAAAGTGGTTCGGCGGCGTGGTGGTGACGAACGGATCCGGCAGCCCGAGAAAGGGGCCGTATGCCCACTACACGGATGAGGAGATGCTGGAAGTGCGCAAGCACGAGCAGCGGAAGGCCGCCTTCGTCGGCGAGTACAGTGTAATGGTCCAGCTGGGCTATCCCAGCGAAGACGTGAAGACCGGCCGCAAAGAAGACGTCTCTGATGACCTTCTGCGCATCCTCAAGCTGACTCAGCCCCAGTTTGTGTATCTGCACAATCCGGCGGACCGTCATGACACCCATGTGGCCACCTTCCTGCGTTGCCTGGAAGCCCTGCGCTCCCTGCCCAAAGAGGCCCGCCCCCAGCGGGTGTACGGCTGTGAAGTCTGGCGCAAACTGGACTGGCTGCTCAGCGAGGACAAGGTGATGCTCTGGGTGGACCAGTATCCGCATTTGATCGGTGCGCTGCTCGCAGTGTTCGACTCCCAGATCAGCGGTGGCAAGCGCTATGACCTGGCCGAGGAAGGCCTGCGCCGTGCGAATGCGACCTATTTTGACTCCCACACGACCGATGCGACTAACTCGCTCACGTTTGCGATGGATCTGACGCCGCTCATCCAGGATGATACCTTGAACCCTGAAGAATTTGCCCTGGGATTTGTGGATCGCCTGAAGGATGACGTGCGGGCACGGATGCGGAAGTTTGCTTGAGGAGAGGTTTAGGCGCGCTGCGCGCTGGTTGAGGGGCCCGCAAGCGGGCTGTTGAGGCGCTCCGCTGGTTTAGGCGGCGCGAGCGCCTGGGGGGGATGGGGTGAGAGGTGAGAGGTGAGAGGTGAGAGGAAACGCCTTTCGCCTCCGATGTTGCAAGCCGACTTCATGTCCGGCCTCTTTTAGGCATCCTCCACCTGGATGCGAAGCATCTTTAGGAGTGCGGCGAGAATCGCCGCTTTGGGGAGTCCTGTGTTGGACTGAAGGCGGGGAGACGTGAACGGAGGGATGATGGTCGGCTTCGCTGGAAGGTGTAAGGGGATCGAACCTCACAAGGCGTAGCGAAAGCGGTGATGCTCACCGCAGTCCCAAAACGGCTGCGCCGTCAGGTGATGGGGACGCTGAGGGCAGAGGGTGCCTGGCGGGCTTGCGATATCGGAGGGTGATTGAATGGCAGGCCAGGATGGATGTTCATCACCTGGATGCGAAGCATCTTTAGGAGTGCGGCGAGAATCGCCGCTTTGGGGAGTCCTGTCTGACTGAAGCCGGGATACGTGAACGGAGGGATGATGGTCGGCTTCGCTGGAAGGTGGTGAGGGGGATCGAACCTCACAAGGCGTAGCGAAAGCGGTGATGCTCACCGCAGTCCCAAAACGGCTGCGCCGTCAGGTGATAGAGGTGCTGAGGACAGAGGGTGCCCGGCGGGCTCGCGATGCCGGTGGCCCAGGCGCATCCCCCATCCGCCCCGTCGTTTTAACACTTTTTTAACACCTCTTGGCCCCCTTTTAATTCGAGGGCCAGAGCGGGTGGAGGATCGTGGTTCCAATGAAACATCCAACCCGGAACCACCCATGACTGACCTCCTCTACATCGCTGCCTTCACCGGCTTCTTCCTCGTGAGCGGACTCTATGTCCGGTTCTGCGAGAAACTCTAACCCCGCCCTCCACGCACACCATGGAAACCATCCTCGTGGGCGGCGTCGCGCTGCTCCTCTTCATCTACCTCTTCACGGCCATGATCCGTCCGGAGAAGTTCTGATTCTTTCCTGAAACTCTTTCACCCATCCATTTCATGCACACATCAGACTGGCTGCAGCTCGCCCTTTTCATCGGGTTGCTGGCCGTGATCACCAAGCCTCTCGGCCTCTATCTCACGCGGGTTTTGGATCCGCAGGGGCGGACCTTCCTGGACCCGGTGTTGGGTCCTTTGGAAAGACTCACCTATGCTCTCATGGGCGTGGACCGCACGCGGGAGCAGAACTGGAAGCAATACACCGTGGCCATGCTGCTCTTCAGCGTGGCAGGCTGTGCGTTCACCTACGCCATCCTGCGGTTGCAGCATCTGCTGCCCTTCAACCCCCAGGGGCTCGGGCCGTTGAATCATCATCTGGCTTTCAACACGGCCATCAGCTTCACCACCAACACCAACTGGCAGAGCTACGGCGGGGAGGGGACGGTGTCCTACTTCTCCCAGATGGTGGGGCTGACCCTTCACAACTTCACCTCGGCTGCCACAGGCATCGCCATCGCGGCCGCCCTTGTGCGTGGCATCACGCGCCAGTCCACCGGAGTGCTGGGAAATTTCTGGGTCGATCTGGTTCGATCCACCTACTACCTGCTGCTGCCTCTGAGCCTGGTGTTCGCGATCTTCCTGGTCTCCCAGGGCATGATCCAGAACTTCAAGCCCTATGACACCGCCACGCTTCTGGAGCCGCAGAAGGTGCAGGTGGAGAAGAAGACTGAGGCGGGCGAAACCGTCCAGGGTGCCGATGGCAAACCCGTCATGGAGGAGCAGGTCATCACGACGCAAACCATTGTGCAGGGGCCCATGGCCTCCCAGGTGGCGATCAAGATGCTGGGCACCAATGGCGGTGGTTTTGCCAATGCCAATGCGGCTCACCCTTTCGAAAACCCCACGCCGTTGTCGAACTTCTTGCAGATGCTCTCGATCTTCGCGATCGGCAGCGGGCTGACTTACTACCTCGGCCGCATGACCAAAAACCAGGCGCATGGCTGGTCGGTCTGGGGCGCGATGATGACCCTGTTCGTGGCCGGGGTGTTGATTTGCTGGTGGGCAGAGGCCCGGGGCAATCCCATTCACCAGGCGCTCGGCGTCTCGCTCACGGATGGCAACATGGAAGGCAAGGAGGTGCGCTTTGGCATCATGAATTCCTCACTGTTCGCCACGGTGACCACCGCCGCCTCCTGCGGTGCGGTGAATGCCATGCATGACTCATTCACGGCCATCGGCGGCCTGGTGCCCTTGTTCATGATGGAACTGGGCGAGGTGGTGATCGGTGGGGTGGGTGCCGGGCTCTATGGCATGCTCGTCTTTGTGGTGCTCGCCGTGTTCATCGCGGGACTCATGGTGGGGCGTACGCCCGAGTATCTGGGCAAAAAGATCCACGCCTATGATGTGAAGATGGCCATGCTCTCGCTGCTGGTCCTGTGCCTGTCCATCCTCGGCTTCACCGCCTGGGCATCCGTGAGTGACTGGGGCCTGGCCGGTCTCAACAATGCCGGCCCGCACGGGTTCAGCGAAATGCTGTATGCCTACAGTTCCACCACCGCCAACAACGGCAGTGCCTTTGGTGGTCTCACGGCGAATCCTGCCAACGGTGATCCGCACTACAACGTCACGCTTGGCTTTGCCATGCTCATCGGCCGTTTCCTCATGATCATCCCCATCATGGCGCTGGCCGGTTCTCTGGTGCAGAAAAAGATCTCCCCTCCAAGTGTCGGCACGTTTCCGGTGGCAGGGGTCACGTTCACCGTCCTGCTGATTGGCACCGTGCTGCTCGTTGGGGCGCTCAACTTCCTGCCTGCCCTCGCCCTGGGCCCCATTGTCGAGCACTTCCTGATGCTCAAGGGCCAGTTGTTCTAAACCTTTATTTCCTAAGACCATGTCTCATCAAGTTCCTTCTCTGTTTGACTGGAAGATCGCCGGACCGGCGGTCGGCGGGGCGTTCAAGAAGCTCGACCCGCGCCTCATGTTCAAGAACCCCGTCATGTTTGTGACGATGGTTGGCGCGGTGCTGACCACCGCCAGCATCTTCACCGCCAGCGCTGACCGCTTCTTCATTGTCCAGTTGGCCATCTGGCTCTGGTTCACGGTGTTGTTCGCCAACTTCGCGGAGGCAATGGCCGAAGGTCGTGGCAAGGCCCAGGCGGACTCCTTGCGCAAGGCGCGTAAAGACACCGTTGCCCGCCGTGTGCGCAGCGGCAAGGAGGAGCGGGTCCCTGCTCCCGAGCTGCAAAAGGGCGATGTCGTGGTGTGTGATGCCGGAGATGTCATCCCTGCCGATGGCGAGGTGATCGAGGGCATCGCCAGCGTGGACGAGGCCGCCATCACGGGTGAGTCCGCTCCGGTGATTCGTGAAAGTGGCGGTGATCGCAGTGCGGTCACCGGCGGTACCAAGGTCATCAGTGACCGTATCATCATCCGAATCACTTCGGAGAAGGGGAACACCTTCCTGGATCGCATGATCTCGATGGTGGAAGGAGCCAAGCGTCAGAAGACGCCCAACGAGATCGCCCTGACGATTCTGCTCTCGGCCCTCACACTCATCTTTCTGCTTGTGGTGGTGACGTTGAAGCCGTTTGGCATCTATGCCGGGACGAACTTCACCTTGCCGGTGCTCATTGCCCTGCTCGTGTGCCTCATTCCCACCACCATCGGTGGGCTGCTGAGTGCCATCGGCATCAGCGGGATTGATCGTCTCATCCGTCGCAACGTCATGGCCACCAGTGGGCGCGCCGTGGAAGCGGCCGGCGACATCGATGTCCTGCTGCTTGACAAGACGGGCACGATCACGATCGGCAACCGCATGGCTTCAGACTTCCGCCCTGCTCCGGGTGTGTCCGAGCAGGAACTGGCGGACGTCGCACAACTCGCCTCCCTGGCGGACGAGACGCCGGAGGGCCGCAGCATCGTGGTGCTGGCCAAGGAGAAGTTCAACATCCGCGGTCGT
The DNA here is from genome assembly GCF_000739655.1 of Verrucomicrobium sp. BvORR106. Lineage (GTDB taxonomy): Bacteria > Verrucomicrobiota > Verrucomicrobiia > Verrucomicrobiales > Verrucomicrobiaceae > Verrucomicrobium. Next base: position 50,041 of record NZ_BATR01000007.1, on the reverse strand, counting down.
GAGCTGGCAGAACCCCATGCCACCTTCGTTCCCTTCACCGCCCAGACCCGGATGAGTGGGGTGGATCTCGACGGGCGCAGCATTCGCAAGGGCGCGGCGGAATCCGTCCGCCGCCACATCGAGGCGTTGGGAGGCGCTTATCCCACCGAAGTCGAGAAGATGGTGGAAGCTGCCGCCCGGGCCGGTCGCACGCCCCTGGTGGTGGCGGAAGGTTCCCGTGTGCTCGGTGTGGTGGAGCTCAAGGACGTGGTCAAAGGAGGGATCAAGGAGCGCTTCGCCCAACTGCGCAAGATGGGCATCCGCACCGTGATGATCACCGGGGACAACCCCATGACTGCCGCCGCCATCGCTGCCGAAGCGGGCGTGGATGACTTCATGGCCCAGGCCACACCGGAGGACAAGCTCAAGCGCATCCGTACGGAGCAGGCGGAGGGGCACCTCGTCGCCATGACGGGTGACGGCACCAATGATGCCCCGGCCCTGGCCCAGGCGGATGTGGGCGTGGCCATGAACACCGGCACCCAGGCCGCACGTGAAGCTGGCAACATGGTGGACCTGGACAGCAACCCCACCAAGCTCATCGAGATCGTGGAGATTGGGAAACAACTCCTCATGACCCGCGGCTCGCTGACGACCTTCAGCATCGCCAACGACGTGGCCAAGTACTTTGCCATCATCCCGGCCATGTTGATGGTGACCTTCCCGGCCATCGCCCCGCTCAACATCATGGGCCTGGCTTCGCCGCAGAGCGCCATCCTCAGCGCCATTGTCTTCAACGCGCTCATCATCATCGCCCTCATTCCCCTGGCCCTTCGTGGTGTGGCCTACCGGCCCGTGGGGGCGGTGGCGGTGCTCCGTCGCAACCTCTGCATCTACGGGCTCGGCGGCCTGGTCCTGCCCTTCGCGGGCATCAAGGCCATCGATGTCATCATCACCACCCTTCACCTTGCCTGATACACACTATGAAACAACTCATTCATGACCTTCGCGGAGCCGTGGTGTCCACGCTCGTCTTCACTGTGGTGCTTTGCGGCGCCTACCCCCTCGTGGTCTGGGCAGTGGCCCAGACCGCCTTTCCCGACAAGGCCAATGGCAGCCTCATCAAGGATGCCGATGGCACGGTGAGAGGCTCCACTCTGCTGGGGCAGAACTTCACTGGGGAGGCGTGGTTCCAGCCGCGCCCCTCTGCGGCCGGTGCGTTTGGCTATGACGCTGCCAGCTCCAGCGGCAGCAACCTCGGCCCAACGTCCCAGAAGCTGGCGGATGCCATCAAAGAACGTGTTGCGGCTTATCGAACCGCCAACGGCCTTGCCGAGACCGAATCTGTGCCCGCGGATGCAGTGACGGCCTCCGGCAGCGGCCTGGATCCCCACATCAGTCTCCGCAATGCCGAGCTGCAAGCAGGTCGGGTGGCCCGGGCGAGGAATCTCACCGTGGAGCAGGTGCGCGTGCTCATCGCCCGCTGCACGCAGAAGCCTGATGCCGGCCTGCTGGGCGATGCGGGCGTGAACGTGCTCCAACTCAATCTTGAGCTGGAGCGGATGCCGCACAGCGCCACCAGCAGCACGGGGACGCCTTGATCAATCCGACTCATGCCTGACCGGGAAGGTGATTCCCAAGTCCCTCCCGGTCTTTCAACCATCCCCATTTATCCAAGCCATGAAAGCGCAAACCAATGACAGTTTTCCCATTCGCATCATGGGGTTCTTTGCGGCGGGCCTCGTGTTGATGTTTCTTCTGTTCTCCGGCATGGCCGCCTACATGCGGCACCTGCGTGCCGATGATGCCAGGCCGATACCGGATGAAAAGGTGGTCGCGGAGCAGTTGCTGGCGGAGAAGCTCACCGGTCCCCGCTACTTCGAGCTCGATGAGCCAACCACAGAAACGCCCCGCCCTTTCCTCAGCCCGTTCCAGGCGAAGCAACAAATCGAACGGATTGCCCGGGAGCGGCATCTGGATGCCGCCGGAGTGCAGAAGGTGGAGCAGCTCATTGAGAAGCTGACGGAGCCGCCGCCGTCCCGGGCGATCGGGACCGACCGGGTCAATGTGTGGCGGTTGAACCTGGCCCTGGATGAACTGCCCTAGCGTGTCGCCGTCCGCCGGCTCCAGCCAGGCGGGCGGGACAATCCCGAGACCTCCCTCATCGAAAGGGTGGTCCCGGGACTGCCCCTCCGTGGGCGGTTCGCAAACCGTCAGTTCATTCTTCACAACCCACTGCCATGAATCAGGCTCAAACCATCTTTGCCATTCCCACCTATCGATTGCGGGACGTGCCCGCGACCATCGAGGCCTATGATGACAATTTCTGGCGCAACGGCCATGCGGCACGCATGGTGATCTTTGACGACTCCAGCCTGGCCGCCCACCAGAAGTACTACGAGCTGCTGGAGCAGACGCGCACGGCCAATGAACTCTATTATGTGGGGCCGAGGGAGAAGGAGCAGTTCATTGATTTCCTGAACCGCAAGCTGCGTGACCGCAAGCTGGAGTCCCTGGTTCGCAGTCTCTTCCGCCCCAGCTACGGGGGGAACCGCAACTTCACCCTCATCTACACGCTGGGGCACTACCTGATCAGCTCGGACGATGACATGCGGCCCGATGCATTCATTGAGGAGAGCATGGAGACTCTTGGGGCCAACGAGATCTGCCGGGGCAAGCTCTGCCGCACCTCGCAGAATGGCTACGTCAGCAAATCGTTCGACTTGCTCGCTGCCTTCAAAGATGCCCTTGGCAAGAAGGCCGGGCAGATGCCTGCTAACTACGAAAAAGGGGAGCTCGTGGTGGATACGGCCATGGATCTGGAGACCAACACCACCACCAGTTTCTCCCGTGAGAATTCGCTCATGCTCCAGTCCGGGCCGTTGTCGAAGGATGCAGTGGTGAAGATCGCGCAGACCTACCGCACCGGCACCAACGACATCGATGCGCTCGACTACGTGGAGATGTTTCTGGGGGACGAGAGCCAGACGGACATCGATGCCCTGAATGACGTCTATGTGCTGGTGAACTTCCGACCCGTGGTGACGAAGAAGAACTGGCGCATCGACTGTGGGGTGGCTGGCTATGACAACCGCCTGGGCCTGCCGCCGTTCTTTCCCACCCGACTGAGGTTCGAGGACTACATCTACCGGCTCTGGATCCAGCAGCCTGGCGTGGCCGCCGCTCATGTGGACGCGGTGCAGCGCCATACGAAGAACAACTACATGCGCAATCCCCTGGCCATGGAGGTCTTCAACGAGGAGCTGTGCAGCCTGCTCAAGAAGAAGATCAAGGACAGCGTGTATCACCGGGATGATCTCGGTATCAAGTTCCGCTACAACGGTGAGGTGACCCTGGAGGACACCCAGGAGATCTTGGGGAAGGTGACGGCCGTGCACGCCCGCGTCCAGGCTGCGGCGTCGGCCTGCAAGGATCCCGCCCGGCAGCAGACGCTCAAGGTCTTTGCGGAGAATCTGGCGAAGGTGTTCTATGGCTTTGAGCCGGACTTCTTCCAGCAGAACGTGAGTCGTATTGTAGATGATGTCATCAGCCAGATCCACGCCTCGCTCGAACTCTGGCCGACCCTGGTGGAGATCTGCTATTATCAGAAAGACAAGCAGGCATTTCCCCAGACTCGTGTTAAGAACAAGCGGGTGAAACCCGGTGCCTCTGAGACGCTTTGATCCACCTGCCATCGCGATGACTGAACCCCAGCGCCCCGACCCCGATGCCCTGCTGGCTGAGCTGCAGCGCACCGAGCAGGCATCCCGTCTCGGAAGGCTCTTCATCTTCCTGGGGATGTGCCCGGGCGTGGGCAAGACTTACGCCATGCTCCAGGCGGCCCGGCAGAGGCAGAAGGAAGGAGCCCGGGTGCTGGTGGGCGTGGTGGAGACGCATGGACGGTCAGAGACCGCTGCTCTGCTGACGGGGCTTCCTGTCCTGCCCCGCCGGCAGTTGGAGCATCGGGGGCACACGCTGGAGGAGTTTGATCTGGATGCTGTGTTACAGCAGCGGCCGGATCTGGTGCTGGTGGATGAGCTGGCCCATAGCAATGTGCCCGGCTCCCGCCATGCCAAGCGCTATCAGGACGTGCTCGAACTCGTCGGCGCAGGCCTGGATGTCTATACGACCGTCAACGTTCAGCACATTGAGAGCCAGGTGGACATCGTCCGTCAGATCACTGATGTGACCATTCGGGAAACGGTGCCGGATTCCATCCTGGATCATGCCGATGAGATTGAGCTCGTTGACCTGAGTGTCGAGAAACTCCTGGACCGCATGGCCTCAGGCAAGGTTTACCTTGGCGACCGTGCGGAGTGGGCCGTATCCAACTTCTTCAAGGAGGGCAATCTCACCGCACTGAGGGAGATGGCACTCCGGTTCACGGCGGAACATGTGGACCGTGATCTGGTGGACATCCGGCGGGCTCGAAGGGTCAGCACGGCGTGGAAGACGCAGGCGCGTCTCCTCGTGGGGGTGGGCCCCAGTCCGTATTCCGAAAGTCTCATCCGCTGGACGCGTCGCGCCGCTGCCCGGCTCGGCTGTCAGTGGATTGTGGCCTGGGTGGACAGCACCCGGCGGCTGGTGCCAGCGGAGCAGGAGCGTCTTGCCCGTTCCCTCGCCCTGGCCCGCAAGCTGGGCGCAGAGGTGGTGAGCGTTTCTGGAGAGGATGTGGCCGCAGCGCTTTTGCAGGTCGCCCGCGAGCGCAACGTCAGCCAGATCGTGGTGGGCAAGCCCGGAGGTTCGTCGTGGTGGCGCAAGTCCCTGTCAGACCGGCTCGTCCAGGAAAGTGGTGACATTGACGTCTGCATGGTGCGGCCGGAAAGCAGCGGAAGTCAGACGGAAACGTCCAGGCTGCAGACAGCGGAGGCGGTGATGACAGGCGGAGTCCTGCCAGAGTACTTCTGGGCCATCGGTCTTACCTTTGGCGCAGCCGTGCTGGGCTGGCTGGCACTGGCCTATACCGGCTACGTCTTCGTCGGGTTGCTGTTTCTGCTGGTGGTCATCCTGGCCGCCGTGCGGCTGGCCCGTGGGCCGGTGCTGTTGATGGCGGCGCTGAGCGCGTTTCAGTGGGATTATTTCTTCATCCCTCCGCGGTTCACGTTCCACATCAATCAGCCGCATGACATCGTCATGTTCGTGATGTTCTTCATTGTGGCCTTCAGCATGGGGCATCTCACCACGAGATTGCGCCAACGGGAGCAGGCGGAGCGTCGGAGGCAGAGGCAGACCGCCGCCCTGTTGCGTGTTACCCAGAGCGCCGCGTTGACGGCTGAACCCGAGCGGGGGCTGGAGGAGGCGCTGACTGCCATCAATGAGTTCCTTCGCGCGGACACGGCCGTGGTCGTGCGCAATCTGGATCGTTCCCTTCCCCATGCCGTGCATGCGGCCAGCACCTTCCAACCCAGTGGAAAGGAGTGGGGCGTGATCAACTGGAGCTATCAGAACAAGCAGGCTGCCGGCCGGTTCACGGACACTCTGCCTGAGTCCGAGGCGGCGTGGTTCCCGCTGCAAACCGCCACTTCACAGATGGGCGTGTTCGGCGTGCGTCTGCGGGAGGCGTCAATCATGGACTTCACCACCCGTCAGTCCATCGAGGCCTTCGCGCTCCAGCTGGCACTGGTGCTGGAGAAGGAGCACTTCATCTTTGCTGTGCGTCATGCGGAGCTCATGGAGCAGTCGGAGCGTCTGCAGCGCACGCTGCTGGACAGCGTCTCGCATGAGTTGAAGACACCGCTTGCCGTCATTCACGCAGCTCTCGAGGGGCTTTCCGGCACCAAGAACGCGTATCTGGATGAGATTCACACCGCATCGGCGCGTTTGCAGCGGGTGGTGAATCATCTGCTGCAAATGACCCGCATCGAGTCCGCCGCCGTCCGGCCGGTGCGGGAGTGGTGTGTGGTCGGTGATCTGATCGAGCAGGCAAAAGAATCCGCCGGGGCGGCGCTCGACAATCATCCGCTCACCCTCGACGTTTCACCGGATCTTCCCGCTGTGAAACTGGACCCCAATCTCTTCTCCCAGGCCCTGGCCAACATCCTGCACAATGCGGCGGTGTACACCCCTCCAGGCAGTCCTGTAGAGGTTCAGGCCACCCTGGGTCACGGTGGCACGCTGACCGTGCGTATTGCGGATCGCGGCCCAGGCCTGCCGGCCGAGGCGGAGGAGCAGGTGTTCCAGAAGTTTTATCGCGGGCCTGGCAGCCCCACGGGCGGCACCGGACTGGGCCTGTCGATCACACGGGCGTTGCTGCGCTCGCTGGATGGCGAGGTGAAAGCCTCGAACCGTCCCGGCGGCGGCGCGGAATTTGTGATCACCCTGCCTGTGGAAACCCTGCTCACACCATCGCTTCCATGAGTGTTTCCTCGATACCCAGCCAAGGTCGTGCCCTCGTGGTGGATGATGAGGTGCAGCTGCGGCGTTTGCTGCGTCTGGCGCTGGAGAGCAAGGGCTATGAAGTCTTTGAAGCGGGCACCGGCTCGCTGGGTCTCTCTGAGGCGGCGTTCCGTCATCCTGATGTGATCCTGCTGGATCTGGGTCTGCCCGACATGGACGGACTGGAGGTGCTCAAGCGGCTTCGTGAATGGACTGAGACCCCGGTGCTTGTTTTGTCGGTTCGTGACCAAGAGGCCACCAAGGTGGCGGCGCTGGAGAACGGCGCGGATGACTATGTCACAAAGCCATTTTCCACCGCAGAACTGGCGGCTCGTTTGGTGGCGATTCAAAGACGACGCAAGACCCCGGAGGAACCTGCTCTGGAGCTGGGAAAGTTATTCCTCGATCTCGCCGCACGGGAGGTGAAACTCGCCGGCGCCGAGCTCAAGCTCACGCCGATCGAATACAACCTGCTCAAGCTGCTGGCCCGCAATGTGGGCAGGGTGATCACGCAGAAGCAGATCCTGAAAGACGTGTGGGGCCCCAATGCCACGGAACAGGCCCAGTACCTGCGCGTGTATGTGGCCCATCTGCGCAAGAAGCTGGGCGACGCGGCAGGCGTGCAGATTCGCAATGAGCCGGGGATTGGTTATCGGATGGTGGTGGAGGATTCTTAGTTCTTGGTTCGAACTTCTGCGCACGAAGCATTTTCCGCCCTGATTTCACGGTTGCGAATGTTTCGCATCCGATGATACTTTTGCGTATGGCCTCCGGTTACTTGTCTCAAGCCCGCCTCAAGGCCTTTTCAGATTGTTTGCACCGGATCTACGGGGAACCCACGGGTGAGAACCCGTTGACGGGCATCATGGATGCGATTGAGCAACTGCTACCCATGAGCAGTCTTTCCGTGGATCATGTGAATCCGGTGGATTTGTCTATGAAGCACATAGACGACCGTTACACGGAAGCACTGCCGGAGATCCATGAGGTGGTGTCGCAGCTCATCCATGATCATCCCGGAGTGCAACATCTCATCAAGCACGGACCTATGCCGGTGCAGCGTCTGTCCGATTTCGTCAGCGAGCGCCAGTTGCGTGAAATCTCGCTCTACGGGCATGTGAACAAGCTGCACACCTTTCGCGATCAGGCGTGCATGCTGGTGGGCGTGCCAGATGGAGCCATGGCCTTTGTCATCAATCACGATCGCATCTATTCCGATGAGCAGGTGGAACTGCTGGGTATGCTGCAACCTCATGTGCAGCGGGTCATGGGGAGGTGTGCTCTGTTTGCCCGGTTCAAGACCAACGGTCACCTCACACCGCGGGAGCGCGAGGTGCTTTTCTGGATGACACGGGGCAAGCGGGACGAAGAAATGGCCACGATCCTTCGCGTGGGAGTGAGGACGATCCACGAGCACGTGCGGCGCATCCTGGCCAAGCTGAATGTGGAAAATCGCACCTCTGCCGTGGCAGTGGTGTTGAGCGGGTCCGAGGTGGATGCGGAGCCGCCGTGGGGAGGGTGATAAGTTGTTTGGTCTTGATTGTTAGATTGACGCTTTTCCAGGCAAGGGGCCGGGTGTCGTGGCCGATGTCGATGAGGAGAGAGGATTTGTGAATAATCTGCTAGGGAGGGGGTGTGTGACAGCCTGAAGAGAGGGGGAGACAAAGAGTCGTTCGCGGCGGTCCAGTGCCGTGCAGGGGTGGGTCCTGGTCGCCTCGACGATTGACTCCTGAACCTGATTGGGCGTTACGATTCATCCTCACACAAAGGCACGAAGGCACAAAGAAGATTCATGTGGCGAGGATCCAGATGAAGCTGTTGGTAGTACAAACTTCAGTTTGCCTCAGTGCATCAAGGGTAAGGCGTGCTGAGGCAAACTGAAATTTGAACTTACGAACAGAGCCCCGCCGACTACATCAGGAAGCCGTCTTCGTGCCTTGGTGCCTTTGTATGAGAATGAAAAACTTCTTTTCGACAGCGAACATGACACGGCGAATGCCCATGGTGTTCACGGGAGCGTCCATGGGGCCAAACCTGAGGGGTTCGGGCGTGTGAAATTTGTCCAGCTCAACGTCCTGTCCGTCGGGAGTAAGATGGAATCCAGTGACTCGAGAAGGCGGCGTCCCTGGCGCGCTTCTTGGAGTTCTGCTACGGCAGTGCCGCCACGCTGTAGTTCTGAGCCTCCGCAAGCTTTTTGATGAACTCGACAGCATCCTGGGCTTCATCAGGCAAACTGCCTGTAAGCAAGGTCAACGCTTCGCCAAAACGTGACAGCTCGCGCAACGCTTCCGCTTTCATCAGCCGCTGATCCGGATCGTCTTCTGACAAGATGGCGGCAAATGCTTCGAGATTCTGGAGATGGAGATCTGACAACGTTGATGCTTCCGATTGACGTATCTGGTCATTCCCGAGCCACCAGAGTCTCATCCGGACATACCTCATTTTTTCATTGGTATCGGCGACACCGCTGTTCACGGCAACGATGTAGTCTTCCTCAACGGGGTCTTCGGCATATTCAAGATCCTTCCAATCAGGGTTCGGTGGTTCATCGTCGAAGTAGCTGATTTGACCGATTTCTTCGCACTCGTCTGACCAGAAGAGAACTCCCTCTGCGGGGCTTTTTCTTAGCCAGGGCTCGTCTGAGAGACAGGGGGCTTCACACTTTCCATCTGTCCAAAATGTTGCGCCAAATGTATTACCAGAACCGTCGGTAGCGATTTTGACCGGCTTGTTGCAGCCGGGAACCTTCATGATGAGGGTGGGGCCGGGGGTCATGTTAGTGCAGTGTGTGTTTGGGGTTGTGGTTGAACTTGCAAAAGAATCCAATCAAGCGTCAGCCAAGCTGCTCGGCCAGGCCGACAATGATGCCCTCAGGTCCGCGGATGTAGGCGAGGCGATACGCGTTCTCGTAGTTCATTTCGCCGATGAGCTCGGCACCGTGGTCGAGCATGTGCGCAACGACGGCGTTGATGTTTTCGACCGCGAACATGACGCGACGGATGCCCATCGTGTTCACGGGAGCGTCCACGGGGCCAAACCGGACGGGTTCAGGGGTGTGGAACTTGTCGAGTTCAATGCCCTGTCCGTCGGGAGTTCTCAGCATTGCCAGGGTGGCCCGGACATCCTTGAGCCCGATCAGTTGCCCGACCATTGGGCCTTCGACGGTTGTTTCTCCCTCGAGAACAAGACCGAGTTCGAGGAAAAAAGTCTTCACGGCTTCCAGGTCGTCAACAACGATGAGGACGTTGTCCATCCTTTTGAGCCTTCGGTTTCCGCTGAGATTTGATTCGCTGGACATGGCTTGCGTGGGGTTGCCGGTGGCAATGTGGAGTATTTGGCCCCAGTTGGCAAGGGGTCGAGAGGATGCCCAAACCACGGGGCAGACGACGGGCGGTGGCCGATTGCCCGCACCCGCTTGCTGGCCTTTCGCGGCGGTATTTTAGCCCTTTCGTTGCGTGGCCGATATTCAGTCTTCCCAGCTAAAATCGAGGTCCCACACTTCGGGGGTTTCTCTGCTCCAAGGTGAAGGGAGCCCGAATGACTTGATGATGTCTTTTACGTCAAACAGAGCAGGCCACCCAGTTTCCTTCCCCAGCCTTGAGATCAGCTTTCGTCGACCGATTTCCTCCCAGGGCTCCTCTTCGCCAAAGTTCTGGATTACCCCGCCCTCTGTGCTGAAGATGGCTCGCAAGCATCGCTCATTAATGTGATGCCGGTAAAAGGAGGTTGAGCTGCTATTCTGTACGGTGAGGCTTATTGTTTCTGCCGCCAGGGGGCGCAATGCTGGATGGATGATTGTGTCGGTCGCCTTGTCCCCGTCATTGGAAAAACCGAAGAGGTGAAGCCATTGGAAGCCCTGTGCGTACTGAACGCGGCAACCATCCCTCACTTGCGGCCATGAGAAAAATCCATCGGCAATAGCTTGAGCAAACGCATCCGAATCCGTGTTTTCAGGAATTCGAACGAAGCCAGCGCTAAATCCACTCATGGCGTAAAGGGCAGGATGCAGTGCTCAAGCACACGATGTCTCCGCCGGTAGGTTGCTCCGCCATCCAGCGCCCTGGCGTTCTGATATGGCACTGTGTGCTAGCTAGAACCCGGCAGCGGTGCTTCGCGGATGATCTCCGCAGGCAGGCGCATAGATCCAAGCTTGGGATGACCGATGGCGAAGCCCGCCATCTCGCGACCCCAGAAGAGGCGGCTGAATTGCAGATTGTGGATGTCCGCCCAGGGGATGAACAGCCGGGGGTGTCCGGTGCGGAAGAGCCAGGGGGTCTCGATGTAGAAACCAGCGGGTCCAGCATGGATGGTTAACACCCCCTTGTAGCTGGCCACTCCCACCATGCCGAACTGGCCTGACCACATCTTCCCTTCGGGGGGGACTTGGCGGCATAGGTGGATGCCAGCCTGGACCAGCCGCTGAACTGGCTGATGAGCCAGACCACGAAGCACCAGAAGAGCGGAAAGACGATGAAGAAGGCCAGCGGAATCAGCGCCACCAGCCAGATCGGAAAGGGAGGGGAGGAGGACGGCATGACGGCGGACGGAAAACGGCGGCTCCCAGATCAGCTGCCCACCCGGGTGAGGGTGGCGTCTTTCAGGCGCATGAGGTACTCGCCATCCGCGATGAGTTGCGGGCGAATCCAGATGCGGTAAAGGCCGGGCTTCTCGAACCGGGCCTTGCCCGCAGTCACGGTCTTGAACTCTGCGGCGCTGGAAGTTTTTTCCACGTTCTTCAAGTAGGATTCCTTGCCGATGGTGGCGCGGTATCGTCCCGGACTGGCCTTGTCGAAAGACTGGTTGATCTGGAGTTCGTACTCACCCGGCTGCTCGATCTTCACGAGCCAGTTCACCTGATCGCCGGTGTTGATCCAGTTGATGATCGCTCCCTCTGCGACGGTGAGCGGGCCAGGAGGCAGTTCTGCCTTCGCGGAATCCAGGGTGGTAGGCTCCGCCGTCACGGGAATCAAGCGGTCGAGCGCGTGGTTGATCGTGCGGATGGCGCTGTCTGCCACCGGCTTGCGGCGGGGTTCGCGGTTGCCGAGATCGCGGAAGAAATTCACCGCAGCAGGATCGGCGACGCGGGCGATGGCGCCTAAGATGGCTCCTTGCTCACGGCCATCGCGGGTGGCATCGAAGGCCTTTGAGAGCACCACGGCGATTTCCTCCTGCGGGATTTCACCGGAGAGAGGGGCGAGGTTGCCCAGGCTGTTGATCGCATGGGTGCGGACGAGCGAGTCTTTCTCACGTGAGATGAAGGCCTCCAGTGCGGCCACCGGCTCGGCGGTGGGCCAATCTCCCAGCGCGAGCGCGGAAGCGGTGCGGAGCTTGGCGTTGCCATCCTCCAGGGCCTTCCGCATGTCGTCCAGGGCGTTGGAACCACCGAGTCGGCCCAGGGCGCGCAGCAACATCGCCTGCACATCATCGGTTCCAGAGTTCGCGCGGTAACCCTGCAGCACCGGCAGACTGCGGCGCTCCGCGTCTGGCTCCTTGCGCGACGCGTTCACCAAGGCGCCTTCGGCCGCGCGGAGTTCATCCGCATCGGAACCCGAGACATCCTCCAGCATGAAAGGGACTTCTGCAGGAGTGGCCACCCGGCTGAGGGCGTTCCAAGTGGCGATCCTCACCTCGCGTTCTGAGGCGCGGCCCAAGTGGCGCATGAGCGCTTCAACCGAGTCCGTGATCCCGCGATTGCCGGCGAGGATGGCGATGTTTTTCCTCGCCCACGGCTCTTTGGCACGGGGGATGTGCTGAAGGATCAGCTTGTTGGTGACGTCTTTTTCCTCAAACTTGCCCAGCACTTCGGCTGCGGTGTCGCTATTGCGGGAGTCTTCCAGGAAGCCCAAGAGCAGGTTCACATCCTTGGCGGATCCCGTGGGCTTGCTCATGTGAGCGAGTGCCTCGAACCGGCTCTCCCCCATCATCCGCTGCACGTACTGGGTGCCGAAGAAGAGCGCAGTCCCGATGACGAGCGTGGCGGGTACGCCAGCTGTGAGCCACTTGGGCAATGCTTTCTTGTGCTGGAGGTGCTTGGGAGCGGCTGCCGCTGTGATGTTGACCGGCTTCGCCAACGGCTTGGGCACGGGCTTGGAGCCGAGGGCCTGGGTGACGCTGCCGGGCCGGGTGAACTTGGGGGCGCTTCTCCGCAGGGCCTGACTGGCGGTGCCACTGAAGTTGGGAGCGGACGGTGGCGCGTGCAGGATGTCCGGCGGTGGCGGGCGACGAGCGATGGCATCCTCTTCCTCCGGCGTCAGTGGAGCCTGACCGGCCTGGAACCACTCAAAAGCGTTGTCCATCGTGGCTGGCCGGCGATCGGGAGAGCGGCTCATGAGCCACTCCACCCAACGGCAGAGGTCCACCGGCAGGTCAGGGCGCAACTGCGCCAGCGGGATGAAGCTGTGGTAGAGGTGGCTGGCCATCACCTCCGGCGCGGTCTCACCCTGGAAGGGGTACTGCTGGGTGAGGGAGAAGTAATAAACGCAGCCGAGCGAATACAGGTCCGTACGCACATCCACCGGAGAGCGCTCGAACTGCTCCGGAGCCATGAAGAAGATGCTGCCCAGGATGGCACCTTCCGCATCGGTCTCCTGCACCATCGGCTGGTGCGCGATCTTGGAGAGGCCGAAGTCGAGAATCTTGATCTGGAACTTGCCGCTGGGCAGCCAGATCACCATGAAGTTCTGAGGCTTGATGTCGAGGTGGATCAGGCCCGTGGCATGGGCGGCGATCATCCCTTCCAGGGACTGGCTCACCAGCTGCCGGAAGTCCCCTTCGTTCAGAGCGCCGCGCTCGATGATGTCCTCAAGGGTTTCCCCCTTGAGCAGTTCCATCACGATGTAGGCACCTTCTTCATCCTTGCCGACATCGAAGATGGTGACGATGTGAGGATGCTGGAGCGTGGAGAGCGTGCGCGCCTCCTCAAAGAGCTGCTCAGCCTGGCGGTCTGCTTCCTCGGCCGATTCGGCTCGCACCCGCTTGAGCGCGACTTCCCGCCGAAGATTCCGGTCATACGCTTTGAAGACACTTCCCAGGCCGCCGTCGGCAATTTTTCCCAGGACTTCGTAGCGGGTTTGACTCATGTGCTGAAGTAGAAAACCGGGCGATGCGAATCACCCGCAGTGTGGCGGTTTAGGGTAATCCCAAAGTCAATCAAAAGGGCGCAGCTTTGGCAAGCATGTAAACAGGCGGATCGGCAAACTCAGAGGAGAACCGCCCTTTTGATGAAAAGGAGACAACAAAAAGAAAAAGGCAGTGGAGACGCTGTGGCTCCACTGCCCGAAAGGTCAGTTTAGACTACGTTCCCCGCGAGGCTTACCACACGCGCTCCAGGAACTTTTCGAAGGGGCCCTTCAGTGAGTCGGGCTTGGTCTTGCCGCGCTTGCCTTTGTTGGCGCTGCTGGAGGCCATGGCCACCATGGGACCCTTCTGGTCCACCACTTTGATGCTCTTGATCTCGGCGCGCTCCAGCGGGCAGTCGTTGGAGTCAGTAGCCACCTTGGAGAGTTCCTTCAGGTCGTCCAGGCCCACCACCACTTTGCCAAAGACGCTGTATTGGCCGTTGAGGCTGCTCATGTCACCCACGGCGAAGTAGAACTGGGTGCCGTTGGATTTGCGGTTCGGGTTCACCTTGTCACCGCGGCGGGCCATGGCGACGGAGCCGGTGCTGTGGGGAAGCTTGAACTCACCTGGGATGGTGTATTCCTCACCGAGGCCCCACTGGTCCCGCTGATTTTTGTCCTTGCTGGTAGGGTCCCCGGTCTGTACGAGATAGCCGTCAACGGCGCGGTGGAAGGCCTGGCCGTTGTAGGTGCCCTTGTTCACGTTGTCCACGAAGTTCTGGACGGTGACCGGGGCGTCGTTTGGGAGGAGCTCAAACACGATCTGGCGTTCCTCACCACCAAAGACGACTTTCATCACCGCCAGCTTGTGGGACTCCTCGACGAGGTTCTGCGCTTCGGCAGGAAGTTGCTTTTTGACTGCGGCGACCGGCTTGGACGAGGCCGTTGCTGCAGGTTGCTCAGCATGGACGGCAGGCAGGGCAAGGAGCGTGGCCAAAAACAGGCAGCGGAAGGACAACTTCATGGGGACGTTGGGGTGCGGGTTGTGCGTAGCGTGGTTAGCCTTGATTGGCCTTTTGTGCGAGCGGTTTTACGCGTGAATCTGTGTGAAGACACATCGCGAGGGAGACAGACCCCGCCCCTGAGATGAGGAATCCAGGGGGGAGCACCCTTCAGGCCGGATCAGCGCAGTTTCTGAATGGTCGCCTGGTCCACCGTCGGAGCTTCCGGGGCGACGGGCTCCTGAAGCCGGGGGGGCGGAGTCGCGGCCGTAGGGGCGGATTCGGGTTCCGCACTGTAGGTGGGATTCGGCGTCGGCGTGGTATTCTCCGGCAGGTCGCCAGGTTCCATGGGGCGCAGACGGGGCTTCACGATCCGGGGTTTCATGCCCCACTGGCTCTCCATGTGGGTGACTTCGTCCGCATTGGGGTTCGAAATCACCGTGCCCCCTGCAGGGCCTGTTGATTCACAAGATGCCAGCACAAGGGTGGATAGGGCCAGGACCGGGAGCAGCGCAAGATTCCAGTTCATGAGGTAAGAATATCAACTTCGAAAGTTATCTTAGGCGGCTCTTCGGACGCAAGCAATAGCGAATGAACAGAGGCAAATGCCTGCTTCACGTAGCCTAGGCCAATCGGGAGACCATGCACGGGATGCCGGGTGACACTGGTCACGTGCCCCACTTTGGACTCCTTACCGTCCTCATTCCGGTGAAACAACAGGGCACCGACGGAAAGAGGGACAGCAGCGTTCTCACGGGCCTGGAGGCGCACCAGACTCTGGGGCATCTTGCCGGTGGTCTTGATCCGGGAGAGGATTTCCTGCCCGATGTAGCAGCCCTTGGCGTAGTCCATGGCCCGCTCTTGAAGACCGGCTTCAGGCGGGAAGACCTCCGTATTGAGCTCGTCCGGCCAGGCTGGCACGCCGGCGCAGATTCGCCAGACCTCAAGTTCCCCAGCCGTCAGGGGTGTTCCCGCGGTATCAAGGGAAGGCGGAGCGTCCGCCGCGACTGGCCACCAGAGGTCCACGCCGTCCTGACCAAAACGCCAGGCGCTGGTACGGTGAGCCCCCTCAGGCAGGGGGATTTCCTGAAACTGGGCGGCTTTCCCGCCGAAGGCATGCCAGAGCTGCCACTCGTCGCTCACGTCCACGAGTTCGGCATCATCGGCAATGATGTACCGGTCCAGTCGCACGCCCAAGGTCTCACGGAGACCGGGTTCGGCATCCACCACCAGAACCTGGCCGCCCTCAACGAGGCTGGAGTGGACGAAGACATCCCCTTCCACCCGGCCTTTGACATTGGTCACACAGGCATAGACCGACCGGGATTCGCTGGCGGTCTTGATGTTGTTCGTCACCTGCCCGTTGAGATAGCGAACCCGGTCGCCCCCGCGGAGGAGCCACTTGGCCCGGGCGCTGAGGTCGACGAAGCCGCCTTCCTGAGAAATTTCCTCGAAACGTTCCTTGGTCATGTTCAGGCTTGGGGAGGGGCTTCACGATCCGCCTGAGCAGCTGCTTCAGGTTCGTGCGGGGCCTCTGGCTCCGTTTTTTCCGGCTGCGACGGGGCCCTTTTCCGTGAGGACTTGCCCTTCTCCACGGGTTCCGTGGTCGCGGATGTGGGGGGCGATGGGGCCAGATTGGGAACGATGAAACCACGCGTGCCCTCCAGCCGGGTCTGGGGTGGAGTGACGGGAGCCGGCGGGGGGGCGGGTTCTTCGCTCTCCGGCTGGACGACGGTGCGTTCCGGGATTTTCGGGAAGGCAGAGAGCTTGGCGTTGACCTCGCGGGTGATGTCTTCCAGCGACTTGCTTGCGTCGAAGGTGGGCTCTGGGGCGGGTTCTGGTTGTGGTTCCGGTTCTGATTCCAGTTCTGCCGCAGGTTCCGCTTTTGATTCCACGGTCGATGCGAGCGCAGGTGCGGGCTCGATCACAGGTTCAGTTTCGGCGGCAACCTCCGCTGCGGCAGGTGCGTCTCCGATAGGCTCCTCTGCGGGGACATCTGCGATGCTCTCAGCCACGGCAAGTTTCTCGTCCTGAGGCGCGGTTTCCACTTCGCCTTGAGTAGGCTCAGAGGCAGGCGCGCTGACTGGTTCGGAGTCGGCGGGAGTGGGGAGGGCCTCTGCCACGACGGGTGAGATGGTTTCCTCGCTGTTGGCAGCAGGGGTCTCGCTAATTGACTCCTTTTTCTCTTTCTCTTCCAAGGGGACGGCAAGAGTGGGGATGGCGACTGGTTCATCTTTGTCGTCATCCTCGTCCTCCACGTCGGTGTCGCTAAGGAGCTTGGCGACCAGCGTGGTGGCTGGCGCAGAGGGGTTCTTTGGCCGGAAGGGTTTGACGGGTTTGATCGGGGGCGGTGGCAGTTTGGTGGCTGGCAGGGCGGCAGTCTCAGGAGCAGGAATGGGGGCCTTGCCCTCGGTGGTGTCCACAGACAGAACGGCCGCGAGCGATCCGCCGGGCGACTTGCCTGTTGGGACCGGGGTCGCGTGCTTGTCCTTCTCTTTCTCCTTTGATTTGTCCTTGCCCTTGTCTTTGTCTTTCTCCTTGTCCTTCCCGGGCGCGACCGGAGCGGCAGGCTTGGCTGCGGCCGGGCTTGGAGCGTCGGGGGTCTTGAAAGCTTTGACCACGGGCGGTGCTGACTTGGTCTCTTGATCCTTCTTTCCTCGGCCGGTGATGCCGCGGAAGAGGCGGCTCACGAAGGAGGGCTGCTTGACCACGGGGGCAACTTCCGCCTTGGGGGCGGCAGCGCCCGGCTTCACGGGATCGCCTGGTTTGGGTGGCGTTCCTGTGCCCGTTGCAGTCTTGCCGTCCGGAGCCGCTTCGGTTTTGTCTGCTCCCGGGGCTTCGGGCTTCAGGCCTGCTTTGGCGATGGCCGGCGGTTTGGGCAGACCTGACGCGGTCGGGGTTTCTGTTTCCGCTTTCTTCTCATCGGTCGCCTTGGTGACCTCCAGAGTGGTCCCACCCTCGACCTTGTCTTTCTTTACCGCGGCGGTTTCACCCGTCACGGCGACTTCAGGTGCTACCTTCTCCTTGTCAGCGTCCTTGTCTTTGGACTCCGGTACTGGGGCAGTGCCGTCTTTGGCGATGGTAGTTTCGGCGTTCTTTTCCGCAGAGGTTTTATCTTGGGCATCCTCTGCTTTTTTGGCGAGTGGCGCGGTGTCTGCAGAGACGGAGGCGGGGACGAGTTTGGTGTGGGTGGCAGTCTTGGCTTTGTCTGCCTCGGCGGGTGAGGCCGGGGCGGTCACGCTTTCACCTGCGGGTTGATCTTTGCCAGCTTCCTCAGGCTTCACCTCATCCTTCTGCGTCTTCTTGTCCGCTTCCGGAGACAGTGTCTCTGTCGTGGGAGTGGGTTCGACGGGGGCGGGCGTCGGGGCTGGAGCGGCCTCCTTGGCCTTGAGCCGGGCGGCGCGTTCTTCCACGGCCCGGAGCATGGGGGCGTAGTTTTCCAGAACCACGGAGTAGTCGAACTCTCCCTGACCGCTGCGCACCCCGCGATCCATGGCCTGGGCGGAAGCATTGAGCACCGGCAGAGCCAGACCCTTCTCATCCGCGATCGCCTGGGCGTAGCGGGCGTCCTTGAGCATGTTCTTCAAGGAAAAATGCGGCGCATAGCTGCGGGCTGCCATGGTGGGCAGCTTCATGGTGAGGAGCGCGGAGGAGTTCGCGTTGTCAGCGAGGGCTTCCTGCAGCTTGGAAACATCGATGCCCTCGGCCTTGGTGATGGCGATGGCTTCGGCGAGCGCTTCCACCACGGCCGCGCTAATAAGATTGGTGGCGATCTTGAGGACGGTGGCATCGCCCGTCTTGCCCAGTTGGACGATTTTCTTGCCGCTGGTTTCGAGGGCCTTTTTCGCCCGATCCAGAGGTGCCGCATCCCCGCCAATATAATAGACGAGCTGGCCCTTTTCCGCTGCAGTCCGGCTGCCGGTGAAGGGGGCGTCCAGGAACGCTGCGCCCACCCTGCTGGCGATGGCCGCCGCCCGACGGATGCCCCAGGGGTTCACGGTTGAATGGCAGAGCACCACGTGATCCGGCGTCAGGGCCTCTTTCATGTCTTCCATCACGGCGACAAGAGCCTCGGCATCGCGCACAAAAATCTGAATCACCTGGGCGACTTCCGCGACCTCTGCCGGAGAGGCCATGAAGTTTGGCTCGGGCTTGATGGAGCGGTTCCAGACATAGACGTTGAAGTCCGCGTTGCGAAGGCGCTCAGCCACCCGGCTTCCGATGATGCCCAGGCCGATGATGCCCACGCTGTTATTTTTGCTGCCAAACATGGCGCTAGAGTAGGCGGACTGCTGGAATACGCAATGAGGTTGCGCATGGTCCCGCGACCTAGCTTTCCGGCACCACACCACTGAGGCGATCCAGATGCTTTTCCACGGTGGTGAGCTTCAGGATCTCCTCCATGAGCCGGGTGGATTCCGCGCTGCGGCGGGTGGAGGTGAGGTGGGCGGCGACTTCTGCCTGCGCTTCTTCAAACGTGGCGGCACGGGCCGGGCGTCTGGCCTGCACCTGGACGATGTGCCAGCCCAGTCCGGTGCGGAAGGGGATGCCCAGTTCTCCTGTCTTCTGGGAGAAGACCTTCTCCGCGAAATCTGCCGGCACCCGGTCCCGGCTGAACCAGCCGAGACTTCCGCCCAGCTTGTTGCTGCGCCCGTCTTCAGAGACCTCACCTGCCAGGGCGGAGAGTTTGACTTCACCGGCCAAGAGACGTCGATGCAGGTCATTGATTTCTGCTGTCCGGTCTGGCTTGTCTTTGTCATGCCCGCTCAGGAAGACGTGGCTGGCGGAGATTCGCTCTGGCAGGCGCACCTGTGTGGCGTGATCCTGGATCCATGCCTTGATCTCCTGGGGTGTCACGGTGGTGATGCGGCGATTGACCTCGGCATCGAAAGCCAGCCTCTGACGGGTCTCGTCTTCCATCCAGATGTGGAGCTGGACTTCATTCATCTGCTGCAGGGCGGAGCGTTGCCGCCAGGAGTCGGGGATCTCGAACTGCTTGATGAAGGTCTGCAGAGCATCCTCTGCGGCAGTGGGGTGCTCAGGGGCCTGCTGGGCGAGCGCCCACTGCTGGAGCGCATGAGAGGCGATCAGGCGATCGAGCGCTTCCACACGACGTTGCTGCTGCAAGACGGGAGCCAGTGCCTCCCAGGCCTCGCTGCGAGACCAAAGCTGGGAACGCAGCGCCTCGGCAATCTGGCGGCGGGTGATCTCCCGTGAGGTCGCTGTCGGCCCCACTCGCGCTACCACCTGGGCCTCATGGGCCCGCTCCTGGAGGTGCCACCAGAAGGCTGCCGCTGAGGCGATCAGGGCCAACATCACCATCACCACAGGCCAGGAGAGCCCATGGGATGGCATGGTGAATCGGGGGCGAGTGAGGGGCTTCATGCCAGGCAGAGTGGGGCACGAGCGGCCTCAGGGCGTTCCCTGAACTTAACGAATGTGGAAGCGGGTCGTGCGCAATTTGCCCGCCACCATGGTGTTTTTGTTCCAGGCGCTCTGGTCATTGAGCGGCACCCAGCGCCGTTCGTTTTCGCGGTAGTGCCAGTCCTTGTCGTTCTGGAAGTTGAAGCTCACGCCCTTGCCCTCGATGATGTTGAGGATCTCGTGGTCGTGGTAGTTCTTCTCGTCGAAGTCGGTGATGGCCTGCTGCCCCATTTCCGAGTAGCGCTCGCTCAGGCTCACCAGCAGATCGTTCAGCTCGGGATCCAGCTCGGTGACCTTCAGACCCACGCGCTTGGCCTCACGCAACATGATCGGGTAGCCGTGGCTGGGGTAGGCGGAGTTGAGGTGCTTGCTGATGCGCTCACGCTGGGTCGCGTCCTTTAAATGATAAGAGAGGATCTCCTCGCAAATCTTGATGGAGAGGGAACTGGCGCGGTCGATGGCCCCGAAGACGAGCGGGTGCACGTGATCGTAGAGGTTTTTATAGGGGTTGGTATCGCCGGTTTGGGAGGACTCTCGCCACAGGCGCAGCACGCGGTTCAGCTCGTCCTGGCTCACGGCCACGGCGTAGTTGTTGCGATCCACCGGGGAGAGCGCATGGGTGAGGGAGGTGTCCACCGCCGTGAGGTAGGCCAGGGGGCCCATCTGGATCTCATCGGCCCCGATCGCCATCATAGTGGCGGCGCTGGCGCACTCCAGCGGGACCAGGGCAGTGATCTTCGTGGCGTATTGTCGCAGCAGGTTCACGATGCGCAGGGCGGCCTGCCCGTTGCCGCCGTTGGACTTGATGAAAAGATAGAGATGCTTCTGGTGGCCGAGGTTTTTCAGCACCTCAAAGAAGGCCGCCACGTCATTGTGGCACACGGAACCGTTTCCGCTGGACCAGTAGGCGATGAAGGGACCGTCCAGTTTCTTCTCCACCCGGGCGATGATTCTCTGGGTTTCAGGGTAGAGAATCGGGGGCTTGTTGATCTTAACGGTCCGTTTTTTCTGCATGGGAGGACGTTGGAGAGAATTTTCACTGTCACAAGGCGCATCTTGGGATGCGTGGTTGGGAGGAGGGCTGTGTCCGATTCGTCATAAAAGATGTCCGTGAGATCCCAGGGAGGGTTTCGTAGCATTTCACCTCGCAACTTCCTTTTTATGAGACCTTCCTATCTTCTGCTGCTCGCCCTGGGATTGACCGGGATGGCGCATGCTCAGACCGCCAGCAAAGAGCTGGTCGGCGAGCGCGCTCCCGCGAATTCCATCTGCCCCTCCCCGGAAGAGGCGCAGAAGAAAACGACCGTGCCGCCTGGGTATGAGGTACGGTGTTTTGCCCATGAACCGATGATCGAGAATCCCGTGGGCATGGCCTGGGATCCCAAGGGGCGACTCTGGGTGGTGGAGCTCTACGAATATCCGGAAGGGTCCACGGCACCCGCCCCCTTTGGCGGTGAGGCCAAGGATGATCTCTACCATCCTATGCCGGATCTGAAGGGGCCGATTCCGCGAGATCGCGTGGTCATTCTGGAGGACACCGACAATGATGGCGTGGCCGACAAGCGCACCGTCTTCCTGGAAGGTCTGAATCTCGCCTGCGGCATCCTTTACGGAGATGGCGGCGTGTACATTGGCCAGCAGCCGCATCTGCTGCACTTCCGGGACAATGATGGCGATGACAAACCGGATGAATGGCGCGTGGTGCTCACAGGTTTCGGCCGCGAGGACACGCATGAGCTCCTGAACTCTTTCTCCTGGGGGCCGGACGGCTGGCTCTACATGACGCACGGTGTGTTCACCCACTCCAAGGTGCGTCGCCCGGGGGATCCCAAGGATCAAGGTGTCGTGTTCAATGCTGGCATCGGGCGGTGCAAGCCGGTGGGATCGTGGGCTTCTGAGGCGCACTACAAGTCCAAGGCTGCTCCGTGGATGTTCGAGGTGTATGCAGACGGAACCAGCAACCCCTGGGGATGTGATTTTGACGCTGCGGGCAATCACTTCGTCAGCGCCTGCGTCATTGACCACTTGTTTCATATGTCCCCTGGCGGGCTCTACGTCCGACAGGGTGGAGCGCCGGAGAATCCGTACTCGTACGAGCTGCTGCCCAGCATCGTGAACTTCAAGCACTTCCGTGCTGCCTACGCCGGCATCCAGATTTATCAGGGTGGTCGCTATCCCGCAGACACGAACGGGCACTTGTTCATCGGCAACATTCACGACAACGCCGTCCATGAAGAAGTGGTGAACCCCGTGGGAGCCAGCTTCAAGGCCGCCCCGGTGCGCGACTTCCTGCGTGCCAACGACGGGTGGTTCCGCCCCGTGAGCACGAAGACGGGCCCGGATGGTTTCCTCTGGGTGATGGACTGGTGCGACAAGTACCCTTGCTATCAGAATGCCAAGGCCAATCCTGAAGGCGTGGACCGCGCCCGCGGCCGCATCTGGCGCGTGGTGTACACCGGCAAGGACGATCCGGCGCTGGTGAAGGCCAGCGTGGGTTCGAGGGAATCAAAGGACCTGAATCTGGACAAGCTCGCCACGCCGGAACTGGTGAAGTTGGTGGCGCACTCTAACAACTGGGTGCGGCGCACGGCGAGAAGATGTTTGCAGGAGAGAAGGGACGAGTCGGCGCCAGTCCTGCTGCTTGAGCTTTTCAAGTCTTCAAAGGATGTCCCAGTGCGTCTGGAGTGTCTTTGGGCGCTGCATGCATGTGGTGGTGATGAGCAGACGATGGAAGCCGTCAAACTTGCCGCAGTGGACTCGGATGCCTCCATTCGCATTTGGGCGGCACGGCTGACCGGAGAGTCTCTGGACATGTTCCATCACTACGGGCCGAAGCTGGATGGAGACCAGCTGCGTTTCCCGCTGCTGGAAAC
Organism: Verrucomicrobium sp. BvORR106; assembly: GCF_000739655.1. Classification (GTDB taxonomy): domain Bacteria; phylum Verrucomicrobiota; class Verrucomicrobiia; order Verrucomicrobiales; family Verrucomicrobiaceae; genus Verrucomicrobium. The sequence goes on along the minus strand of NZ_BATR01000007.1, from coordinate 27,331 downwards.
ACTGGCACTCGACAAGGAGCCTGTGGTCCGCAAAGCCGTTGCGACGTCGCTGCGCGGCATGATGCGTGAGAAGTATCACATTCCCACCCCGCTGGGGCGGACCAGCCGTCTGCCTGAGCCGGACAAGAACACGCTGGTGTTGGATCCGCCCGCGCGAAGCTCGGCCTACAGCATTGGCAACCTGCATCCTGCCTTCCTTGAAAACCTCCTGAAATCCAGCGGCGCAGAGAACGATCGACTCATCGCGTTCCATCTCTGGATGGCCCTCGAACCCAACCTCTCCGCGAAGCCGGACAAGTGGATCCCGTGGCTGGCCTCAGTGGCTCCCGCTTCCCAGCCCATGTCGCGGACCCTGGCATACAAGGCCATGCGCCGTCTGTCGGATACGAGGGACGCGAAGAACATGGATCTCGCGCTGCAGTTCGCCGCCAAACTGGAAGGTGAAGACGCCCTTCTCGCCACCACGCTCGACGGCTTGGTGAAGGGGCAGGAGAGTGGTGTCCTGAAACCCACGGTCGATCCCGCCGCCCAGCTCGCCACGTGGCGTGCCAGCAAGAATGACGAGGTGCGCAAGCAGGCGCACAACCTGGCCGTGCTCTGGGGGGACAAGTCGGCTGTGGCTGAGACCATGACCCTGGTGCTCAATGACAAGACGCCGCTGCAACAGCGCATCGATGCACTGCAGGTGGCTCGCAAGGCCGGTGGGGCAGCCATTCAAGACGGTCTTCAGTCTCTGGTGAAGTCGGACGTGCCCGAGCCGCTTTTGCTGGAAGCCGTGCGTACCACGGCTGAGGCGGGTGGTGAGGCCATGCCAGCGCTGCTTCTGCAGCGTTGGGCCAAAGCCAGTCCGGCAGTGCGCACCGCTATTTCCCAAACCCTGACCAGCCGCCCTCAATGGGCCGCTCTGTTGCTGGATGCGGTGAAGGACAATCGCGTGGCCCGTGCCGACGTGCCGGTGATCGTGAGCCGCTTCTTCGCCACCCAAAAGGACGCTGCTCTGAAAAAGCGGGCAGAAGACCTGCTGGGCGTGTGGCGTGAATCCAACGCGGACGTCAAGGCCCTCATCGCGGCCAAGCGCAAAGTCTGCATGGAAGGGGAGCCGGATCTCGCCATGGGCAAGATCATGTTCCAGGCCACGTGCGCCACCTGTCATGAGTTCTTTGGTGGTGGGCAGAAGGTTGGGCCGGAACTGATCGGCAGCGGTCGCAGCAATCTCGATGCGTTGCTCTCCAACGTGATCGATCCCAACCAGATCATCGGCAATGGCTATGAAGCCGTGAACGTGACCACCAAGGACAACCGCACGGTGAGCGGTCGTGTGGTGGAAGACACGCCCTCTCACGTGAAGCTCCTCGCCATCGGCGGGGCAGAGCAGATCGTGCCGCGGGATCAGGTGGCCAAGGTGGAGAACACCCACCAGAGCCTCATGCCCATGGGCTTCGGTGCACTCCCTGACGACGCGTTCCGCAACCTCATCTGGTACATCCTGGCACCCCCGGACGAAGGCCCGCTGACCAAGGAGAAGAAGATCGCTCTCAGCACCAACATGGACGCCCCGGTGGCGAAGAAGCCTTCCGGCGGGACCAACTGGCGCGCGATCGATTGGGAAAGTGTCTCCCTGTGGAATCCCGAGTGGAAAGTCTCCGCGCCCGACTTCGAGCGCACGCCGGTGAAACTGCCGGAGTACCAAGGCCGCAAGAACGTGCTGCTCATGCACCCATTTGCGGAGAACAAGCCGGCAACGCTGGAGCGCAAGGTGAAGCTCGCTCCCGGCAAGCCGCACAAGCTCTCCGTGGTGGTGGCCGCCCATGATCAGGGCGACTGGGAACTGCGCATCAAGGTGGGGGACAAGGTCATCAAGAAGCAGGTCATCGGCCACGATGGCGACCGCTGGAAGGCCGTCACCGCCGACCTCAGCGAATTCGCCGGCCAGGAAGTGGATCTGAAACTCGAAGGCGCCGCCACCGGCTGGGCCTGGGAGTTCGGCTACTGGGGCGGTATTACCCTCGAGTAGAAATCAGGGGTGGCTTGGGGGTAGAGGTTTAACCACAGAGACACAGAGAGCACAGAGACTAGAACTGAAACTGAAGTCAGACAGAATTCACCGAATTAGGGGGCAGCTGCGGAATGACTTTGAGTGCACCCCTGTCCGCCGCCCGAAACCGAATTTTGTTAATTCCGTTAATTCTGTCTAAAAATCAGTCTCTGTGTTCTCTGTGCCTCTGTGGTTAATTTATAGCACGTCCCTCAACCCCAGACCTCCTCTCCACCCACATTGGCTCTTGCCCTTGAGCGCTGTCGCGCCTAAGTCGGGGGCCGATGTTCGCGTTCATCCTCCGACGTTTCCTCAGCAGCCTCGTGGTGCTGGGGTTCGTGGTGTCGCTGACGTTCCTCCTGTCCATCTCTCAAAAGGGTGGACCGTTTGAGAGGGAGAAGCTTACCGCAGCAGCCAAGGCTGAACGCGAGAAAAATGCGGAGCTGGATGGCCCCAAGTGGTGGCAGTTGCAGCGCTATGTGAAACGCCTGCTGCGTGGAGACCTCAATGTTTCGCTGCGGTATCAGAATCTCTCGGTGGCGGAAGTCTTGGGGCAGAAGCTGCCGAATTCGCTGATCCTGGGTGGCAGCGCCTTTGTCATCGCGGCCGTGGGTGGCGTGGCGATGGGGTTTGTAGCGGCGATGCGGAAGGATTCTGGTCTGGACGTCGCCAGCATGTTCGTCGCCCTTGCGGCCATCAGTATTCCGTCCTTCATCACCGGGCCGCTCTTTGTCGCTTTATTTGGCCTGAAGCTCGGCTGGCTGCCCATCGGGGGCTTTGGCACGATCCCGCAGCTCATCATGCCCTCGATCTGCCTGGCTCTTCCGTTCCTGGCCTACGTGGCCCGGTTGACGCGGAACAGCCTGCTGGATGTGAAGTCGCAGAACTACATGCGCACGGCCAAGGCGAAAGGTCTGGATGATGCGACGGCCCTGGCACGGCATGCCATGAAGGTGGCCATCCTGCCCGTCATCACCTATATGGGGCCGATGGCCGCCTATGTGCTCACTGGCTCCTTTGTGGTGGAGAGTGTCTTCAACATCTCCGGTCTCGGTATGGTGTTCGTGAATGCCATTCAGAACACGGACCCCTTCCTGCTGACCGGGGCGGTGGTGGTGTACTCCGCTCTGCTGGTGTTCTTCAACTTCGTGGTGGACGTGCTGTACACGTTCCTCGACAAACGCATTCAGTTGCATGCCTGACGCTGTCGCGACGCCCAACCGATGGACCGGTACGCCTCCCAATGGCTGGCAGGTGCTGCGTCGCAATCGCGTGGCCGTGCTCTGCTTCTGGTACCTGGTGGTGGTGGCTTTGGCGGCCATCGTGGTGCCGGTGTTCCTGCCTGCGGAGGTGAAGATGGTGAGTGAGTCTTCCTATGTCCCACCGTCCTGGTGCGAAGGCGGCATCTCCCGCCACTTGCTGGGCACGGATGTGAACGGGCAGGATCTTTTCTATCGCCTGCTCACGGGAGCCCGGGTCAGCCTGGGGGTGGGCCTGGTGGCGGCGCTGGTGAGCCTCGTGATTGGCGGCACCTATGGCATGATCAGTGGCTATGCCGGCGGCCGGGTGGATGGCGGCATGATGCGGCTGGTGGACATCTTGAACTCGGTGCCCAGCCTGCTCTTTGTGATGATCTTCATCGCGGCCTTCGATGGTTATTTCACGGATGCCCTGGACGGCCTCCGCCTCTGGGGGCAGCGGGAGCACTGGGGCTGGGTGGAGGCTTGGGCTGGTGCAATGATTCCCTACAAGCGGATCTTCCTGCTGGTGCTCTCCCTGGGGTTCATCCAGTGGCTCACCATGGCGCGCATCGTTCGTGGTCAAGTGCTGGTCTTGAAGGAGCTGGCATTTGTGACTGCCAGCCGTGCCATGGGGCAGAAGGGTTGGTCCATCATATGGAAGCATCTGTGGCCGAATCTGAGCACCATCGTGCTCACCTATCTGACGCTCACCATCCCGGCAGTGATCCGGGACGAGAGCTTCCTCAGTTTCCTCGGACTGGGCATTGAAGATCCGGCGGCCAGCTGGGGCTCGCTGCTCAAGGATGGGGCGCAGGTCATCAATCCACTCGACAGCAAGTGGTGGCTGCTCGCTTTCCCTGCGGGCTTGATGTCCACCTCGTTGCTCGCACTGAATTTCCTCGGTGACGGATTGCGGGATGCCTTTGATCCACGCTCTTCTGATTAAGAAGATATTCATCTTTCACATGCAACTCGGTTGACACCACCGAGCACCCCATGCAGCTTGCCTTCCGTTGCACAAACCAAGGCAAAGCCATGGGTACACGAGCGAACCAACGGAAGGCAAAAGCGGCGAGCGGGGGCAGTGTTGTCACCCGGATGTGTTCCATCAGCACTACTGGCGTGATCTTCGCCAGCAGCAGGGCCTTGGAAGTCTCTTCAGAACTGGCCCTCTCGATCCAGACGGATCTGCTTGGGCTTCATCGTGAATGGAGTGTGCAGGGGTGGGTGATCGAATGCACCCCGTTGGACGTGAGCGAGGCGGGACCGGAATTTCTGGTCACCTTGTTGTTTTCTGAAATCCCTGCCGGGCTGCAGCAACTGCTGCTGCTGACGGAAAGTGCGCAGGGTGGGCGGGCTTATCCCGTGGTGAGGGATGCGGAGATCTTTGGGCTGAACTGACCCAGTGACTCCCACTCTGCCGAAATGAAAGTTCGAAGCCTTCTCCGATTTGTTGTCCGGCACTGGCTGGAGTTGGGATTGTCGGCGGGACTGGTGGTGACTCTGCTGGGATTTGCGGGCCGCTGGCACTGGTACCCGGATCTGTACAATCACCTGCGACCCCAATATGTGGTGGCGTTCGCACTCGGACTGTTGCTCTGCTTGGGGTTGCGTCGGTGGAAGCTCGTCGGGCTCAGCTCGGTGGGATTGGCATTGAATGTCGCAGCGCTGTGGCCTCATGCTCAGCCCGCTGCCGCACCTGCCACGGTGGTGGCCAATGACTCGACGCTGGAGATTGCCACTATCAACCTCCTCCGCCGGAACCAGAATCATGCGGCGCTGGAGGCCCTGTTGCGGGAGCGTCAGCCCGATGTGGTGGTGCTGCAGGAAGTTTCGCCTCGCTGGGCAGAGATGCTGCCCCGCCTGAAGGACCTCTATCCCCACCAGCGGCTGGAGTATCATCGCAAGGGATCATGGGGCCTGGCCATCCTGAGCCGGGGGCCCTGGCATAAGGCCGGCCTTCACAAACTGGGGGAAAATGGCCCCAAGAAAATCGGGATGTTCGCCGAGTTCGCGTTTGAGGGGCGGACGGTGAGTCTGCTGAACGTGCACGCCTCGCATCCGACGTCAGCGGGCGAGATTGCGGACCGGCGCGTCATGCATGAAGAGATCAGGCTGTGGAGCTTGCAACGGCAGCAGGAGGGGCATGCCGTGATTGTGGCGGGCGATTTCAACTGCACCCCCTGGGCCTGGCTCTACAAGGACTTTTTGCACCAGACCCAGCTGGTGGACACCAGTCAGGGGCGGCTCTTTGAGGCCACACGACATGTGTGGCTTCCCGACCGGATCATGATTGATCACGTCTTCGTCTCTCCTGACTGGAAGGTGGGCGGACGTGAGGTGGGACCGGACTTTGGCTCAGACCATCGCCCCGTTTTTGTGAGCCTGGATTGGGATTCTTCGAGCCTCGCGGCAAAGTAATCCTAAAAAAACGCCCCAGCGGTGCGTCTTTGGCAATAGCCATTTTGATATGAAACTATCCCTCCGCCCAGTCGGGTTGCTCGCGCTACCTCTGACCTGTTTGATCGTCGCCGTCTGGAGCGCAGCCCAGGAGCCTGCTCCCCAGCCCGTCCCCACGCCTACACCTGCTCCGGCTCCAACGCCTGCGCCTGCACCCGCGCCGGCCCCAGCCCCAGGATCCGGAACGGCCCCCAAGCCAGAACCGACGCCCGCTCCGGCCCCGGCTCCTGCACCGTCGCCAGTCCCCGCTCCGGTTCCGACCCCTGCCCCGGCAACGCCGCCAGCCAAACCGGAGGTGAAACCCAATCCTGTGGAAGCTCCTGCGGCCAAGGTGGAGGAAAAACGCCCCGCCCCGGTGACGGTCGTGCCGGCGCCGCCCAAGAAAAAGACCATCGCCGATGTGACGAAGAACTGCGATGAGATCAAAGGGCTCTTCAACCTACATCGCGATCGCGAAAACGGCACGGTCTATCTCTTTGTGCGGAAGGATCAGATGGAGAAGGAGTTCATCTACTTCACCCACACGGTGGAGGGGGTGCTCGCTGCCGGTCACAACCGCGGCCAGTTCCATGATGAGACGGTCTTCGTCATGAAGCGCAGCTACGACAAGGTGGAGTTCGTCAAACAGAACACCGCCTTCTACTTTGACCCCATGCACCCACTGGCCCGGGCAGCCCAGGCCAACACCAGCCATGCGGTCATGGCGGTGGAAGCGGTGGTGGCAGAGAACACGGAGGGCGTGCTGCTCAATGCCGGTAACCTCTTCCTGAAGGAGACCCTGCTACAGGTGAAGCCTGGCGGCGGGGAGAAGGCCTTCCTCGGGAAGCTCTCCGAAACAAAGACGAAGTTCACCAAACTGAAGTCCTACCCGAAGAACACGCTCTGCTCGGTGGAGTACGTGTTCGACAACCCGACGCCGCCACGGAATGACAATGACAAACAACTGGGCGATGTGGTGGACCCCCGCTACGTGAGCGTGACCATCCAGCACACGCTCATCGCCATGCCGGACAACGGCTACCAGCCCCGCGTGGATGATCCACGGGTGGGTTATTTCATGACCCAACTCACGGACCAGACCTCCACGGAGGTGACCCCGTGGCGCGACTTCATCCACCGCTGGGACCTCAAAAAGAAGGATCCCAACGCAGCTCTGAGCGAACCCGTGGAGCCCATCGTGTGGTGGATTGAGAACACCACGCCCCTGGAATTCCGCGACACCATCCGCCTCGCCGCCCTGCAGTGGAACAAGTCCTTTGAGAAGATCGGCTTCAAGAACGCCCTCATCATCAAGGAACAGCCGGACGACGCGGACTGGGATGCGGATGACATCCAGTACAACGTGCTGCGCTGGACCTCCTCGCCCAAGGCTCCCTTTGGCGGCTACGGACCCAGCTTTGTGAACCCTCGAACCGGGCAGATTCTGGGCTCCGACATCATGCTGGAGTTTGTGTTTGTGAAGAACCGCCTCATGGCCCGCCGTCTCTGGAACGAGGTGGGTCTGGCCGGGATGGATGCGGCCGAGGGCGGCAATCTCTTTGACAAGAACTCCTGCATGGCCGCGAATGTCATGCAGCAGGGGCTGCTCTTTGGGAACCAGATGATGCGCCTGCGAAAGGCGGATGACGTGGACTTCGATGTGATGCTCAAGGAAAGCCTCACACAGTTGATCCTGCACGAGTTGGGGCACACTCTCGGATTGAACCACAACTTCCGCGCGAGCCATCTGCATTCACCGGAAGAATTGCAGAACCGCGCGCTGACGGAGAAGACCAGCCTGAGTGGATCCGTCATGGACTACATGCCGTTGAACTTGGGGCCGGATCGGGCGCGCCAGGGGCAGTATTACATCAATGCCCCCGGGCCGTATGATGACTGGGCCATTGACTACGGCTACAGCGTTGCCGCCCCAGAGCCTCAGGAGGAGACCAAGCGCCTCGCCACCATCGCCGGGCGTTCGCATGAGTCCCAACTCGCGTTTGCCAATGATGCGGATGACATGCGCGCCAACGGCAAGGCTATTGACCCACGAGCCATGCTTTTTGACATGAGCAGTGATCCGGTGGCTTATGGCGTGGCTCGTTGTGAACTGGTGAAGCAGGCCACGGGCAAGCTTCTCGCTGACTACCCCACCCAGGGCAAGAGCTGGCAGGAGCTGACCAACGCCTACATCTCGCTGACGTCGGAGTCGGGGAATGCCCTCACCGCCATCTCCCGCTACGTGGGAGGCGTGTACGTAGAGCGTGCCTATGTCGGCCAGGTGAAGGACAATCCGCCAAATCCCTTCCGCCCCGTAGAGGTGGAAAAGCAAAAGGCCGCCATGGCCGCACTGGCGAAGTACGCCTTCGGACCGGAGGCCTGGGTTGCGCCGGAGCCGCTCCTGGCCCACCTCCAGCAGCAGCGTCGCGGGTTTGACTTCCGCGACAACGGCGAGGATCCCAAACTGCATGAGCGCGCCCTCAAGGTCCAGCGCTCCCTGCTGGACCAGCTCATGCACCCGAACACGCAGCACCGCATCCTGGACAGCACGCTGTATGGCAATGGTTATGTCCTCGGGACCATGATGGGGGACCTCACCGCTGCCATCATGAAGGGTGAGGCGGCCGATGCTGCCGTCAGCACGCAGAGGCAGAACCTCCAGCTGGACTACGTGGACCGCCTGCTGAACATCGTGAACGGTCGCGCCTATCAGCCGGCGGTTCAGAGTGTGGCCTTGGCGCAGCTGCGCACCATCCAGTCCCAGTACCGGGATCATCCCGTGGCGGCGGCCAATGAGGCTCATGCCCAGTTCGTGCTCTATAAGATCGAGCGCGGTCTGGACGACAAGAAATCATAATTTAGCTCACGATCATGAAGCTCGCTGCCAGCATCGCCGTCACTCTTGTCCTTGGAATGGCTGGCGCTCTGCTGGCAGCGAACGTTTCCACGCCCATGCCGGGGCCGGACTGGCGCTCCTACGTGCCCCGTCCGGGCATTGCCCCTGTCTTCAGCCATGTGGACATCGGGGGACGGGATGGGAAGGGGGCCTGGGTGATCGCGGCGGATCAGCGCGAGGGCCTGCAAGGCTGCTGGACCCGGGAGATCCCGGTTCAAGGAGGCAAACCCTGGCGGTTCACGGCGTGGTATCAGGCGGAAGGGGTCAATCACGAGGGACAGCAGGTCGTAGCCCGTGTGTTGTGGCGGGATGCCGCAGGCAAGACGGTGCGGCATGCAGAACCGACCTTCACCGCCTACCGGCCTGGCGAACCGCCGCAGGCAGAGCCGGAGTATCCGGCCCGCACCGGCGTGGTGAAGGATGGCTGGCAGGAGATGTCGGGTACTTACCTCGCACCCAATGGGGCGACTGTGGCGGTGGTGGAACTCTGGCTGCAGTGGCGGCCCCAGGCCCGGGTGAGCTGGAGCGATATCCGTCTGGAGCAGGTCGCGGCCATGCCAGAACGGAAGGCCCGGCTGGCGACGGTGCACTATCAGCCACGAGAAGGGAAGACGATGCTGGAGAAGGCCGCGTTGTTTGCCCCCTTGATTGAAGAGGCCGCCAAGCAGAAGGCGGATCTGGTGGTGCTGCCGGAAACGCTGACGTACTACGGCACCGGCAAGAAGATGCATGAATGCGCCGAGCCCGTGCCGGGATCGGTGACCGAGTACTTCGGAGGGCTCGCCAAGAAGCATGATCTCTACATCGTGGCCGGACTGGTGGAGCAGGACAAAGAGGTGGTGTACAACGTGGCCGTCTTGATCGGTCCGGATGGCAGGGTTCAAGGCAAGTACCGAAAGACCTGCCTGCCACGCAGCGAGGTGGAGGCCGGCGTGGCCCCCGGGCATGAATTTCCTGTGTTCGAGACCCGCTTTGGCAAGCTGGGCATGATGGTCTGCTACGACGGCTTTTTCCCCGAGGTCGCCCGCAATCTGACCGTGAACGGTGCCGAGGTCATCGCGTGGCCCGTGTGGGGTTGCAATCCCCTCCTGGCCCAGGCGCGGGCTTGTGAGAATCACGTGTACCTTGTGAGCAGCACCTACATGAAACCCGAGGACGGCTGGATGATCTCAGCCGTGTTTGGGCACGATGGCCGGGTCCTTGCCCAAGGAAAAGAATGGGGCACCGTGGTGATGGCGGAGGTGGATCTGGAGAAGCGCGAGCATTGGAACAGTTTGGGAGATTTTAAGGCGCAGATCCCGAGTCATCGGCCGGTGGGGGAGTGAGGGGGAGGCGGAGAGTTTTTTTGGTATAGTTGTTTTGCGATCCCTTCTGGATTTGGGGGCGTGAAGCTCGGAAGTCCAAGTGAGATTGGAGGCCGGAAGAGGTTCCGAAGTCTGGGGGCGAACAACGCCTGGCCCCGCTTGCGGGGCTATGGAGTGCGTGCGTGAAGCGCCGCTGTGGTGGATTGTTGGGTTTCCTTGAACCTGATGGGTGGAGCAGGGGGGCTGGCGGGAGTGTTGAGGTTGTGGGGGATTGTTGTCGGCAGTCGAAAGCGGCGCTTCACGCGCGCACTCCACAGCGGCTGCGCCGCCAGGTGTTGGGAGTGGTGGGCAAAAAGGGTGACTGGGGGCATGATGTGTTGGATGAACGTTCGGTGACTGGGGGACAGCCCAGACCCCCGGTTGCCTTCTGGGATGCCTTCGGCATGGCGAGCGGGGTGGGAGGCGGGAGACGGAGGGCTTTCGCTCACTCACCTGAGCAGTCGCACGGAGGCGGTCAGTAAAAGGAGGGAGGGACATTCTTGTCCCGGTCCGTAACAAACGTCCCATGACGCGGCATCCGGTTGGGTGTCAATCACCGGATGATGCGCTGGGACGTGCGATGGGTCCGGGACTGGAAAGTCCCTGCCTCCCTTTACTGATGACGTTGCAACTCAAGCCAGAATCTTCGTCAGCACATTCCCCTCCACATCCGTCAATCGAAACGGACGTCCATTGTGTTCATAGGTCAGCTTCTTGTGATGCAGCCCCAGCAAATGCAGCATCGTCGCGTGCAAATCATGCACTGACACCGGATCCACCGCCGCCTTCCAACCGATTTCATCACTCTCGCCATAGCTCATGCCTGGCTTGATGCCTGCGCCAGCCATCCAGGTGACAAAGGCTCCAGGATTGTGATCTCGCCCCGCCCCCTGCTCGGACACCGGCATGCGGCCGAACTCTCCTCCCCAGATCACCAAGGTATCCTGCAGCAGTCCCCGTTGCTTTAAGTCTTGCAGGAGCGCTGCCACTGGCTTGTCCGTCTCCGCACATCGCGCATCATGATTCTTCTGCAGTGAGGCATGTGCATCCCATTCATCGTTGCAATACACCTGTACGAACCGCACCCCACGCTCCACCAGTCGACGTGCCAGCAGGCACTTCTCACCAAAAGGTCTCGTCAACTCCTGGTCCAGCCCGTAGCTGCTACGCGTCTGTTCCGACTCCTGCCCCAGATCGACCACTTCTTGTGCTTCACTCTGCATGCGGAAGGCCAGCTCATAGCTTTGAATACGAGCCAACAAATCAGACTCGCCCTTATGACTGGAGAGATGATCCCCGTTCAGACTCGACGCCAAATCCAGCATCGCTCTCTGCGATGACGGATCCACGTCTTGAGGCAGCTTCAGATTCATGATCGGGCTCTTGCCAGAGCGGAACGTCGTCCCCTGATAAGCCCCAGGCAGGAACCCCGAGCTCCAGTTCGCAGGCCCCCCTTTGGTGCCGCGAGAGTTTTGTAATACAACGAAACTCGGCAAGTTCTGATTTTGCGTTCCGAGCCCATAGCTTACCCAGGAGCCGGCACTCGGCATGCCCACCCGTGTCACCCCTGTGTTCATCTGCATCAAAGCTGGTGCGTGGTTGTTCGACTCGGCAAAGCAGACTTGATGAAGCAAATGTCATCCACCTGCCGGGCGATGTGCGGCAGTTTCTCGCAGACCCAGGCCCCGCTCTGGCCATACTGCTGAAAGGCGTAAGGGGACTTCAACAGCGGACCCGGGTTGCCGAAATGCGTGTGAATGTCCATCTGCGGACGCATGCCATGGTACTTCGTCAGCGCGGGCTTTGGATCAAAAAGGTCGAACCCGCTGGGCCCGCCTTCCATGAACAGCCAGATGACCGACTTCGCTTTGGGCGCAAAGTGCGGCATCTTTGGCTCGAAGGGATTCAACGTCGCGTTCTCCGCTGGTGCCGCATTCAGCAGCCCGTCATATCCCAGCAATCCGGCCAGGGCCAGCATGCCGAAGCCATTCCCAGCTCGTTGCAGAGCTTCGCGACGGTTGCAGAACCCATCGTGGCGACCACAGGATTGAAAGGAGGCGTTAATCGACATAGATGAATTCGTTGAGGGTGAAAAGTGCGTGACAGAAGTCCGTCCAGGCAAGGATCTCAGGCGCTCCCATGCTCTGTCTTGTTTGGATAAACGTCACAGCCTTGGCCATCTCAGCAGCCTGCGGCGATCGCCCTAGCGCAAGCTGAAACGCCAGCCTGACCTGCCCGCTCATATCGCCCGGCTTCGCGATCGCAATCCGGTTCGCGAAATCCGCCGCTCGAAGTCGAATGAAAGGATCATTCAAGAGTGTGAGCTGCTGTGTCGGCGCAGTCGTCACTGCCCGACGGCTGCACGCCGACAGAGGCTCCGGTGCATCGAAGACCTCCATCATCGGGAAGCGCACGGAACGCTTCACATACATGTACACCGCCCGCTTCCACAGTGCGGGGCCATCCTCCGCTTTGTCGGGATACTTGTCTGCCGAGCGGGTGGACATGGCCTCCGCAGGCACAGGTGGCTTGAAGCCCGGTCCAAATGCCTCGGCCTGCAGGCGGCCGCTGGTCAGCAGGACAGCATCTCTCAGTTCCTCTCCGGTCAGTCGTTGTGGACGCCGCCGCCAGAGCAACCTGTTCTCTGGGTCCACCTTCGCCCTGGCCCCATCCCATGACGTGTCCTCGCTGTAAACCTCGCTGCTGAGGATCATCCTCTCGATGGTCTTCAGCCTCCATCCGCTGCGGATCAGTTCTCCCGCCAGCCAGTCCAGAAGCTCGGGATGGGAGGGCTTGTCACCCTGCAGACCGAAGTCTCCCGCCGTGCGCACCAGCCCCTCGCCGAAATGCTGCTGCCAGACCCGGTTCACGATCACTCGTGCCAGCAAGGCTCCAGCCCCTTGTTTGGGGTCTGTGATCCACTGCGCAAGCGCTGCCCGTTGGCCTGTTGAAGTACTGGGACTGGTGGCGCGAGCTTGTTTCCAATAATCCTCGGCGGATCTGTCACGCGTGAGCGCCTGGAGGAAGCCCAACGTCAGAGGCTCCGCCTTTTGCATGGGATCGCCTCTGTGAAGCAGCCAGTTGGGCTCAGGCGTGGCGCTATAGTCCAGCATCGCATAGACCGTGGGGACATCCTTGATGCCTGCGGCTCTGGTCCTGCCCTCCAATACCGTCAACTCAGCCTTCTGGGCATCTGTGAGGAACGCCCGCAGATCCGCCTCCGTTGCCACCAGGGGACCGCTCCATTTCTTGAACACCGCCTTCTGCGTTTGATTGTTCTTGTTCAAGACCGCCCGCAACAGCACCCGATCCTTTTCTGGAATTTGCAGCATCTCCATGTGCTGCTCCCTCCACTCCGCCTGACGGTGCTCCAGCCAGAGGCCCAGCTCGCGATGCGCGCGCGACTGGGGCTGGTCGCCACGTCGGGCCGTGGCGAATGCACCCAGCAGGCTGTAGTAATCCCGTGTCGGCACCGGATCATACTTGTGGTCATGACAGCGGGCACAACCGATGGTGACGCCCAAGAACGCGGATCCCACCGTTGAGACGATATCGTCCAGATTGTCATAGCGGACCTTCTCCTTGTTTTCCGGCAGATCAGTCGCCTGCGTCTCCGCCTGCGGGCCAGCAGCGAGGAAGCCGGTGGCCGCCAGCGCTTCCGGAGAATCTGGGGCCAGCTCATCCCCCGCAAGCTGCCAGCGCACGAACTGGTCAAAGGGCATGTCATCGTTCCACGCCCTGATCACAAAATCGCGGTAGCGCTAGGCCTGTCGTAGTCAGCTTCAAACCCATCGCTGTCTGCATAGCGCGCCACATCCAGCCACATGCGGCCCCGCTTCTCCCCATAGTGCGGAGATCCCAGCAGGCGACTTACCAGTTCCTCATAGGCATTCCCCGAAGTATCCTTTTCATAAGCTGCAGTCTCCTCCGGAGTAGGCGGCAGTCCCGTGAGGTTGTAAGTGAGCCGCCGAACCTCCTGACTCCGGCTAATGCGTGGGGAGGGGGCCAGCCCTTTGCTTTCAAGCGCTGCCAGTATGAAAAGATCGATGGGCGTCTTCGGCCCAGTCTCGTTCTGAACCTTGGGCGGCACGATGGTTTGCAGCGGACGGAAAGCCCAGTACTGCCTGTCCTTATCTGTCACCACCATTTCCGTCTTGCCCGACTTCACTGGTTGAGAATCCTGCTTCCATACCGCCCCTTCGTCCACCCATCGGCGCAGCAGTTCGACTTGAGCGGGAGACAACGCATCTGCCCTCTTCGGCATCCGGTCTGACTCATCGTGGCTTCTTACCAGCGTCACCAACAGGCTCGTGTCGCTGGATCGGGGCACGATGGCGAGATCCCCCGAGTCGCCTGGTTTGAAGGCATCCGCCTTGTTGTCCAGCCGAAGCCCGCCATTCTGTTTCTCCGGTCCATGACAGGAGTGACAATGCTCCACCAAAATGGGCCAGACCTCTTTTTCGAAGTCCACAGCACCCAGCAAGACAGGCGCTCGCAACAGCAGCAAAGGCCAGGCAAGATGAACAATGGGACTGCGCAAGACGAACACGTTTTTCATGCGTACTGTGGGAAGCTGAACGGCAGCTCACATGCTGCCGGCCTGCATTTTCAGAAAGCAAGTGTACCTCAATCTGTTTGCTCGACCATGCTTCAGCCAATCCAACATGTGCCGGAAACGAACATTGTCGGGCCGCACACCCGACAATGGGGCATCTCCTCGCAGGTGTGCCCAGCCCTTGCGGCGCACCACATGATCGGTGTAGGTATGGGCAGTCTCGGGGAGGGATATAAGATCGTTCGTCACCACCCCCACTTCTCCCACATCAACGTCTGTCTCGAAGGAACTGGCCAGGTCTTGCTGGAAGGCCGATGGACGTCCTACACCTCCGGCTGCGCCACCCTCCTTCCCAAAGATCAGACGCATGGGGCCCAATCCGTGGGTGTCCCCTGGCGCATGCTCTGGGTGCTCTACGACGAGCCCCTCAGAAAGGAGCCCACCATCCCCGTGGCACAACCCACCCTGCTCCAGGTGGATCCGCGTCCTTTCGAATGGGCCATGCTGGGCTTCTATCAAGAGTTCAACGGAGCAGCAGATCCTCATATCATCGAACACTGGCTGAAGCTCATTCACCTTCAGGTGGTGCGTGCCGCTGGCAGAATCACGACGAACAGTCGCCTCATCAAGTTGTGGGAGAAGATCGATGCCCACCTTGATCACCCCTGGACCGCTGCGGAGCTGGCGCGTATGGCCAGCATGAGCGAGGTCCATCTGCGTCGCCTCACCCAAGAAGAACTCGGCCGCAGTCCGCTTCAACACCTGAGCTATCTGCGAGTTCGCAGGGCCACCTATCTGCTAGAGTCACAAGCCCTCACGGTGGAAGCCGTCGCCTGGGCTGTTGGCTACCGTAGCGTCTCCGCATTCACCGCCGCCTACAAACTGTGGTTGGGCCGCACTCCGAGGGAAGTCAGGAGAGCTGGAGGATAACTACGAACCGCCATTCAGCAGGCGATGAAGGCGTGGAAGATGCGAAGATGGAGAGGGAGAGAGAGGCTGTGTGGTGTGCTGGAAGCTGTATGGAGTCCAGGCTTCAGCCTGCGCGAGCTACCCCTGAGCAGACTAAAGTCTGTACTCCAAACAGAGCCCCTGATGCGTTGCTATAGGGATGGTTCGTCCCAATCTGCGCCGTAGCCTTTGAGAGGGAAATTGCGCCAGGTTTGGGCAGCTGTTGTTTCACCGACACTCTCCAGGTAGTCACGTGCGGATGAGAATGGCCAGTCCTGCCATTTGGAGACGTAGCCATGCCGAACCGGATTGTGGTGGATGTAGTTCATGGTGGCCCAGAAGTGCGCTTCGCTGCGCATGTCGCGATCCAGGGCATTGCACCACACCTGCCTGCCACGACTCACCTCCTCGCCGTTCCATGCAAAGGAGGTGCGACCATGAAAACGACCCAGTTCAGACAAAGTCCGCTTCAGGTCCACTGTGGTGACCAGAACGTGATAGTGATTGGGTAGCACAACCCAGGCATGGATTTGCTTACAAGTGGCTTGTAGTTCGCCAATCAATGCTCCGCAGAAGTTGCGTAGTCGGTCCGTTGTTTGGCCAATGATGGGGCGATGCTCAAAGCACGCTGCGGTGAGTAAACAGGCCCCTTCGCCCGATCCATGCGGAGGGCTGTGAAAAGGTCTTAACTGATCGATCCTCCATTGGAGAAGAACCTTTCGCTCATCTTCGGAAAGGCTCCTCCAACGGTACATCTTTGCAATACGGAGTCCCTTTACTTCGTCTTCCGGTCAATGCTCTTCAGATGCTCCAGGATCCGGAACAGGGCCACCACGACCTCGAGCAGGATGCGGGTGAGCAGCGCATACAAGATAAAGAGGATAGGGGCGAAGAGAAGTGAGGTCATGCCGCCCATGATGCCGCGCATGAATGAGTCGAGAGCCCAGCGACCAGTGAAGAGGGCGGCGGCAATCAGACCAACGATGTAGAGGATCTGCACGATCTTGGGTGTGATCGCGGTCTTGAAGGAGAGGTCCAGCAGGGCATCCAACAGGCCGACGGACTCGTGCGATTCGTCGATGGGATCTTTGGGCTTGGAGAGGATTTTTTCGTCCATGAGAAGAGAATGGGAGCGGTTGAGGTGGTGGTAGAGGAGGGAGAGGGAAAACCTATGAGGGGGACTGCGTTGGGGCCGAGCGGGAGAAGGGCCGAGCCTACGTCACATCGGTCAATTGATCATCCGGATACACAAAGGATAGCGGTAGGCGATGCCCTTGTTGGCTTCCAGACCGGCGATGATAACCATGACTAGAGAGAAGATCGGAGGCCCAAAGAGCACGGGAAAGCCCCACCCACACGTGATGAAGGTAATCACCACGGAGGCGACCACGTAGATCGTGATGGAGATTTGGAAATTGACGGACTCTTTCCCCTGGTCGTTGACGAAGGGCATCTTGTCCTTGTTCACGAGCCACAGAATGAGTGGCACCAGGATGTTGCCGAACGGCAGGACATAGCCGGCCAGACTGCCCAGATGGCAAAACAATGCCAGGTTGCGTTCATCGGGGCTGGCGGCCCAGCCGGGCGACTCTGGGAGGTAAGAGCCGTACGGGCCTTGGGGAGGGGGAGGCGGGATCTCCGCCGCTGCGGGAGGCGGAGTCGGTGGAAACTGAGGATTCGGACCTTCTGACGGCGGGGGCGGCGGTGGTGAGTCCATACGGGGCGAAGATAGAACAACCCCCCCGGTGGGGGCAAGCGCCGACTTGCCCCAAGGGGCTCCCGACGCCCGGTGCCCCACTTTTTCCTATGCCGACCGCCGAAACGGGGCTAGTGTCCCCGCTCATTTTCCGCCCGCATCCCATGACCAGCGCCCAGATCCGCCAGAGTTTCCTCGACTTCTTCAAAGAGAAGCAGCACACGATCGTGCCCAGCGACAACGTCGGCTACACGAGCCGGGACGGAGCGCGCATTTTCACGAATGCCGGGATGAACCAGTTCGTCCCCATCTTCCTGGGAGAGCGTCCGGCGGATGTGGACACCTGGCCGGGCGTCCTGCACAAAGGACTGCCCACCCGGGCGGCGGACACCCAGAAGTGCATCCGCGCCGGCGGCAAGCACAATGACCTGGAAGACGTGGGTCTGGACACCTACCACCACACGTTCTTCGAGATGCTCGGGAACTGGAGCTTTGGCGACTACTTCAAGAAGGACGCCATCTCCTGGGCCTGGGAACTCGTGATCGAGCGCTGGAAGTTCCCGCCGACCCGCGTGTTCGCGACCATTTACCAGCCGGGCGAAGGCGATCCCGCCGAGCGTGATGAAGAATCCTGGGGCTACTGGGCGGAGAAATTCCGCAGTGTGGGCCTGGATCCGGATATCCACATCGTCAACGGCAACAAGAAGGACAACTTCTGGATGATGGCGGAGACCGGCCCCTGCGGTCCCTGCACGGAGATCCACATCGACCTCACGCCCGGTCCCCGCGATCTGGACGAAGACCGCCAGCGTGAAGGTGCCAAGCTGGTGAACGGCAGCAGTGCTGACTGCATTGAGATCTGGAACAACGTGTTCATCCAGTACAATGCGAATGCGGACAAGACTTTCTCGAAGCTCCCCGCCCAGCACGTGGATACGGGCATGGGCTTTGAGCGCGTGACCAGCATCATCCAGGGCACCAAGAACTTCACGGACTTCGAGAACGCGAAGATCAGCAACTACGACACGGACGTCTTCAAGCCCATCTTCGACGAGCTCTCGAAGCTGAGCGGCAAGGCTTATGCCAGCACCCTGCCTGTCGCTGGCAGCACGGGCGATACGGAGCAGGAGAAGATCGACGTGGCCTTCCGCGTCATCGCCGACCACATCCGCACGCTGAGCTTCTCCATCGCCGATGGCATCTCCCCCGGCAACAACGACCGCAACTACACCCTGCGTCGCATCCTGCGCCGTGCGGTGAAGTATGGCCGCACGCTCGGGTTCAAGGAGCCCTTCTTCTACAAGCTGGTGGATGTGCTGGCCCAGCACATGGGCGAGGTGTTTCCTGAACTCCGTGCTCGCAAGGAGCACGTGAAATCCGTCCTGAAGATGGAGGAGGAAAGCTTCAACCGCACGCTCGACCGCGGCATCAGTCTCTTTGAGTCTGAGGCGGACAAACTGGCAGGTAAAGGCACGGAGATCACCGGTGAGGTGGCCTTCCGTCTCTCCGATACCTTTGGCTTCCCCATCGATCTCACTCAGCTTCTGGCCCGTGAGCGCGGCCTGACCGTGGATGTGCCAGAGTACGAGCGCCTCCTCAAGGAACAGAAGGAGCGTGGTTTGGCCGACCGTCAGGGCAAGAAACAGGTGGTTTCTCTCAGCGAAATTGAAACCAAAGAGCCCACCAAGTTCATTGGCTACGACAACCTCGAAGCTCCGGCCAAGGTGTTGGAAGTCGTTTCTGTGAAGGACAAGTCGGCGGTCGTACTCGACAGCTCTCCCTTCTACGCAGAGATGGGCGGTCAGGTGGGAGACTCAGGCGCACTGATCATCGGCGCGGACAGCTTCCCGATCTCCAATACACAGAAAATCGGCAACACCTGGTTGCACTTCCTGGACGGTGAAGACACCCCGGCAGTGGGTATGGAAGCCCAGTTGGTGGTGGATTTCACCCGCCGTCGTGCTATCGAGCGTCACCACACGGTCACCCACATCATGCACTGGGCTCTCCATGAAGTGGTGAGCAAGGAAGCCACTCAGAAGGGGAGCTCCGTGACGCCGGACAAGCTCACCTTTGACTTCAACAGCGCGGCCCTTACCCCCGGACAGCTGGCTGACATTGAGCGCCTGGTGAACGAGCGTATCGTGGCCAACGATGTGGTCTCCTGGGACGAGCTTGCCTATGCGGAGGTGAAGGCAAACCCGGGTATCATGCAGCTCTTCGGAGAGAAGTATGGAGACAAGGTTCGCGTCGTTCAGATCGGCGGCCAGGCCCATGCCCTCAATGGCTACAGCATGGAACTCTGCGGCGGCACTCACACCCGCTCCACGGGCGAGATCGGCCTCTTCCGCCTGGTGGGCGAGAGTGCAGTGAGCGCTGGTGTGCGTCGTGTCGAAGCCGTCGCCGGACTGGAGGCCTATCAGGCGGCCCGTAGCGATGCGGACCTGCTCAAGGTGCTCGCAGGCAAAGTGCTCGCTCAGGGTACGTTGGATCTGGAGAAGAAGATCGAGTCACTCCTCGATCAGCAGAAGGCTTTGGAAAAGGCGCTCAAGTCTGCCCAGCAGCGTGAAGCCGCCGGGCGTGCCAAGACGCTGCTTGGCTCTGCCACGAACGACGCCATCGTTGCCAACCTTGGCGATGTGGACGGCGACTACGTCATGGCAGTGTCCGATGCGTTGAAGAGCCTCTTCAGCGGCATCGTGGTGCTCGCGGGCACGGCGGGCGGCAGCGTGGCCATCATCGCCACGGTGAGCAAGGACCATCAGTCCCGCGCTCAGGCTGGCAAGATCATCCAAACCGTCGCTCCCATCGTGGGCGGCAAAGGCGGCGGCAAGCCGGACTTCGCCCGCGGGGGCGGCAAGGATGTGGCCAAGGTGGATGCAGCCCTGGACGAAGCCCGTAAGCTGGTGGGGGCGTAGGGAGTTTTCAGTTTTCAGCACTGAAATGAAAAGCGGCCTTCGGGGGAACTCGAAGGCCGCTTTGTTTTGGCGAGCGTTGTTGGGCGCTGCCAACAACTGAAAACTTCAAACCCCGGTCCGCACCTTCAACTTGAACGGGGCGAGTTTGATCTCCACCGGGGTGTTCTGGCCGAGTTCGCCATCAAGCTCATAGGGCACGACTTGCTCTGAAGTGACCTTGAGCGACTTCACCTGAAGGTAGTCGATGTCATTGCACTCCTGGTAGCCCGTGGCCACAAGGGCGGCGAGGAATTGGAAGGCCTCCAGCGGACGACGCTGATGCAAGATCAGAACGTCCAGGAGGCCGTCGGTGTTGGAGGCATCGCGGAACACCCGCACTGGCCCGCCGTAGTGACGGCCGTTTCCCAGCAGGACCACGGAGCCGAAGAGTGGGGGGCGCCCCTCGATTTCTACTGAGAGCACTGGGGCTTCCTGGCCTAGGATGCGGGCAGCGGTCATCACATAACTGAGGGGGCCAAAGCGGCGCTTCATTTCCCATGGGGTTTGCTGCACGATCTCGGCATCAAAGCCCACGCCGGCGAGTTGGGCAAAGTACTGATCATTCGCCTGCCACAGGTCAATCTCTCGCGTTGTTCCAGACTGGATCACCTCCCAGCAAGCTTCCAGATTTCGTCCTGGCAGGCCCATTTCATAGGCCATCACATTCATGGTGCCCACGGGCAGGATCCCCAGCGCCGTGTGCTTGGAAGCATCCGCCAGTGTCAGATGGTGGGAGGCGAGACCATTCACCACTTCATTGACGGTGCCGTCTCCTCCTGCTGCCACCACGATGGGGCGGCCCTCGGCGGCCAGCCGGGCAGCGATGTCCCGGGCATTCCCCACGCCTTCAGTCACGTGGATCTCCGGTGCGGGTTGCAGCTGACGGATGCGCTCCATTTGGGCGGCTGCCTTGGTGCTATTGGCAGCGGGGTTGATGATGATAGGGATGGCCATTCCAGTTCTGACGGGTGGCAGACAGCTCAACAATCTGGCGGGAAGAAGTACGGCGCGGATCTCGCGGCGGATGACGGGTGCTCTAGCGTGCTTCCGCCAGCCCGCAACCTCTGCTTTGTCACATCTGTCACACAAAACGCAGAGATGCCGGAGGAACAGCCGTATTGACACGTATGCGCCCGGTGGTTATTCCTGCTGGACGGTACTCTTGTGAAGGATTCTTCACACGGAGCAGGGTTGTGGGGAAGGGAATGTAAGGAAAGGCAAAGGCATGCAGCACGGCTTCACCAGGCAGATTCCCGGCATCACTTTTGCCTGGGGCGCGTTGATCACCCTTGGCGCGTGGCTGGGCTCACCCAATCTGTCCGCCCAGGTCACCACGCGATCAGACGAGGTGGGGAAGCTCATCCTGAAGTGGCATGGTGAGGGCACGGCGGCAGGGCTCAACGGGTTTCGTTACGAGAACCGCGATGGCGGCCACTCGCAGTACGACGTCAAAGTCTGGCCGCAGGTGGATTTGTACCAGCCCACGGCGGCCGAGAAGGAGCGCAAGGCGGATGTGGGGCCAGCCAACCAAGTGCGCCCGTTTCCAGTGTTGGGCAACTGTTCCATGTCCGCGCCAGCCGACAAGGGAGGCAGTCTGCCGCGGCTCTACATGGGCAACCGGCAAGGGTTCGAGTTCCTCAACGCCCAGTATCTGGGGAACAACCTCTATTTCTACCCGGAGCATCAGGATTACGACCCTGGCTGGAATGGGCGCAATGGCTGGGGGGACCTGTATGCGGCGAACACGCCCTTCGTGGTGATCTCCCAAGGCTCCTCCTTCACGGACCAGCCCTTCCTCCAGGCCTTCTTTGGTGCCGCGGCTGCGCTGCCGCCGGAGACGCAGCAGTTGCTGCTGCGCAACCGCATCCTTGCGCCCACCCTGCAGGCCATCTTCCGCAAGAGCAACCGCATGGTGAAGACGGAGGCGGACTACTTCACAGGGGCAGCGCACCCGCCAGTGTTCGATGGCGGCCAGATCGATGAAACAAAGATGGTGACGGAAGCTCATGACATGCTGCCGCCGCTCATCCCGCCGGTAGCCATCCTGGAGGTGCTGGAGGAGACCGGAGCCTCGGCCAACAAGGACTTCTTCGAGCTGGATGCGGTGACAGATGAAAAGCTGGGGAACGTGCCCGGCGTCATCGCCCGTGTTTTTCGTGGCTCCGCCCAGGAGCGGCAAATCGTGGTCACGGCGCGCAAGTCGCCCGACCTGATGCGTCGTCCGCTGACCTACAAGTGGGTGCTGCTCCAGGGGGATCCTGACCGCGTGAAGATCGAGCCTCAAGGCAATGGAGACACGGCGCGCATCACGGTGAAGTGGCAGTCTGAAACGAAGGCGGCGACCGGCATCACCTCCCACCGGGTGGATGTGGGGGTGTTCGTGGGAAACGGGGTCTCCTGGTCGGCTCCGGCGTTTGTCTGCTTTGCCATGCCGGCAAACGAAATGCGCTTCTATGATGGCGAAGGCCGGATCCAGGAAATCTGCTACGACGCGGGAAATCCTGATCTGGGGATGCCGGCGACGACAGATCTCCGCTGGCTGGCTCTGGGGCGCAGGCTGGGGGGTGACGGGGCGACCCGGGGAATCCGCCTGGTGACCGAGGCGCTCGGGAAAGAAGCCGTGACCGCATTTCAAGCACTGGCTGCGGATCTCGCTCCCGCGCAGGAAGCCTGGCGAAAGCTCAGCGCTGGCGAGGACAAGGCTGCGGCGGAGCAGTCACAAAAGAACCTCCAGGAGGCCCTCAAGACAAAGCTGACGGCAGACGGCGGGACCGGCAAGAGCCCGCTGGCCCAGCAGATGGAGCGGGCGATCTCCCAGGTGGCGGACCGGGTGGATCTGTGGTCCCTGCCCACGAGTGAGCTGCAGTCGCTCATCGGTGCGTCCTCCAAGTCTGATGCCAAAGAGGCGGTGAAGGCCGCCCAGCAGCGGCTGGTGGACTATGGCGTGCTGCGAGAGCGTGACGGCAGCCTCACTGCCTCCTGGCAGGAGCCCGGCCCGGCCATCCGGTATCAGCTGCGGCAGTATAACCTCACGCTATTGAGCCAGGTGCTGCTTCCGGAGTTCTTGGAGCGCACAGGTGCCACGGCTTATGTGGATCCTCTTCTCACTGCCCGGAAGGCCTGGCGTGATGTGTACGTGTATGACAAACAGGGCCTCTGCCAGGGGTGGACGCGCTACTCTCACGGTCGCACGTACGAGTTCGATTTGGAAGGTTGGTTGCTGCCGCGCGGCAGGGGAGAAAAGTCCGTGGCCGTGAAGTATGTGAAGGATGAAGCTGCCGGGACCTTGATTTTTGTTCCAAGATAACAAGAATTCAGAGGGATTCGGGTGTAGTGAAGGAGGGATTGCCCACTTTCAGCTTGTCAGGCCCCTTCTCTGGCGGCACCTTCGGGCAATCTCTGTGCCTTTGTTTTTTTGTAGATCAAATATGACACCCCAGCCGAATCAACCGAACCGCAATGATTCCCCGCAAGGCGGGATTGGACCCCGAAATGCTGGCCCTCCTCGGCGGAGTGGCGGAGGTGGTCGCGGGCGCGGGCGCGGGGGTCCGAGAGGCCGTGGTGGCTTCATGGGTCGCCCTGGTCCTCAGCTGGGCCAGAGCCCTGAGGGCATGGAGGACAAGGACAAGCCGATCGAGCTGGAAGGGACCGTTTCCGCCGTGCTCGCTGGCACCATGTTCCGCGTGAAGCTGGGTAACGGCCACGAAGTTCTCGCCCATATCTCCGGGAAGATGCGCAAGCGTTTCATCCGTCTCGTCATTGGCGACCAGGTGAAGCTGGAGATGTCCCACTACGATGGTGACAAGGCCCGTATCGTCTATCGTCTCTGACCGGTCTCATTTCTGCGGGGGCCTCGTCCATAGCTGACGAAGCCCCGCTGCTTACCCCTATTCCTGAGGATGGAATATCATCTCTCCATCGCAGGTGACCGCACTGGACCGCATTCGCAATTTCGGATCATCGAGCAGATCCGTGATGGTCTGCTGAAGGGGGATGAACTGGTGTGGCGCCTGGGGGTGCCGGACTGGCTTCCCTTGAAAGAGCTGGAGGATTTCGAGGGGTACTGGCCCCCGGCTCCTGAAATGCTGGCGGCGGCAGAGGCTGCCCGGCATGTGGCCCTGAAGGAGCTGGATCGCCCACGTCCCTGGATGCGCTTCTGGGCGCGTATGGTGGACTACTTCTGGTTTAGCTTCACGCTGGGGTTGGCCTTGCGTGGGTTGCTGCCTCCTGAGGCGGCGGAGGTGCTCTTGAGGCCGGGGATGGAGCAGTGGCTGATCAATTCCGTCACGCTGCTGCTTTTTGTCCCGCTGGAGGCCTGGTTCCTTAGTCAGCGGGGTGCCACCCCTGGCAAGGCGCTGCTGCGGATTCAGGTGCGCAACCTGGATGGCAGCTTGCCCACCTACCAGCAGGCCTTGCTGCGCTCCGTCCAGGTGTGGCTGAAGGGCATGGGCCTCTGTCTGGTGCCGGTCATTGCCCTCATCGCCATGGCCTGGTGGCGCATCCGCCTCCTCCAGAAAGGCGTCACCTCCTGGGATGAAAGCTGCCTTACGCGCGTGGAGCATGGTCAGCCTGAGCCCTGGCGCATGGTGGTGCTGGCGGGGCTGGTCGCCCTCCTGCTGGTGCTGGGCGTGCTGACCCTGCTGATGAGCAAGGAAGTGCTCGAGGCCATGCGCAACTTGCCAAAGTGACCACCGCATGCCATGGACACAGGAACCCATGGCCCGCGATATTGTTTACTTTGACCTCGAAACCCAGCGCACCGCCAACGATGTCGGTGGCTGGCAGAACAAGCACCAGATGGGCATGTCCATCGGCTGCACCTACAGCAGCAAGACGGGGCAGTACCACATCTACACGGAGAGCACCGTGCAGGATCTCATTACCCAGCTGCGCCGGGCTGACCTCGTGATTGGGTTCAACCACATCAGCTTCGACTACGGGGTGCTCATGGGCTACTACGCCTTTGACCTGAAGGAGGAGCTGCAGAGCCTGGACCTGATGGCGGACATCGAGACCAAGGTGGGCCACCGGCTGAAGCTGGAGTCCCTGGCGAGCGCCACTCTCGGCGCGGGAAAGACGGCGGACGGTCTGGAGGCCATCCGCTGGTGGCAGCAGGGGAAGCTGGCGGAGATCGCCGAGTACTGCTGCTATGACGTGAAAGTCACCAAGTGCATCCACGAGTACGGGGCCGAGCATGGCCATGTGAAGTACCTGGATCGCAACCAGCGGGAGCAGACCGTGGTGGTGAACTGGACCACCGCCTGAGGGGTTCGTCGCTCACATCCGCGGGTTGCCTCCTGGAGGGAATCCCGGTATGCTTCACGGGAAATGGGTGAACTTTACGATGAATCGTCGGCGATCCGCCGGCGGGAGGAACGGAAGGCGGCGTCGCGTCGTGGAAACTACTTGTTTCTCGCGCTGGTGGCCGTCCTGATCCTGGCGGCAGCGGGCATCGCGGCCTGGCGGAAGTTTCATGACCCCGCCACGGCAGTGCTGAATCTCAATACGGCCACGGCAGTCCAGCTGGAAACACTGCCGGGAGTCGGGCCGGAGACGGCGCACTCGATTATCAAAGGCCGACCCTATCAGACCGTGGAGGACGTGAAGAACGTCAAAGGGATCGGCGACAAGACTTTTGAGAAAATGAAGCCCCGTATCAAGGTGGACTAGGGGTGCACGAGATCCGGTGACCTGAAGTTATTACCTGGATCCGGAGGAGCGGAGGCTGGCGAGGTGCTTCTCATAAGCGGCCCGCTGTGCGTGGCTGTCTGGCAGGGTCTTCTGCGCGGCGGCGACGGCCTTGGCGGCCAGGACGGCGGCCTGGTCCAGTTTCCCCTGCTTCTCACGCATGAGGGAGAAGTTGTGCGCCGTCTGGGCGACATAGGGGTGATCGGGGCCCAGCAGCTTTTCGAGCCCGGTCATGGCGCGTTCGAAGAGGGGTTCCGCGGCTTCGAATTCGCCGTCGAGGTAGTAGGCGTAGGCCAGGTTGGTAACAGTGAGCAGGGTGTCCTCGTTGTCAGGACCCAGTTTGCGTTCCTGGGCATCCAGCACGCGCTTGTAGAGCATGATGGAGTCTTCATGCTTGTTCAGATTGCCCAGCACGCCGGCGAGGCGTTCGGCCACTTTCAAGGTGGACGGGTGTTCCTTTCCCTGCAGACCTTCGCGGGCGATGAGCACCTTCCGGTAGAGCTTGGCGGCTTCTTCATACTCCCGCTTGCTGGCGAGGATGAGGGCCAGGTTGTTCTGGCTGTCGAGGGTGTCTGTGGATTGCGGGCCCAGTTCTTTTTCGCGGATGATGAGCCCGCGGCGGATGCATTGCTCAGCTTCAACCGGTTCTCCCAGATCCAGGAGCACCAAGCCCAGGTTGTTCAGGGTGGCGGCGGTGGAGGGGTTGTCTTTGCCGTCGGTGCGTTCGTTGGCCGCCAGATTGGTGCGGTAGAGGGCTTCTGCACCGCGCAGGTCACCCTTGGCCTTGAGCAGCACGGCCAGGTTGTTGGAGCTCTGCAGTGTCTCGCGGTGGTCTTTGCCCAGCGTCTTTTCGCGTCCTTCCAAGGCCATGCGGTAGAACTTTTCTGCTTCCACATACTCGTTGAGGAAAAAATGGAAGGCACCCAGGTCGTTGCAGTACTGGAGGGTGTCCTTGTGGTCCTTGCCCAGGGTCTTCACCGCTTTGGCCACCAGTTCTGCCGCGGTGTCGCGGGCCTCCTGGTAGCGGCCATCACGATACAGGTACACGCACAGATCGTGGGTGGCGGAGAACCACTCCTCGGGTTTCTTGGCTTTCTCGGACTTCTTCACTGCGGCACGGAGAGTTTCCTCTTCCTTCGCCATCGGTGCTGCGGGTGTGGCGTTCGCCGTGGCTGCCGCTGGAGCGGGGGTGACCGGGGCGGGAGCGGGAGGAGGAGAAGGTGGTGCGGGAGCCGCTGGGGTGGCTGCTGTCACCGTGAGAGCAGGGGCAGGGGCCGGAGCCGGGGTGGCGGCTGCCGGAGTCAGAGCGCCCATGGTGCGCGGTGGTGTCTTGGCCGGGAAGGAGGTGGTCGAGGGCGCTTCTCCCAGAGCGCGCCCCGACTCAGCGGCCGCCA
Source organism: Verrucomicrobium sp. BvORR106 (assembly GCF_000739655.1). Taxonomy (GTDB): domain Bacteria; phylum Verrucomicrobiota; class Verrucomicrobiia; order Verrucomicrobiales; family Verrucomicrobiaceae; genus Verrucomicrobium. Next base: position 139 of record NZ_BATR01000007.1, on the reverse strand, counting down.
TGGAGGCGGCCGGAGCGGGGGTGGAAGTCGCTGCGCTGGGGCGATCACCAAAGTCGATCACCTTCGCGGGAGCGCCACCGGTGGGCGGGGCACCCGAGGGTTCAGCCGGTACTGAGGGAGAAATGGCAGGAGCAGGAGC
>NZ_BATR01000008.1 GCF_000739655.1 Verrucomicrobium sp. BvORR106 | reverse complement strand
GGCAAGAATTGCCGCTTTGGGGAGTGCTGCGTCAGGCGGGTGACGATGTGGTGTGAACGGAGTGAAAGACGGCGGGGCTCCGCTGCCTATGTGAGGAGCTGGAACCTCACCAGGTGTAGCCAAAGCGGTGATTCTCACCGCAGTCCCAAAGTCCCGCAGGCGGGACCAGGTGTTGGGGACGGCGTACAAAGAGGCCGCCCATCAGCCTGCAAAGTGGATGCGCAATCGGACGCTGCTCGCAATTTGGGTGAACGTGGTAGACCATGTGCCCCGATCCGGCGTCCCTCCGGGACGCGATGATTTCACACATGTTATCCGGTGGTTGTGGTCGCTACGCTCCCGTCACCACCGGCTACTGTCCGACGTCCCTCCGGGACGAGACTGCTGGTACGTCTGTGTGTGGCACACGCCCCGCACACTCACGCTGACGCCGCCAGCTTCTCCAGATCGGCGCGGGAAGTCTCGTAGGTGGTGTGATAGGCCAGTGCCGCGGGATCCGGTTCAACACCCTGGACCGTGCAGTATTCCCGATACAGCTCCGGCCACCAGTTGCGGTGTTGCGTCAGCCCTTGGTCCTTCCATTCGCGCCAGCCAATGAGCACCTTGCTCCAGCAGTTGCTGCCGTATTCAATCGCCTGCTTCTGGTCGCCAAAGGCGCTCACATACCACTGCTTCCCGATCTGGGCATGCAGCACCTCATCTGCCCAGTCAAAATCCTGGAAGGTCTCCGCCAGGGGATCGCCCGACTCCATGCCCACTTCCCATTCGAAGCGCTTGCCGGTCTTGGTCATGAGCCCCTGTTCGATGAAATAAAGCACCGCGTGCCGTTCCCATGGCTTGAGCTGTGTGTTCAACCCCAGCGCCCAGGTGAAGTTCACCATCACCCGGTGGGGCCAGTCGATGCCCCTCGCCACAAAACCGATCTCGCCCAGCATGGCGTGGCGCGCCTCGTCCCAGAGTTGCCGCGTCATGTCCCGGTAGTAGCCCCAGGGTTTGTCCGGCGTCTCCGTCAGAATGCTGGCCATCATCTCCGGCACGTCAATCTCCCGCAGCCGCTTGTAGTACATCATGAGCGTCTTGTCCCTGGCGGAGTACTGGGGATCGTAGAGGAACTCCTCGGCATGCACGCCCATGTTGTAGGGGTCAGGGAAGCGTTCGTCCCGCCGGGGCGTCTTGTCGTAGGCCATCGGCTGGTCACTGTAAATGGGGGCGAGGGCGCACGGCTCAGGCGTTGCGGCTCCATCCAGGCCTCCAGCTGCTGCCAGCAGGCCTTCGAGCAGGTGCTCCCAGTCCTTCATCTTGTGTTTGGCTTCCGCAGACACCAGGCAGGGCAGTGCCTCCCGGCCCCAGTGAGTCATTTCCTCGATCTCCAGCAGGGCAAATCTGAGGATGCGGACGGTGGGGTGATCTGCCATGGGGTGCGTTTCCTCCCGATGGCGTTGCATGGCCTTTTGCAGGGCGGGCAGGGCGTGATCGTAAATGCCGGTGAGCATCTCCGCCGTCGTGGGGGCATTCTGGATTTCGTCGAAGAAGGTTTTCAGAGCCTCATTCGGCACTTTCTCCAGACCCAGAGGCGGAGTGCGCATCTCGGCCACCCGTTCCCGCATGGCGGTGCAATGCTCTGCACAGTAGTGGGAGTGCAGGCTGTAGGTCATCTTCAGCTCGTACACCGGTTCAGCCGTCAACCGGGACTGCAGGATCTGCATGAGCCGCTTGAGCGTGTAGTGATGGCGCTTCAGGCGGTCCACCCCGGCCTCCACCGCGAGGCCTGGCTCCACAGCCTTGGCAAAGGTGGTCACGCCGGCGAGCGGCGGCAGGTTGCGATACGAACGGTAAGTGGAGGCGAAATCGGCAGCCGGTTTCATGAGATCATCCTACCGACACGGAGGAGGCTGTGCCACCCACTGCTTGTCCGCTGCTCCCAGGATTTTGACCAAATCAATGAGGCTTCATTGACTTTCCGGGTAAATGACTGGCAATGTGGAGCGCTATGCGCGCCCGCCTGGAAGATGTGCAATGGGGGCCGGACGAGTCCTTCCTCGTGCGGCGCTACGAGCTCCCACGCTTTGAAGTGCCGTGGCACTTTCACCCGGAGATTGAGCTTGCCTGTATCGTGGAAGGGGAGGGCGACCGTTGCGTGGGCGATCACCTGGGGGCTTTCTCTGCGGGCGATCTGGTGTTGCTGGGACCCAATCTTCCGCACTACTGGCGGAGCGTGGGTGCGGGTGGGAAAAACCAGCGGGCCCGGGCTCTGGTGCTCCATATGCGGCCCACCTCTCTGGGGCAGGGATTCTGGGAGCTGCCTGAATGCCGGGAATGGAAGCAGCTGTTGGACGCGGCTCCACGGGGGCTCTGCTTTGATCCTGGCATCTCCGCCCGAGTGCAGCCTCTGATGAAATCGCTGGAGTCTTCCAAGGGATCGAACCGTTTGCTTGGTCTGCTGGAGATTCTCCAGATCCTCGCTGAAGGGGCTGGCGCGGCCTCGCGTCTGGCTGGGGTGGGCTATCTGCCGGACAATGACTCCCTCGCTGCCGATCGCATGCGCCGGGTGTACGACCATCTGTACGCTCATCTGGAAGAACCCTTGAGCCTTCCCGAAATCGCCCAAGTCGCTGGGATGAGCGATGCCGCCTTTAGTCGCTACTGCAAGAAAGTGACCGGTCGAACCCTCACGGCCTTGATCAACGAGTTGCGCGTGGCGAGGGCCTGCAAGCAGTTGGTGGAGACGGCGCTGTCTGTCAGCGAAATCGCGTTTTTGACCGGTTTTCAGTCCCTCTCCAACTTCAATCGCGTTTTTGCGGCGGCCAAAGGCACGGCCCCCAGCTTGTATCGATCACGGCATCGTCGATCTTAAGTTCTCTATAAGGTGCTTATGATGAGATATTTAAGAAAAGTCGACTCCTGAACTCTGAACGGCCGGACTCTCATTGGCGTCAGTTCGGTGGATATGGAGTGTCATTTTTAATTGTGTAATTATGGAAATTGTATATAATTTCCATTATGTCCTCCTCGTTGGCCCTCGCCTCCCACCCCGCCCATCCGGTGAACAGCCTGCTTCAAGAAAAGCTGGCCCGGATCGAGGCCACCTTGGTGGAAGCCCGGCTGAGGGTCGTATCCACATTTGACCGGGAGTTGTCCTCCGTTCGCGGCTGGCTGCAAGCGCTGCAATCCTTTGACCCCACCCTGAACATGGAAACCAAGGTGAACCAGGATCACTCCGAGGACGGAGCGTCAGATTTGCAGTATCTCATGGAGGCCGCTCCTGAGCCAGCCTCGAGCAATATCGTGGCCTTCAACAAAGGGGACTTTGCCAGCCAGACCACTCCCGTGCCGGAGCCTGAACTGGACCCGGGCTTGACCAAGGCGACCGTTGAGGAATTGAATGCGGCGCTCGAAGAAGCCTTCCGCGAAATGGAAGAAGAAGAGAAGCGGTAGAAGCAGGTTCTGGTTGCCCCAAGACGGAACTCGAACCCTTCTCCGGGCCAGCAAAGGGAATTCGACGGTGTGATCACGCCGTTTGTCAGCGCCACAGTGGCCACGATTCGCGAAGAATTCGTAGGGCGTTCACATACCCTTCACCGGGTGGTGCTTAATCCTTGGTCATGACGGATCTTCTGGAAATCTCCCGTGAACTGGCAGCCATTGCCCAGGCAGGCCTGACCTATACCAAGGATGCTTTCGACAAAGAGCGCTTTCTGCGGCTCAGGCAGCTCGCGGGTGAGCTCCTCCAGTCTCCTCTCCGGCAGCCGGAGTTCACATGGCCGGCCGAGATCGGCTATCCCACTCCAAAACTCGACGTGCGGGCAGCCATCTTCCAGGGGGATCAAGTGCTGCTGATCAAGGAGACCGCGTCCAACTTGTGGACCTTGCCCGGTGGGTGGGCCGATGTGAATGAGAGCCCGGGTGAGAGTGTGGAACGTGAGTGTCTGGAAGAGACCGGATATCAGGTGAAGGCCACTGCACTGGTCTCCATCATTGACCGCGATCGCGCCGGATATCCCAGGCATGCCAACACAATCTACAAGATGTTTTTCCTCTGCGAGATCATTGGCGGGCAGCCGACCCCGAACCTGGAGAGCAGCCAGATTGAGTTCTTTGACATGGCCTCGCTTCCTGAGCTGGACCCCCACCGTGCGGCTCGCCAGGACATTGAGCGGGCCCATGCCTTCTACCGCCAGGGCGGAGGACCTGCCTATTTCAATTAGGCAGGTGGGAACAGCGTGGTCGAATTGTTTCCTGAATCCGCCCGGTGGCTCCCGTCTGTGATACCTAAGAGGGGGTCAAGTCGGCCGGGCGGCAGTGCGGCGTCGTGCCACCAGGCAGAAGGGCGTGGTGGGGCGGAAGTTCAGGTAGCCGATGCGCTGTACCTCCCAGTAGTCGGGCGAAGCCGCCTCCAGCATCGCTGTGACGCGTCCTGCCTCCTGCATGCCGCCTTCATGGCCGGGATAGACCACCACCGTGAGCAGACCGTCTTCCGCCAGCAGATCCATCGCCTGCTGGATGGCGGAGAGGGTGGTCTCCACCTGCGTGATACGGGCTTTGTCGCCGCCAGGCAGGTAGCCGAGGTTGAACATGCAGAGCCGTAACCGCTGATGCACCTCTGTCGGTAGCGCGGCCGTCAGGGTCTCGTGCCCTGCCACATGCAGAGAGATGCGGCTCATGTCCACGCCCGCTTCACGCAGCCGGACTTCCGTCTGCTGAATGGCGTCGGCTTGAATGTCGAAGGCAAAGACCTGTCCCTCTGGCAGCACCCGTTGCGCGAGGAAGAGCGTGTCGTGCCCGTTGCCCGCCGTGGCATCCACCGCCAGATCGCCGGGCAAGAGACGCGTTTCCAGGATCGCATGCACCCAGCGCACCGCGGTGGGCAGGGGAGTGGAGGGGGGACGTGGAGCGTTGGCCATGGACGCCCTCACGGGACACAAGATGGCGGGAGGTGTCAACCCGTCAGCTCAGGGGTGACTGCGCACATCCACCTCAGCGTCCAGTTCGCGGCCATCCAGCAGGTGTTCCACCAGCAACCGGGCCATGGCGGGGGAGCGCAGCACGCCTTTGGACCCCAGGCCGTTGAGCACGCAGACGCGTTCATGGGAAGGATGCCTGCCCACCACGGAGGGCAGGCGCTTGATGATGGGGCGTACGCCTGCCTGGGCGGCAGTTATTTCATAGGGAGCTTTCAGCAGGCCTTCCAGCTTGCGCCGCACGTCAGCCACCGAGTCCTCGATGGGACGGTTGAAATCAAACTCATACGTGGACCCTGCCCGCCAGGCTCCATCCGGGCGTCGCAGCATCCAGGCACCGCGATTGAGGATGCGGTGCTCCACGACATCCGTGCGCAGGGTCACGATCACCCCACGGGCGGCATCGAACTCCAGCCAGGGGAAGAATCGTGAGGACCCAGACTCCTGCCAGCCCCGGCAGAAGATCACATGGGAGAAGTCCACGCCCTGCCACTGCACCCCTTCAGCCATCACGGCCAGATCCTGGTCATTCACCTCGCCGGTTTGCACCCGTTGTTCCGCATCAAAGAAGGTGCGGCTGGCTTCCAGATAGGAGGCAGTGTCCAGCCAGCCGGAGTCGCGTTGCTGGAAGCCGCCCAGCTCTCCATGGAAGCTGGCCTCATCCACCAACGGGGAGGGCGGGGCTGGTTCCAGCCACGGCTGGAGTTCAGGCGCGGTGGCGCGTGTCTCCCAGATCTTCAGTTCCCGGTCGTTCTTAAAAAGCCGGACGTGCGGGGCGGCATGGTAAAACTTCTGCCCGAGGCGGTGTTCGATGCTTTCATAGAACCCGACGGCCTCCGGGGCCAGGGCGGCCATGCGCCAGCTCAGGTTCAGCCGCATGCCGGTGATGGGCGTCACCAGCCCGGCAGCGACCTTCGAGCTGGTCTGCGCCGCCTGGGGATCCACGATGAGGAACGGCACCTGCCGCTCCCAGAGCCGCCAGGCCACAGCCGTGCCCGCCAGCCCCTGGCCGGCGATGAGGACGGGGCGCAGATCACTCACTGCGGCTATTTGATCGGGATTTGTTCCGCGATGCCGAACTTCTTGTGCAGCCATACCAGGCCGAAGAACAGGCGCAGGCGCATCCGCACGTGGAAAGGCAGCCGTGTGCATCCCGCCAGCACCGCATTGATGGAGCACATCATCTTGAAGCGGTTGGAGGGCTGGAAGAAGAGCTGGGCGAAGGGCTGCGTGTAGAAGCGCTCAATGAACTGCCAGTACTGGCCGATGCGATTGCGGGTGTCGGTCTCATACGCCTGCATGGCAGGGGTCATGGATTCGCCCAGCTTGATGGCTTCATCCGCCACCAGTCCGGCCTGGCGGCCACTGGTGGTCGCGAGCAGCACGCCGCTGGAGAAGACGGGATCGATGAAACCGGAAGCATCCCCGGCGCGGATCACGCGATCAGAGACCAGTGAGTCGTTCCGGTAGGAGAAGTCGGTGGCCACATACACGGAGGCGGGCGGCGCCACCTTGGTGAAGCGCTCCTGCACGGCGGGGGTGGTGCGTACTGCGTCCTCGAACACCTGCTTGGGCTCCTGCCCGAGCGCCTGGAAGTCACCGCGATCCATCACCAGTCCCACGCTCACCTTGTCGTCCTCCAGCGGGATCATCCAGAACCACGAGTTGTTCCGGCGGATCACGAGGATGTCCCCGTATTCCTCTCCCTGGGGCATGTCCACCCCGGCGAAGTGGCTGAAGATGGCGATCTTCTTGTGCGCCGGATAGTAGGTGCGGCGGTTCTCGCGGTTGGCGGTGAAGTTGGAGAGCCCGCTCGCATCGATCAGGAACTTGGCCCCTGCCTGGTGCGTCACGCCTTGTTTGTCGCGATATTTGACCACCACACCCTCGGCGTTGACCTGCAGTTCCTGTACCAGGCACTCCTGCCGCACCTCGGCACCGCACTCCTGGGAGTGGGTGAGAAGGATGTTGTCAAACTTGGCCCGCTCCACCTGCACGGCTTCGGGGAACTCGGTGAAGGAGCCTTTGGAGAAATCCAGCCGCACCTTGCGCGTGCCATCGCCGAGCAGGAACTGAGCACCCTTTTTGCGCATGAAGCCTGCCTGGGAGATCTTGTCCCATACGCCGAGCTCTTCGTACACCTGGCGGTTGTAGGGCAGGAGGGATTCGCCGATATGGAAGCGAGGAAACTTCTCTTTCTCGAGCACCAGCACCTTTCGGCCTGCCTGGGCCAGGGTGGTGGCGGCTGAGGATCCGGCGGGACCTCCGCCAATGATGACAACATCCCAGGAGTTCTCGGAGGATTCAGGTGGATTCATGGACAATCGGGGCCGCAATTCTGACTCAGGAACGTCATGGGCGCAACGACGCATGCGCCCTCTCCGTGCCGTCAGGGCACGCTGAGTCTCCCTAGATTGTCGAACGCAGGCCCGGCGTGACCGGAAATGTGAGGTCGGAAACGGTCAGGGCCTCTCGTGCGCACGCCATGCGAACCATGGACCATCACCTCACGGGGCCAGCCCGCCGATCTTGCAGCCCACGGCCTCGGTATGCGGGGTGACTACCGGTTTGCCTGCCGCGATCGCCTCCAGCGCATCGCTGAGTTCCTTGGTCGTGGCCTGACGCTGGCGCTTGGTCGGGGCCAGGTAGAGGTCGTTCATGCGCCCCTGATAAACCACCTCGCCCGCAGGGTTCAGTACCACGCACTCCGGCGTGATCCGGGCATTCAGCTTCTTCGCCAGGGCTTGGTCCTTGTCGAGCAGCACCGTGGACTTCACCTCGTTCAGCACGGCCTGTTTGTAGGCATCCGTCACCTTGGTTTCGGGATCAGAATGCACGAGGTAAAAGGAAAACGACGGGCCGTTCTCGGCAGCGATGCGGTTGAACTCAGGCAGGAACTTCCCAGCCGTGGGGCAATAGGGGGAGACAAAGAGCAGCACCACCGCCTTCTTGCCTTCCTCCACCTTGAGCGGCTGGTGGGGATTGCCCTCCACGTCGGCCAGCTCCAGCGGCTTGTTGTCTTGCCCCAGCGTGATGCTGGCTTGAAGAAGCAGGCAGAAGAGGGCGCTCAGGAGGACTTTCATGATGGATCAGCGGAGGGTGTGAAGGCTATTCATACGGGGCACCTGCGTGTGCTGTACCAGAAAATAAGCCTCTTATTGGCCGCTCTGTGACGGCAGTTCCGCAGCGGCAGGCCCTGGTTTGCGTTTTCCCTGCTCGTATTCCTGACCTGCGTCTTTGGCCCGCTGGAACTTGTCGTCAGTGACGACGAAGGTGGCGGGATCGGCTCCCTCCACCACATGGCCCAAGTGATAGACGCGGGCCGCGTCTTTCGCGTAGGCCCCGGTCAGAATCTCCAGGGAATCGATCTTGGTCCCCTCAGGCATGGGCTTGTCAAAGTAGAAACTCTGCCCCGCATCCCGGGTGTAACCGCCTTGCAGGACCCGGAAGGTCGCAGGATCAGCTCCGGGAATGGCATTCCCGTTTACAAACACCTGGGCGAGATCCGCGCAGAAGCTGTAGCCATCCTGAGCGGAGACTTCGCGAAAATGGGCAGGGTCATCGGAGATCGGCGTGGTGGCCGGATAGAGCCTGTACACGGTGTGGCTGTTCTTGACGAAGTTGCCGCTCACCATCTCGAAGTGGGCGGCATCATCGCAGATCAGAATCCCGTTGCGATACACGTTGGAGGCGTCGCGCACATAGCCGGAATCCAGGATCTCAAAGGTCTTCGGGTCCACGCCCGGGATCGGGTTCCCCCGCCAGTACACGTGGTGCTTGTCCCTCGCGTAGTCCGCATCGGTGCCTTTCGGCAGGGGGAACTCAAAGGTGGCCCGATCCACACCCTCGATTTCCCAGGCGCTACTGGTCCAGTTGGGAAGGAAGAAGATCTTGCTCCCCCGCACATGGTAGCCGGAGCGATCCAGCGCACCGGGAGGTTTCTCCTTGTTGCACTGGGTGGCGGAGAGCAACACCGCCAACGTCAGCCCACGGAACCAGCAGCGTCGAAGGGAGGGCATGGGGATCGGGGTTCGATCAACGTTCCACCACCGTGTCGGCGGATCGGAGCTCTGCAAAGATCAGCCTGCCAGCGGAGGTCTGGAGGGTGCCGCTCACCACGATGGGCACCGTTTCCCCCAGGAACTGGGAGGCGTGATTGACCACGATCATGGCCCCATCCGGCAGATAACCCACCGCCTGGTGCTTGTCCTTGCCCGGCTTGACGAGGCTGAGGTCAAACTCATCCCCGGTGGCGACCTCTGGCTGCAGCGCGCGAGCGAGGTCGTTAAAGTTCAGCACGGTCACACTCCGGACGGAAGCCACCTTGCCCAGATTCACATCGTTGGTGAGGAGCCGGGCGTTCAGTTCGCGGGCCAGAGTGACCAGCCGGGTATCCACAGGCTGATTCTCGTGAAGAGGGTCCTCGTGGATGGTCAGCTCGATGCCGTGCGCCTCCCGCATGGCCTGGACACAGTCCAGACCGCGTTTTCCACGGGCACTCTTCAGCGGTTCGCGAGAATCGGCCAAGCGTTGCAACTCATCCAACACAAAACGGGGGATCACAAAACGTCCGCTGAGAAAGCCGGTGGAAAAGACCTTGGGGATGCGGCCATCAATGATGACGTTGCTGTCGAGCAGCATCGGCTCGCCTTCGGAGGCATCGCGGCGGAAGCGGACGTAGGGGATGATGAAGGAGAACTGGTCCCGGTCACTGCGGAGGGCCAGGCTCATGCCCAGGAATCCGAAGACACTGTAGAGGCAGATTTCCACGATGCTCCGGATGGAGTCGATACTCCGGAAGGGGTCCGTGGAAGCATCGAGATTGCGAAACCACGGCAGGTCAAAGAGGCCGATCTTGGTGATCAGGAAGGCGCAGAACATGCCCACCAGCAGGCCAAAGACGCTGAATGAAAACTCCCGGAAGCTGAACTGAGCCAGCAGGGAATCCACCAGCACGAAGAATCCGCCGGCGATGAGGCCACACACAATTCCCAGCCAGGCGGGCTGCTGAAAGCCCAGCGCGATGGTGGCGCCAATGAGCACCGCTACCGTGAGAAAGAGGGTCCGGACAAGCCGGATGGACCAGGGGACAGGCATCCAGGGGGGAAGGGAATAAGGTGGAACAATCTTCGTCCACCCTGCCGCTGGCGCAAGAGAATGGGAGGCCGACAGCGGTTATTCGTTATTTGTTATTCGAAATGCAAATGCAATTTCAAGAACCGCATTACCCCAGATAACAAACAAACCAAGCCTTCCTGGTACATGAGTCCCCAAGAGGGGCTGCCTTCAGCGACCGCGGCCGCCGAGAGGAGGATTGGGGCGCGATGAACCTGAGCGGGGCTTCTGACCGGAACTCGTGGACGGAGCCAAGGGAGGAACCGTGGCCGAGTCGGTGGGAGACCTGTCCTTGTAGAACAGGATGCCGCGCTGGCGCATGTTGGAGATCAGGTTCTTGAAGTCGGTCTTGAGCGCTGAATCATTGATCAATGCAGGCAGCAGGCCTTCACCCTTGCGCAAGTCCGTGGCGACCTTGCCAATGGCATCGGCGCTTTCGTCGATGGACTTCATGGCTCCATCGGCACTGCCCATGACGGTGTCCGCCTTCGTGACCACGCCGTCGATCTTGGTCACCACACCATCCAATTTGGCAAAGGCAGGCTGGAGCTTCTTCACCGACTCCTCGAGGGATTTGGCTGCCTCTTTGAAGCTGCGCACCGCTTCTTTCACGTGCTGGCTGGTCTCTTCGTTCAGTGTCTTCTCATCCAGACGGGTGACGATGTTGTTGAACTTGGAGAACGAGTCCTTCACATCCGCCATCCCTTTCTCTGAGAGCGCGCCGTCATTGACACGTTTCAGCGAGACCCGCAGGTCCGCCACCGCCAGCCGGATGTCCTCCAGAGCCACATCCACCTTGTTGGCAATCTGTTCCGCAGAGTTCTGGAGTCCGGCAAGCCCGGCAGAAACCTCCCCTTTGATGTGAGCCCCGGGTTCGATGAAGCTCGTGGGCTCCTTCCCGCTGGGTTTGATCTCGATGAACGAGTCTCCCAGCAAGCCTGAGGTGCCAATGCCGAACTTGGCATCTGAGCCGATCTTGGTGTTCTGATACACCTGGAGGGAGATGATGACCCCGTTCTGCGCGGCGTTGAGCACGGGCTTCTCCGTCACCTTGCCCACGCGGGAGCCACCCAGCATGACCGGGGTGGATTCCCGGATGCCGGTGCCATCAGCCAGCTCCACGGTCAGGGCATAGGTGGGCTTGAAGAGCTCCCGCACACTGCCGAACTGGAGGATCAGGTAGGCCAGCAGCAGCATGCCGATGAACAGGAACAGCCCGACGAGCAATTCAGATTTTCTATCGCGTTCTTCCATGGTGGGGCAAAGGCAGGTGGGTCGGGGAAAGGGTGAGAGGGCTGACTGGTGGGCTGGGCAGGTGGCACAGGGTCAACCTGTGACTCCGGAGCGGCCCTCGATGAAATCTTGCACTTCGGGATCAGGGGAGTTGCGCAGCTCCTCGGGCGTGCCGAGGAAGTGAATGACCCCGCGCTTGAGCATAGCGACCCGGTTGGCGATTTTGAAGACGCTCTTCATGTCATGCGTCACCACGATGGAGGTCACGCCATAGCGCTTCTGGAGGCGGAGGATCATCTGGTCGATCACGTCGGAGACGATCGGGTCCAGACCGGCCGTGGGCTCATCATACAGCACACATTGCGGCCGGGGGACGATGGCCCGGGCGATGCCCACGCGTTTGCGCATGCCGCCGGAGAGATTCACGGGCATCTTGTCCTTATGCTGGGCCAGCTCCACGACTTCCAGCGCCTCGTGCACACGCTGCTCGATCTCCTTGCGATCGCGGATGCCGCTTTCCACCAGAGGGAAGCCGACATTCTGCTCCACGGTGAGGCTGTCGAAGAGGGCCGCGTTTTGAAAGAGGATGCCGATCTGTTTGCGAATGGGGGCCATCTGACGTTCGCGCAACCCCGTCATGTTCGTTCCGTTGACGACGATGCTGCCGCTGTCGGGCTTCATCAGGCCGATCAGGTGCTTCAGCAGCACGCTCTTCCCTTCGCCGCTGGGGCCGATGAGCATCAAGGTCTCCCCGCGATGCACATCCAGGTCCAGCCCACGCAGGATCTCCTGCCACCCGATCTTGCGAGTCAGGCCGCGCACGGAGATGAAGGGAGAGCTGGAGTTGGGCGGGGATTGGGCCATGGGGCGGCTGTGGAAAGAGGGCGCCTGCTTACATCGCAGTGCCGAGCGGGAAGAAGTAGTTCAGAAGGATGGAGAGGAAGAAATTGCAGATGAGCAGGGCCAATGAGGAATAAACGACCGCACGCGTCGTGCCGATGCCCACACCTACTGCACCGTCGCTCGCCGTGAGGCCCTGATGGCAGGAGATGACCGTGATCAGGATGCCGAAGATCAGGCCCTTGATCATGCCATAGATGATGTCCTGCTCATTCGTGTGCTCCACCACGTGCTGCCAGAACCAGGCGCTGGGCACGCCAAAGCCAAATACCACCACGCAGTAGGAGGCAGCCAGACCGAAGGTGATGCTCTCCGCGATGAGAAGGGGCATGCTGATCAGCATGGCGAAGAATCGCGGCAGCATCAGGTAGTCCACCGGATGCACGCCGAGGGCCCGGAGGGCGTCGATCTGCTCGGTCACCTTCATGGTGCCAATCTCCGCTGCCATGGCCGCGCCCACTCGCCCGGTCACCATCAGCCCTGCCAGCACGGGACCCAGCTCACGGCACATCGCCACCGAAACGATGGCTCCGACCCCGGTCTCCACGCCGAAGTCTTTGAACTTAAAGTAGGTCTGAGCCGTGAACACCGCTCCGGTGAAGGCTCCCGTCACGACTACCACCACCTGGGAGCCGTAGCCGATCGAGACGATCTGGTGGGCGACCAAGCGCATCCGCCAGACCCCGGACTTGATGGCAATGCCCAACTCCCGCAGAAGTGCGGCGAGCTGACCCATGTAGATCAGGAAATTGAGGAAGAGACGTCCGGGTAGGCAAAGGAGGTCCATGAGACAGGTTCGCACCATGCACCGTCATGGGCGCAGCGCAATGAACGTTCTCTGTCTGTCTGAGGCAGTTGACGGCCTCAGGATGGACTTTCCTAACCTTTTGGTGAGGTCTGAGGGGCTCAGACCAGCCGGTCCGTCACATCGCCACGGCGCAAGTTCGTGGGGATTTGGCCGACGAAACGGGCCTGCAGGCCGATGTTCTCGAAAAGGTCGCTGAACTGCTTCAGCGTGACGCGGTTGGGATCATCGATCTCGAAGTACACCATGTCATGGGGAGCATCGAGCTTGTAGCGGGCGGGCAACATGTCCATCTGGTGGCCCAGTTGGAGGACTTTTTCCTCATCACGAAGACCCGGGGCATACACAAGAAGTTCAGTCATAGAGGCAGCGGTTAATTGGGAGTCTAGGGGAGGGCGGGGGATTTTGTCCAGCCCGCTGGCGGGAATCTGTGAAAAAGCGCTGGCATCCACCGACTTGTGGCAACGCCGACTGCCCTGTGTGATTTTATCGTCACCACCCGGCTGGCAGGCCTCCTTCTCCCCCTCCAGATGCGGGCTGCAGAGCCCGGACTGGGGAGCTTGTGGTCTCTTGTCTCGTCTCTCTCCTTTACACCACCCCTCGGGCGTGCCATGTAAACCACCATTTTTGCCCGCGTCCCGTCCTCCTTCCCATGCCCAAAGACACCAGTATCCACAAGATTCTCCTGATCGGCTCCGGCCCTATCGTCATTGGTCAGGGTTGTGAGTTTGACTATTCCGGCGTCCAGGCCTGCAAGGCCCTGAGGGAGGAGGGCTACGAGGTGGTGCTCGTGAACTCCAACCCGGCCACCATCATGACCGACCCGGAGTTCGCGGCCCGCACCTATGTGGAGCCGATCACCCCTGAGGTGGTGGAAAAGATCATCGCCAAGGAACGCCCCGACGCTCTGCTGCCCACCCTGGGCGGTCAGACGGCTCTGAACACGGCCATGTCCCTCTTCAAGGGCGGCGTGCTGGAGAAGTACAACGTGCGCATGATCGGCGCCAAGGCGGACGCGATCGAGAAAGGCGAAGACCGTCTGCTCTTCAAGAACGCGATGCTCAAGATCGGGCTCGACCTGCCGCAGTCGGGCGTGGCCCACAAGCTGGAAGAGGCGCTTGTCATTGCGGAGGAGATCGGCACCTATCCGCTCATCATCCGCCCCGCCTTCACGCTTGGCGGCAGCGGCGGCGGCATCGCCTACAACCGCGAGGAGTTTGAGACCATCGTGGCCCGCGGCATCGACATGTCCCCGGTCAATGAAGTGCTGATCGAGGAGTCGCTCCTGGGTTGGAAGGAATTCGAAATGGAAGTGATGCGTGACCGCGCCGACAACTGCGTGGTCATCTGCTCCATTGAGAACCTGGACCCCATGGGCGTGCACACGGGTGACTCCATCACCGTGGCCCCCATCCAGACCCTCACGGACCGTGAGTACCAGATCATGCGGGATGCCAGCTTCGCCTGTATCCGTGAGATCGGCGTGGAGACGGGTGGTTCCAACATCCAGTTTGCCGTGCATCCCACCACGGGTCGCATGATCGTGATCGAGATGAACCCGCGTGTGAGTCGTAGCTCCGCCCTGGCCTCCAAAGCTACTGGGTTCCCCATCGCCAAGATCGCTGCCAAGCTCGCCGTGGGCTACACGCTGGATGAGCTGAAGAACGACATCACCCGCGAGACCCCGGCCAGCTTCGAGCCCACCATCGACTACGTGGTGACGAAGGTGCCGCGATTCACGTTTGAAAAGTTCCCCGGTGCCGACACCACCCTGACCACGCAGATGAAGTCTGTGGGTGAGGCCATGGCCATCGGCCGTACGTTCAAGGAAAGCCTTCAGAAGGCCCTCCGCTCCCTCGAGATCAAGCGCTTTGGCCTGCTCGGCGATGGCGCTGACAAGGAAGTGGATGACGAGACGCTCACCACAAAGCTCACCGTGCCGAATGCAGAGCGCATCTTCTTCCTCGCCCAGGCCTTCGACCGCGGCTGGGATGTGGAGAAGGTGTTTTCCCTCACCCAGATCGACCGCTGGTTCCTCCGGCAGATTCAGGAAATTGTGCACGCGACCCAGCAGATCTCGGTGAACACCGCCGAGCATCTGTTCAGCCAGATTCCGGCAGCGGAGCTCACTGAGGAGCGCAAGGCCGCCGTGCTGCGCGCCTCGATGCTGAAGATGAAGAAGCAGGGCTTCTCAGACAAACAGCTCGCCACGCAGTATCGCATCACCGACGAACAGCTTCGGGCTGGTCGCATCAAGTATGGTGTGATCCCCACCTACCGTCTGGTGGACACCTGCGCTGCTGAGTTCGAGGCCTACACGCCGTACTACTACTCCACCTACGGCATCGAGAACGAGCGCCGCGATTCTGACAAGAAGAAGGTGATCATCCTCGGTGGTGGTCCCAACCGCATCGGTCAGGGCATCGAGTTCGACTATTGTTGTGTTCACGCCGCCTTCGCCGCCCGCGAACTCGGGTTCGAGGCCATCATGGTCAACTCCAACCCCGAGACGGTTTCCACGGACTATGACACCAGCGACAAGCTCTACTTTGAGCCGCTGACCCTGGAAGATGTGCTGAACATCTGCGAGCAGGAGAAGCCCTGGGGCGTGATCGTGCAGTTCGGTGGTCAGACCCCGCTGAACCTCGCCGCTGGTCTGGCTGCTGCGGGCGTACCGATCATCGGTACCAGCCCCAAGAGCATCGAGCTCGCTGAGGACCGCAAGCTCTTCGCCGCCCTGTTGGATGAGCTGGGCTTGAACCAGGCTCCCAGCGGCACGGCGGTCTCGACGGAAGAGGCCCTCGCCATCACGGCCCGCATTGGTTACCCGAGCCTCGTCCGCCCCTCCTTCGTGCTGGGCGGTCGCGCCATGCAGATCGTGTACAGCGACGCGGAGCTCATTCACTACATGCAGAACGCCGTGGAGGCCAGCCCTGAGCGCCCGGTGCTCGTGGACCACTTCCTGGAAGACGCCACCGAAGTGGACGTGGACTGCATCAGCGACGGTGAGACCACGGTGGTGGGTGCCATCATGGAGCACATTGAAGAAGCGGGCATTCACAGCGGTGACAGTGCCTGCGTGATCCCGCCCTTCAGCCTCACCCAGGAGATGCAGGTTCGCATCACCGATGCCGCCAAGAAACTGGCCCGCGCTCTCGACGTGCGCGGTCTGATGAACATGCAGCTCGCTGTGAAAGGCGATGATTTGTATGTGATCGAGGTCAACCCGCGCGCCAGCCGCACGGTTCCCTTCGTGAGCAAGGCGATCGGCGTGCCGCTCGCCAAGTACGCGGCCAAGATCATGATGGGTGAGAAGCTCAAGGACCTGGGCTTCACCACCGAGGTGACCCCGCCGCACTACAGCGTCAAAGAAGCGGTGTTCCCCTTCAGCAAGTTCCCCGGTGTGGACATCACGCTTGGGCCTGAGATGAAGTCCACCGGCGAGGTGATGGGCATTGACCCGGATTTCGGCATGGCCTTCGCCAAGAGCCAGATGGCTGCCGGCGGTGCTCTGCCCAAGGGCGGCAACATCTTCGTGAGCGTGAAGGAGTCCGACAAGACCAGCGTGGCCGCGGTATCCAAGGGTTACTCGGATCTCGGGTTCGTCCTCTACGCAACGCCCGGCACCGCCCAGCTTCTGGAGGCCGAAGGCATTCCCGTGAAGGTGCTTCCGAAACTGGCCAGCGGTCAGCGTCCGAACGTGCTGGACCTCATCAAAAACAAGCAGATCCAGTTCATCATCAACACGCCCTCCGGCAAGAGCCCGCGTGCGGATGAGATCAAGATCCGCACCGCCGCCGTGGCCAACCGCATCCCCATCATGACCACCGTGCGTGCCGCGGATGCAAGCCTCAGAGCCATCAAGTCCCTCCAGGCCGCTGACATCGAAGTGCGCGCCCTTCAGGATTATCACAAGGCTTGATCGGTTGATCTGATTGAGTTGTTGCCGTCGTCCTGGGAAACTGGGGCGGCGGTTTTTTGTGGGTGGGGTGGGGTGGGCGATGCGATGGGCCTACCGCTCCGCGGTAGCAACGAATGCGGATCAACCAAGGGTTGCACATGATGAGCCCTCCGGGTTCGAAGGCAGGTTCGATGTAGCAATCTTATCTCGGCACTTCCTCCACCTGGATGCGAAGCATCTTTGGAGTGCGCGCGGGAACCGCCGCTTTGGCGGCGCTTGTGAGTTCCTCGTGCCGCGAAATGGGAGCTGGGTCGGTGAGACATTAGCGCTGATGGCTGCCGTGTGGCCGCGCAATCAGCGGTTCGCCCCACTGCGCTCGTTGTCCTCGCGTGGTGCCGGCGAAAGCGGTGTCGAGCCACCAGCACTCCAAGACGCTGGCGCGAGCTTTGAAAAGGGCTGGCTCGGAAAACTCGCGCGTGCTCTGTGCCCAACTGAAGCATCCAACCTCCCACCTCGACCTCACTCCCCAGCACTTCCAACAACGCGAAGCGTCTTGGAGTACGGTGGCTCGACACCGTTTTCTGGCCGCGATCAAGCGCGAGTCACCATGCAGTCAAAGCGAAGTCCATCTCCACCCTCCATCACGCCCCCACACCACTCCCAAGGCTCATCAACTTCGCCAAAGCCGTCGCCATGGCGTTGACGCTTTCCTGGTTGGGCAGCTTCAACGTCAGTGTCGGCTGGCCGTCTTCACCCACGACGACATTCTCCAGCAAGGCTGCCTGGAGGGCATTCACCGATTCCTCAGGCGGGGCCACTTTTCCGGACGGCAGAAGCTCACCCAGGAGGCTGAAGGCGCTGGCCATCAGTGTTCCGGTTGCCTCAGCGACGCGGGCCTTGCGTTCTGCATCGGCGGGAGGCGTTGCTCCTGCGCTGATCCCGGCTGCGACCTCCGCCTGATTCTTGGAGGACACATCCAGATCCGCTTCGACCTTGGCACCCAGCAATACCTCCAGACGTCGTTTGAGTTCTTCAATCCCGGAGGTCAGGGCCACTTCCTGCAAGGTAGAATCAGGATCCAAAACTGCTGACGCCAGTTCGTGTTTTGCCCCCAGCGTGGCCAGCAGGTTCTCCTCAATCGTGCCCTCGGTCACCAGCAAGTGCACCTGGACCTTGCGCTTCTGGCCCATGCGATGGGCTCGGGCGATGCGCTGCTCAAGCAATGCGGGGTTCCACGGCAGATCCACGTTGATGACCGTGTCGGCGGCCTGGAGGTTGAGTCCGGTGGAGCCGGCGTTCGTGGTGAGGAACACCCGGCAATTCGGATTACCTTGGAACTCTGACACCAGCGCCTGCCGCTTCTTCTGGGCCACCTGGCCGTCCAGCCTCACAAAGGCCATCTTGAGCCTCTCTAGAAGGGGTTCGATGAGATTAAGCATCGTGGTCCATTCCGTGAAGAGGATGATCTTTCGCTCGGGTTCGGCGCTCAGGGCCTCCAGCAGCTCAGACAGACGGTCGAGCTTGCTCGAGAAGCCGGGCGATTGCTTGTCCACGAGATAGGTGCTGTTGGCGCTCATTCTCGCCATCAACAGGGCCTTCTGAAGCCGCAGCAGATCCATCTCGCTGAGGAACTTCTTGGAGGTGATGGCATTCACCGTCAGCATGTGGGCATTGTGCAACTGCTGCTGCTCCTCGGTGGCGGGGATGCGGACGATCTCTGTCGTCCGCGGAGGCAGGTCTAGGGCGATGCTGGCCCGGGTGCGACGGAGCAGCACGGGTTCCAGTTGTTGACGCAGCGTATCCAGATTCTTGTAGCCGGAGACACGACCGGTCTCCGTGGCCACCCGGTGGCTGTGGAAGAAGCGGTAGGCAGGCCCCAGTCTCCGGTCATCGACAAACTCCACCACGGAGAAGAGGTCATCGATCCTGTTTTCAAGCGGGGTGCTGGTCAGGACAAGGGCGTAGGGGGAGCGGAGGCCCTTGATGATGCGGCTCGTCTTTGCCTCCCAGCTTTTGATGCGCTGGGTCTCGTCCAGAATGACGAAGTCCCACGAGTTGCGCTCAATATCGAGGTAGTCCCGGAGCACCTGCTCATAGTTGCAGAGGGTGAGGCCCCGTACCCCGCGATCATCGCGCAGGCTGCGTCGCATAGGCGACTTCATAGCCGAGGCTCAGTGCGGAATTGGCCACTTCCTGGACTCTACCAAAGGGGGCCATCTCGTCCGCATGGATAATGAGCTGGCGGGTCTCTTTCTTCTTTTCCTCAAGGCCTTTGCGCATCTCCAAGAGGGTCACTGGTCTGCCTTCCAGATACAGGAACTGGTCGGAGTTGGCCGTGACGGTGGCGACGAGCGGATGGTGGAAGTCGCGGAGGGGGAAGCCGCTTTCGGGGAGCTTCACGCTCACGCCGCTCTGGATCACAAACGAGGAGCCTAGCAGGAAGAAGATGAGCAGGATGAGCAGCACATTCAGCACTGGGCCCAAGTAGAGCCAAAAGGTCTGTTTGGGCAGATGGCTCTCAAGCTTCATGGCAGGACAGGCGGACTGGCTTGCAGCGGACGACCGGAGGAGACTCAGGCGTTCTTGCCAATCTTGCGCATGCCGGAGTCGCTCTGGCGGAACTCCACGATCTGGGCACCCGAATCTGCATTCTGGGCAGGTTCACGGTGGTCATCCAGGATGTTCACCACCTCAATGCCGGCGCGCTCCAGATCATGCATCAGGTGACGGGCCTTGGCGGCGAGGAAGGAATAGAAGAGGAAGCTGGGGATGGCCACCACCAGGCCGAGGGCGGAGGTGATGAGGCTCTGGTAAACGCCGCGGGCCACATCGGCCGGTGTGGCGTAGCCATTCACGTTGTTGAGCTGCGTGAAGGTGTCCATGAGGCCGGCGATGGTGCCGAGCAGACCGATTAAGGGAGCAGCGTGGGCGATGCCGTGAAGAACACTCAGGTAGCGCTCCAGGCGGGGCACTTCCAACTGGCCCGCTTCCTGAACGATCTCCTTGAGTTGCTCGCGGGGCACGTGGTGGCGGAGCAGGGCAGCGTGCAGTACGCGACCCACTGGCACCCGCGTAGCCACGCATTCCTGGAGGGCTTCAGAAAAATTCTTGCGCCGGATGAGGCTGGCCAGACCGGCGAGAAATTCCCCAACATTCAACGACGCGCGGTGAAAGTATGCGAGACGCTCTGCAAAGATGGCCAGGGCGAGTCCGAAGCAGCAAAGCAGCAACCAGACGAGCGGGCCTCCTTTGGAAAGTAAGTCGGGCATGTGCGGCGGGGAAGGTGGTAGAAGGGTTGGAAGGTGGTTCGTTTACGTTGCGATGCCCGCCGAAGGACGAACAAATCACAGAGTCCCGTGATGTTCAGGCATGAGTTGGAGTCAACCCGGCCACGAGGGCCGACCTTAAAGCGTTTTTCATGCCGTGGCAATTCATGAATTCGCAATCTGGGGCTATTTTTCCATGGGTCATTGGACGATAGAAACTAGAACGTTGCCAGCACTTCATAGCAGAGGGCGTCGGGGCCCTTTTCCCTCAGATCCTGAGGGAGTTCCTCCTCCATGAAGAAGGTCCCGTCCACCGGCAGCACCAACTCCCGCCGGGGTTCGGGGAAGGGCTCATAAAGGCCGTTCTGCCGGGTGCCCAGCCATTCGCTCAGGTGGAGGTGGCCGTCGTCAGGCTGGTAGATCGCGCGGCGGGAAAAGAAGACGTATTCCAGCCCCAGCGGCGCATGGTGGAGGTGCACTTCCACACTCCCTTCGGCGAAGGCGCGCTTCAGATTCAGGGTCGCACGATCCACCTCCAGCAGCAGGTGGTCGGTGGTAAGGTGAAAATGCTCATTCCGCAGCCGGCCAGTCACCGCAATCAGACGCGACGTCTGGGGCGTGGTCATCGGGATGGGGGAAGATCGAACAGGGGGCATGGCGCTGCTCCTGAGAATGGTTGATATTATGGATGAATTAAGTTTATGCGCAAGTGGGAATTGAGAGGGATCTACTGCCAAAGGTTTACGCATTGCATGCGGTATGGGAACAGCCTGCCAATTCGTAAGGTGTTCTTGATGAGATGTTAAAGCGATGAAGCTTGCAGGGGAGTCGTCGAGGAGGCGCTTTGGGGCGTCTAAATGCCGCATGTTGGCGCTTGAGTTACCATAGCGCTTTCGCTTAAGACAGAGACCTTGGTGGGAAGGCTCATGGCGGTGCAAGGGTTAACCTTGCTTTCTTGTGGCGAGCCAGAAAACCAGGCCGCCCATGCCGCACCAGTCTTGTGTCCCCGAAATTCCCCCCCTTGCGCATTCTCCAGTGACTCGTTTACCCAAGCATCTCTATCTTTACTGGGACCATGGACCCATGTCGTGGTTGCAGTCCAGGACCGTCACCACCTTTCATGATCTTAATCCCGACTGGGAGATCACTGTCTTCGTCCCTGCCGCAAAGAGCGGCTCGGCCGTCAAGTACATCCCTGACTATCTAGGATTCGATCATTTCCCGGCGGTAAAGGAGCTGCCGTACGTGAAGATCGTGACCGTTGATCTGGCGGAATATGGCATTGGTGAACATTTGCCCGACATTTTGCGGTCCGATATCCTCCGTTATCAACTTCTGTACCGGAACGGCGGGGTATGGTCGGACTTCGATGTGGTCTGGATCAAGCCGATGTCTGAATTTGGCCAGGTGCAAGGCCTGGGCGGTGCCTTGGCGACGGCGGGAGCGACAGTTTGTCTGTCCCAAAACACGACCGGCTGGCACAACATTGGAGTGATGATGTCTTTGCCGGGTCATCCGCTGTATGCAGAGTTGATAAAAATCTGCCAGGAGCGTTCAGACAGATCAGCAGATGGAAGAGCCTTGGACCATCAGGAGTTCGGTGTGACCTTGCTGAACGGTCTCTATCCGACTCTCGAGGAGGTCCGGCAGCGCTACCCCGATGTGGTGGGGGTGCCTTACGACATCTTCTATCCCTACCCAGTTTTCAATCTGGAGGCCCTCTGGTTGGAGACGAAGTTGGAGAGCCTCCACGATCAGGTGATGTGTGTGCACTGGTTCAATGGCCACCCCCTGAGCAAGGATTTCGTAAACGGCCGCGGAAGAGAGGGGGCATCCATGTCTGTCATCCTGAACCGGCACGTGGTGAAACAGCGAGCGCTCCACCCGCCGGCTGCCGGGCGCGGGGAAGCCCCTGGCGAAGTGCGATACATCTGCCACCATCGTCGGGATCTGTTTTTTCACGACGTGCTGAAGTTTATCCGGCCCACCGGCAAAGTGTTGGACCTGGGGTGTGGCATCAGGCCCATGACCTTCTTCCGTCCGCTCTTGCACATCATGGCAGACGTGCACGACGAGTATGTGCAGATGCTGCGTCATCAGTATGCCCACCTGCCGAGTTGCCTGGTGCTTCAGGGGGATGCCCTTCAAGTTCTGAAATCCTTCCCGGATGGGGGCCTCGATTCCATCTTCCTTTTGGATGTCATTGAGCACCTTCCGAAAGAGGTGGGGCTGGAAATGATCCGGGAAATGGAACGGGTGGCGGCCGTGCAGATCGTCATCTTCACACCGCTCGGATTCATCCCGCAAGAGTGCGCGGAGGAGGGGCACGATGGATGGGGACTTTCGGGGACAGCTGTGCAACGCCATCAGTCAGGGTGGGGGCCGGAGGACTTTCCCGCTGACTGGCAGCATCATGTGTGCAGGGACTTTCACAGGTATAATTGGAAAGGAGAACCCACGCCTCCCTTCGGGGCATTCTTCGCCATCAAGACGAAGTTGCATGACGCAACTATTTCCTCGCCTCTGACGGATCGTCAGAAGGCGGCTGTGCGATTCATGCCAGTACTGGAGCCATCCGAGGTGGAAATAAGGGAAGACAGAGTGCAAAAAGGGTTTTTGGAACTGCATCGCCGTCTGGACGGTCTGACCCACTCCTTCAAAGGGAAGCTGACGAATGTAACCCATGGTCTGAAGAAGGTGGAAAAAGTGACTGGAAAACTGGAGAAAGCAGTGCTCAAGCAACAGGCTCGCCCATCGGGGTGCCGCCGACTTTGGAAGAAAATCATGCTGGCTTTCAAAGGCCGGAAGGATTCTCTTTGAGGAGGCGGGTCTTGTTGTCTGACGCTGCTCCATCATCATCGCAATATTCTCCTTCATGGCCGCTCCTCTCCTGCCTACCAAGTTCCCTGGAAAAACCGTTCTCATCACCGGCGGCACAGGTTCCTTCGGCAATGCCGTCGTGCGTCGGTTTCTCACTCAAGAAGTGGATGAGATCCGAATCTTCAGTCGGGATGAGAAAAAGCAGGAGGATATGCGGATGGAGTTCCGCGATTCCCGCTTGAAGTTCTACATTGGAGACGTGCGGGATATCAGGAGCATCAGTGACGCCATGCGTGGCGTGGACATGGTCTTCAGTGCTGCGGCTCTCAAGCAGGTGCCGTCCTGCGAGTTCTATCCGATGGAGGCGGTCTATACCAATGTGCTCGGTACTGAAAACACCCTGAAGGCTGCCATTGCGAACAAGGTGGGCAACGTCATCGTGCTGAGCACGGACAAGGCCGTCTATCCCATCAATGCGATGGGTATGACGAAGGCCCTGATGGAGAAGGTGGCCTCGGCGCAGTCTCGTAATCTTTCCCCCGGCAGCACGACGATCTGCGTGACTCGCTATGGGAACGTCATGGCGTCGCGGGGCTCGGTGATTCCGCTGTTCGTGCAGCAGATCAAGGCGGGGCGTCCCTTGACGTTGACGGATCCAGGCATGACCCGGTTCATGATGTCCCTCGATGATGCAGTGGATCTGGTGCTCTATGCCTTTCAGTATGGGCGCAGTGGAGACATCCTGGTACATAAAGCGCCTGCGGCGACGATCGGACAGCTGGCCCGGGTGTTGCAATCGATCTTCGAGTCGAAGGAAGAGATCCGCGTGATTGGCACGCGACATGGCGAAAAGCGGCATGAGGCGTTGCTTTCCCGTGAGGAAATGGTCCGGGCGGATGATCGCGAAGGTTACTACTGCATCCCATCAGACACACGGGATCTCAACTATGCCAACTATGTGGAGAAAGGGGAGCGGAAGGTCACCGAGGCGATCGACTACACCTCAGAGAACACGCGCCGCCTGACCGACGAAGAGCTGACGGAAGTGCTGCTCGGGCTGGACTACATCAAAGCTGAGTTGGGGGCCGCAGTTGCGGTTTGATCGAATGAGGCCACCACACTGCGTCACTGAATGATGAAGCGTGTCTTTGTATTGGGTCACGGCGGCATGCTGGGGCATGTCGTCGTGTCCCACCTGACCCACTGTGGGTATGAGGTGATAACCAGCGGCCTTCGGTATGAGGGCGGACCGGGTGATCCTTTGCTCCAGGCTGTGAGAAACTCCGGATGCGAATGGGTAATCAATGCCCTGGGGGCCATCCCGCAGAAAAAAGGGTGCGACGGCACGATGTATCGTGCCAATACCCTCTTCCCCCTGCATCTGCTGCAAACTCTGGGAGGAGAACAAAAGCTTATTCACGCCAGCAGTGACTGCGTGTTCTCCGGGAAAACGGGGGGCTATGCGACCGCGGCGGAACGGGATGCAGACAGCATCTACGGCCTCTCCAAAGCGCTGGGCGAGACGGTGGCGCTGGATCCACGGGTGCTCTGCCTTCGTGTCTCCATTGTCGGTCCGGAACTGGGCGGCGGTGGCAAGGGGTTGCTCGCGTGGTTCCTGGGGCAGAGCGGGAGCGTTACTGGCTACACCAATCATCTCTGGAATGGGATTACCACGCTGGAATGGGCCAAGGTCGCGGATGAAGTGATGCAAGGGGCTGCCCCATGTCGCCATGGACTGGTCCAGGTGGGTTCCCCTGAAGTCGTGAGCAAGTTTGAACTGCTTCAGTGGTTCGCGGAAGCATGGGAAAGGCAGACGACGGTGATTCCCGCCGACACATCCACACCAGTGGACCGAACATTGAAGCCAGACTGGATACGTCCATCCCTGAAACAGCAGCTGGTGGAGCTGAAAGCCTGGCAGCAGGCTGGCCCTGCACTTGATTCCGAAGGAGGGCTGCGATGATGAAAAAAATGAAAGTGATGACCGTGGTGGGCACGAGGCCGGAGATCATCCGGCTCAGTCGCGTGATCCCGGTTCTGGACCAGCTCACGGACCACGTGCTGGTGCATACCGGGCAGAACTACGACTACGAGTTGAACGGCATCTTCTTTGATCAGCTTGAGATTCGTCGGCCGGATGTCGTGCTGGAGGTGGCGGGACGGAATGCTGCGGAGTCCATTGCCAACGTCATTCGCGAGATTGACGCCGTGTATGAGCGGGAACAGCCAGAGGCGCTCCTCGTCCTGGGAGACACGAACAGTGCGCTGTGCGTCATTCCGGCGAAGCGGCGGCGGATTCCCATCTTTCACATGGAGGCGGGCAATCGTTGCTTCGACTCGCGTGTCCCTGAGGAGATCAACCGTCGCATTGTGGATCACACCAGCGACGTCAACCTCTGCTACACCGAGCATGCACGCCGCAACCTGTTGAGAGAAGGCTTGCCGGAAGATCGGGTCATCAAAACGGGGTCGCCCATGAAGGAGGTGCTGGCCTTTCATGCGACCAAGGTGGCAGCTTCTGACATCCTGCCCCGTCTGGGGTTGGAGGAAAGAAAGTACTTTGTGGTCAGCGCCCACCGGGAAGAGAATGTGGACAGGCCGGTGCACTTGCGATCACTGGTGCGGGCGTTGGAGATGCTCAACGGGGAGACGGGTTTTCCGATGATTGTCTCGCTTCATCCTCGCACGCGCCGTCGATTGGAGACTGAGGGGATCACTCTTCCTCCATCGATCCGTACGATGCCGCCGCTTGGGTTCCCTGACTATGTCGCCCTTCAGAAGGCTTCCTACTGCACGATCTCCGACAGCGGCACGATCACGGAAGAAGCGGCGCTGGCCGGATTCGCTGCCGTCACCGTCCGGGAAGCTCATGAGCGACCGGAGGGCATGGATGAAGGGGTGCTGGTGATGAGTGGCCTGAACCCTGAGCGGATCCTCCAAGCTGTGGCGGTCGCGGTGGCCCAGCGGGAGGCGGGCATCATCCCGATGGTGCCGCCGGACTATGATGTGGACCAGGTTTCGTGGAAGGTGGCAAAGGTCATCTGCGGCTATGCGGACTTTGTGAAGCGGGTGGTCTGGCAGGAAAAGGATCTATGAAATAGTGAATAGCCGGCGCTTGGATTTCCCCGGCTGCGATTGCGAACATGATCTCGATTGTCACCGCCTACTACAACCGCAGGGCTCTCTTTCTGCGTACGCTGCAAAGCCTCGCCAGGTACGGGAGCGGCCATGATTTCGAAGTGGTGGCTGTGGACGACGGCAGCCGTGCGGAGGAGCGCATAGAAGATCTGAGCCTGGAGTTTCCCTTTCTCCGGGTGATCCGACTGGAGCCGGACCGGAAGTGGTACTGCAATCCGTGCATGCCGTTCAACCTCGCCATCAAAGAGGCGAAGGGAGATGCCCTGGTGCTGCAAAATCCCGAGTGCCTGCACGTGGGGGACATCCTCAGCCATGTGAGAGCCCATCTGGCCGATGGGGTGTACCTCAGCTATGGGTGCTATGCCTTAAGCGCAGCCGACACGGAGGCCCTGCAGCGTCTGGCACCCGAGGCAGTGCCGCAATGGGCAGACTCCCTGCCCAGACTGGAGGTGGCCCCTCATCTCGTGGCGGGGGAAGGCTGGTACAACCATTCCACGATCAATCCGCGGGGCTTTCACTTCTGCGGTGCTCTGACGCGGACTGATCTCGAAAGACTGGGCGGGTTCGATGAACGCTATGCCAAAGGTGTGGCCTACGATGACGATGACCTGGTTCACCGGATCCGGATGGCTGGGATCGGCTTCCGTTTTGTGGATGAACCGCGTGTCTATCACCAGAATCACTATGTGAATCCCGGGAATGGCGCACTCTGTGAGCGCAGCCTGAGGAATGAGAAAGTATTCCGCCTGCTCACCCAGCCGTCCACAGCCTGCCGGGCAAACCTCTCGGGCTGGGGAGATCCGTTCTCCGCTGAAGCGGAGCGCATCAATGATGCTCTGAATGAGCTGATCCTAGGGAAGGGCGGCCTGTACGCGAAATTGGTCGAGAAGGAGAAAACCGAGGCCGAGGAGCGTCGACGCGCGCTGGAGAAAGCGAAAATACGGCGGTCCGAAGAAGCTGCCGCGATCCTGGAGGTGCTTCGGGAGAGCTTAAAGGGGGCCAGGCAGTTGATTCAAGGGGTGCGAAACTCGCTGCTCGGCCGTTGGAAGTGGCGGAGTCCGCAGAAGCGTGCGTGGGAAAAGGTTGAGAAGATCCTGGAGAAAGCTAGTGCCTACCAGGAGCGGGGCCGCTATGAACGTGCGGTGGAGGAGTGTTTCAAAGCACTGTCTGGTGCCACCTCGATCGGACTGGAGGTCACGCGCGGATTGCCCGGCTGGCGCGCCGTGGCCGAACGTCACCACACACAGGCCGAAAAGCTCTCACAACTGTGGCGCCAGAAGGCTGACACTGCCGTGCCCTAGGGAGAAGGGGCCCATCTGCGCGTTTGGAGTAGCCGCCAAGGCGCACCGCCCGGCTTGTCAGTCCCAGCGGTGATGGCTTGGCAGGGTCAGATGTCCTCGATCCAGTTTTCCACCGCAGCGTTGATGGTGAGCCCCAGGCGATCCACTTCCAGCTTGGGTCGGACTCGTTCACAGAAAATCAGCTCCAGAGGCTCGTTGAAGTAAGCGGGATCCGTTTTGAAGAGATCGTAGGAACTCGAGACCGCCTTTTTGTACTCGGCGTAGTGTTCGCGGGAGATTTTGTAGAAGCTCGTCCAGTAGCAGGTGGTGTTCCGGGGGGGCGGCTGGGGCGGTGGCGGTGGTGGCCCTTTGAGCCAGCGCATGACGGTCTGGAAGGGCGTCGATGGGCTGGGTGTTGGCAAGACGACCGGTGCGGCGGCAGGTGCAGTGTCGGTTTTGTACTTCGTCAGGGGCTGATTGACCTTGAAAATGTTGTGTGCGTTGTCGAACTGGGGGTACTCGAACGAATCGTTGAGCACGTAGCGACCGCAGATCTTGAAGAGGTGTTTCCACTGGAAATCGAGCTGGTCGATGGCCTGCAGCCCCAGTTGCACCTGTGCGAGCTCCCCCACCGCTTTCGTGGGATTGATATCCGTGTCTGCGTTCAGGGTGCTGTCGTCGGTGGGGTTGATCAGCAGATCCACGGAGGCGCGCAGCCCTTCGATCATGTCCGGAGGGAGTTCGGAGTTGTCCACAAAGATGACGTACGACCGGGGGATCTTGTCCCGGACCGACCGGATGGTCGCCAGGGTTTGCTCGTACCTCTGCTCCGTAGGGTAGATGCTGCGATTCGGTGTGTAGGAGAAGGGCCTCTCGGACACCTTGATTTTGGAGTTCACCAGCACCAGGGAAATGGGGGGCATTGGCTGTCTTTGCGTGGGAGGTGGGGGAAATTGGGCTTGGTTTTGTCCCGGACACGATTCAGCTGATGTCAGGTTGCTCAACAAGGAAGGTGAACGGCGGGTGAAAAAGTGGAAAAGAGGTGGATCGCAATGCTTGAATAAAAGGCGGTGCCAGCTGCCGAGATGGGCGCTGGAGGAAGGGGAGAGTGGCACATTCTGGGTTTGAGAACCCCTCCAAGACGCAGGGAAGCGTCCAAGCCGTTTGCCAGCGGCGTTACGTGCATTACATTGGTTCCCTAGAGGCCCCATCCATGCTCCTGATCATCGACAACTACGACTCCTTCACCTACAACTTGGTCCAGTACTTTGGCGAGATGGGGGCGACGATGGAGATCCGGCGCAATGACAAGGTCACGCTGGAGGAGATCGAGTCCCTGAACCCCGATCACATCTGCATTTCGCCCGGGCCCTGCACGCCCAAGGAGGCTGGCATCAGCAATGAGGTGATCCGCCGCTTTGGCAGCCGGACCCCCCTTTTGGGGGTGTGCCTGGGCCACCAGTGCATTGGTGACGTTTTCGGTGGGAACGTGATTCGCGCCCCTCGTCTGATGCATGGGAAGACCTCCCGCATCCACCACACCAACCAGTCCGTATTTTCTGGGATGCCGGAGGACTTTGAAGCCACTCGCTACCATTCCTTGATCATTGAGCGTCAGAGCCTTCCTGATTGTCTGGAAGTAACGGCGGTGGCGTCTGATGACGACACGGAAATCATGGGGGTGCGCCACAAGGAACTCCCCATTCACGGGGTGCAGTTCCATCCGGAAAGCATCCTCACTCAGGACGGGAAACGACTCTTGAAGAATTTTCTGGAAATGCGCTCGTAGCGGCACTTTAGTTGCTAGTCCAGCCGCACACGGGCTTCTTGCCATGTCTCGACTCCAAACCCTTCGCGAAGCACTCACGCAAGCGCCGGACAACACGGCTCTCCTGCTGTTGTACGGTCACGCTTGCCTGGATGAGCTCCACCTGGAAGAGGCTCAGGAAATCCTGGGTCGGTTGCTGGCTTTGGAGCCAGACCATGCCGAGGCTCAGTTGAGCCTGGCCCGGGTGCTTGTCCTTCAGGGCGACACCAGCGGTGCCGCCGTCCGGGCGGAACGGGTGCTGCAAAAGCATCCTCAGAATGCAGGTGCCCACCTGCTGCTGTCCCGCATTCACCTTACTGAGAACCAGCGCTCCAAGGCGCTGGAGCACTACAAGCGTGCTCAGGAAATCGACTCCTCAGCCGCGGACGCCGCGCTGGAGGCGGATCTGGGCCGTGTACCCAAGCCGACACCCCAACTCGGACGCGATCGCAGTTCCAGCCCGCTGGAGCTTCCGGACGACGATGAGGTCGGCAGCGAGCTGCCCCAGGAGTTCTTTGACGATCCCTTTGATGAGCCTGCCGGGTACGAATGGCGGCCCGAGACCTTCTTTGCCCCGGGCGATGGCGAGCGCTTCCGCGTGACCTTTGCCGACGTGGGTGGCATGGAGGCCCTCAAGGAGGAGATCCGTCTCAAGATCATCTACCCGCTCCAGCATCCAGACCTGTACAAGGCCTATGGGCGCAAGTCCGGCGGTGGCATCCTGCTTTACGGTCCTCCCGGCTGTGGCAAGACCACCATCCTCCGGGCCACGGCCGGCGAGGTGTCCTGCAACTACTTCGCCATTGGCTTGCACGAGGTCTTTGACCCGTACTACGGCAGCATCGAGCGCAACCTGCACCAGATCTTCGAAACCGCCCGGGCCAACACGCCCTGCGTGCTGGTGTTCGACGAACTGGACAGCCTGGCGCCAGACCGCCGGCATGTGCGTGACACGCAGATGCGCAACGTGGTGAACCAGTTCCTGAGCGAGCTCGACGGCCTCCGCAGCGACAACCAGCGTATCCTGGTGATTGGTGCCACCAATTCACCCTGGCAGCTGGATCCCGCCCTGCGTCGTCCCGGTCGTTTTGACCAGGCCATCTTCGTGCCGCCGCCGGATGATGCCGCCCGGCATCAGATAATCCGTCTGCTCGCCAAGGACAAGCCCATTGCCAAGCTCGATCACGAACAGCTCGTGGCCACCACCGCCGGATTCTCCGGGGCGGACCTGCGCTGGGTCTTTGATCGTGCCGCAGAGCTGGCCCTGGCTGACGCCCTCCATGCGGGGAAAACGGTCCCCATCACCATGGAGCTGCTCCAGCAGGTCTCCCAAGCCCACACCCCCACCACCCAAGCGTGGCTGGATGGCGTGAAGCAGCAGACCCCGGCCGCCCAGCAGGACGCCCTCTACCACGAGGTGAGGAAGTTCATGCAGGCGACTTCAGCGGCGAAGCAGCAGGGTTGATCTATCTTCGTTGGTTTTTCAGGGGCGCGGTCGTGAAGACCGCGCCCTTTTTGTTTTGTGGTGGCGTGGATGAGATGAGTGAAGTCGCTGGAAGGGGGTAGAGGGTGCTCGATCGCGGTGCGTCTTTGCCTGCAGGCTGTTTTCCGCCCTAAGTCGCTGAAAACGAACACCGGCATCTGCGCGAGATTCCCGCATGTTTGAAGTAGAATCTTTCCGATGCGCCTGACTTCCTGTACGTCGCAAGACGTAAAATCGAAAATATATCGAAAAAATTCAAGCTACGCCGGCGTTGCTTTTTTTTGCGTGTCGTTGCAAACTATCCGCATATTTTGCCTTTAGCCACGCTCGTGCAATTCCCTAAGTCCCAAAACCCCAATGCCTACAATCCACGACATCATCGCAACTGAAACCTTCCGCCAGCGCGTGGCCGACACTCTTATCAGCTCGCAGATCGATCAGTCCGGCACTGCCTACGACTCGCGAGACGGACTTATCAAGGGAAGTGTCACTGCATTCGCCGTCCAAACCGGTCCCACCTTTGGCACGCCGGACGGCGAGGATCCTGACTGGACGATTCCCTTCACCGGAACTGGCGATACGACCGTCGATTACAAGACCTCCGATAGCGAGTATGGCAGTGACGACGTTGCCGGCCCATTCGAGGGTTTTGCTCGTGTTACCATGCCTTCCGATCAGCTGGCATCTGCGTCGGCAGACGACGTTGCTGAGGAGGTTCAGTTCACGATCGAGATCGAGTCCGTTACACGCGACGCCATTGAACCTGAAGTGCTATTTGATGACTCCGCTATCGACGAGCGCGCCTAGCCATGCGCTGTAGCCGATCCGGGCGAACAACGTGCTGGTGCCAATCGCAGGGGGGGCTGTCTCGGCCATGTCTAGCGTAACCTTAACCCGCCATTCCGCTTCCATGCTCATCACTGCCCCGGTGATTGGCACCGCTTGCAGGTGCGACAAGCAAATGAAACCCGAAACCAAGATATTCATTTCGCACGCTACTGAGGACAAAGTTGAGTTTGTCCGACCGCTGGCAGAAAAACTGAAAAGGCTCAGTCATGTGTGGTACGATGAATATTCACTCCCTTTTGGAGCGAGTATTTTTGGCAGCATCTCCGCGGGACTAAAGGACTGTGATTTTGGAGTTGTCGTCTTAAGCGATCCTTTCTTTCAGAAGAAGTGGACCCAAGCTGAAATTGCTGGATTGTTTGCTCTTGAGAACGTCGGAACCCGCAAGATAGTCCCTATTTGGAAAGGCGTCTCGAAGAGCGAAGTTGAGAAGTTCTCGCCGATTCTTGCAGATAGGCGTGCCATCGATAGCGCCCAGGAGCTCGATAAAGTGGTCGCATGCATCGTCGAGGCAATCGAGGCGGCCTCGGTTGAAAGCATCTATGTGCATGAGCCGATCGTCAGTGATCCGCGAAAGTGTTTTCAAACACTAGGATCACGCCTAAGTGAGTACGTTGCAACTAGGGCCATGAATCAGTCGCCAGGGGCTCCCAACCTTGTCCATGCCGCTCAGTCGCAGTTTGTGTCACAACTCAATGCTGAAGTAGAGCAAATAGCTTTAGCAAATCCGAAGTTCGGGATTAGCTGGAGTTCGGGTGAGTTTCGTTGCATCCCATATGACATTGTGTGGTTCAACGTCACGCTACCAAACGAAGACGTGGTTCGCGTGGAGACTACCCGTCCAAAGGGGGCACTTACAGGCACACGACTTGACATTAGCGTCTTCAGACCAAAGCGAGATGAACACGGGAGTTTCATTCGTCCTGACAGGTTGGAAGACCATCAATTTGTTCCTGAGTTGACCGCCAATGGCAACGTCGTGTGGACAGAATCGGCAACAATTAGATTTGACAACTCTGGGCTCGTGGACTTTTTTCTTATGACGCTTCATTCCCATTTGGCGGCGATCATTGAATCGCGAATGAAGGGCTAACAGAACGGATGCAGGCAACGGCTCCAATTGCATCTTTTGCGTCATCGACGTTTCCATCTCGTCTCCGCCTGCTTCGAAACATCCTCCGCAAGAGCGCGCTCAGCACTCATGGAACCCGCCAAAGCTTAATCCTTCTGCCTAAATGAACATCCCCAAGTTCATCGATCCAGTTGCAGTGAATCGGAGTCCAAGAAACTCGCACAGCATACTCCGTGAACAAACGGGGGCGAACAAGCGCTGGTGCCCGCTGGGACCGCTGTGTCACTCGTGCCTTTCGCAACTTTAGCCTACGATCCCGTCTCCACCCTCATCATCCCGCCCCGGCGGTCGGCATAGTTTAGGCGTTCATCCAACTGACTATGTCATGGCGTATTTATGAACAGCACATCACAGAGCATCTTAAGATGCTCTACCCAGATGCGCTCATTGAGCATGACGTTCGCCGCCGAGGCATCTTTTCTCACTCTGAGCGTCAGATTGATATCCTCATTTCTGGGTCACTGGCTGGCTTTAGCACGGACATCGCGATCGACTGCAAGTATTTCTCAACGAAGATCGACATTGGCATAGTTGAGCAGTTTATCGCCTTTCTCGCCGATTTGCGAGTTAGTAAGGGAGTCATTGTCACGAACGTGGGCTTCTCAGAAGCGGCCCTCAGACGAGCCCGCAATGAGGGGCGAGACATTGATGTCGTCATATTAGACTTCGAGGATTTGGATAGCTTCAATGGAATTGGCGGGGCTACAATGTATAAGGATGATTGGGGTGTGATTGTGCCTTGCCCGTCGGGATGGGAGATGCACAGGGAGCCTCACCCACAGAGGCTTTGCATTTATTCCCGTCCCGGCATTCATTGGAGGCAGGCATACGATGACCGAGAGCTCATCTACCCGGAGATTTCATCGAGAACCGAGATGCCCCAGATCGAAGACCTGCTAGAGTTTCACCGACGTTCCACGACATTTCAGTTCCCGAACGCGAAGTTCGAGTATGATCGAAGCCCCGGGGCACCGTTTCGAGCCACCGAGGATCGCTCGTTGCTGATTCGGCGCATAGACTATGAGGAGTACACTGAACCTGAAATATCTGTTTTCATCACCTTCCCGACGTTCTACTTCTTTCTGGTGCTCTTGGCCCCCGAGAAGCAGATGCAACGGAACTTGAAGAAGCTCGCCTTTATGGCGAAAATGGCACTGCCGATTCAACGCGTTCATCCATCATGACCAGTCCCACAGCTACAATGAAGGTCAATAAAGCGCTGGTGCCAGCCGCCGGGGCTGCCGTGTCAAACATGCTTTCCGTACCTCCAACCCACCATTTCGTCTCCGCGCTTGCCCCAGCTTAGACGTTCGGCCCAAGATCAGAATCTGTGACACCAAGAGTATATCGATCATTTCGAAGCTTCATCACAACGCTCGGACGTTTGGATGGAGCGCATGAGCTCGCTGAGTTAGGGCTCCGTCATCTAACGACGTCTTTTGGGGGCTCTTCTGACTTTTCGGGTGATGTTGCATCCTTGGCTCACGATCACGGTTTGCATGTCCGTGTTGAATCGCCGCAGGACGCCCATCGTGTTGTTGCCCTATCTGGTATTAGTTCTGCACATGCTTGCTATGAAGTATTTCTTCTCGAGTTTAGCTCAGAGCTTCGTGAACTGAGGTCGATTGATGTTGATTTTGGCAGGCTCCCTGACGGAGTTGCAAAACACGACCATTTTGCAACATGCCTTCGAAATGCTCAGTTGCTCAGCAAGTCGCCCGAGTTTGCAGTGCTCGATTTGTTGGTGGAACTGGTGAGGCTAACTCGAAACGAGCAAGCACACAAGGGACGAGCGCTGCCAAAAAGATTCTCAGAGATACTCACGCGCCTTGCCAACTGCTCAAACTGGGACACCGTTTTTGAAGGTCGCTGTAGACCATCGCCCTTCGCAGACCTGGGTTATGATGATTTTCTCCTTTTCACGCATGCTGTTCGTCGCATGGCGGAGTTTTGGTGCAAATTGCTTCTGCCCAGTCCTCAAGACATTGCACTGCATTCGGACATTAGAGCTTTTATCGCTGAGCAGGGTTCTCAAAAGCTTCCTCAGTTTCTTCGAGATCGTTTTGCACTTGATCCTTCCAGCGCTGAAGATGTATGCTCGCGACTGTGAATTTGGGATACTGGTGTAGTGGTAGCATCGCCCCTCGATCAGCCGACACTCCCTGCGAGTCGGTTGATCAAGGGCCAGGCGTCAGTTCGATTCTGACGTATCCTGCGCAAACAATAGGTCGAACAATGCGGATGCAGGCAACGGCTCGGATGGCCTTTGTCGTGTCATCGGCGCTTCCCCTCGCGCCATCGCCTTATGGGGGCACTCGCTTGCTTCAACTCCATTCGCGCATAGCGTTAGATTTTGCATAGCGCGCGAATGCTAAAGGACGTGAGCCGAATAGAAAAGGGCAGCGACAGCGAACCATTTTTCCCAATGACAGCCGACGAACTTCAACGATGGGCCAGCATTCTGCGATGGGTTGGATTGTCCGTTACGACCATCGGCATCATAATCACCTTCGGCAGTCACTATGTTGCCGACAAGCTGCTCGTAGTGCAGCGCGCCGACAAGGCCAAGGCGCAGGAACGACAGAAATTCGCCGAAGATCAAATTTCCGCCGCTCACACTCAAGCAGAGGAAGCCAACAAGCTTGTTGCCGCACTCGAAGCCAGGGGCCAGCCTCGCACTGTTACCCCCGAACAGAATCAGGCATTGCGCGCCGCCATGCGCAAGGGGTTTTCGGGCGGCCTGACCGTTCCTATCATTATTGCATCCAAGATGCTCGACCCCGAGTGCGAAAGTTACTCCAAACAGCTTTCTGACGCTCTTGCGGTGCCGCCAGAGGCGCTCGGTCTCACCCCACTCGGGGCCTTCACGTTTCAAGGCATTCGCATATTCTCGGTCGGCGAAGCCGCTGCGGATTCAGCTGAAAAAATCCGCAGAGCATTTCAGACCGTTGGCATTCCGTTCAGTCCCGAGCCGTACCAAGCTAAATCGTGCCCCATCCATCCCGATGTTGGAGTGTTCATCTTTGTCGGTTACAAGTAACTCAGGCCGATCCGACCTGCAACAAGACGGGCTATTGCGAGGTTGCTCCAGTTTGCACCTTTCAAAACATGTAGCAATGCTCGTGATTTGAGATTAATTTGAATATTTGCTGCCTATAATGTTGTTGATTTTTTCTGTTTTTTTGCAGACTATCTCTACGTTCGATCTAAGAGCAATGTCCTCCGCAACTGCAGAATCGCCCTTTTGGTTGAACCTGGACCCGAAAACAAGTCGGGCTCGGCTGCATGTGGGCACCTGTAGCCATGCCATTGAAAAGGGAGAGAGGCAAGGCACGGAGAAGCCGGTTGGATCGGTGGTTTCGAGGAGCCAAGGAGGTTGGGTTCCGTTTCCTGACATCGAAGCTGCACGAAGAGTGCTTGCGGCGAATTGGCCCAAGCTGACCTTGTTTGCTTGTCGGAATTGCCTTCGTGAGACTGTGCCTCCAGAGGCACCCCTTGCCTCTGATCTTGACTACAGTCCTACTGAGAGAACATCGGTCACGACCCATCGGGTCATACGCGATAGCGATCACTCACGCTATATTAAGCAGCTCTACAATTACCAGTGTCAGATTTGTGGTGAGTGCATCATGTTGCCAGGAGACGCTAAATACGCAGAAGGCCATCACCTTCGGCCCCTTGGACGAGGTGGCCCCGACCACCCTCGAAACATTGTTTGCGTCTGTCCAAATCATCATGTCGAGTTAGACTACTTTTCTATCCCGATTGAGCTGAGCACATTGAATCTGCTTCCTGAACACAATCTCGACGTCGCATTCATTGAGTACCACAACAAAGAACACACCAGGAAAACTCAGGCCGAACAAAACGCTTGTGGCAACGGCTCGTTGCGGTCTGTAGCATGAGCGGGGTTTTACGCTCGCCGTCGCCACAGCTTACATGTTAGGCCAACCAATAGAGAGTCCATGTCGAAGCAAGTATCTGGCACCAAAAGTTTCGGAGCGTATGTGGCCAGCAATGTGGTGCCCCGTGCGATTAGTGACTACGAAAGGCTTGCGTTGGAGCTGTCACCTTCGCTTGTTGTCACCAACAAGTCTGACGTTTTAGCTGTCGGCACAGTGGCAGCCTACTTTTTTGCGATGTCTACGCTCTTCGCGGGTCGCTCAGACTCACTGGCATACATCGAGAGCTTCGGTCGTGGCTTACTTGAGGCATCCCTTCCTCGTGGGCTGGTGCCTGAGGCTCATCAGATGTGGCACGACCGAGTCTTCGAATACACCCTAGCACGTGGAGATGTCCCCTTGAACCAAGCACTTCTGGATGCCATGTGCTTATTTCTCTGTCCCACTATCCCTCGAGACGAAAACAACCCAGCAAATAGTCTATTTGTGAGGATTGGGGCCATCTTCACAGTCGCAGCAAAGAACGGAGAGTTCCACCTTCCGTAGGGGCTACTGAGGGCGAAGAATGCGCTGGCACCAACCGATGGGGCTGCGGTATTATTCATACGTTTCGAAACCTCAACGCGTCGCTTAGTCTCTCCGATCAAGCCTGCCCTGGTGGGCGGCGAGGCTTAAGCGTTCGGTCAGCCTGCGGCGTCACCCGCCATGCAAAGAATGAAGACTGCGATCTCTTGCTTGTGCATCATCACGGCCATCGTCTTTGCCCAGCAGCCGTTCACTGACAGCACGCTGCTGCCCATCGTCTGGAGCCTCGTCTGTCTGGCTCCACTTGTGTGGCTGAGACGTTCATGGCTGCGTTGGGCGATGATCATTCCACTCATTGCCGTGGTGCTTCTGGTAGGGGATGCATATTTTCTTCGCCATCGGATGGCCGTTGCATGGAGAGCATGGGATCCAATGTTCGACACCACTGATGTTTCAGAGGTGCTGGTCTCACCTTCAGGTCGCACGACGGTCTATCTCCTCCACACGGGTTTCACTGATTCATCATACAGTGTCTGCGTCTCTGGTGGGACGCTGTTTCCCATATTTGGATACTTGGTGCCGACTTCGGCGGACATGTCCCGACGAGATCTCGACATTGGATGGAGGGGATCGGTTTTCACTGCTGGGCATCGTTTGCTTTCATTTGGCTACTCCGAGCCTGATCGCAAAGTCCTGACCTACGAGGATTGGATCCGGGGCCCGATTTCGTCCGGTGACCCTCCCAAAACGATCGAAGCGTTCTCTGCGCAGCTCGCAGGGCTCCGGCACTAGGTCGAACAAGGCGCTGGAGCAAGCCGTTTGGTTTGCAGTATCGTCCATGCGTCCTGCAATAAATCCCGCCACTCCATCTCGCTACATCCTCATCTCATGAGTGAATCCGATTCCATCTCAGACGAATTGCAGAGCGAGCTTGATGCGTTGGCCGTGGCTGGCAATGTCCTCGCAGATCAAGGTGACTATGGCGGTGCCATCACTCTGTTTCGCCGAGGGTTCGATCTGATTCCGCTGCCTCGGGAGGGGCGTAGTGCCAGCCTTTGGTTCGCGGTCGCGATCGGGGATATGCAGTGGCACTCCAAGGATTATCGAGCCAGCCTGGATACTTGGCGGGATGCTCTCATTCTTTACGGCGGCTTCGGCAATCCATTCGTGCATCTTCGGCGTGGGCAGATGTTGCTGGAGCTCGGCGACGAAGCAGAGGCGTCCAACGAACTGCTGCGTGCCCTGCTGATCGGGGGCGAGGACTTGTTTGCCCGCGAGGAGTTGGACTACTGGGTTTTCATCACCAGCATCGCGCAGGCTCCGGAAGGCTATCCGGATTGGATCGGCTGGCCAGGCTTGCCAAAGGGTTCACCTGAATATGAGAAGTGGACCGATCCCTCGGATGTCTATGGCTTTGCCCAGAAGAGTGGAGGCGTGTGAAGATGGGGCGGTGCAATCGACTCCATCGTGAATGAGGTTCCAGATATGCCCGGTGGGGAGATGGGTGGCTAATTGTTGTGACGCCCATCGCACGGTGCTAGCCTCAGTGCGACATCCCATGGCGGCCAACCCAACCATGTTGTCCACCGCAGCCGCTTCCACCCCAACAAGCCATGTTTGATCACATCGGCATTTTTGCTTCTGATCCTCAGCGGAGCATCAGCTTCTACGAGCGTTGTCTCGCGCCGCTGGGCATCACCGTCGTGCAACGTCAACCGGAGTTCGGTGCCGCCATCTTCGCTGGTCCATCGGAGTTCCCCTTCCTCTGGGTTGGGCCTGCTCAAGGTGACTACTACGGCACATCCCTGGCACCCGCTGTGCATCGCCCCCTTCACCTTGCATTTGTTGCTCCGAGTCGGCAGGCGGTGGATGAATTTCACGCGTTGAGTCTGTTGCATGGTGGCGCTGACAACGGCGCGCCGGAGGATGAGGGCAATGGGTATTATGCGGCCTATGTGCTTGATCCCGATGGCAACAACATCGAAGCCGGATTCAGAATGAAGGCCTAGGGTATCCTCCTGTTAGTCAACCGTCATGACCATTCCCTCTTTTCAATCCAAGTTTGATGCTTGGCTAGACGGCGCGTTGAGTCAGCCCATCGTCATCCTCGTTCTGCTTCTAGCCGTAGCCAGCCAGTTGGGGGCCGAGGAGAGGGCGGCCAGGCCTGCGAAGCAGCCAGGCAATGAAAAGGCCAGGGAGGCGAAGGAGCCTCCTCCGAAGACTCTGGAGGAGGCGCATCAGCAGTTGGAGAAGCTGCTTCCCAAAGAGGATCTTGCGAAGATTGATTCCATGAAGACCGAGGAAGAGATGATCGAGTATCATTTCGGCCTTGGCATGAGCCTGAGGAACACCTGGGGACTCTGGGGTGGTGGGCCGTTGGCGCAGTCCATGAACAAGCTCGGGTTTCATCACCCCGACGACATGTCCGGCGTCATTCTGGAAACCTTTTGGTGCAGGCGACACAAGCAGGATTTTCGTCTGAAGGAGCGAGCAGCTTTTTACGCCGCCTATTGGAAGGCCGCAGCAGGCCCGCCCGAGACTGCCAAGGACCCCAAAGATGGCTCTGAAGTGGACTGGAATATGTCACTTGGGGCCGGTGATGATAAAAGGCCCCGCCAGATTCACGTTGGCAAGAGCAAGAAGTCTGGACGGTGGTTGGTGTATGAGTATGACAAAGGAGTGTATCTGCCTGACGCAACTCTCTTGAAGCGAATCACGGACAGTTTCAGTTCAGATCCTTTTGCCCCCAATGAGAAACCGACCGAGAAATAAAAGGCGTGGCGAGGCGCTGGTGCTGATGCCAA
Organism: Verrucomicrobium sp. BvORR106; assembly: GCF_000739655.1. Classification (GTDB taxonomy): domain Bacteria; phylum Verrucomicrobiota; class Verrucomicrobiia; order Verrucomicrobiales; family Verrucomicrobiaceae; genus Verrucomicrobium. Next base: position 14,518 of record NZ_BATR01000008.1, on the reverse strand, counting down.
CCGCGGTAGTTCAAACCGCCATGCCGCTGCAACGAGTGCTCTCGCCTTGGTGGTTGATCAAGCATAGGTTGTGGGTGCTTCTGCGCACCCTGTGTATTCAAGACAACCCATTTTCGGCATGAGTGACACGACTTTTTTTGAGATCATCCTACAGACAGAGGATTTTACCTTTGGTGGCCGCGACGAAATCGAGGACCCAATCGATGAGGCGCTACAGCAGGCTGAACTCGGCGAGGTTACTGGCGGTGGCACTGGTATGGGCCGTTCCAACATTGACATCGAAGTTACTGATCCACAGCGAGGGCTCGCACTCATCCGTGAGATTCTGCGGAGCGTGGGTGTTGCGCCCAGCACGGTCATTAGACAGGCTGGGGCACCACCCATCTATTATCCCGTCTATGAACCGGGCATCTAGTCATACTCCATCGTGTCCTAGTTTTCGCGCGTTGGTTTCAATCGTGACATTCCACAAACTCGGTCGCTAGCGGACCGTTGGCATCATGAGTACTATCGTGCTTTCAGAGCAGGACCGCTACACGAAGCACGACGAGGTGCATAGTCATCCGGGTCATCCCATCTCAACGCCCCCTCATAGCTCCGGCCTTTGGTGCCGACTGGAGGTTGGCCCCATCACCATGCGCTTTCTGACTTGTGCCATACTACTTGCTCAGATTCTGATCTGCACGTTTGCGTTCACGGGTTGTCGTCGTCTGATGGGAGTGCATGATCCAGTTACCGGCTCCCAAGTTGCTCCAGAGGAAGTTCCCTTCCTCAAGCTTCCTTTTTCTGCCTCGAACATTGGATTCTGGGACGATGGCTACCAACAGGATGCGACCTTCAACATTTCCGAGGAGGCTTTCCTGCAACTTTTCTCCGATCGGAAGTTCGCCCCGATCTCTGAAGAGACCGATTACTCCGTCTGGACTTTCGGCGACACCAAGAACCCGCCCCAAAAGAGCCTCAAGACGAGGACTGCGACGGATGGCCTCATCCACGTACAAAGTTGGAAGAACGGAGGAGGACTGAAAATTGTCTTCGACCGACATCACCAATTTTGTGCTTATGAACTCGTCCGGTGGTAGCGAAACAAATGCCGCCCTGCCATGTCGCTACGGCGGATCGGCACTCATCTCAGGCTGTGTTTAACCCAGGAGTATGTCAATATGACCGTCGATCCAAGGACTACCGAACCGATCGCTCCATGGCGTTTGATTGGGGCGCTTCTCCTGGTGGGGCCGAAGCATTGCAAGCTAGCGTGGATTTCTGCAATCGTCTATCTCACTCCATTCATAGTGGGCGGGTTGGTGGTTCTGTTCTCCAGGTGACGCGAGACGTGCATTTTTAGACCCTGTCCAAGGTGGCGCGGTGAATCTGCCCCGCTCCAAGGTTGCGGATACAGTCTTCCCGGCTACTCCGAGGCAAAGGCGATCCGGCGTCCCTCCGGGACGCAGATGGGTTTTGGGGCACGGAAACCGGTGGTTGGCACCACCGGCTACTGTCCATCGTCCCTCCGGGACGGCGGACGCGCTGGTGCCCACGTCTTCCAAATCCTAAACAGGAAATGAAGCCGCAATGAGGATGCCTAAGGCCTTCACGATGCATAAGTTCCCATCGATCCGGGATGAAGCTTTTAGGTGGTAACGCCTTCCGAATCAAATCGTTGCAACACAGCAGGGAGAGCTGTTTTCCACGCCTCCATTTTCCTTTTTAGGCAAATCGGAGGATGCCGTCTGCGTCCTGCTGTTCCGCGCCGCTCGCTCGCTAGCTCATTTGCTTTGGTGTTTCGCCATCGTTTGCTAGGTCTTGCGAGGCAACGGTTCAAAAGTCTTGTATACCATACCCCCCTAGGGTATATGTCTCCCCAAGATGGGACACACCACGCAGAATAAGCCGCACCTCCTGGCCCGTATTCGTCGCCTCCAGGGGCAGCTCGAAGGGCTCTACCGCTCTATCGACGAGGAGAAGGATTGCAGTGACGTCCTGCACACGCTGGCGGCCTTCCGGGGTGCTATCAACAGCCTGATGCTGGAGGTCCTGGAGGGGCACATCCGCCATCATGTCATGGATGATGCCCATGACGGCCATTCGCCCATCGAGGCGGGTGAGGAGCTCATCGATGTGCTCCGCAAGTACCTCCGCTGATCGCGCTGCCGCATCTCTTCACTGGTTGTTTTATGAACCCTGAGCACATCTCCTGGCTTTACATCCCCACGGCCATCCTTCTGGGTGCGCTTCATGGTTTGGAGCCTGGCCATTCCAAGACGATGATGGCGGCCTTCATCATTGCCATCCGTGGCACCATCGCCCAGGCGGTGCTGCTGGGCGTATCCGCCGCCATCTCCCACAGCCTGATCATCTGGGCGCTGGCGGCAGGGGCGCTTTACTTCGGCAGCCAGTGGAGCGCAGAGGCGATTGAGCCTTACCTGCAGCTCATCTCCGCAGTGCTCGTCCTGGCCATGGCGGTATGGATGTTCTTCCGCACCCGGCGGGAGGTGCGTGAGGCGCACGCCCACTCGCATCATCATCACGGTCACGACCACGGGCATCACCACCATCACCATCATGGGGATCACTCAGCTCATGACCATGCTGATCTGCACGATCACGGTCATGGGGAGGTGAAGTGGATCAACACGGGGCATGGTCGCTATGGCATCGAGATCCATGAGGATGGCGTGCCGCCGGTGTTCCGGATGCGGGTGCCTACTGGGGCCAGGTTGCCGGCAGCGTCGCAAGTGGCGCTTGCGACCATCCGTGAGGGTGGGGCCAGGGAGTCTTTCGCGATGCGCCAGCAAGGGGATTGGCTGGAATCCGAGCAGCACATCCCGGAACCGCACGAGTTCGAGGTGGAAATGAGCCTGTCCCATGGCGATCACAGTCATACGTATCGAGTGGCCTTTCGAGAAGGGGGCGAGGATGAGGCTCCAGCGTCAGACGAGGAGTACCAGGATGCCCATGAGCGCGAACACGCTGATGAGATCCGCCGGCGGTTCGAGGGGCGAACGGTGACCACGCCGCAGATCGCCCTGTTCGGCATCACGGGTGGCTTGATGCCGTGCCCGGCCGCTTTCAGCGTGCTCCTGATCTGCCTGCAGTTGAAGAAGTTTACGCTGGGGTTCGCCATGGTGGCGGCCTTCAGCACGGGGCTGGCCCTCACGATGGTGGCCACTGGCGTGCTGGCGGCCTGGAGTCTGAGACATGCGGAGAAGCGCTTCAGGGGCTTCGGCGAGCTCATGCGTCGTGCTCCCTACGTCTCCTGCGCTGTGATGGTGGTCATTGCCGGCTTCATGGCCTGGCATGGTTGGGAGGGGCTGCAAAGGCTGGGGAGTGCTTGATATTGTTGTAAATTTATCCGGGTAATATTTGACAGCTTGTTTCACCCGGATAATGCGACCAGCTCCTGCTGACCTCGTGGCCCACGTGGGGAACAAGGAATTCGCGGCGGAGCGAGCATTGAAAGGAAACCCGTGTCCACACCTCCACAAACCCGTTACCTTGAGCCTACCCAATCATCCGGCCGTGCTTTCTTCCAGCGCGGTTGTGGGGGTGAGGTGGTCATGCTGAATCTGTTGCGCTTCCGAAGGGTGGCGGACTACTCGGCCCACCCGGAATTGGCTTTCGAAGGCCCATGCACAGGGGCCGAGGCTTTCGATCGCTACATTGCACACGCCTTGCCCCATGTCAGGGAGAGCGGGGGAGACCTGCTCTTCATGGGCAAGGGAGGGCCGTTCCTGATTGGTCCTGAAGACGAGTCTTGGGATCTGGTCATGTTGGTGCGACACCGCAGCGTCGAGACGTTCCTGAGCTTCGCGAGCAATGAGGCGTATCTCGCGGGCATTGGTCATCGCACGGCGGCGATCGAGGATTCCCGGTTGCTTCCGCTCACGCCGCTTCCGCTACCGGATTGAGGAAATAGATTTTTGAATCGGTGGGGGTGATGGGCAAAGAATTCATCGCCGTGGAGCTAGTCTGGCAGTCATTGGGGGTGCCTCGCCCCGGTCCGGCGTCCCTCCGGGACGCAGAGGGGTTGGGGGCGGGATCCGGTGGTTATCACCACCGGCTACTATCCGACGTCCCTCCGGGACATGGGGTGCGGGGCCGAAAGTGATTGGAGCTGGCTTGAGCGGCTCGCGGGAGGTGTTGGGCTGAGGCGGAGGTGCGTCACGAAAGGTTCTCGGATGCGGTGCCATTCGAGTCGAAAGTGACACCGACTTCCAGCCGAGGCGTGGTACTGGCGTCCCTCCGGTTTTGTCGTGATGCCGCCCTTGGTGGTACAAGGAAACGGGTGGTTGCGAGGATGACGTGGGATGGCTGCGAGACCGAGCTCAGACCAAGAAGCGGCGTTGGCAGCTTGGAGAACGATTGAAGGGCGTTGGTGGTCAAGCGCTCCGTTTCACGTCGGCGGTTGTGCAAGCACAAACCGCCGCTCCTTGGGGGCGTGGTGGCATGAGGGGGCGGCAGATCTCTGGGCGTACCCGACTTCAGCCCAAGTGATTTGGTGGCGGGTTCGTGACGATGGTCTCATGGGACGTTTGGTGCGAACCGGGACAAGAATGTCCCTCGCTCCTGTTGGTGAGCAGGCAGCGATGATGCTTGGTGCTTTGTTCCTCGCGGCACCCCTTGTCGATCTGGCGTCTCTATCCCACCAGGCTCAAGTTCGGATCGACATCAATCTCCAACGGGCTCTGATAGCCCGTCAGATGACGGTGCACGGCGGCGAAGCCGATCATGGCGGCGTTGTCGGTGCTGTAGGTGGGTGGGGTGAGGCGGAGCTCGATGCCGGCCTTGGCGCAGCGTTCTGTGAAGCGCTCGCGGAGCCGGTGATTGCAACTCACGCCGCCGCTCACGCCGATGATCCGCTGGCCATGCTGGCGGGCGGCGTTCACGGTCTTCTTCACCAGCACCTCGATGACGGCTTCCTGGAAGGAGGCGCAGACATCGTTCATGGTGCCTTCATCCGTGAGATCAATCTTGGGCAGGAGGTAGAGCACGGCGGTTTTCAGCCCGCTGAAGCTGAACTCGTAGTTTCCTGCTTCCATCATGCTGCGGGGGAATTCGTAGGCATCCCTCCGCCCATGGCGGGCGCGGCGGTCAATCTCCGGCCCCCCCGGGTAGGGTAGTCCCAGCATCTTGGCCACCTTGTCAAAGGCCTCGCCTGCGGCGTCGTCACGGGTGCGCCCTACCAGATCATACTGCCCCACTCCGCGCACGTTCATGAGCATGGTGTGACCGCCGCTCACGATCAACGCCAGGTGGGGCGGGATGGGGGCCGCCGTGTCTCCTGTGGCTTCACCCGGCTTCGTCATGAAGGGGGAGAGCAAGTGCCCTTCCAGATGATTGATGGCGAGGAACGGCTTCTTCCCTGCGAGCGCAAGGGCCTTGGCCATGGTGCTGCCAATGAGGAGTGAGCTCACAAGGCCCGGTCCGCTGGTGGCGGCAAAGGCGGTGATCTCCGGCAGGGCCACGCCGGCACTCTGCATGGCCTGCTCACACACGAGGCGCATGACCTGGATGTGATTGCGCGAAGCCACCTCGGGCACCACGCCGCCATAGGCGCGGTGGATCTCAATCTGGGACGCAACCTCGCTGCTCAGCACCTCGCCAGCCGTGGTGACCACAGACGCGGCGGTCTCGTCACAAGAGGTTTCCAGGGCAAGAAGGCAGGGCGGGCGGGATCCGGACATGAAAGCGGTACAAGGAAACGATCAACGGGCAGCCGGGGCGGCTGGCGCAGGGGTGGGAGCAGGAGCGGGAGCCGGTGGAGTCGTGCCAGACGGCGCGGGTGTAGCCGCCGGGGCAGGGACTGGCGCAGGAGCAGCAGGAGGTGTTGACGCTGGTGCCGGTACTGGCGCTGGCGCTGGCGAGTCTTGAGGCTTGGCGGGCGCAGCCGGAGCTTCGACGGGAGGTTTCACGGCCGGCTTGGCATCGCCTTTCTTGAACTCCTCGTACGTCATCACGCCCTTGAGCACGTCGGTGGCGCGTTCCAGCTGGCGGTCATTGAGCTTGGCCAGATCCAGTGTGCGGCCCTCCCCCTGGGTGTTGGCCGTGCGCCATTGCATGATCTTCATCTCTTCGTCGCTGGTCAGTGCAGAGACGATGTTGGGCTCCACGCCATTCTCGTGAATGGTGCGATGGCTCGGGGTGTAGTACTTGGCCGTGGTGAGGCGCATGGCGGCACCGTTCTTCATCGGCAGCACGGTCTGCACGGACCCTTTGCCAAAGCTGGTGGTGCCCACCACGATGGCTCGCTTCAGATCCTGAAGTGCTCCGGCGACGAGTTCAGAGCCGCTGGCACTGCCGTGATTGATGAGCACGCACATGGGGTACTTGCGCTGGGCTTTGCCATTGCGTGGCGGCGTGCGGTAAGGCGGCGGGTTCTGGGTGGCAACACGGCCTTCCGTGGTCACCACCACCGTGCCGGAGGGCAGGAACTCGCCACAGACGCCCACGGCGGAGTCAATCAGGCCGCCCGGGTTGTTGCGGAGGTCCAGGACAAAGGCCTGCATGCCTTCTTTCTCAAGGCGGTCGAGTTCATTGGAGAGGTCCTTCACCGTCCCCTGGGTGAACTCCGTGATGCGGGCGTAGCCGATCTTCCACGGTGAGGAGAGACGGGCGTGGAGCATCATCGCATCGCGCACGGAGCTCTCCTGCAGGGCCTGACGCACGAGATTGAAGTCCAGAAACTGCTTCGTACCGGGGCGACGCACTGTGAGACGCACCGCGTCTCCGGCCTTGCCCTTCAGATGCTGCACCGCCTCCATGGTGCTCATGTTGTCGGCCAGCACCTCGCCAATGCGGATGATCTGGTCATTGGGCAGGACGCCGGCCTTCGCAGCGGGACCCTGCTCATCCACCGTGATGATGGTGAGCATGCCTTCGCGCAGGGCGATGGTGATGCCCACGCCTTCACTGGTGTCGCGCTGCTCCTGCTGCATCTCCTCGAAGAGCGACTTCCCCATGTACTCGCAGTGGGGGTCCAGCTTCTTGAGCATGCCGTCCAGAGCGCCCTCGATGAGTTGCTCGTAGGACACCTTCTTCTCATCCACATAGTTTTGGCGGATGATCTCCATGGCCCGTGTCAACAACTCGAACTGGGCGAACGCCGCCTCCTGGGCAGGGGCGGCGGGCTTGGCCGGCTCCTGGGAATACAGCGGAGCCTGCGTGACCAGGGCTGCACCGGTGAGCAGCTTGAACCAGACGTTGGAAAAGGGGCGCATGGAGGAGGAAGGCGAAGGCATGGCGGGATCAGTTCGGTCGGATCGATCAGCGAGTGTCTAGGTGAGCCGGGCCACTCGCATGCGCTCTGCGAGCAGCAGCGAGCGGAATTTCTCAAGGTCGGCCTCACGGGAACCGCTCACCAGGGCGTACCGGTACTTGTGCCAGTGGGCGATCTCGGTGAGGGCATTGCGCAGGCGCAGTTCCAGGCTCTCATCATCCTCGGTACCACGGCCGGCGAGCCGCTCCTTCAGCGCGTCCACGGAGCCGGGCAGGATGAACACATCGGCCAGGCATTGCTGCACCAAATCATCGTCACAGGCTCGAACCAGGGTGGCACCTTGTACGTCGATGTCCATCACCACATCCACTCCGCGCTCCAGGTTCTCCTTCACATAGGTCTTGAGCGTGCCGTAGAGGTTGCCGTGAACCCGGGCGTGCTCGAAGAATTCGCCACGGGCGATTTTCTCCTCGAACTCCTCCTCGGAAAAGAAGAAATAGTCTTTCCCATGCATCTCACCCGGGCGGGGCTTGCGGGTGGTGGCGGAGACGGAGTGCACCGCTTCTCCCAGGTCGGCGATCTGGCGGCACAGGGTGGTTTTTCCGGAGCCGGAGGGGCCGGAGACAATCAGCAGGACTCCCAGGCGGGATTTCGGGAAGGAGGCGGGATCGGGCATGAAATGGGGCAGAGTCAGTCAGTTGGGGCCAACCGTCACTTTGGCCGGATTTGAGTAGTCGTGCAACAGCCTGTCCAGCAAAGCCGCGTCCGGCTTGCCGTCGCGGATCACGAAACGGTAGCGCAGGACGAGAGACTTGCCGGGCTCGATGGACCAGTCGCCTTCTGCGGAGGGGGCGATGCAGAGCTGCGGATTCTTGGGATTCAGGCGCAGGGGCTGGGGGAAGCGGAAGTTGTCCGGGTGCATGAGCACGGCGGTGCCGGTGAAGGTGCCGTCCACCTCACCGCCCAGCCACACCCAGGAGGCCTTCGTGCCATCGCCTTTGATGCGATCTGCACCGGTGGAGGTGAGCATGGTCACCTTGTCCACGGGATCCCACTGCTCCGGGCCACGCACGCCCAGGCCACCGTAGTGGTACTTGGGCAGTTTCAGCGGTGCCTGACCGGCACAGGTCTGGGTGGTGACGAGGTCCAGGATGTACGCGGGTGCGCCCGCAATCTGCACGGCGTACCCGGTGACGCTCCACTTCTCATGCAGCACTTCCTTTTCCGCGCCGCTGGTGTGATCCAGCCAGCGATGGGTGCTGGTAAATCCACCATGCACGGGGCCGCTCCACTGGCTGTCCAGCTGGCCAAAGCGCACTTCACCCGTGAGCTTGCCGTCCTTGCCCTTGCCCATGTTCCAGAAGTCCGGATGACGATCCTCGAACTCCGTCTTGGTCCAGGCCATGAAGATGCCCCGCTGATGGGGATGGTCCGGTCGATAGTCCCCGGTGACGCGCTTCCCGCTGGGGGAATACACCGGGTGCAGATAGGCCCCATGGCTGAAGTCTTCTGAAGTTCCCGAAGGCACCTCGCTGGTCTCCATCTGGTAGGCGAAGAAGGGCTGCTTGCCTGACTGGAACTGCAACGTGCCACCCGACTTGGCGACCTGGATGGCGTCGGACGGGGCGGCGGAATTTCCTCCCGTGGCTTTCACGACCAGCTTGGCTCCCGGCGCGATCGCTGGCGTGATGAGCGTCCAGGTCTTTCCGTCAGCGCTGGGCTGTACAGGCAGCGACTTGCCATCCGGCGTGGTGAGTTGAGAAATGCCCTTGGCCTCCGTCGGTGCGGCAAAGCTGGTCAGTCCGGCTTCGCGGCCACTCTCTCCTCCCTCCAGAGTCACCGTCAGGCCATCGGCCCGCAGGCCCCCCAACAGGGCGGCCTGAATCAGCAGCGGGAAAGTCCAGCGTGGGAGGGGAGAGGAAGCTTTCATGATGGGAAGAACGAACGGCTACTCAATGTTCTGCACCTGTTCGCGGATCTTTTCGAGCTCCGTCTTGGCTTTCACCACGAGCTGGGCCAGCGTGGCGTGGTTGGCCTTGCTGCCCATGGTGTTGAACTCGCGGAAGAGTTCCTGCGAGAGGAAGTCGAGCGGACGGCCCACCGGTTCGCCGCTGTCCATGTAGGTGCGGAACTGGGCGATGTGGCTGGTGGCACGGGTTATTTCCTCACTGATGTCACACCGGTCGGCGAAGAGGGCGATCTCCTTCACGAGGCGCTCGTCCTCCAGTGGCAGGGGGAGTCCGGCATCGGTGAGGCGTTGACGAAGGACATCACGGTACCGGCTGACCACCTGTGGGGTCAGGGCGGCGGCCTCTTGCAGCATCGCCGTCAGCGTGTCGAGACGCGAGTTGATGTCGGCCTTGAGGTGATCCCCTTCGGTTCTCCGCATGGCCAGCATGGCGGTGAGGGCCTGGGACAGGGCCTTCTCGATGAGGGGCTGCGCTTCCTTCACATCCCAGCCACTATCAGCCAGCGTGAAGACGCCCGGCCAGCGGGTCATGTCTGCACTGCTGATGGTGGCCTGCACGCCGAGCTTGTTGGAGAGCTCCAGCAGGGCGGCCGCATACTGCCGGGCCAGATCACTGTTCACCGTCAGAGCCGAGGTCGTGCCGGTGCCCTTGTCTGCGCTGATGCTGACCTGCACACGTCCACGGGAGAGCTTTTCAGCAAGCTGGTTCCGCAGGGACGGCTCCAGTTCATTGAGCTCCCGGGGCAATTGGACCACCAGTTCGAGTTGTTTGCGGTTCACGGAGCCTGCCTCTACGCGCCAGACGACGCCGTTCCCAACGGCCTCGCCTCGTCCAAATCCTGTCATGCTGTGCATCGCGCGATGTAACGCCAGCCGTGGGAAAGGCAACTGCGCGGATGGCAGGGTGCTTGCCCTTCCTTATAATTGGGATCATTATGATGCTTCTGTGAACCAAGCTTGCGGGGTTTGGTAAAATTTGCGATTATTATTAATGGCGCGTATGAGTGGCTTACCTGAGGCTTCCCCAGCACGACGAATTCATACTCCTACCGCAGGGTCGGCGCGTGCGACGGCAGAGGAGCAACTGCTGGAGAGCGAGGCGCTCTTTCACATGGCAGGTCGCATGGCCCGCTTGGGTGGCTGGGTGGTCGAAGTGCCACCAGAGAGGTGTCTGTGGTCGGCGGAAGTGTGCGAGATCCACGAGATGCCGGTAGGGACCTCTCCCACGGTGGAGGAAGGCATCGCCTTCTACGCCCCCGGTTGGCGGGACAAGATCCAGAAAGTTTTCACCGACTGCCTTGAGCAGGGGATGGCGTGGGACGAGGAAATGCAGATTCGCACTGCGAAGGGCCGGCTCGTCTGGGTGCGGGTGATCGGGCAGGCGGTTCGCGATGAGCGGGGCCAGATCATCCGGGTGCATGGAGCCTTTCAGGATATTACGGACAAGAAGCAGGCGGAGGAAGCTCTGCGGGAGAGTGAGCAGACGCTGGCGGCGCTGATGTTCAACCTGCCCTGTGCGGTGTATCTCTTCGGCCAGGACGGGCGCATGTTGCGGTGGAATGGTGAGTTCGAGAAAGTTACAGGCTATAGCGCCCAGGAGATCGAGGGCATGATCCCAGAGCAGTTCATCGTGCCAGACGATGTGGCGGCGGTGCGCGCTCGTATTGTTGAGGCCTTCACTCATGGGCATGCCGTGGCGGAGCTCCGGCTGCGGTCGAAGACCGGCGACATGGTGCCCTATATCTACTCCGCCAGCCGCATCCTCATGGAAGGACAGCCGTGTCTGCTGGGGGTGGGCATGGACATGAGTGCCCAGCGGCAAGCGGAGGCACAGCTCAGGGAGCAGGCAGACCTGCTGGACAAGGCGCAAGACGCCATCCTGGTGGTGAACCTGGCGCACCGCATCACTTACTGGAACAAGGGGGCGCAACAGCTCTACGGATGGTCTTCCGAGGAGGCGCTGGGCAAGGAGGTGGCGGATCTACTGCACGCTGAACTCAGGGAATTTCAGGGCGCGTTCACCCAGGTGAATGCCACAGGGGAGTGGACTGGGGAGCTCAAGCAGCAGGCCAAAGACGGGCGCTCCCTCATCGTGGAGAGCCGGTGGGACCTCGTCCGGGATGATCAGGGGCAGCCGCGGAGCTTGCTGGTGATCAACACAGACATCACCGAGAAGAAGCGGCTGGAGCGGCAGTTCTTCCGGGCGCAACGCATGGAGAGCATCGGCACGCTGGCCGGTGGCATGGCCCATGACCTTAATAACGTCCTCTCGCCCATCATGATGGCAGTGGACCTGCTCAAGCTGAAGACGAGCGATTCCGGGAGCCAGGAACTGCTGGGCAACATCGCCACCAGCGCGAAACGCGGGGCAGACATGGTGGGTCAGGTGCTCTCCTTTGCCCGTGGGGTGGAAGGGCGGCGGGATGAGGTGCACGCCGGGAGGCTGGTGGATGATGTGGAGCGGATCATCCGCGACACTTTCCCCAAGAACATCCAGATCCGCACCAATGTGGGCAGCGATCTCTGGACCGTCACGGGCGACCTCACGCAGCTCCATCAGGTGCTCCTGAACCTCTGCGTGAATGCGCGGGATGCCATGCCGGAGGGGGGCAACATCGCCATCTCGGTGGAGAACATCACGCTGGACGCCCACTACGCCGCCATGAACCTGGAGGCCAAGGCGGGTCCCTACCTAGTGATTCAGGTGGAGGACACCGGCACGGGCATTCCGGCGGCGATCCTGGACAAGATCTTCGACCCGTTCTTCACCACCAAGGCGGTGGGGAAGGGGACGGGCCTCGGTCTCTCCACCTCCATGGCCATCATCAAAAGCCACGGCGGCTTCATGCGGGCCCGCAGCGAGCTTGGCAAAGGGGCAAAATTCCGCATTTATCTCCCGGCGCGTAGCGTGGGGCAGAACCAACCCGCGCCGGACGAGGATTCCAAAGTGCCTCGCGGAAAGGGGGAGACGGTGCTCGTGGTGGATGACGAGGCGGCGATCCGCATGATCACCCGGCAGACGCTGGAGGCCTTTGGCTACAAGGTCATCTTGGCCTGCGATGGCGCGGAAGCGGTGACCACGTATGTGGAGCATCGTCAACAGATCGCGTTGGTACTGACCGACATGATGATGCCGGTGATGGACGGCGAAGCCACCATCAAGGTGCTGACCAAGATGAATCCTGCGATCAAAATCGTGGCTGTGAGCGGCGTGAGTGCCAGCGATGTCACTGCCAAGGCCGCGGGAGCGAGTGTGAAGACTTTCCTCCCCAAGCCCTACACGGCCAAAACGCTACTCAAGGTGGTGAAAGACGTCATTGCCCTCTAAAGCTGGCCCGGCCTTGCCCAGGAGGGGCGATACAGATGTGTCGCGGGAGTTCTCGCGATGACATCGTGTGTACGTGAGGCCAAGGCCTTGAGGCACGGGGGAGGAGGCTCGACCTGTCTGACCAAACTTTGTGAGGGCAAAGAGTCACAAAGCTACCAGATGGAGGCCTCCGCCCTTTAAACTCAAGGGATTCCCGCTACTCGTCGCGTGAGGACGTGACAGTACCCTTGAAAGGTTTTTCTTTCCTTTCCGTTGCCTTCCCTCCAAAATTTCTGGCTGCATGCGTAGAACCTCACCTCCCCTTATCGCGTCGTTCCTTCTCGCCCTGGTCTCCTCATTGGGAGCCCAAACTGTGACGCTCAAGCCGGGCGACACCGGGCTGAAAGTCGAAATCGACGGCAAGCTTTTCACTGAGTACCACACGAAGGATGTGCCCCGGCCGTTCCTCTATCCCATCATCGGTGGGGCAGGAGAGAATGTGGTCCGCAATTTCCCCATGGTGCAGGATGTCCCTGGCGAGGCCAAGGACCACAAGCACCATCGCGGCCTCTGGTTCGCCCATGGCTCGGTGAATGACATGGATTTCTGGAGCGAGGAGAAAGACTTCGGCCGTCAGGAGCACGTGCAGTTCTCGGAAGTCAACGCCACTGGTAACAAGGGCTCCTTCGTGGCTGACACCAAATGGGTGGCTCCGAATGGCAAAGTGCAGCTCACGGATTCTCGCAAGATCACGGTGACTGCACTGCCAGAGGGCGAGAAGTACATCGACTTCGACATCACTCTGAAGGCCACCGAAGGCGAAGTCATCTTTGGCGACACCAAGGAGGGCACTATGGCCATCCGCCTCAGCTCCGGCCTGAGCCTCAAGGGTGAAGGCGCCGCTGGCAAGGCCTACAACGCCGGCACTGACAAGAACAAGGACGTCTGGGGCAAGCGTTCCCCCTGGGTGGCCTATTACGGCCCGGATCCCAAGGGTAACTTGGTGGGGGTCGTGATGTTTGAGCACCCCAAGAACTTCCGCGCTCCCACCTGGTGGCATGCCCGGGACTACGGCTTGTTTGCCGCCAACCCCTTCGGCATCCATGACTTTGAAGCCAAGAAGGACGAGAAGCATCTGGGAGATCACAAGCTGGCCAAGGGCGAGAGCGTGACCCTGCGCTACCGTTTCTACTTCTCCAAAGGCAAGCCGACCCCGACCCCGCTGGCCGCGAAATTTACGGAATACTCGGCCCAGTAGGGGGGTGGGTTAACCCATCAAATCTGTGAAAAAACGCAAAATGGCAGAAATACACCCGTTGTACTGACTCTTCCGGCACCGGGAACGCTTTCTTGCCGATTCAATCCGCCAAAACGCCAACCACAAACTGAAAATGAACATACCCACCTCCATGAATCGCCGTGACGTGCTGCGCAGCACCGTTTACGCCGGCACGGCCCTCGCCCTGCCTACCTGGGCTGCACCTGCCGGAGCCAACGGCGACATCCGGATTGCCGTCATCGGTTTCAAAGGCCGCGGCGCAGGCCACATTGGCAGCCTTTCGAAGATCAAGGGCGTGCGCATCGTGGCCCTCTGCGATGTGGACTCCGAGGTGATGGACAAGCACGTCGCCAGCCTCAAGAAGAACAACGTTGAGGTCAAGAGCTACACGGACTACCGCAAGCTTCTGGAAGACAAGGACATCGACGCCGTGACCATCGCGACGCCGAACCACACCCACACCGTCATCGCCCTGGCCGCCCTGGCTGCTGGCAAGCACGTGTACGTGGAGAAGCCCGTCTCCCACAACGTCCATGAAGGTGCCGCCCTCGTGAAGGCCGCCTCCAAGGTGGAAGGCAAGCTCATCCTGCAACACGGCATGCAGCGCCGTTCCGACCTCGGTTGGGCAGCCGCTGAGGAGTACCTCAAGTCCGGCGCGCTGGGCAAGACGCTCCTCTCCCGTGGCGTGAACTACAAGGCCCGCAAGTCCATCGGCAAGGTCTCCGGCCCCCAGCAGCCGCCGTCCAC
>NZ_BATR01000009.1 GCF_000739655.1 Verrucomicrobium sp. BvORR106 | reverse complement strand
ACGGTGGCGGCGTACTTCGCCAGCACGCCGCGGGTGTAGCGGGGCTTGGGCTGCTTCCAGGCCTTGAGGCGGGCCTTCAGTTCCTTGGCGGGAATGCCGAGGGTGATGGCGCGTTTTTCGGCGTCGATGGTGATGGGGTCGCCGTTCTTGATGACGGCAATCGGACCACCCACGAAAGCTTCCGGGGTGACATGGCCGACCACGAAGCCGTGGCTGCCGCCGCTGAAGCGGCCGTCGGTGATGAGGGCGACGTCTTTGCCCAGGCCCTTGCCCATGATGGCACTGGTGGGACTCAGCATCTCGCGCATGCCGGGGCCGCCCTTCGGTCCTTCCATGCGGATGACGATGACGTGGCCTTTTTTCACCTTGTCGTTGAGGATGGCGTCCAGCGCCTTCTCCTCGGACTCGAACACGATGGCCTTGCCGTTGAAGACGAGGCCTTCCTTGCCGCTGATCTTGCCGACGGCGCCCTCAGGGCAGAGGTTGCCCTTGAAGATGACGAGGTGGCTGTCCTTTTTGATCGGGTTGCTCAGCGGGTGGATGATGTTCTGGCTCTTGGGGTAGCTCAGTTTGATCTTGCTGAGGTTCTCCTTCATCGTGCGGCCAGTGACGGTGAGGCAGTCGCCATGCATGAGGCCTTCTTCCACGAGGATCTTCATGAGCGGCACGGTGCCGCCGATCTTCACGAGGTCGTTCATGAAGTACTTGCCGCTGGGCTTGAGGTCGGCCAGCACCGGGGTCTTCTTGCCGATGCGGACGAAGTCCTCGATGCTGAGCTTCACGCCGGCGGAGTGGGCCATGGCGATGAGGTGCAGTACGGCGTTCGTGGAGCCACCCAGGGTGATGATGAGGGTGATGGCGTTTTCAAACGACTCCTTCGTGATGATGTCGCGCGGGGTGATGCCCAGTTTGATCATGTTCAGCACGGCGGCGCCGGCGTCGAAACAGTCGCGCAGCTTGTCGTCGGACACGGCAGATTGCGCACCGCTGTTGGGCAGGCTCAGGCCCATGGCCTCGATGGCGCTGGCCATGGTGTTCGCCGTGTACATCCCGCCGCAGGAGCCTTCACCGGGGATGGCGTGCTCTTCGATGTCTTCCAGCTCCTTGTCGCCGATGAGGCAGTTGGCGTGCTTGCCCACGGCCTCGAACACGGTGACGATGTCGCTTTCTTTTTTCTCCGGGCCCACGCAGCCGGGGAGGATGGTGCCGCCGTAAACGAAGACGCTGGGGCGGTTCAGCCGGGCCATGGCGATCACGCAGCCGGGCATGTTCTTGTCGCAGCCGCCGATGGCGACGAAGCCGTCCATGCCCTCGCAGCCCACAACGGTCTCGATGGAGTCGGCGATCACTTCGCGGCTCACGAGGGAGTATTTCATCCCCTCCGTGCCCATGGAGATGCCGTCGGAGATGGTGATGGTGTTGAAGATGATGCTCTTGCCCCCGGCGGCGTCAGCGCCCTTGGCGGCCTCCTTGGCCAGGCGGTCGATGTGCATGTTGCACGGGGTGACCATGCTCCAGGTGGAGGCGATGCCGATGACCGACTTTTTGAAGTCATCCCGCTTGAAGCCCACGGCGTGCAGCATGGCGCGGCTGGCAGCGCGCTCCACGCCGTCCACGACGATGGCGGAGTGCTTGCGATGCAGTTCGGAGGGGGCGGCGGACTTCGCTTTCGATTTCGCGGACGATTTGGGAGGCATGGCGGTTCGGTCGGATTGCGGAATACGGGAAAATCGGTGTTGAAACCCCCAGCATGCCCGGCTTGGCGGGAGATTCAAGCCCGGTTCCTTTGTGTTTGAGTTGTCCGGGGCTGGCCCGCGGTTGACGATTTTGGGCCTCTGGAGGGACTTTCCAGCCGCCCAAGTCGCGGTAGACTGGTCGTGTATGTGGAAAAAGACCAGTAAAACCCTCCTCGTCTCCGCCGCCCGAATCCTCGCTGTCATGGTGTTGTTCCTCGCCTGCTGCCAGCACAAGATGATCTACATGCCCCGTGCCTATGAGGCGGCCACGGTGCAGCACGTGGATGCCCGTCCTCTGGTTTACGAGACCGGGCAGGGGAAGCAGACCGCATGGATCCATCCCAAGGCCGCCACCGGCAGCCAGGGCATCGTCTGGCTCGTCTTCGGCGGGAACGGCACCGTGGCCCTGGACTGGGTCGGCTTCTTTGACTCCCCGACGCTGAAGCAGGACACCTATGTACTGGTGGACTACCCCGGCTATGGCAGCAGCGAAGGCAGCCCCACCCCCGGCCGGATCAAGGAGTCGGTGCAGAAGCTGGTACCCACCCTCGCGGCGGAACTCAAGACCACCGAGGCCGAACTGCATCCCCGCCTGCGCGTCTTTGGCCATTCCCTTGGCTGCTCCGCCGCCCTCATGGCGATGGAGGAGCACCACATCAAGAAAGGCGTGATCCTTGCCCCCTACACCAGCATGAAAGACATGGCCCGCCACGTCCTCGGCTGGCCCTTGTGCGAGATCTTGCATCACCGCTTCGACAACGTCGCCACCTTGAAGCGCCTGCAGAAAGAAGGCGGCTACCAAGTGGTGGCAAGACACGGCACCGAGGATGAGGTGATCCCCGTCGCCATGGGGCGCAAGCTTGGTGAGTTATTTCCTGATGTTGTGAAGTATGAGGATATTGCAGGGGCGCGGCACAATGATGTGTTGAACACGGATACGGCGAAAGTGCACGCGGCGTTGGAGGCGGTGAGGTGAAGGAGGCGTGTGAGAATGAGCATTGAAAAGATATGCAATCCCCAAGGCGTGCTTGACGCGAGTCCAGGTCGGCAACCGCAGTTTTACGCCCCAACTTACTGGCCTCTTACCTCGAAAGATTTTCTGGCGTACGGATGATCCTTGCAGTGAACTCATGATCAGCTGTACGCGAAAAGTTTGCATGAATCAGGCGGTCTCATTGCTGCCTGTACGCCACCCAGTGAAGTGATTCTGCACATGCTCGTTTCTAGTTCCGAGCGGGTACCCCCGAAATTTGCCCTGAGGCTAAAGAATGGAACGGAGATACCCCGCCATTTCCTCATGGTGTATGACTGTGGGATTTCGCGGGGATTGTCGTAGTCTGATCTCTTTGGAACTCGTGACATTGCGTGACACAACGACGTTGGGAGTCTTCAACGGACGCCGTCAATGTGTAGCAACTATTGCGGTTTCTCCTCGTTCCAGCAGAGGCCAATCCTTGAGTACACGCTTGCCCAATAGTCTGACGCATTCGGTTTTAGAGACTTGAGGAAGGCGACGAAAGATTCAGCGGATTCAAGAGACTTTGTGCCATCATTGGCGATCAACTGACGCAGACGCTTGTCTTCAGCGAAGTACTCCGGACTGAATTTCTTTGTTGAAGTGATCTTCAGCAATTCATTGTCGGGCATGCATGGGAAGACGAAAAGCATCTGATTGAGTGAGCCGCCAGCGGACTTCGACCAGTTCGCAAACCACTCGATACCTGATTGGTTGCCGGACGACTCTTCATAGGTTTCGGCCAAAACGATGTAAAGCGCGTTGGCTACGTCTCGCCTAGACGATGCTCCAACCAACGAGAGCGGCGTATAACCATTGGGGCCGTACTCTGCCGCAATCATCACTTCAGCGGCCTTGTCCGCAATCTTGGTCGCTTCGGCAATTGTCATTGTCGGAAGTTCAATGGCGGGAGGACTCCCTTCAGCCGTTGAGTGATCGGGCCTCTTTTTTTTACCTTCTTTGATCTGCATGACTTCGTGAGCAGACGGAGCAGTAGGAGGACGACAATAGCGTAGAAAAGGGCGCACCCGGCCCATCGCGACGCTATGATCACGGGAGCTTGGCAGTAGATGGGATTTACGTTGTATCCTGGTAGCTCATGGGTAATGTGCCGAATCTCATTTCCAGCGACAGTCGCCCAGTTGTCCTGTATGTGTGTTGCCCATCCCCAACCCTCTCCAATCACTCGAATTCCTCGCCCGATACCGTCGTCCACGAAGCCGCGTAACGTCGAGCCCACGAGGGAGGAAATATAACCTTGTCCGCTATCGAGGGGATTGAGTTCCCTGAACTCACGCATTTTGACGTAGTATTCGGGATCTTCGATGTCTGGGGCGAGAAACTCATTGAAGTACGTATTCTGCGTCAAGATTTTCTGTTCAGGCGGCAATGCCTCAAATCCAGGTTCTCGCACAAGCTCGTCCCAGGAAAAGGGCGGCTGTGCGGTTGCCGTTGACTTTGCCAAGATGATGGTTGTTGTCACAGTGTTCACCAAACCTCAGTTTTTCTCCGTACGCCAACCGAAACTGAGGCCGGTCGATTGGGGCCCGCGTCCCGGTACCCCCGCGGTACCCTTAAAATCCTCTTAAAAGGCTGCGTTTCGTCGCGAATTGGTACGGAAACCTGCGCAGGAAAAAAGATGAAGAATCGATCTATTCGTTGATAGTCAACAGGATGCGATGCGCACCCGGAAGGGATCGAACCTTCGACCTACGGATTAGAAATCCGCTGCTCTATCCACTGAGCTACGGGTGCAATGACCTAGGGCCGACCACCATAATCGGAAATCGATTGGGAGCAAATGGGATTCCACAGCCCCGGTACCGTGACCTCGCGCCGATGCCGCCGGGCCAGGGGCCTAGGCCCGCACGGCCCACCGGAGTTTGGCGGAGGTGGCGCGGGTGTTGAGGCGGACTTCTTCTGCGGAGGGGCGCTGCACTTCATCGCTGATGGCGCTGAAGGTGCCGTCACGGGAGCCGGCGAGGAAGGCCTTTTTCACGCGACGATCCTCTCCGGAATGGAACGTGAGCACGGCCACGCGACCGCCGGGGCGGAGGGCGGTGGGCAGCTCTCGGAGGAAGGAGTCGAGGGCACCGAACTCGTCGTTCACCGCAATGCGGAGGGCCTGGAAGACGCGGCGGGTGGTGGCGCTGATCTCCTCCTCATCTTGGTGCTTCGGGAGGGCGCGCTTCACGGCAGCCGCCAGGGTGGTCGTCTTGGCAAAGTCCTGGCCGGCGAGGGCCTCCGCGAGCGGGAGAGCGTTGGCCTCGTCCGCATTCTCCTCCAGGAGCGCGGCGAGTTTTGGCACCGAGATCTTGCGCAAGACTTCGCGGGCGGGCACTCCTCGCAGAGGATTCATGCGCATGTCGAGAGGGCCATCTGCCTTGAAGCTGAATCCACGGGCGGGATTATCGATTTGCATGGAGGAGACGCCTAGGTCAGCGAGGATGACGTCCACGCCATCGCTCCAGGCGGCTTCGTTGATCGCCTTGCGCAGGCCGGCAAAGTTGATGCGGACCACGCGCAGCGTGCTCTCAGGAAAACCGAGGGCCTTCAATCTGGCTCCGGTCTTCTCAATCTCGATGGCGTCCTGGTCGAGCCCCATGAGGCATCCATCAGGCTGGATGGCGCGGAGAAGGGCTTCGGCATGCCCGCCGTAGCCGAGGGTGCAGTCGAGGGCTCGCTCACCGGGCTGGGGGGCGAGTGCCTCCATGATCTCCGGCAGCATGATGGGAATGTGCTGGCCCGCAGGCGTCTTCCCCGAGGCGCGCACCTTGGCCACGGTGTCGGCATAGCGCTCCGGCTGGAGTTCCTTGTATTTGTCCTCAAATCGGCGTGGATTCTTGCCGCTGTACCTTTGGCGGCGCTTGTGCACCGGAAGGGGCGACGGGATTTCATCGGACGGATCGCTGGACATGATGGACCGCTATCATGGCAGAAGACGCCCTCTCTGCCTCCTTATTCGTGCGTTTGTTTGTTGGGTGGGGCGGGGGATGCCGCGGATCACAGTCATTCAGATCGCCGAAACTCCTTCAAAGAAGAATTTTTGAATCCACAAACCCAACGTGGACTCGCGGGAAGCTTGCCAACGTTGGGCGTGACGCTGCTGCCATCAACAGGCGGAGTTTTCAGCCCGCTCAGCGCGGTTCGAGTGTGAAGAGAGGGGAGTCTTTCACCTTGTGAGAGGAGGAGGTGCGAGTCAGTTCCTCGAACTGGGAGGCCCAGGCTCTTATGGAGGCTTTGGCGTGATTAAACGGATGAAAATCCCGCAGGCTGACGAGGGTCATTTGATCGCGCTCGTTGTCGGCGAACTCAAAGAGCACCTGTCCCGTGACATTGTCGCGGACCTGGCCTTCGATGGCGATGTTTCCCGCCGTCAGGGGGCTGAGCACGCCTCCGTATGGGACTGCTGTTTTCACGGCATTCCCGACCGCGTCGGTTGCGTTGAGCTCAACCAGCGCGAGGCGCAGCGTGACGCCGCCAGGCTCAGGGCTTGCCGCCACACTCAACCGGGGAGCGGGGGATTCACGGAAGGCGTTCGCGAAAGACTGGCGCATGTAGCGGCTCATCTCCTGCACCGGGCGGTCCTGGCTCTCGAAGGTGGTGGCCCGGGAGAGATTAGGTTTCGCGGCACGGAGATGGCTGACATCCACTGGAGCAATGTAAATGGAAGCGTAGTGGCTTCTTCTGGCAGGGAGTTCGGGATTGATCCAGGCCAAAGCGAAAGGGGCACGGTCGCGCTGGGGCTGCATTGCCTGGGAATGCGCCGTGAATGAAGACAGCGGTGCTGCCTTCGCTTTCAGAGTTTCGGTAACCGCGGTCTTGGAGGCGCAACTGCACAGAGTGCCAAGGGTGGCGCCGAGAATGAGTTTGAGATGCCACTGCATAGTTTGGGATATAGGTCGGGTAGTACTGGGGTTGAGGGGGAGATGGCTGGCTAAAGAGCGGGAAAGCCTCGAAGCTTTCATGGATGGTCAAAGTTTGAGACCGAGGTTGAGCAACACACCGGAGGTGCGGACGTCGTTGGTGAAGCCGCCACTCGTGTAGTCCACGCTCATGTGCTTGTAGCCCAGTTCGAGGACCGCACGACGGCTCAGATGACAGCCCAGGGCACCGTACACCTGCCAGGCGAGGTCTGAGCTGACCCCAAAACCACCGACGTCGGCCTTGCCCACAACATAGAACCGGTCAGTGAAGTTGTAGCAGCCGCGTACCCCGACGAAAGGATCGACCCACCCCTTGGAGTCCGACAGGGAAGTGGGGATCGTTTCGCGAAGTGCATTCTCGATCTCCTTGGACAGCGCTTTTTCCGCACGAGCTGCTGCCTTCCTTGCGGCAGCCTGGACTTGAGCCGCCACTCCTTGGGCGGTGGCCACCTTTTCCTGGATCTGGGCGGTAGCCGCATCCCGGATGGCCTGTTGCAGACGCTCGCTACGTTTGATCGCGGCAGCGAGCACGGGATGGTTCTCGCCAACGGCCTGAACGTTGTCTAGAACCTGGCCCGCTTGCGTGGCGATCTGGCTGGCCAGCTGCGCCTGCTTCTCCGCGAGTATCTCCGGGGCTCGAGACTTCACCCTGCGGGTGATTTCATCCATCACCCGGGAGCTGAGCTCTTCGGAAACACGAGTGACCCCGGAATCACTGAGACTCAGGGGGAGCTCCTGCTTCACTGACATGTACCGTGCGCCGCCGTAGAGATCCAGCGAACCATTTTGCCCCTCCCACACCCGGTAGAACAGAGCGGCTTCCACCAGGAGCTGTTCGACAGAGAGGCTCGCGCTGCTGAGGAGTGGATCAGGGGTGTTGCCCCCTGCCGACACCTTCAAGTACATGCCGTCGACCCAGCCACCCCAGCGGCCCTTTTGTGCCTCCACGTTGAGAGACGCCGTCATGTCCAGGTGATCCAGGATTCCGCTAAAGGGGATGTCCACCTCCGTCGTCAGGCCATTGATGCCGGTGGTGCCTTCGAGCCCAGCCAGCCAGCCGTAGCTCCATACGGTGATCTTCCAGTCCTGATCTGATGCAGAAGCGGAGGGCTGCGGTGGATCCATCGGCGTCGGAACGGTGCCGGCATGGAGCGCCGAAGGGGGCAAGATCGGAGTCAGCGCGGCGGCTGTGGTGAGAAAGGGGATCAGGAGGTGTTTCATGGGAAGAGGGATATAGGAGGCAACTTGATTGAAAAAACTGCCCTCCCGCCTGGCGACGATCTGGGGCGGGAGGGCAGGTAAGAGGAGTCGGAGTGGGCCAGAACTAATGGCTGGATCCTGCAGGGACGGGCGCTCCTTCAGCCTCGCCAAAACCGTCTTCGCCGGGCAGCACAGGCTCGCCGTTCATGTTTTTCATCAACACCTTGAACTGATCCGTCAGGAAGAGCGGCTTGGCGGCATCCCGGGCCAGCGTATCCAGACGCAGTTTCATGGACGCCACTTTGGCGGGCTCGGCTGTGGCAAGGTTGGTCTTCTCCGAAGGGTCGGTAGCCAGGTTGTAGAGATCCACGCTGGAAGGCAGCGTGGTGCGCCAGATCAGCTTCCAGTCGCCCTGACGCAGCGCGGCACGATAGGGCTCGACATTGTAAACCATCTCTTCGCGCAGGGAGGGCTTGCCTTCTGAGATGGTGGGCCAGGCGTCCACGCCATCCAGTGGTTTGCACTGGGTGGTGGGGGCACCAGCCAGTTTGGCGAAGGTGGTGAACACGTCCGTGGCATGGATCACGCCATCCACGCTGGCGGGTTTGATCTTGCCGGGCCAGTTGGCCAGGGCGCACACTCTGGTGCCGCCTTCAAAGAGGGAGCCTTTGCCATCACGATACGGGGAGTTGTCGCAGGGAATCTTTATCTTGGAGACATCCGCCATCACCCCGGCAAACATGGGATTGTGGGTGCCGCCATTGTCGCTGTGAAACAGGATGAGCGTGTTTTTCCGGAGCCCACTTTTGTCCAGAGCCGCCACCACTTTCCCGATGTTGTCATCCAGGCAGGACACCATGCCGGCATAAGTGCGCCGAGTTGGCTCCTGGATGTGCTGGTAGCGGTCAATGTACTCCTGCGGGGCCTGGTAGGGGGTGTGAGGGGCGTTGAAGGCAAGATAGAGGTAGAAGGGGGAGCTGCTCTTCTGCTTCTCGATGTACTTCACCGCATCCGCACCGAGGAGGTTCGTGGTGTAACCTTCTTCATTCACCTGCTCGTTGTCGCGGAACCAGTCCAGCACGCCATGCTCACTGTGGGTGAAGTAGTCGAGCTCCCCGATCATGGCGCCGTACTGGTAGTCAAAGCCCCGTTGCTTTGGCCAGAATTTCTTGTCTGCATGCCCCAGATGCCACTTGCCGACGATGGCCGTCTGGTAGCCGGCGTCTTTGAGACACTGGGGCAGAAGGTATTCTTCCGTGTCCAGACCGTAGGTGGACACGGAGGGGATGACGGCAGTCTGCAATCCATAGCGATAGGGATAACGTCCCGTCATGAGCGCAGCCCGTGTGGGGGTGCACATGGGTTGCACATAGAACTGCGTGAATCTGGCGCCGCCCTGGGCCAGGGCATCGAGATTGGGCGTTTTGATGTCTTTGCAGCCGTTGAATCCCACATCCTGCCAGCCGAGGTCATCGGCCACGATGTGAACGATGTTGGGCTGGGAAGGGGCGGCGTCGAGGGTGGATCGCTGCGGCAGGGTGGCAGCCAGCACACCCGCAAGCAGGGCGGTGTTCAGGTATTTCATGAAGGTTCAGGTGAGGTGGTTGTAGGGGGATCGATGGTGTCGGCGCGACGCTGCGCCACCGAGCGTTGAATGGCGGCCAGCACGTCCTGGCCCGGATCGGTTTTGCTGAAGCACTGGAAGCAACCGGCCTGGGCCGCGCGTTGCTTCACCTCGGGCTCATCCAGTGACGTGATGATGATGACCGGGGCAGACCCTTCAGCCTGGGTAAGGCGATGACACAGCTCCAGGCCCGACATGCCCTCGAGCTGAATATCGAGGATGATGCAGTCGAAACGGCACCGCTGCTCACAGGCCAGGAACGCCTCGGCCGATGCGAAGACCGATGGGCACAAGTGTGACGCCCTCAGCAGCCGGCTCATCGAGCGGCAGAGGCTTTCGTCGTCATCAATGACGGCGATCTGGAGGTCGGACAGGATCATGAAGGGCGTCGGACAAAGGTATTTGTCCACGCTCCTTCCTGCTACTGCCCCTTGGGGAAGGTGATTCCATCCCGCAATGCTCCCCTTTCCGGGAAGGGCGGGTTAGCTACGGTTTCCTGCTTGAATCCAGAGTCGCGTTAGCTCCGCCACGGACTGCACCTTGAGTTTGGTGGTGATGGAGGTGCGGTGGAGTTTGACTGTCCGCTCGTGAATGCCCAGATCCGCGGAAATCTCCTTGTTCATCTTACCTTGAACCACGGCGGAGAGCACTTCTCGTTCGCGACCGCTTAGTGTGGCCAGGCGGGATTGAAGCTGCCGCTGCTCCTGTCGCTGCTGGTGTTCCGCCACCTCGCGTTCCAGTGCCCGCTGTACCGCCTC
This sequence comes from Verrucomicrobium sp. BvORR106, assembly GCF_000739655.1. Classification (GTDB taxonomy): domain Bacteria; phylum Verrucomicrobiota; class Verrucomicrobiia; order Verrucomicrobiales; family Verrucomicrobiaceae; genus Verrucomicrobium. The sequence goes on along the minus strand of NZ_BATR01000009.1, from coordinate 17,606 downwards.
CATGAGCTTCTCACGAGGGGCGCATTTTTCCAGATAGTCCACCGCGCCCTGCTGCATGGCGCTCACGGTGCTGGGGATGTCGCCATTGCCGGTTAAGAAGATCACCGGCATGGCATGGCCTGCTCGTCTCATGGCTTCCTGCAACTCCAGGCCATTCATGCCTGGCATGTGCAGGTCAGAGATCACGCAGCCGCGCTGAGGATGCTGGCAGCCTTCCAGAAAGGCCGCTGCAGAGGAATAGGTCTGCACGGTGTGGCCACCCGTACGCAGCAGCCGGGCCATGGCACGGCAGAAAGAGGCATCGTCATCAACAACGTGGACAGTGATCCCAGACATCGCAATGGGACATCATCCGGCATTCCAGTCGGGTTGTCTTGTTCCCGGTGTTTGATTTCTTCGATTCAGTACCACTAAAGTTTATGCGGCCGCCTTTACGGCGGGCAGGCAGATGGTAAAGACCGCCCCACCATCCTGTCCATTTGCGGCACTGAGAGAGCCGCCGTGGGCTTCAATAATGGTGCGGGAGATGGGGAGCCCCATGCCCATCCCGTGAGACTTGGTGGTGTAGAAGGCGTCGAAGATGGCTCCCGTCTTGCCCTCGGGGATGCCGCAGGCGTTGTCAGCAATGCCAATCTCCACGCTCCCCTGATCCGTAGAGATGGCCGTTACTTTCACCAGCTTTTCCTCCCGCGGGAGATTCTGGAAGGCGTCCATGGCATTGATCACCAGATTCAGCAGCACCTGCTGGAGGTGCACCCGGTCGCCGTTGATTTCGGGCAGGTCGGATGAGGGGGTGATCTCCAGGCGCACCCGGCGGGCGGCGGCATCAGCGCGAGTGAGGGCCGTCACCTCATCAAGCAGAGAGGGGATTTGAAGCGGGCGCAGCTCGATGTCTTGACGCTTCAAAAGCGAGCGCAGCCGATTGATGACCTGCCCCGCGCGCAGGTCATCCTTGTGGATGTCGGCAATGATCGCCCGCACTTCCTCCAGGTCGGGCTGCGGCTCCTTCATGAAAAACTCGGCGGCCTCCGCATTGCGCAGGATGGCACCCAGCGGCTGATTGAGCTCGTGCGCGAGTGCGGAGGCCAGTTGGCCCATCATGGAAACGCGGCCGGCGTGGGTCAGTTGCTGCCGCAGTTGAGAGAGCTCCAGTTCGGCATTCTTCTGCGGGCTCACATCCATCAGGACACCACGCATGCGCACGGGTTTGCCCTGGGGAGTTGTTTCCACCTTCCCCCGTGCGGCAATCCAGCGCTCACCTGCCCGGGGAAGCAGGATGCGGTAGCTTTTCTCATACTCAGACCCATCGCGTAGAGCCTGAGTGAGGGCGTGGGTCACGTCCTCGCGATCATCAGGATGAAGTGTTTCCACAAACCGGGCGAAATCGATCTTCTCTGCCGGATCCCTCTCGAAGAGATCGCGAGTGATATCGCTGACCCAAATCTCATCTGTGGCGAGATGCCACGTCCAGAAGCCCAGCTTGGCAGACTGGGCCGCCAGCTCCATGCGGTGCTCGCTCTCCAGTAGCTCCCGGCTCAGTCTGGTGGCCCGGAACACCTCACCGCTCAGCTCATGTCCCATGGCGATGATCACGGCGAGAAAGGCAAAGCTCACGAAGTAGGGTGAACGCACCACCCCCTCCTCCACGAGAATGGCGTGACCCCGGGAGACCAGGAAGAAGACGACAATGCTGCCTCCGACGATGAGGGGGCGCTGCTTCTCCCCCCGCTGCCAGAGGGTCCAGGAGGCCTCCGCGACAAACACGATGGCCAGCACGACCGCGGCGACCTCCACATACGTCCACGGGCCATGGGTGATGACCGGAACGGTGTACCGCACGTTGCCAAATGTCTCAGCATGGATCAGCTCTACGGCATACCGCACCGCAGGGCCGGTGCTGAGGAAGTTCGCTGCCTCCGCAGCGCTCAGGAGGAGTGCCGCAGCGTAGGCCAGCCAGCGTCGCCCCGCCCCGAAGAAGCTCCAGACAAACCCCAGTATGGAGGTCATCATGATCGCGATGGGGATGGAAGACCATCGCAGCAGTCGCTGGCAGCTGGCAAGATCTTCCGACTGGAGGATGCCGAGTTCCAGGAGACTGATCGCTGCCACCGCAAACGCACTGAGCGTGAAAAACAGATGGGGAACGCGGCGTGCCTCGCCGAAGGCGATGCGCAGGTTGATGAGCGCCAGCGTCAAGCATGTCGCCGTCACCATGGGCCAGGCCAACGTCATCCAATTCATGGTCCGACACTGGCAAACCGAGGTGTTTCGTCAACGAGATCCGCAAGGCAAATCTCCCTGAGCCATCAGCACCACAAGCCCCAACTGGCCCAGCCACGCTGCGGCTGGACCAGACCGGAATGGAGATTCTGTAGGGGATCGCTAGGAGCGCAGATGCAGCAACAAGATGCGGTGGATCTCGGCAATGGACTTGGGATGATCCTGCCCGCTGTGACCGCTGGGCACGATGAGTTCTGAAGCCGCGCCTTCGAGGTGAGAGCTTCTGTAAGGGACCACGCCGTCGGAACTGTCGGGGCTGTTGCCTTTGTTGCGGTCGCCAATGATGGAGTGATAGACTACATTGGGCTTCAAGGGCCTTTCCAGCGCAAGTTTCAGACCTGGATTGTCCTCCCGAAGACCCGCGATGCTCTTGAGGGGACGGGTTGCCAGCGTCTTACCCAGATCCGTCAGCCCGGAGAGCAGGACGGGATTCTTGAGCCGGACGAGGTCTGCAGGCGCCGAGATGACCGAGCGCCCCACCCAGCCGACAAAGCCGTGGGCCAATTCGCTGCCCCGATGCGGTGTGCATACAAAGATCACTCGTTTGATCTCGGCGGGAGGGGGCGTGTAAACCAGCGCCTGCATGGAGGTCTTCATTCTGGCTTCCAATGGAAGCGTCTCCAAACGGCTGGTCGCGACCTCCTTCCAGAAAGGCTCGCCAAACTGGCGGATCTGCCAGTTGGAAATGATGCCACCCATGCTGTGGCCAATGAAGACCATGCGGTTGTAGTTGGGCGAATCCTTGCAGAAGGCGCGGGCCCGCTTCAGCTCGGAGCGGAAGGTGGCCACCGACTGGAAGATGGGCCAACCCGTGGGATAGGCAAAGAACCAGAACTGATACCTTTCCCGGATGACGGGATCTTTCATCAGCTCATTGTAAGTGTTCTTGAATGCATCCGGCTTGGACATCAATCCATGCACTAGCACTACGGGGATCTTTTCCGGGCGATAGGGCTCCATCATGAAGAGGCCGGCACGGTTCTCCAACTCGGCGGGATGGAAAAGACCAGCCATAGCGACGTTCTTCTTGGGAACGCCATTCAAGATGGTGGCCAGGGTGGCAGAGAAGTCGCCAGCGAGGGGGACCTTCCTGCCTGCCACGGTGCCCTGGTGCACCAGGTTCATATCCCGGTAGGTCAGCCGGGCCTTGCCATCGGCAGTGAAGTCGAGCAGCGCGCTCAGCGTCGCGGCGGTGCCGATGGGCAGCATGAAGGGCTCTTGCTTCTTCCGCTCCTCCGTGACGGCCACCCTGCCAACCAGCGCGCCGCCGGTTCCAGAAACAACAGTCCGTTCCCGCAAGCCGCTGATCTTCAGATCAGCGGCCACCAGCAGTTCGTCGTAGTCGCTGGGATCACCGTCACCCGGGGCGAGCTTGCCCAGGGTGATCTGGTAGCTCCTGCCACTGGCCCCCATGGGCACCACAGCAGCTCCGCCCCCGGCCATGGCCCCGTGGAGGGCCGCGCCCGATCTGGCGCAGGCTTCGTTGTAGATGGCTTGCAGCCTGGCAGTCGTGTCAGGATCTTTTCCCGGGTGGGTGACAGATGGAAAGGCGATCTCCGCTGCGCGCAGCCAACAGTCCAGGCCAGAGCCGGGCTTGTCGGCATCTGCACGCCTGGCGGCATCTGCCGTGGCGGTGGCCAGAGTCACCCTGAGGTCCTCCGGCACGTTGGCAGACGTCATGGTGGCAAACCGTTGCACGACGGTTGAGGAATCAACACGATCCCAGTCTCCCGCCGCCTTGTCCATGGCCGCGCGCTCCGGGGCAGTGAGATCCTTTTTCCAATGCGCGTGGTCCTTTGGCACAACAGCCGTCAGCCTGACCGTTTCGACCCGCGTAGCGCAGCCCGCCAGGGCAGCAGAGATGCTTAGCGCCAGGGTCAATCTTCTCACCAAGCGGGTGAAGGGACAGGGAACGCGGTCGCAGCCCGTTGTTGGGATGGCGGATGCAGAACTTTTAGACATGTGAATTCTTGTCGAAGTATGGGGTGGGGTTTTCAGGCCATCGACGGCAATGCCGTTTGTTTCCTGTAACCCATTGCCGCAGGGAGGTCCTGCGGGCCGTGAGGTGGTTGACCAGGAGTTGCCTGAGTCGAAGGTCGCGTTGGGAGGCTTCGTGTCCGGTCGCGACCGGGCTGGAGCCGGCCCCAGAGACACTGCTTCTGCGGCCAGCTCCAAGGTCAGTGATGCAGATCAATAGAAGTTGATCTCGATGGAGCCAACAGGAGGTGGGGGGACGGGATTGCCACCTACCACATTGATGTCGATATAGACGGTTCTGCCGCCATACATGTAGGGATAGTAGTAGCGCGGGCCGACGCGATAGTATCTGTAGCCACCCACGGCAACGACAGCCGCTCCTGCTGGAAGGACATAGGTGCCACGCCACCGGGCGCGGGAGGTCTGTCTGCCATCCTGGCGGGAGGAACGCGCGCCCTGACGACCCTCGATACGATCCACCGGCAGAGCCTGGCCGGGTGTCGGGGACAGGATCAGCAGGCCGATGACGGCGTAGAGCACGCGGTCGGACCAATTTTTGAGAGACGAACAGGAGCGCATGCCGTGGGAAGAGGAGTTAACAAGTTGATGTGCTTTCATGTTAGTGCGAGGGGAGGGGTTATTCCGCGATGGGGATCATTTCGACGGCGGTGCTTCCAGAAGGGATCTTTGCCGTCAGATCCTTTGCGCCAACTGGCACATCCAGTTCCCACCTGGAAATATTGGCGGTTATGGTCTCCGGGCTGCTGCCATGGCTGGCAGGATAGGTGACCGTGATGCGACGGGGCAGATGTTCTTTGGTATCGACCCAGAGCTCCCAGGTGACGTCCGGCTGGGTGAAGGCGAGACGGTCGCAGGTAAAGGCTCCCACTTGCTCGGTGGCAACATGACGCCCCGTGCTCACCCCTTCGAGAAGAAACTTCCGGGGATGGTTGACCAGCAGTTCAGCAATCGGTGGCGTGACACCGTAGGTGCGGGAAATGCTACGCAGTGTTTCATCAATGTCTCCCGGAGCCTTGACCGACGCGTAAGTCCGGCCAGCGTGGTCCACCAAGGTGACCTTACCATCGCCGAGGGAAATCTCCCGTGCGCCGTGGTTGGTCTTCATGGTGGCAAGCAGGCGGTTGGGGCGCTGCACTGTGACACTGCCGTTGGCTGATTCAGCGATGTTCAGCTCCGAGTGGAATCCCGGGGAAGTCGTGCGAGATCCGGTCACGCGCAGTGTCTTGGCGGCGGTCAGTTTGGCCGACATGGCATTCAGCACGCTGTCAGTTTTGGGATCCAACTGCGCTTTGGGGCCAGGGGTGGAGCAAGAGCTGAGGCAGATGCCGAGGATGCATGGCAAAAGCAGAGATGCTTGATGAGGACGGATGTGGAGGGTGCGGCTCAGGAGAGACATGGTCGATGAGGTGCGGGTTGTGGGTGAGGTTGTCGGTTGTTGAGGGGGAATGGGCAGGCTGGCAGCCGTTGAGAGGCGTCAAGTGCAGCGTCAGGGAGCCATGCGAGGACAAGTGGGCCTTCCTAGACGAGGCGGTTTGCGGAGAGAATGGCCTGCCGCACGCAGTCGAGGATTTTTGATCCATCATCCGTCTTCTGGAAAAAGCCGATGCAGCCTGCTTGGAGAGCCGCCTCGCGTTTGCAGGGATCGTCACATGACGTGATAAAGAGGACCGGGCAGGGAGCCTTCTCCAGAAGGAGCCGCTGCTGGAGCTCCAGGCCTGACATGCCGCTCAGTTGAACATCCGTCAGCAGGCAGGAGAAATGCTCCCGCACTGGATCGCTCAGGTACTCTTCAGCCGATTGGAAGCTGATGGGCACGAACTTGGCAGCACGCAGCAGGCGGCTGAGGGAGTTGCATAGGTGGATGTCGTCATCGACGACGGCGACGTAGATGTGGGCAGGCTTCATTGAGCGATGCCGAAAAACTACCCAGCGCCTTCAGGCTCCGCTATTGCCCTTTGGTGCAGGTTTTGGGATGAACCGTCGAAAACTGGGGCCGCTCCTGAAGGAACTTTTCCACCGAGGTTCTTGATCCAAAACGGCACCCATTCAGCGAGGAGTTTGCTGACTGAGTATGCGAGAACTGCTTATTGCGGATGCGCTTTTTGCCCGAGATTGTTGCTGGCTGAGTGAATTTTCTCTCGTCGGGGCGTGGTCTTTTTCTGAATTCGCAAGAAGGTGCCGAAGCTGTGCTTTATTTCCCCATGCCCCCGCGCGCCAGACTCACGCCACCGCCCCATCCCCTGGGGCCGGCCGCTTTCCCAGGAAGCGGACGGTCAAGGGGGGCTGGACATGGTTTCTCTCTCCGTCGGCAAGGGCCGGACTAGCAGCCCCTGCTTCTGGCCACTCGATCGAGGTCGGCACGCTGGTTTGATAGACGGTCCTGAATCCGCTCAGCCTTCCGCCTGACATCGATCCCCGCCCCCCAGTTTGCGGGCAGGGCCGGCCTTCAGTCTTGCGCTAAGCGCCAGGCTTGGGTCAGGAGCCTCCGCCACTTGCTTCGTCACTTTGACTCTGAACTATTGAAATGTTTAAATTCGCTAGAAAATCCCCCCGTCCACTCTCTTCTTCAATTCAACGGTTCTCTGCGTGGATGATCGTTGCCACTGGCAGCCTGGTGTCGAGCTTGGTGGCTAGTGACGGCGTCTGGGACGTCACCAAGACCGGTGCACTGAACTGGGTGGACAGTCTGAACTGGAATGGCGGAGTGGTGCCTGGATTGCCGGGCGGCAGCGGGACGATCAATGACAAGGCCACGTTCAACGCTGTGGGAGCAGCCACCACCATCAGCATTGATGCCGGACGGACGGTGAAGTTTCTGGAGTTCGGCACGGGTGCGACAAACTACACCATCGGCGGAGCGGGGGCCAATCTGGGCGAGGCTCTCACAATCACCAGTGGTGGGAGCGTCACCCTGGCGACTGGAGCCACGACTTCTGTGTTGTTCAATGCGCCCATCATTCTGCAGGCGGGTTCTTATACCTTCACCAACAACTCGCTGGTGGGGACCGGCGCGACGACCACTGCTCAGGCAGAAGGTGCCGCCAAGCTCAACTTCGCGGGGAACATTTCCGGTGGTACGGCCACCAGTCCCATCACGCTCACCCTGGCGGGTCAGGTGGGGACGCGAAATGCGGGGAGCTCCGCCAGTGCCGTCTTGCAGGCAAACAACATCAGCGGCGTGATTTCCAATGGCGCGGCTGGCGGGGTGTTGTCCATTGCGGTGAGCGGTGTCAACAATGGCAGCAACGCGATCAACGCCTGGAACCTCACCGGCGCCAACACGTATAGCGGCAGCACGACCATCAGCGGGAACAGCACGCTGTACGTCAACAATCTGGCCGACACAGGCTTGGCGAGCTCCCTCGGCACCGGGGTCAACGGCTCCATTGTCGTGAGCGGCTATCTCATGTACACGGGCGGAGTTGCTTCGACGAACCGCTCATTCACGGGGGCTGGCGGGAACATCTACAACAACGGCACTGGCATGTTGACGCTCTCGGGAACGGTGGCGATCAACAACGGCTCCAGCATCATCTTCCGTGGCAGCCAGACCATCACGATGTCAGGGCTCATCTCTGGCGGGATTGCGGGCAACGTTGCATCCGTGTCCAAGACCAACGGCAACACCCTGGTTCTTACCAACAACAGCAACTCCTTCAATGGCAACCTCTCCATCTCCGCAGGGACGGTCAGTGTCACCAGTGTGGCGAACGCCGGGAGTGTTTCCGCCATTGGCGCGGGCAGCACCATTGCCTTCGGCCAGAACCAGACCTCGGACAACGTGGGCACCTTGCAGTTCACAGGAGCCTCTGGCGGTTCCACGAACCGGGCCATGGTGATCAATTCCGGCAGCGCCAACACGTCCGGTGCCCGGGGCACGGCCATCATTGAAAACACGGTGGCGGGCCAGACGCTGACGATGAGCGGGAATCTCCGCACCTCGGGGTCGGTCATTGCTGCGGCAGACTATTTCAGCGCCTTCACCATGACGGGAGCGGGGAATGGCGTCATGAGCGGCGTTGTGGGCGGACTCAACGGCGGAGGTCTGGACAACACCCTCGTCAACCTGCTGGTGACCAAGAGCGGCACTGGCACTTGGGAACTGCAGGGAAACAACCGCTACTACGGCGCAACCAACATCACAGCAGGCACCCTGCTGGTGACCAACACTGCCGGTAGTGGCACAGGTACAGGCAATGTGACCACGAGCGGCAGCGCCACGGTGGGCGGCACGGGATTCATCACCAGTGCAGAGAACGGAAGCATCACCATCGCTGCTGGCACCTCGCTCATGGTGGGCAATACCCACGGCGTGGCTGCAGGGCAGGCAGGCAGCAATGGGTATCTCGCGGCAGCCTCCCAACTCTCCATCGGCACCAATGCCAACGTGGCCATCACTCTGGCGGGGACGATGCGATTTGACCTCTTCGGCAACGACGCAGGTAATACCTTCGCAGAGGCGGATCGCCTGAAAGTGAGCACCACGGCGACCAGCCTGACGGTTGGGGGCTCGGTGGCCGTTGAGGATACCACCAGTACGAAGTCCTGGCGCTCCAACGGCGGCGGCGGCTGGACCTCCGGCACCTGGCAGCTCGTGGACTGGAGTAATGCCAGCTCCGCCACCAGGAACGGCACCGTGACCTACAGTCTGCCCACTTCCTCCGTGGGCATCGGCTACACCTGGGACACGAGTAATTTCCTCATCGACGGCACCGTATCCGTGGTGAAGATCGCCGACGCTAACATCCACATCTGGACAGGCGCCACGAGCAACTCGTGGAGCACCGCAGGCAACTGGACGGCCAACACCGCGCTCACGAGCTCCTCCGACGTCATCTTTGACACCAGCACGGTGCTCAGCAGCAACATCGACGGAGACAAGACCGTGCGGAACATCCTCTTCACCGGGGCCACCAGCAACACCGTCAACACGGGCAGTGGCGGAGTCCTTTACCTCGGGGGTGACGCGGCCAATGGCGGCACCATCCAGGTGCAGGGTGGCACCCAGACATTTAACGCGAATGTGCGGGTGGGCATCAACAGCCCCAATGTCTACATCGTGAACCAGGGCACCCTGAACTTCACCGGTGAGTTCATGGCCAATGACTGGAGCGGCACCCCCACCAACAAGGTGGTCACCTTCAGCGGTGACGGCACGACGAATGTCGCCTCCCTGAGCCGCCGCCACAACACGTACGACATGTCGATCGTCAAGAATGGTGCTGGCACCCTGACAATTCAGGGCGCCAACGGAGCCGATGCCGGAGACAATGTCGCGGGAACCATCACGGGCACCACCACCATCAACGGTGGCAAGATTCGCATTAACAACGAGCGCTCGCTGGGCGGCAATCCTGGCGCTTTCAACGCCGCGCATCTCACATTGAATGGCGGGGTGCTGGGAGCATTTGGGACCTTTGCCATCGATGATGTGAACCGAGGCATCACCCTTGGTGCCAATGGCGGCGGCATCGATGTGGAAGGTGCCAACGCCCTCACCGTGGCCTCTACGGTCACTGGGAGCGGAGCGCTTGCCAAGACCGGCACGGGTGCCCTGGTCATGTCCGCAGCCAATACGTACAGTGGCAACACGACCATCAGCGCGGGCACTTACTTTGCCAGAAACACCACGGGATCGGCTACGGGAACCGGCAGTGTTTTCACCACCGGAACGGCCACGCTGGGGGGCACGGGGGCCATCACGGCCAGCGCGGGCAAGACCATCTCCATTGCTGCCGGTACCAAGCTCATGGTGGGAGACACCCATGGCGTGGCGGGAGTGGCGCAGGATCTCCTGCTTGGCATGAGCGGGAATGTGAGCATCAATCTGAACGGCACCCTTCAGTTTGACCTGTTTGGTGCAGGCAGCACCGCGTCGATCGGGGATAGCAGCTACAACCTGCTGGGCACGGCCAACGATCTGCTGGAGATCGACACCACCGGCATCCTTAGTCTGGACAACCTGATCGTGCAGCTGTCTGCCCTGGACACTTCAGGCTGGTTGGACGGGCAGACGTGGAAGCTCATCGACTGGTCCAATTCCACACCGTCCTCAATCTCCCAGCAGAATGTTACGCTGGGCACCACCACTCTCGGCGGATACACCCTCACCCAGACCATTACCAGTGACGGTTACTACGTCACGGCGGCAATTCCGGAGCCCTCCCGCGTGGTGTTGCTCATGTTCGGGCTGGCCGGGCTGATCATGCACCGTCGTCGGCGCTAAACCTCACTCGTGGAGCGACCAGGGGCTTTGCCGGCACACATGTCCGGTAAAGCCCCTTCTTTTTGAAGATCACTTGCTGGCGGCTGGCGCGGCAGCGTTCGCCTGGAGTTCGAGGTATTTCGTGGGCAGGACGAAGGTCCAGCCCTCCGCCTTGAGGAAATCCAGGATGTCCGTGTAGTGCTTGAACCCTTCCTCGCTGAACCCGAAGGGGTGGAACTGAATGGCGGCGAAGGTGAGAGCGGCGCTGTCCTTCTTCTGATAGTCTTCTTTGAACTTGGGGAAGTTCGGCTTGCTGGTGCCGTCATGTTCGCCCCGCAGGCTCATGGGCAGCAGGACCTTTCCCTTGAGCTGGGCGTTCACCACTGAACCGGGGTAGCAGTAGATCATCTTCAGTTCAGGAATCTCGTTGAGAGCCCTCGCCGTGTCGCCGTCCATGGCATTGAAGGGGCTGCCAAAGATGGTGTAGGGGCTGCCGGTGGCGGTCTTGAATGCTGCCTGCGCTTTCAGCAGGTGATCCTTTTGATGTTCCAGGCCGGAGCCGCCGAACTCCGAGAGTTTCTTCCCGTCGGTAGAAGTCCAGCTTTTGTGATCCCAACCGTGGTTCCAGAACTCCACTTTGCCGGAGTCCGCCCACTTCTTGATCCAGGCCACGTACTTGGGGTCCTGGGTGGCCAGGGATTCGGTGATGATGCCCAGGGAGACCACGATGTCCCGCTCCTGAGAGAGGGCGATGAAGCGGTCCCACTTGGCATTCACACCACGCACGTCATCGGCCTTGATGATGGCGATGCGTTGACGGGCAGTGGGTTCAGCGGCAGTGGCTGGCCGCGATGAGCCCAGCGCGGTGAACAGGAGGAGGGCGGCGGAGAGAGGTCGAAGGAGCATGCCCCCTATGCGACGAAATTGTCAGGCATCTTTCAAGATGAAAACATCGCACCTCCTCTTCCGGGTGACTCCGGGAGTCAGGATCGTAGGAGGCAAGGCCGCCCAGGGGGCGGGCGTTCCGTGGGACGTGGATTCTTTTGCCAGGAGTGTCACAACCGGCTGCGGATCAAAATACACCCTATAGATATGAAAAAGATCAAGTTCGCAGCCCTCTTCAGCCTCTTGGCCGCCTTCACCAGCCTCCCGGCTCTTCACGCCGAAGGGTCCCTTCCTTTCGCCGTGAATGTGGGTGGTCAGCAGGCCACTTACAAAGCGGGCGAGGCCTTTGCCAAGCTGGAAAAACCAGTGGCTGCCAATGCGCCCGTCAGTGTTGCCGCCAAGGCGGACATGGTGATCATCAACATCCACAAAATGAAGGCCGACGGCACCACGGATGAAACCGCGCAGCCCGCCATCATCCTCCTCCAGGGGACGGACAAGGGTTCACTTGACCAAACCATGGACAAACAGAAATTGCCAGCAGGCAAATACCTCCTTAGCATCACTGCGGGTGAGGCCACGGCCACCATCCAGTTCGAGATTCAGTAGTCCAAACTTTCCCCCAGACACTCCATCATTTAGTAGATCAACTCGTAGAAGCCAAAAAATCATGAAAGCCATTGCTCTTATTGCCCTTATGACCACCCTTGCCACTGCTGCCGTGTCCGCTGACGATAAAGTGGGTTTCAAGAAGGAAGACGTTGCCGGCACCGTGCTGCAGCGTCAGGTCGGCCAAAAGGTGGAGATCCGCCTCAAGTCCGGTGAGAAGATCTCCGGTAAGGTGGAAGCCGTGGGGGGCGAGGCGCTGCACCTTTCCTCCATCACCGGCCAGGAGTTTTATGACGCCGTGGTGATCCTTGATGACATCAGCGCCATCGTGATCCGCACTGATCGCAAGTAAGCGGGTGCCTCCCTTCCCGACGGGCGGTGACCACTCAGGTTGCCGCCCGTCTTTCTATCAGGTCCCTTTGCCCCACCGGTTCCCATGTCTCACTCCCTCGCTTTTTCATCCCGCCGCCAGTGGTGTGCTGCGGCCTTGATGACGCTCACAGGAGGCTGTCTGCTCTCCAGTGCCTGTGCCGCAGAGACGACAGTGCCCGATGTGAAGACCGTCTTCGCAGAGCTGCTCACGTGGGCTGACCGGGTGGCGGGGAAGGAGATGCAGTTTGACCATCCCCGGGATGCCCAAGCGGAGGCCTTCAAGGCGCTGGGCAGGGATGCGGGCGCAGTGCTCAAGGTAGCAGGAAACAAAGAGGGCCACTTGCTGGAGCTGGATGAAAAGCTGCGTGTCCTGACGCTCCGCACCGTGGCTCCGGCCAATGAAGATCGCGGGATCGACGTGCATCTCTCCATCCATCTCTTCACCGACCGCCAGCAGAAGTGGATGTACCCGCCCTCCACCGGTGGAGAAGTGCCCACGCACCCGCTCGCGCTGGTGGCGGTGGGTACCTCAGACGCGGAGGGCGATGTGGAGACGCGCAGCTTCCAGCTCTACCAGTACGGTCGCATTGGCCGACGGGTGGTGTTTTCGGCGGTGAAAGGGCTGGATCCCTTCATGGACCAGGCTCCGGAGGCCGCGCTCTGCCTGCCCAAAGGGGAGGCAACAAAATCCCTGGTGACGGCGGCTGATGCCGCGAGGAAGCATGCGCTCGCAGAGGCGGGCCAGACCTGGGATGAGGAGTCAACTTTTGCCGCCTTGCGTGCCCGCCTGTCTCTGGATGAACAGGCGCCTCAGTGGTCGCTTCATCGTGCGCCGAAAGGGGACGGCATCCTCGTCCAGCCTTATTGGATCAATGACGGCGGCACAGACATGGCGCTGGAGTGGGCCTCTCTCGGGGGCACCGCGACTCCGGCCCTGTTCAAGCCGCTCACGGGGTTGGTGCGGTCCCTCCACTACGAGTGGGATGCCACCAAAGGCCGGTTCCTGCTGAAAGGCACCGCTCCCCGGCCGGATGACGTGGAATTCCTCTTTATGGAGACCGGAGAGAAGGTGGAGTAGAAAGCCGAGGTCGGTCCGCTATCGCACCTCCACCGCGCCAGCATCGGGGGCCGCGCCCTTGAAAGAGCCCTTTCCTGCACCCGGAAGGGGCTTCCCGTTCCAGTAAGAGCCAAGGTCCAGTCCCGCATCCACCGCCGCACTATCAGCAGCCGGGGCGCCGTTTTCGTCCAGGGTAATGGTCACTCCATAGCGGCTGCCTTGGTCCTTGGTGGCGTCACCCGGCCAGGGGCTGGCACCCTTCAGACTCACATTGTGAGCGCTGGTAAAGTCGACCGCTGTGCCTTTGTCCGGCTCATCCAGATAGCCCTCTCTGGTCACCAGGAGGTTGTTGAGGAAATGCCATTTGGGCACGCTGAAGTCCCGCTTTCCCTTCTCCACATGGAGGGCCAGGGCGGGCTTCCTGCCCACGATCGTGTTGTGGTAGATGTAGCCTTCAGCAGGGGAGGAATCCATGCTGAACCAGAAGTTGAAAGGCGAGCCGTCGATAAGCCGGTTGTGATGGATGAAGACAGGGCCGATGCGGGGTACTTTGAATCGGAAGCCACCGTGGGTGCGGCGCAGTGTGTTTTCCTTCACCTCCACCTCCACGCAGCCCACCCCCAGCTCGATGCCGGAATCCCTGGTGTTTTCGATGACATTGCCCGCGATGAGGGTGCCCTTCCCATGGGTGGCATCCGGCAACGGGTCGTCCAGGGATTCGGCCTTGTAGTCGCCGATGCAGATGCCGTCGAACACCCGGTCCAGGCGGTTGTTGAGGATGCGGTTGCCCACCCCCGCCCGGATGAGGTTGATGCCCACACGGTCATACTTGCCCACGTCTTTGTGAATGCGCCAGATCTCGTAGTTGGCGCGGTTGTGCTCCATGCTGGGCATCCATTCCTCTAGAGACCCGCGGGTGATCTCGCAGTTCTCCACCGTGCACTGGCTGGCACCGCCGGAGATTCCGATGCCCGTGTCTTCATAGGACCGGATGCGGCAGTTGCGCACCTGGGTCTGATTCGCGCCTTCACCGATGCTGATGGAGACGGCACCTCCGGTCAGCTCCAGGTTCTCGATGACAACGCCGGAAGCGCCTTTCACGCTCAGGATCGGCTGGTCCAGGGGGATGAAGGTCAGCTTGGCGGCGACAGGTGTGATGCCATCGGGCAGCCGCACATAGGCGCGCTTCTCTTTCGGGTGCCAGATCCAGAGGGCTTTGATTTCATTGAACCCGCTGAGTGGCGGTCCCTTTTTGAGCAGGGTTTTCCAGTGCCAGTCGCCGGCTTTTTGGGCCCGGTCATAGCGGAGCTCGGCGATGAACCTGCCATCCAGGAGCAGCCCCGCGGGCTGGGTGGGGAGGGTGCAGGTCTGCACTCCCGGCAGATCTGTGCCGGCAGGCTGCCAGTCAGCCTGAAGCGGCTTCGTGCCATCCAGCACGGCGCCTGGCTCGCCTTTGAGAGTGAGGCGTTTGTCGATGACCACAGCCTCCCGGTAGGTACCGGGCTTCAGCACCAGCACATCACCTTCAGCGGCTGCCTTCAGTGCCGCAGGGAGCGGCTGCTCGGCGCCAGCCGAGGCGGGAGCCACAGAGATCTCGGCCGCCTGCAGGGTCAGGCTGATCGCCCCCAGGAGCACACTCATAGGGATGGCTGGACGGGGGATGATGCGGCGGAGCTTTGGTGATCGCATGGTGGACAGATACGCTGCCCTCATCCCGGGCTGATCAGCCATTCTTCTTGTGCGGCTGCCGACGCCAGAGCCAGGGAGGCACGGGCTTGTTCTCCTGCCACAGGCCGCGGCGGGCCCGGCGGGCTTCCGCCTCCGCTTGGGCCAGTTCCGCATCTTGACTGTACTGCAGGTAGTGCCAGGCCATCCCGCGCAGGATTTGCTCGTGATTCACCCAGATGTCGCCCACGTGGAGCTGGCCGAGTGTGCGGCCATACTTGTCGATGCCCGTGGCATGGAGGTGGGCCTCGCGCCCGAAGACCAGGGACGAGAGCGACTTCTTGGCGGCAGATCCATAGGGCTGGCCTGTCTCCGGTGCATCGATCCCCAGCAGCCGGATCTTCACCTCCGTCTTGTCCGGGGTCAGAATCGTCATGGTATCGCCATCATGCACCCGCACGACGATTCCCTTTAGACCTGCACCCGCCTGTGGTGCTTGGGCCAGCGTCACTGTCAGCATGAGTCCCCAGGTCAGCACTACCCACAAGGCAGATCTGAAACCAGGGGAAAAGGGGAGGGGCGCACCCTCGCCCCGTGGCCTTGATTGACGGAATCGTCAACTTCCCTGGTGGGGGAAGAGCGGTTTCCGGCGTGCGGAATGGCAATATCCCGGCAGATCCTGCGCGGGGTGCCTTTCCCGTTGCAGCCGTCGCAGGGCTCGCTTAGGGCAGGGGCATGTGGCCGCGCATCCGTCGAGTTCTCAAGCATCCCATCATGGTGATGGTGGTGCTCACGTTGCTGTGTCGTGGGGTGAAGAATGCCTATCCCTTCAACAGCTTCCCCATGTACGCGGATCCCAGTGAGTACCCTTCCAACTACCTGGTGGTGGCGGATGGGGCGGGTAATGCGCTGGACATCAAGAAACACACCGGTCTGAGTTCCGCCAAGGTGAAAAAGATCTACACGGAGCGGCTCAACCGCACGTGCAAAAAGAAAGGGCTGGAACCCGAGGAGGCCACTCCGGAAATCCAGAAGGAAGCCTTTGCCGAAACGATGCGCCAGCTCCGCGAGGCGGCTACCAAGCGAAAGCGCCCGCTGCCGGAAATGGTGCGCATCACCGACATGCTCATCTATCAGGAGGAAACCACCTTCCGGGAGGTGCCGCAGGTGCTGGGTGAGGGCTGATCCCTCCCAGAATAGTCTGCCATACCGAGTCTTTGATGTGACCTGCCCCGCCCTGAGTGAATTGACCTGATCCCTTTCTATGGAGTCCAAAGCCTTTAGTCCAGTGCCCGTATGTGCGAGGGAATGGTTCCTTCTCCGTCTCTTCTTTGCCATCGCTGTGGTCTGGGGTCTGTGGGAGGCCCTGCCATTTGCCCGTCAGGAGATGCCCAACGGCATCGCCTATTTTATGGACCTTTCGTTCTTGGGCGGGGCGGATGCGATGACGTGGTTCCGTCCTCTCGTGATCGTGGCAGCGGTGCTGTACGTGACCGGGTTTCTTAATCCGCTGGGTGTGGTGGTTCTGACGCTGGCCCACTTGGGGTACAACACTCTGCACAACTCCCAGGGCTTCACGTTTCATGGAAACAACATGATCGGGCTCATCCTCATCACCCAGTCCGTGGCAGAGCTGTTCTGGCTCGGCTGGCGGGTGGTGAAGGGGCGTCCATTCGCGTTTGCAGAAGGGCTCAGCGTGGGCTCCTACCAGCTCTATTTCTCCCAATGCGCGGTGGCGGCGGTCTATGTCACCTCCGCCATCACCAAGCTGAGCAAGACCGAGGGGCTCTGGCTGTTCAAGAGTCACTACCTGGCCAAGGCCGTGGTGAAGACTCATCGCCAGCTCTATTACGACAACCCCAGCAAGGGGGTGTATGAGCCGGTCATCGGCATTGCCCAGTGGCTGGCGGAACATCACATCATCACCCGCGTGGCGTTTGGGGCGGGATTCATGCTGGAGTTGTTTGCCTTTGCCGCCTTGTGGAATCGCGCCTGGGCGCTGTTCATCGGGGTCAGTTTCATAGCCTTCCACTTCGGGGTGGAGCTGATCATGAAGCTGGATTTCCGCGTGAATCAGGTCATGTGCTTCATCTTCCTGGTGAACCTGCCGTTTTGGATTTCGTGGATGGCAGGGGCGATGGCCAGGAAGGGCAATCGTTTGCCGCAGCCGGCAGGGCGGTAGGAAATGTGTGGACGTGCGGCCCGATCCGGCGTCGCCTTCGTGACGCGATGTTTTTACATATGTTATCCGGTGGTTGTGGTCGCTACGCTCCCGTCACCACCGGCTACTGTCCGACGTCCCTCCGGGACGGTGAATGAGGGCGTGAGCGATGGCGATAGCGGTTGGGACGGAAGCTTGTCCCCGAGGGACGCTGGAAATTAGCTGGTGGTGACAACCACCGGACAAGTGTTTTGTCATGCCTCGCGTCCCGGAGGGACGCTGGAGTGGTGGCTTCCACGTGTGCCACCGAGGTCGGTGGGTTCAATGACTAACACAGATCTGAAAATGTCCTCCACCTGATCCCGCTTGCGGGA
>NZ_BATR01000010.1 GCF_000739655.1 Verrucomicrobium sp. BvORR106 | reverse complement strand
TTTCAGGAAGCTCGGGGGGCGTTCGAGTCCATGACGCGTACTCTTAGCCAGGCCACGCTGAACACATACTACGACTACTACGACAGCACCAACCGTCCGCGCACCGTGCTGACGACGGCGGAGCGGGCGGCGTTTGTGCCCCAGGTGTATGACCGCCTTTCAGACCTACACTTCATCTCCGGTCAGGCGCGCACCCTGCTGGCCGCCAGCCCGCAGGCGGTGCCCACCCAGACGCAGGCGGTCTTCTTCCAGGCTCCTCTCGGGCATTCAGCTGCCCATGAATCCCTGCGCGCCTCGCTCAACGCCTGCGGTTATTTCCTAAAGTTCGGCAGCGATGAGGCAACGGTGCCGGAGCCAGTGCGGGAGGCGGCCGGCTACCAGCCGCGCTATCGCTACCGGTTGATGGAGATGACCCAGCGCACGGAGCGACTGGGTGTCTATCAATCCGGTGCGGGCAAGCCGCAGGACTGGTTCGTGAACCATGCGGAGGCCACCGGCCGGGTGCTGGCAGAGAATGTGATTGCCCTCGTGCTGCTGCCCAAGCTGTCTCCGCGCGAGGATTCTCCCACGGGCAAGGGAGACGGGGTTTCGTTGGCCCCGCAGTACAACTACAATTCACGAGTGCCCCGCAGTGCCGTCGACGATGTGGCTTGGGCGGGAGCGGATCCTCCGTTTCCCGGCGACACCTTTACCACCCATCCGCCCGCACCTGCTCCGGGGCAGCCTCCCCAGTCGGTGAATGCCTCCCGCCACCATCAACTGCCGCCCTTGATGCGTGTGGTCATGGTGGTGCTGGATGAAGCCTCCGCCACCCGGCTTCAGGGCGACGGCATGACACCTCCTGCGGTGCTCGACTTCTCCGGTGCCGGGTTGTTCCGCAACGCCGCTGCTCTGGAGGCCGACCTGCGCGCGGTCGAAAACATCTGCAATGCCGAGCCCGGCAACCTCACCAAAAACACCACCCGCCTCACCTACCGGATCTTCTCCACGGAGATCATGATGCGCGAGGCCAAGTGGAGTGCGAACTGACATGAACTCAAGATCTTCCATTCGTCGACGATACTCGCGGCGTGGTCTGGCCCTGGTGGTGGTGCTGCCTCTCATTGCCCTGCTGACCATTCTGGTGGTCACCTTCCTCGCCAGTGTCTCCACGGAGTATCAAGCTGCCAAGAGCCAGGAATATTCGTCTGATGCCCGCATGCTTGCGGACTCCGCGGCGAGCATGGTGGTGACCCAGATTCAAGATGCCACCAGTGCGCCCTCCCTGGCCTGGGCCTCCCAGCCGGGCATGATCCGCACGTTTAACACCACGGGCAATGCCAGCGCTGCCTACAAGCTCTATTCCTCTCCCCAGATGCGGGTGGAGGGAGCCTTTGATCCTGTTACCAAGCTGGCCGATGAGGTCCCCGCCGACTGGGCCGCCTCCACCAACACTCCTCTCTACACTGATTTGAATGCTCCGGTGTGGGTGGGGCGGGGGAGTACGGCCGTGGCCCACTACCCCGTCATTCACCCTGGGGCGGTCGCACGCGATCACGGGGCGGCGGAGGCCCTCGTGGGCACCGTGGCACCAGTGGAAGGTTGTTACCTCGACTCCACGATCCCGTCCGGAGCTGCCATCGTGGCCACCAGCACTTCGCAGGCCAACCCCCTGCCCATGCCGGTGCGCTGGCTCTATGTGCTGAAGGACGGTCGCATGGCAGTGATGGATCCCACGTCACGCAAAGTGGCTGGTGCCGGAGATCCATTGCCGGATGGGACGAAGAATCACATCGTAGGCCGCATCGCCTTCTGGACGGACGATGAGAGCTGCAAGATCAACCTCAACACCGCCTCCGAGGGCACTTTCTGGGACCGTCCCTGGACGGCATCGGTGACAGGTGGTACTGGCACCTCCGATGGCTATGAGCGGCAGTTGGCGCTGCGCATGCCGGCGCAGAATGAGTTTCAGCGCTATCCCGGGCATCCCGCCATGACCTGTCTGAGCACGGTGTTCCCGCCGCTCACTGAGGAGTCGCTGGAGACCTACAATGCACGGATCTACAGCTACATCCCACGCGTGGTGAATGGCGGCAGCCGCAGCGGCACGGCGTCGGTGGCTGGCGGCACCCTGCCTCTGGTGACAGATGCCGACCGCCTCTATGCCTCGGTGGATGAGTTGATGTTTAGCACGGTGGGAGTGCCCCGGCAGGAAAACGCGCGCGGGGCCTTCACCCCGTTTGCCGAGCAGGACATCGAGCGCACCCGCTTCCTCCTCACCACCACCAGTCGGGCCCCGGAGGTGAATCTCTTCAACAAACCCCGCATCACCCTCTGGCCATTGCAGGCCAACACGACGGACGTGAACAAGCCGCATGAGGCGGCAAACCGGAATGCTCAGGACAAGCTCATCGCCTTCTGTTCCACCTTGGGCAACAAGAGTGCCAGTCCCAAGCCTTACTACTTCCAGCGCCACAGCACCTTTACCAGCTCCGCCCAACTGGCCCAGGCCAGCAGCCAGAGCCCCATCATGGACTGGGACGAGGTGCCGAGGAACCAGGAGCTCTACGCCTACCTGCAGGCAATGACCAACCAGTCCATCCCAGGGCTCGGCGGCAGTCTGCAGGGCAAGTATCCCACCACCCGGGACCAGATCCTGACCGAGATGTTCGACTTCGTCCGCAGCCATGTGAACACCTTCAGCACCGCGGGCAATCCGGCCTACTACTACGCACCATTCAATCCCAACCGCCTTATTCCGGCACAGTCGCAGATCGTGCCGCTGGTCCTGCCCAACGGAACCCGGGGGTTTGGCAGGTTTCCCACCGTCACGGAGGCCGCCCTGATCTTCTATGCCTCCAGTGAGACGGATCCCACCCAGATGCGGGCGGTGTTGATCCTTGAACCCTTCAATCCCGCTCCCGGGCCACCCGTGTGGTCCTCTCATGTGCGCTACTCGGTGAAGGGGATGGACGCATTCACCGCAGGCACCACTCCGATGGGCTTCCCCAGTCTGGCGGGGAACCTGGTCACCGGCCTCGATGGCCAGTCCAACGCCACGGCGCTGACCGGGCTGGAGCAAGCCACCCAGTACTACAGCCCTTCCGGTGTCTTCACCAATGCGAAGGTCCTGGGTCAGGGGGATGAGGAAACAAACTATACCTTCTGCTCCGCGGACTTCAAGGTGAACGCCACCAAGTTCGACTTCAACGGCGGCACCATCACCATCGAGATCGCCGCAGCCTCCTCGCCCAATGTCCCAGTGCAGACGCTCAAGCTGAAGTTCCCGGCGGTGACGGGCCTCCCGCGTCCGACGATGAGCACGGCCGCCTACGCCAACTTTGACAACCGCATCGCGCGCTATGCGAACCCCGCTGTTAAAAACGGCAGGTTCGGGATCCTGGAGGACGGCAAGCACAATCCACTCCCTCTGGTGACCTCCACCGACACCGTGCGCAGTGTGGAGGCCCGTTATGGTGGTCCGGCAAAAGGGGATCTGCGTGTCTATGCCTCCCTGAGAGAGGTGCCGGTGGAGTACTTCGAAGGCCACGGCGAGCGTGATACCGCCCTGGGGGGCAAACCGTATGATGCTCCCGGAGCCACGGCCGAGACGAATCTCGTGCACAGCCTGCGCATCGACGCCCAGACGGGCCCGGGCGATACGAGCAATCAGAACGGCTTCTACACTGGCAGCGGTGGCGCAGGGGACCTGCGTGGCAAACTGCTCCCCAATGCTCCCTATCTGGATCCCAACCGAGGAGACAACAAGCGCAACAGCACCGCGCCGGTGGCCCCCCGTGGACTCAATGGTGCTTACATGGCTGATGGCGTGACCCTGGGCGATTGGGACACGGGCATCGGCGGCACGGCAGACGGGCCCTACATCAACATTGCTGATCAGGCGAGCGCCAACAAATCCCAGTCCTCCTCCGGGCTCTACTATGCCAAAGGTGGCTATGTGAACGGGGCGGGCGTGGTGGAGAGCGGTGCCTCTTTCTCGCCCAACCGGCAGATCTCGTCCGCCGTGGCCTTTGGCTCCCTGCCCAGTGGCATTGATCCGGCGCGTCCCACCGATGTCAAACCCTGGCAGACCCTGCTCTTCTGTCGCAATCCACTGGGGGGTGACAGTCATCCTGGATTTGGGAAACAACCTGGTGTGACCGGGCCGCCTCCCGGTCCTCCGTATGAGTCCCCGCCGGATCACGCCTTCCTGGACCTCTTCACCATGCCGATTGTGGAGCCTTACGCCATCAGCGATCCCTTCTCCACTGCGGGCAAGGTGAACATGAACTACCAGATGGTGCCTTTTGCCTACCTCACCCGCGCCACGGCGGTGCGGGCAGTGCTGAAGTCCACCCAGATCATGGCCATTCCCGCAGGCGATGCTGGTAAATACAAATACAACACCGCCGCCGCACCCACGCCGGATTATCGTTATGCCCTGAACCTCGATGAAAGGGAGGGCACCCTGGCGGGATTTGAGAGGCGCTTCGCGGTTGGCGACATCTTCCGGTCCGCCTCTGAGATCTGCGACATCTATCTGGTCCCGGGCAAGAGTGTGAACCCGGCCCAGCCCGCCGCCAGTGTGAAGTACGCGGACATGGCAACTTGGTGGAAGGACTACCAGCTCACCGGGGACAATGTGCGCGAGCAGCCGTATGGGCACATCTACCCACGGCTCACTACCAAGTCGAACGTCTTTACCGTGCATGTGAAGGCGCAGGCACTGAAGACGTTGCGGGGAACCACAGCCGGCGAGTTTGTAGACGGTCGGGATCTCGTGACCAGTGAGTTCCGGGGTGCCTTTATTGTTGAGCGTTACCTGGAGCCCAATGCCGACTCCCTGGTGAAGGCTGATGGCAAGACTTCCACGGATGAGCTGGATCCTGAAGGCATGGTCGGGCCCTACAAGTTTCGTGTTCGCAGCGTCACCCGATTTGCCCCATGAACCAGGTTCCTCTGCCGTTTGCATCACGCCGCGTGCGCTCCGCCTTCACTCTGGTGGAGCTGCTCTTTGTCTGCGTCATTGTGGCCCTCCTCCTGGCTGTGGCCGCACCGCTGGGGATGTCCGTGCTGCGGGCATCCAGCCTGAACCGTGCGACCACCATGATCATGGATGAGCTGAGCGCCGCCCGGCAGCTCGCCATGACGCGCAACTGCGAGGTGGAGGTGCGCTTCTACAAGATCGCCGCGGATGTGTCCACGCAGGACCTCCAGTTCCGGGCTTTCCGCACTTTCATCATGGAGCCGGGTGTCGCCGGGCAGGGGCGTCCGCAGGGGGACGTGAGGTATCTGCCGGAGTCCATCATCATCGCTGCAGATGCGGAGAGCTCCACCTTGTTCGACTACGGGAATCCCAACCGGTCAGGACTCTTCCTTACCAAGGAGACCCTGCCAGGACACGCCATCGAGGTGGACGGCCTGGGCTTTGTGTTTCGTCCCAATGGTGGCACCCAGCTCGGCCCCATCGATCCACCGGAGGGCAACTGGTTCATGACTTTCTTCTCGCAGAGTGATCCGTTAAATCCTGAAACCGGGCTCCCTTACAACTTTGGCACCGTGCAGGTGGATCCTGTGACCGGGCGTGCCCGTGTGTTCCGTCCATGAACCCGGCATCAAGGTTTAGCCGATTGGCTAGGTAGTCAGTTCGCCTGCCGGCAGGTAATTTCAAACCGTCTCTGCCTGATCCCCATGGGTGGATGCAAACGCTCCTTCATTCGCACCTCCTCAAGACATCCATGAACAGCAAGACCAATGCTATGTGCCGCCGGACGATGATCCGTGCCCTGGGGATTCCGCTGACACTGGTGGTGTCAGTATGGGCCATGGCGGCTCACGGTCAGGCCACGACGGGCTGGAGCCCGACTGCAGGCGGCACGTACTCGTACTCCGACACGAGCAACTGGGTCGGGAACAGCATCAATGGTGTCTGGCACAGTTCACTCGCCTTGGCAGGCGGTCAGACCATCACGGTGAACTCTGATCTGCCACTGGGGTACGGGTTGTCCTTCGGCTACACCGGCAACTCAGGCATCACCCTGCGGGGCACGGGGGCGAATCGCACCCTCACGCTCGGTGGCGACATCGTGCACACGGCGGGCACCAGTGCGACCATCCTCTTTGGATCCACCGGTACTAATGAGGCTCTTAATATCGATCTCGGCGGCGTGGTCCGAAATTTCACTGTCGGAAGCAGCCGCACGCTTGGGTTTGTGAATGCGATCTCCAACGGCGGCATCATAGCCAGTGGCGGTACGCTGAACTTCTCCGGGGCCAACACCTACACTGGCTCCACCACGATCCTTTCCGGCACCTTCTCCCTGAACGGTGCCACCGGGAGTTCCGCCAGTTCCGACTTTCTGGCGAAGACCAACGGAGGCAGTCAGACCACCTTGCGCTTCAACAGCGGCACCAGCGGGAACACCGGCATCACGAGGGCCAGGAGCGTGACTCTGAACGGATCAGGACGCGGCGATGGCACCCTCCTCACGGTCACTGGCAACAGCGGAGTGAACTCCAACGACACGATCACCTTTGCCCTCACGGCGGAGGAAGGTTATGCCGTCGTCACCCTCAGCCCGAATTCGGCCAAGAACACGCGCCTCAGCGCCGGCAGTCTGGTGCGCGAGGCGGGCAGCACCCTGCTGGTCCGGGGGCAAAATCTGGGCGTGAACGCGGCGGCAGATCTCGTGGCAGACTCCTCGAACTTGATGCTTGATGGTGCGCCTACTCTCGCCGGCAGTGGCGCGGCCGGGACGTCCACCGTCGGCATTTTGAAGGGCGTGTATGGAGCTGCTACCTCGGGAGGCTCAGGGACGGGACTGGTCACCTATGACAATGACCGGGGCGTCCGGTTGCTGAACACGAGCACGGAATACACGACTGCCATTGTCAGCGGTCAGACCCAGCAGGATAACGTGCTGTACACCCGTACATCTGGCAGTGCCTCGCAGGACATCGCTTTGGGGGCGGGAGTCACCTCAGTCAATTCGCTGTCGTTCAACCTCACGGGTTCAGGAACCAACACGGGCGTCACCATCTCCGGGGCCGGGGCGACGCTCCGGATTCACAGCGGCATGATCTTCGCCAACCAGGCGGTCACCACCGCCGTGGCGACGGATGTCATGCTTCTCAGTGTGGCCACGCTGGACCTCAACGGCCAGGAAGGCGTGATCCTCGCCTTCACCAACGGGGTCAATCAGGGCAACACGAACGCCCCCCTCCAGATCAACAGCGTCATCACCAACGATGGCGGCAAGGGCGTGACTTTTGGCGGCACCGGGCAGATCATCCTGGGAGGCGCGGAGGCCAACACCTACACAGGTGTCACCACTTTGAACAGCGGCATCCTCCGTCTCAACAAATCCGTGGCCAACCTCGGCCTGACCACCGATTTAGTGATGAACGGGGGCACCCTGCTCAAGAACAGCAATGCCATCGCGGACACCGCCAGCGTCACGATCAACGGAGGCACTTTCTGGATGGACAGCACTTCAAGCAGCGGCAACAACAACCACACCGAAACGATCAACAACTTCACCATGAACGGCGGCTCCTTCGGCAACCACGGCAGCAATGCCACCCTGAACATCAACGGCAATGCCACCCTCACCGACAGTGAACTGGGCATGAATGCGGGCGGAGACATCACCGTGCTGGGCACCACCACGCTCTCCGGCGGGGTGCTGCGCGCCAAGGAGTCCTCCAGCACCACCGTCTTCAACGCGCTCACCTCCCTGAAGGAACTGGTCATCAACAACGTAGCTTCTGGTGCCTACACCGCCATCATCGTGAACAGCAATGCCACCAACAAAGGGGCCCAGTTGACGCTGGGCGGGGACGTCACGTTCAACGGCAATGCCGGCAACCAGGAGACGGTGAAGATCGCCACCTCGAATGCTGCGGATGCCAATCAGGGGGTGGTGCGCCTCGACGGCACCCGCACCTTCAACATCGGTGATGGCGCGGCGGCCGCAGACCTCACGGTGGAGACCTCCCTGACAGATGCCACGGCCGTCGGTGGTTTGAACAAGACGGGTGCCGGCACCCTCGCGCTGAAAGGAGACAGTACCTACACGGGGGCCACCACGGTGATCCAAGGTCGCCTGTTGGTGAACAACGCCACGGGTTCCGGCACCGGGCTGGGCAGCCTCACCGTGAATGCGGGTGCCACCTTGGGCGGCACGGGCCGCGTGGTGGCCGCTGCAGGCAAGAGCCTGACCTTCCATGGTCTGCTGGATGTGGGGGACTCCACTCTGACCACACCTGCGGCAGCGGACTTTGAGCTGCGCGGAGACACCATCACCTTCAGCTCCACTTCCCGGCTGGAGTTTGACCTCTTTGGTGGAAGTGGTGATGGATTGGGAAATAACATCACCGGTGTGGATGCCGACCTGCTGCTCTTCGGCACCGGCCAGGGCCTGGTGGACATCGCTTCCGGTGCGACGCTGCATGTGGACGCGGCCGACACCATGACCGCCTGGGCCGTGGGGGATACCTGGAAGCTGATCGACTGGTCCCAGGTCTCGGCGACTTCAGGAAGCTTCGCTTTCAGTTCCAGTGTGGACGGCCTGCTGGCCGGCATGGGGCTGGCCTGGGACACGTCCCAGCTTCACTCGCAGGGTACGATCTCCATCGCTGCTGTTCCAGAGCCATCGCGGGCCATGATGGCTTTCGTCGCTTTGCTCGCCGCGGCTTTTCGCAGAAGCAGGCCAAGAGCGACACGTTCTTCCTGGCAGCCCGCCTGGTGTGCCGCGTTGCTCGCATTCCTGTGGATGGGGGTGATGGGCGCGACCGCTCAGGAGCCTGCGCCGAAGACCAATCTCGTGAGCAATGGTGATTTCACCCTGGATGCTGATGGCGACTCCTGGCCGGACGGCTGGGGCAAGGGCACGGGCCTTTCCTGGGAGAAGGATGAGGCGGGCAAACCATTCTTCCGCATCACCGCCACGGAGTCCAACAAGATGCTTTCTGCCTATCGGGAGGTTCCCATCCCGGCCGGCGTGGTGGGCATCGAGGTGGCCTTCAAGTATCGCACTGCAGACGTCAAGAAGGGCAAGCAGAGCTGGAATGATGCGCGGGCCATGTTTCATTTCCTGAACCAGGCGCGGGAACAGGTGAAACCCACGCCGTCTCCCATCGTCTTCTCTACGAAGGCGGCGGAGTGGACGGAGATCACCCGCAACTACATGGTGCCGGAGGGCGTCGCAGCCCTGCAGATGATGCCCAGCCTCTTCCAGACAGAGTCGGGTCGTCTCGACTTTGCGGAAATTCGAGTTACTCCCTTGAACCCGGAGCAGATCGAGGCGCTGAAGAAGGCCGCCGCTGAACGGGCCGCGAAGAAGGCAGAAATGGATGCCAAGGTGGCGGCGAAGCGTCGCGAGCAGGCGGCAGCTTTGCTGGCCAAGGAAGGTACCTTGCTGAGCAACGGCAACTTTGAAACCGAAAACAAGAAGAAGGACTCACCCGAAGGCTGGGGCAAGGGTGGCGGCATCACCTGGGAAAAGGATGAGAGTGATGGCAACCGCTTCATCCGTCTGACCAGCCTCACGCCTGGCAAGACCGTGCTTCTCTTTCGCGACTGCCCGGTGCCGGAAGGGGCTGCTGCTCTGGAGATGACGTGGAAGCAGCGCATCACCGGGCTGAAGAAGGGTCCCAAGCCCTGGTTCGATGCTCGCATCATGCTGGAGTTCAAAGGCGCGGATGGCAAGACGCTGCCGAGCAAGCCTGCCCCGCCGTATTCACAAAAAGACACGGATGGCTGGGTAGAGAAACGGACTGAGTTCCTGGTGCCTGCAGAGGCCGTGTCTCTTGTGGTCATGCCCGCTTTGTTTGAAGTGAAGAGCGGCAGCTTTGACCTCGACAACATCCTGCTCAAGCCCACGGATGCCAACGTTCTCCTCGCCAAACAGAAGGAGCGTGAGATCCAGGCCGAGAAATCCCGAGTGCCGCTTGAGGAAGCCAATCAGGCCAAGTGGCCAGCGGCAATCCGGGCTGAGGGCAACCGCATCGTCACGGTGGACGGGGGCAAGGAAGTCTGGCTTCAGGGTTTGAACGTGCCCAGTCTGGAGTGGAGCCTGCGTGGAGAACAGGTGTTCAAGTCCGTGGTAGTGGCGATCGAGGAATGGAAGGGCAACGTGATTCGCCTGCCCATCAAGGACGACTACTGGTTTGGCAAGGACATGGAAGATGGCGGCAAGGCCTATCGCGCGGTGGTGGACCAGGTCATCACGCTGGCTTCCAATCGTGGCGCGTACGTGGTGCTGGATCTGCACCGCTACCGGGCCCCGCGGAAAGAGTTTCTGGACTTCTGGAAGGATGCGGCCGAGCGCTACAAGAATCACCCTGCTTTGATTTTCGACCTGATGAACGAGCCCCACGGTGTTACCTGGGAGGTCTGGCGCGATGGCGGGTTCGTGGAAGAGAAGCGCAAGGATGGCGATGAAGATGCTTTCCTCACTCCCGAGGAGAAGCTGCACAACAAACACGGTTTCCAGTCACCTGGGATGCAGGCCATGCTGGACACTGTACGCTCTACCGGAGCCAAGAACATGGTGCTCGTCGGCGGTCTGGACTATGCCTACCAGTTGGATGGCATCATGAATGGATTCGGCCTGAAGGACGAAGGCGGCCAGGGCATCATCTATGCTTGCCATATCTACCCATGGAAGCGCGGCTGGCAGAAGTACCTGCTCGATGCCGCCGAGAAGTATCCCATCCTGTTGGGAGAAGTGGGTGCCGATGCCAAGAAGATGGACTTCATGCCGCATGAGATGCAGGAGAATGCAGAGACCTGGGTGCCCGACATTCTGGGGCTGATCCAGAAGCATCGCCTGAACTGGACGGGTTGGTGTTTCCATCCCAGCGCCAGCCCCCGCATGCTTGTGGACTGGAACTACACGCCCACGCCCGTTTGGGGTCAGCCCGCCAAGGAGGCGCTCGCTGGGAAGAAGTTTGAGCTGCATGGGAAGTTGCGGTGAGGAAGCGAGAGTGGCCGCCCGGGACGAAAATTTCGGCACCAGCACTGTAGAAGAACCGTCCCGGTTCTTGTTCCTCGAACCACCAAGCACCTTGTCGTCGCCTCATTCCAGCAGCCTGACGCCAAAGGCGTCAAACAATGTAGCCCAGGGTCAGGCGAGGCACGAGCCGCCACCCTGGGTACACGGGCGGTTTGACCCGAACTCCGAAGCGAGTTCTACAAATCGTGGCAGTATCCCTGAGGTGTCCACCACATGCAGTCCAGCGGCCTTCGGGTGATTTGGGCAGTTTGTTGAACTCCCTTGGAGTTCCGAGACTTTCCTGTCGATACCCAGGGTGGCGACCGCTTCGCGGTCTGACCCTGGGCTATTTTGTATCACGCCGTTAGCGTGGAGAAATGCGAGATTGGCGGCCAAAGCTCGGGAGAAATGCGACTGAGCAGCCTGAAACCTGTGACTACTTTTCGGCGTCAGCACTGTGGAAGAACCGTCCCGGTTCTTGTTCCTCGAACCGCCCAGCGCACCCAAGAGCCGAGATGGCTCTTCTACATTCCTTCAGACACCTCCAGCCGGTAAAGGAGGCGGGATCTCCGGTCCCGCTGGTAACCGAAGCGACAGACTCAACTTCGCCGTTGGTTCATCAAACCGCCTGCCGCCTCAGTCATGCCGCGACTGAGCGGGGCTGGGAACCCCCGCCTCCTGTATGCTATAAAGTCTCCGCTGTGTTGTCGTGAGCCTATGAGCGCGGCGCTCCTGCAGTATCTCGTTTCCGGGAGAAGCCCGCTCCTACTTCTCAGCCCCCACATCCTTCACCACCGTCACCTGCAGGTTTTCAAACGAGAAATCACCGCCTTCACCGTTGGCGATGCGCACGCCATCGATCCTCATGTTGGCATCGGTGCGTCCTTTGAGGATGGGCAGGCCTTCCACGCCCCAGCCTTTGAAGACGTCGAACTCGCCCGTGCGCTGGCGGTAGCGCAGGGTGAATGTTTCCTCGCTCCCCTGGATGGAGAGGTTGTAGGCGGTGCGAACCTCCTCAGGGCCGCGGAACTTCTGGCCAAAGGTCAGCAGCTCCCAGGAATAGGAGTCTGAGCCCTTGTCACCCAGGAAAAACATCTCACCATTGCGGTCAAAGAGGCTGACGCCGGCGAAGCCCTTGGAGTGGAAGAGCGACTTGGGGGATACGGACTTGAAGGACAGGATCACCACCGCCTGGGCATTCTTCTCCACCGGTTTCGCAAACCTGCCCATGAGGTGAATGAAGTTGGAGCCCGCGCTGAACTTGCCGTCCCGGATCATCGGAACGCCCTGGAGCACTTCCCAGGTGCCGGTCAGAGGGTGACGGTCAGCGAACGATTGATCCGGCACATGTTTGAGCATCTCCTTGAAGACCACCTGCCCTTCATCTGCGAGCGAGTTGGGAGTTGATGGCGTTGCAGAAGATTGCACCAGAGGCTGATCACTCGGAGCACGCAGCACCAGCATCTGCCCCGCTGTCAGAGATTGCACACTGGACGGTGCTCCTTTCAACCGGGCTTCCACCCTGCCTTGATCCACCCGCACTTCATGGAGCTGGTCCTCAACCTGGGTCGTGAAGACCGTTCCCAGATCCACGACTGTCATCCACGGCAGTTCCACGCTGAAGCCCTTGGCTTGAGGTGGCACCCGGAACCACGCAAAGCCCTTGTCGAGCTGGACGCTGTTCTGTCCGGTGATGGAGAAGCGGGCTGGGCTCTTGATGACCGCCTCGACCCCGCTGGGCAGACGAATGGAGACGGACCCGTCCGTCATGGCCACGGCATCGCCGAACCGCAATTGCCCATCGTCAGTGCTCTGAGGGGCAACCGTCTCAAAGACCGAGGTGGGGGAGAACTTCACCGAAGGCACCACGCCCATTGCAGGAGGCTGCTTTTGACCGACCTGCCACAGGCCTGCCACGAGCAGCAGCACTGCCAATGCAGCCGCTGCAAGCAGGGTGCGTCGGACGATTGGGGAACGCCAACGCGAGCTGGGGACTGAAACGATGGAAGCAGTGGGCTCATTCGCCGCATCCTTCCAGCCTCGATCACGCAGCAGCGAATCGATTCTCACCAGGGCGAGATAGCGCTTCAGCAGCGCTGGCTCAGCCTTCATGCGTTCCTGTAAGACCGCAGCCTGCTCGGCAGAGAGTTCGCCCTCGATGAGGAGATTCAGCGCCCGATCCATGTCGGGCGAGTCCTGGGGAGGGGTGTTGTTCATCATGCTTGGAGGCGAAGTTCTATGCAGCGCCGGAGCGTTTCCCGCAGACGGAAAAGACGGGCCTTCAAGGAGCCGCTGCTTAGCCCTTCGTTCTGCGCATATGTCTCGAGGGAGGTCTTGGTTGCGTAGCGGACGTGCAAAAGTTGCTGATCGGCGGCGTTCAGCGAGCTCATGCACTGCCGCAGGGCTTGGAGCTCCTCCTCCGGCTGGCGGATCTCCTCGGCCATCCACTGGCGGTCGATCTGGTCCATCAGCTCATCGTCCAGATTGATCACCGGAGAGCGGGCCAGCTTGCGGCGCTGGTTCATCACATAGAACCGCGCGATGGTGAAGATCCAGGCCTTGAAGTTGGTCCCCGGGGTGAACTCGTGCTTCTTTTCCCAGACCTTGACCAGGGCCTCTTGCGCCACATCGTCCGCTCCATGGTAGCCGGGCAGCAGAGATCGAACATACTGCTTCAAGGCGAGCGCATGCAGAGCCAGGTTCTGATCAAACGTGCGGGACTCAACTTCAGCCTCCTTCTGCACAGGCGCACGATCAGAGTCGCCGCTGTTGCTTGAAGAGTTGGGGTAGGAGCTGCCCATGGGTTTGATCCCGCTCAAACGGGGCAGAGTGGAGCATCTTGCGGAGCAGATTGCTCCAGCGTCACCTAGGGGTGCGGAGGAAGAAGTGCTCCAGCGCTTCCATCATGCCCTCGCTCGCCGGGCGGGTGGCGAGGTAGCCACCGTGCGCCTGCACGTGAGCCTTCACGGGATCCAAAGCGTTCACAGGACAGGCGATGTTCCCGGCCACGCCCGCATCCAGCATGGGCAGGTCATTGTGGTTGTCCCCCGCGGCGAAGATGCGCTCCCGGGGCACGCCGATCATGCGGGCGAGTTCCTGGAGGGCGGTCCCTTTGCTGTAGGAAGAGTGGGTGAAGCGCAGGTACCGGCCATTGCGGTGGTACCCGATGTCCGGATCGAGGGCGGTGCGGACGTCGATGACCTCACAGATCTCATCCAGCTCAGGTTCATCCACTGCCACGATGCCCACCTGGCCCAGATCGCCCATGAGGAACTCCGCCCGGGTGTTCTGCTCCACGTGCTCACGCATCTCATTGAGAAAGAGACGGTGCTTGTCCACAAAGTGGTCGTGGGCACGGCGGGCGCGGGAGTTCCAGGAGCCAAAGTCCTTCCACGGCTTGAAGAAGCCAGGCCGGTAGATCTCGCACTCCTGGGCGATGATGTAGTCCGGCAGCATGAAGAGATGGTGCTGCGCGATGCCCTCCAGTGTCTGGCTAAGGCTGCGGCCGGTGTTCACCACCCACGCTGCCCCCTGGCTCTTGAAGTGGCGCAGCATGTCACCCATGGCCGGGTGAAAAGCCGGCTCCCCCTCATGATTGATGAGGGTTCCGTCGAAGTCGAAACAGAGCAGGAGCGTGGGCGCGGGTTTGGCCATGAGGGCTTCGGTGAGGCAGGCAAGCGCGGGCTTAGCGGTTGTCGAAGAAGGGGAACCGGAAGATCTCAACCAGTCGCCAGGAAATAGCGGCAAAGAGCAGCCACTGGGCCGCCAGATAGCTGCGGGTGATCCATGGGCTACACCCCTGACGACGGCGCAGACGGCGCACAATGGACTCCGCTCCCCAGATCAGGCAGAAGGCCAGCGGCAGGTACAAGGAAAGCATGAACCGATCCCCGCTGCCTCGCGCGATCGGCGCGTAGAATCCATAGGCCGCGCAGTAAATCGCCACCGAGCCGAGCACGAACAGCACGATGGTGACGGTGCCGTGGCGGAAGACCACGTGCCCGGCGTGCTCCGCCTTGGGCGCGGCACTGCATAGCACGACCACCAGCGCCACCAGTACGACCCCCAGCCAGATCAGGTACACTCCGCGCCATTCCAGCAGGGACTTCCACGGCTTCTGATTCTCGATCTTCTGGCTGCGCTTGGTTTGCTTGGGCCAGAGGAACTCGCTTACCCGGTTCCAAGTGCCATCCTGAAGCCGCTGGACAAAGACATCCGTGCCGTGCTTATCGATGTACTTCTTGAGCGATGGCTTGTCCTCGGGACGCAGGGCCTGGAGTCGCTCCTTCGTGTTGTGCTGCCCCATCCACTCGTAGCAATCGGGGTTGAACTTGTCCATCCACATCCAGTAGGCAGGGTAGGAGTGGAAGGCGTCGCCGAACCTCTCCTTCGCATCGGTGAGCCGGGGTCCGATGGTCAGCAGGTGAACCATTCCTAGAATAAGCAGGCCCATCAGGTGATTGCGCCAGTGCCACAGATTGCCATTGGCCAGCACGAAGCCGCGTCGGCGGGCGCTCACGAGTTCCCAGAGACAACGCAAAGAGCTCACCCCGATAAAGACCATGATCAGGGGCGAGATGGAACCCTTGGCCATGTAGGCGATGCCTGAGAGTGCGCCGATCAGCCCGTAGATCCACAGGGTGTTATGAGACAACGCGGAAATGCACGCCACCCACGTGAGGAAGAAGAAGACGAAGTACAGCGGTTCTGGCTGAAAGTAGGCGGAGCGAGGCAGCAAGGCACCGAAGCCGCCGAGCAGCATGAGGTTGAGAGAGGCCGGCAGGGAAAAGATGCGGCAGGCAGACAGCCCCAGCATGACCAGAAAGGTGCAGGTCATGAACACGTGGAAATAGCGGCCACGGTTGAAGTAGTCCTCGTCCTTCTCCGTCACGGTGGCGGCATCTGCCTCCGTGGGTGTGGGGTGATCAGGGGTGGCCAGCCATGCGGCCACCCAGGGCCAGAGCGGATTCACCACCCCGTCGGTGCGGTGTGGGAAGAAATCCGCGATTGCCTTGGTGAAGCCCTTGTTGAAGTCCGGGCTCAGATCCTCCCGCGTCTCCAGCGCCAGACGCATGTTGTGCTTCTGATCGCCTCCCAGGATCTGCTGTGCAGTGTGGTTGGTCTGCGAGATGAGCAGCCCTCCCATATTAACATAAGCGACCACAAAGAGGATCGTCAGCAGGATGAAGCTCAGCCATCGGAAGAGGCTTGAACTGCCGTCTTTTTTGCGCGGTGCCGCCGCTTCCTTGTCCCCCATGCAATGCGAGTGAGTGTGTCCTGGTTCGTTTGAGTGTTGGTCGTTAATGACACCGCCTGAACGGATGTACAGGCCGGGTTCTTTGTTCCTGGGGGAAAATGATGGACTGCCTACTGGCTGATCGGGCGTACCTTGATCTCGACGCGGCGGTTCAGGGCCTGCTCATCCTTTGTGCCATTGGGGTTCACGCGGGACAGGGGGCGGGATTCGCCCATGCCGACGGCGTCGATGCGGTCGTTGCTCAGCTTGAGGGAGCGCATGAGCCAGCCCACCACGGCATTCGCACGGCGCTGGCTGAGATCGAGGTTAAACTCCGCGGAGCCGATCGTGTCCGTGTGGCCTTCGATGATGAAGCGGCTGTTCGGGTTCTTAGTGATCAGGTAGCCCAGCTTCATCAGACTCAGACGGGCGTTCTCGGCGAGCTGGTCGCTCCCGTATTCAAAGAGGAGGTCGGTCGGCAGCATGATGGGGGCTGTGCTGGCATTCACCGCGCCGCCCTTGGCCAGAAGGTCCTCCAGGTTGCTGTACCCCGGCATGGTACGGGGGGAGCCATCTCCCGCCTTGCTCTGGTTGTTCATGCGCTCCAGCAGCTTGCCATCGATGCCCTCCAACTCCCGGTCCAGAGGCTTGGCGGGGAGCACGAGTTGCTGGTCAGA
Organism: Verrucomicrobium sp. BvORR106; assembly: GCF_000739655.1. Lineage (GTDB taxonomy): Bacteria > Verrucomicrobiota > Verrucomicrobiia > Verrucomicrobiales > Verrucomicrobiaceae > Verrucomicrobium. The sequence continues at coordinate 139,746 of NZ_BATR01000010.1, read as the reverse complement.
CACGGCCTGACGCAGGGCGGAGCTCTTGATGGCATCCATCGAGCTGGCCAGGTCCGGTCCGGGTGCCATGTCGGCGATGGCCGCCATCGAGGGAGCGTGAGCGGGACTGGTCGCGTTGGGGTTGGACTTCGGAGCCAGGAAGTTGGTCACCTTGTCCACGTCAGGCGTGAGATCCAGCGGCTTGTCCTCCGGGATCATCTCCGCGATGTCCTGCAGGTCCGCCTTGAGCTGCGGCTCCGCTTTGTCCGAGGGGGCGATCAGGTCGGGGATGTGCTGAATGGCCTGCTGCTCCTTGAGCGCCTCCGGGTTGATGGCGATGCGATCTGCCTTCGCCTTGGTCTGGGTGACCGGAAGCATGCTCTTGCCAAAATCGACCGTGCTGAAGAAGTAGTACAACCACCAGTGGAAAAGGACCGCCAGCGCAAAGGCAAACAGCAGCCACAACCGCAGGCTCCACGACCAGCGTTCAAACTTGAACGCCGCGCGGCGGTTGTTCGACCAGGGATAGGTCTGGGTGGACATGGTGACTAGGGTAGCACGTTCAGGAAGCCGGGAAACCGGCATTTCGGTAAATGGTGAGAGGTGAGTGGTAGGCAGTGGGATCAGTCCGAAAGCTGAATCGGTGCTCAAATTCGGCTTGAACGTCCAACACCTTGACTGCTGACGCACTGCCTACTGCCCACTGGGCCGGTAAACGAAGACCAAGATTCCCTTTCCTTCGCTCAAAACAGCCTTAACTTCCCAACTGGGTCGGTCGGAGGCTGTCGCTGCCAGATGTCGCAAGGCAATTGGGAGAGGAAAGTCCGGACACCTCAGGGCAGTGTGCCGTGTGAAAACGCGGGGGCTGGCGGCGTAAGCTTCCGGTCACGGAAAGTGTCACAGAGAACATACCGCCGTGGGCAACCGCGGTAAGGGTGAAAAGGCGAGGTAAGAGCTCACCGCTCCGACTGAAAGGAAGGAGGCAGGACAAACCCCACACGGTGCAAGACAAAACAGGGGAAACGGCCCGCCCTGGCCGCACCGGCTCCGCAAGGAGTTGGGATAACCCCGGGTATTAGTCGCACCCCGCGCAAGCGGGGAGTCAGGGGTGCAAGCCCCTGGTTTAGAGAAATGACCGCCACCTGCCGCAGCAATGCGGGAGGCACAGAATCTGGCTTACACCGGCCGGCCCAGGTCCTTCCCGCTTCGCGGGAGACACAAGACTTTAAGACACAAGACGCAAGACTTGAGGTCAGGGGAGCGCAGGTCCCGCGAACTAAGCGGTCTGACTCGCAGTGGCGGAGCAGAAGCTGAGGGCCAAAGGCCCGGACTTATACCAGCCCTGGGCAACGCCCAGGGTTTGGTATACCTCAATGAATTCAGGGCTGAAGGTCCGACCTCATCAAGCCTGCCCACAACGAACATCCCTGAATGACGTCGGGCCTTCAGCCCTCAGCATCTTTTTTGCCCGTAAACCCTGGGCGCTGCCCAGGGCTGGTATGACGACGGACCTTCGGCCCTTCTGAGCATTGCCCCACGTTGACTTGGGGCTTACCGAGTGCGGCTGCCGCATCTTGGGAATCAAGCCTGCAAGCCCAATCGGTTTTTCCGTGATGATAGAGGCACAAATGCGGTCAGGACGATTGCCCGCCTGACTCCCTCCCACAAAAAAGGCCGCCAGTCTCCTGGCGGCCTTTTTCAATATCTTGAACCTCTATCCCTTACGCGTTCGCGCGCAGGATCTGCGCGAGCACATAAGGCAGGATGCCGCCGGCACGGTAGTAGTCGATTTCCACCGGGGTATCGAGGCGGACGATGACGGGCACGTTGAAGGTCACGCCATCTGCCTGGGTGACTTTCAGGGTGGCTTCGCTCATGGGTTTGATGTCGTTGGACACGCCCAGGAGGCTGAAGGTGGCGTCGGTCAGACCCTTCACCTTGTCGTAGTCTTCCTTGTTCACGAAGTTGCAGGGCAGCACGCCCATGCCCACGAGGTTCGAGCGGTGAATACGCTCGAAGGACTTCGTGATCACAGCTTTCACGCCCAGCAGGTTCGTGCCCTTGGCGGCCCAGTCGCGGCTGGAGCCCATGCCGTAGTCTTCGCCACCGAGGATGACGAGCGGCACGCCTGCGGCCTTGTACTGCTCAGCGGCGTCGTAGATCGGCAGCACTTCTGCCGCCTCGGCGGAGACGCCAGGGCCGCTGAAGTACTTGGTGATACCACCCTCAGTGCCAGGAACCATGAGGTTCTTGATGCGCACGTTGGCGAAGGTACCGCGGGTCATGACGCGGTCGTTGCCGCGGCGGGAGCCGTAGCTGTTGAAGTCTGCCTGGGTGACTTGGTTCTCCAGAAGGTACTTCCCGGCCGGGCTGTCCTTCTTGATGTTGCCAGCAGGGGAGATGTGGTCGGTCGTGACGCTATCGCTGAAGATGCCGAGCGGACGGGCGCCGTGGATCTCGTTGATGTCGCTGGGCTCCATGCTGAACTTGTCAAAGAACGGAGGCTCCTGGATGTACGTGGAGTCGCGATCCCAGTCGTAAACGAGGCCCACGCTGGAGGGGATTTCGTTCCACTTCGGGTTCTGCTCAGCAAAGCCCGTGTAGAGCTTCTGGAACACTTCCGGGGCGAGGGCGCTGGCCATGGCGGCACCGATTTCCTCACTGCTGGGCCAGATGTCTGCCAGGAGGACGGGCTGGCCGTCGCTGCCGGTGCCGAGAGGCTCTTTGGAAAGGTCCACGTCCACCGTGCCGGCGATGGCGTAGGCCACCACGAGCGGGGGAGACATGAGGAAGTTCGCCTTGATGCTCTGGTGCACGCGGGCCTCGAAGTTGCGGTTGCCGGAGAGCACGCTGGCGGCCACCACGTCTTCATTGCGGACCACATTCTCAATGCCGGGATCGAGAGGGCCGGAGTTGCCGATGCAGGTGGTACAGCCGTAACCCACGGTCTGGAAGCCGAGCTGGTCGAGCTCCGTCTGGAGGCCGGTTTTCTCAAGGTAGTCCGTCACCACGCGGGAGCCGGGTCCGAGGGAGGTCTTCACGGAAGGCTTCACCGTCAGGCCCTTGGCGTTGGCCTTCTTGGCCAGGAGGCCGGCGGCCAGCATCACGCTCGGGTTGCTGGTGTTCGTGCAGCTCGTGATGGCGGCGATGAGCACGGAGCCGTGCTTGATGCTGTCCTTCACGCCGTCCTTGCTGTCCACGGTCACTTCGTACTGGCCGTTCAGGGAAGGCTTACCGAAGCCATCTGGGGTGGGGGCGACGAGGAGGGACTCAAACTTCTCCTTGAGGGCTGCCACGTCGATGCGGTCCTGCGGGCGCTTGGGACCCGCCACGCCGGGCTTCACGGAGGACATGTCGAGTTCCACCACCTGGGTGTACTCGATCTCGTCACCTTCCTGGATGCCCCACAGGCCCTGGGCCTTGTAGTAGTTTTCCACCGTGCCGCACAGTTCGGCGGAGCGGCCGGTACCGGTGAGGTAGGCGATGGTCGCCTCGTCGATGCCGAAGAAGCCCATGGTTGCGCCGTATTCCGGGGCCATGTTGGCGATGGTGGCGCGGTCCGGCACGCTGAGCGCGCGGGCGCCAGGGCCGAAGAACTCGACGAACTTGCCCACCACCTTGGTTTTGCGGAGCAGTTCGGTCACGCGCAGCACAAGGTCAGTCGCGGTTACGCCGGGCTGAAGGGCACCGGTCAGGCGCATGCCCACCACTTCGGGCACCAGGAAAGTCACTGGCTGGCCCAGCATACCGGCCTCAGCTTCAATGCCACCCACGCCCCAACCCACGACACCGAGGCCGTTGATCATGGTCGTGTGGGAGTCGGTGCCCACGAGGCTGTCTGGATAGAAGACGTTCTCTTTTTCCAGCACGCCCTTGGCGAGGTACTCCAGGTTCACCTGGTGCACGATGCCGATGCCGGGAGGCACCACTTTGAAAGTGTCAAACGCCTGCTCACCCCACTTGAGGAACTTGTAGCGCTCGCGGTTGCGATGGAACTCAAGGTCCAGGTTGCGATTGAGGGAATCCTGCGTGCCAGCAAAGTCCACCTGCACAGAGTGATCCACCACCAGATCCACCGGCACCAGCGGCTCGATCATCTTCGGGTTCTTGCCCATGGCGTGCACGGCAGAGCGCATGGCGGCCAGGTCCACCAGAAGAGGCACCCCGGTGAAGTCTTGCAGCACGATGCGGGCGACCGTGAAGGGAATCTCGTAGTCACCAGGGGCCTTGGCATTCCAGTTGGCCAGATTCTGCACGTCCTTCAGGGTCACCTTTTTGCCGTCCAGATTGCGCACCAGGGACTCCAGCACCACGCGGATGCTCACTGGCAACTTGGAAACCGGCCCTACTCCTTGCTTCTCCAGTTCAGGCAACGAGTAGAACTTTCCGTCCGTATTGGACCCGGTCTTGAAGGTGCGGAGCGCGTCGAGAGACATGGCAATCTGAGGTTAAAGAGAATAAAAACTTAGCAAAGGCGGACAGAGGGGCAAGTGCCGCCTGCATCGCAGTTTGCACCCAAGTCCAATTTCTCCGCAAAAGCAGATTGTATTCCTAAGCCGGGATTTTGATTCCACTCCCGTAGTTTTTGCAGGTAACTGTAAATCAGCTTGTTTTCCACGGATCTTTACCAGAAGATTTGCCGCATGAAAATCATTGGGATTGAGTCCATGACCGGCCAGGAATTGAGCCATGAGCTGGACCGTGGGGGCCGATTTGTGATTTATGAGTACACTTTTTCGGTGCTCATCATGACCTTCAAGCGCTCAAGCGACATCTATTTTCTCAAAGGCGGGGAGAACGCCGTGGTCAAAGGCCTCGCTTTCTCCGGGCTCACGTTCCTCTTCGGCTGGTGGGGCATCCCCTGGGGGCCCATCTATTCCATCGGCAGCCTCTTCACCAACTTCAGCGGCGGGAAGAACATCACCAACGAAGTCCTGGCGGCGCTGTCCTCTCCCCAGTAACTCCGCGGGGGCAAGAAAAAAGCGGTGAGACAGCCCCATAGGCCACTCTCACCGCTCTCAGAACTTATCCCTCTTCCCTCCCCCCTTTTCCCTCTCTATTTCTTCTTCACCTGCGCGGGAAGCACGCGCCACTTGCCTAGGGTGAACTCGCGGGCGGTGAAGACCCAGATCGCGACCTTCTTCTTGGACCAGAACTCCGGGTTCTTGGCGGAGGCGCGGGCAATTTCCACGCGGGGACCATCGGCACCGCCAGCCTGCATGGTGAACTCCTGCACCGCAGTGCCGAGGGCGACCTGCAGGTGATCGACGAAGCCGCCTTGGGTGTCCAGCATGTCGCCGCCCTTGCGGAAGATTTGCAGGTGGCTGTCCCCCAGCACGACGATCGGGCTCGCGGAGCTGCTTTCCACGGTGGTCACGCTGCCACCGGCACCCAGGCCCGCACGAACGAGAGGGAGCTTCTCCTTGGCTGCGGTGCCTTTTGGAGCGTCCTTCAAGAGATCGCCGAGATACTCACGGGTTTCGGCAGGCAGGGTGGTGAGACCCGTCGTCTTGGCGGCAACCACCTCTGGGAGGGCCTTGTATTTGGCAGCCACGAGATTGGCAACCAGTTGGCAGGCGGAAGGTGACCAATGGGAATCCGTGGCGCAGTAGAGCTGATTGGCGGGATCGGCGGCGCGGACTTTCTTGAACTCCGCCTCCAGATCCAGGGACTCCACGCCTTCCGCCTTCAATTTGGCGAGGAAGTTCGCCAGAGGGGGCACGGTGGCGGCATCAGCCTTGGCGTCCAGCTTCTCGGGATAGATTGACGCCTTGGCGGGGACCGGCACCACCAGGAGTTCCACGCCCAGAGCCTTGAGATCCTTGGCATACTGCGCGATCACGGGGACCGGGTCAGTACCTTCCACATTGATCTGGGGAAAACTGGCGGATGCCAGGTCGCCGTTTTGCAGGTGCTCCAACTCGCGGCGCAGGAAGAACCAGTTGCCATCGCCTTTACCGGAGACGTAGCGATCCGTGGGGGCTGAGGCGGCGAGTGCCCCTTTCACAATGGTGGTGAAGTCTTCTGCCTGAGTGCCGGTGGGGGCGAGGAGGGCAGCGCAGAGAAGGGCAAGTGTGGAGGAGGTGAGGCGGAGTTTCATGCAGCGGTTACACAAAAGAGCAGAGAATGGAATAACGGGAAAAATGAACGTGTCTTCATCTTTCGAGCGCAGAAAGCTTGATGGACCCCTATTTAGCAGGGGTCACCCGGGGTGAGGACACGTCGAACCAGGGCTCGAGGTCGAATGCGGTGGTGTCATCCATCACGCGCTCGCCGTTCAGGTGACTGTGGGCGGACTGTCGCTCCACCACCAATTCATAGATCTGCCCTTCGGTACGGGGGAAACCCTGCACGGGTTCGCGCCCCAGCATGCCCCAGTGTTTTACGAGCAGCCGTTTCTCCGTGGTGGGGGAGTCGCCTTCCAGGACCTCTTGCACCTCATAGACATAGGCGACCAGGGCGGCGGTGTAGGGTTCGATCCCTTCCGGAGTAGGCATCGCCGAGGTTTCCACCAGACGGGCTTTCACTCGTACGCGTGGGGGTGCGGCGGGGAGGCTGCTGATGCGGGCCTGGGCACTGGCAGCGTGCGCGGTGGCTTGGTCCGCTAGGAGAGCATGGTCATGAAGAGCAACCTGCAACAGACCCCCCTGCCAACCGCCGCCAAAAATGATGGCATCGCTGACGGGGGCGACTTCATCGGCAGGGAAGGGTTGGAGTTCGGCCGGCTGGCCATTCACATAGAGGGCAAAGCCAGCCTCCGTGCGCGTCACCATCAGATGGAAAGGACTGTCTGGAAGCGGCTGGGAGGACTTCCAAGACTGGCCAGCGGCTTTGGAGACCGTGAGTTTTCCATCGCGAAGCTGAAGATGCATCCCGGGAGCGTGGAGCACTTGGGCACTTTGATTGGCGTTGGGCTTGTCGCTGCTGGCACTGCCGGATTCCTCGAAAGCGGTAGGCAGGACGATGGCTTCAAAGGTGGCCGGGGCATGATCCTGAAAGTGTGCAACGGCTGGTGCGGCAGATTCCTCCTCCATCACGAAGCTGCCGCCATCCAGCAGCATCTCATTGCAGCGGCCAAATCGCGCCGCGCCTTGGCTGTCGAGCCGGGCTTCCAGCTTCTGGCCCGAGCGGTCGCGGAAGGTGTTGAGCGCTTCGCGGTCTCGCCACACGAGGAGCAGGCCGCTGTGATCCACAGGCCAGGTGCCCGCTGTGGCGGCGGAGCGGGCCCCGCTGCGGATCTGGTGTCCCGCCAGGGCAGCTTCACCTGCGCCGGCGATCCACACTTCCGGGTAGGCGTCACCCTGTTTGTCTTTGGTTACCCGGAGCCACGACTCTACTTTGTCAGCGCCTGGGGTGAGTTTGCCTAGATAGATCTCTGCCGAGCCACCGCCTTTGTTGATGACGTTCCCGGAGGAGTTTTTCTCTTTGGAATAGGGCCCGGTCAGCGTGATGAAGCGGGCGTGGTTCGTCCAGCGGGGGTGATACATTTCACGCCCCTTCACGCCGGGAGCGTCGTTGAATTTCAAGGACCACGACTTGGCACCGTCATCGGCGTACATCGTCACGCTCTTGTGCTCGCCGTCGAAGACCCAATTCAGGCCGCTGTTATCCGGCGCATAGGCCGTCCAGCAGCCATTGAGCAGCTTCTTGGCCTGCCACTGACCGTTCTCTTGAACCAGAATGCCGGCATTGGGCCAGGGGAAGAGGGCGCTGGCCCGGGTGCCGTCACGGGAGAACTGGATGTTGTCCGGCGTGATGTAGCTGTCGTCGTAGATGAGTTCTTCCTTCGTGGGATCCTCCAACTGGAAGCGCACCAGGCGCTGGGCCTCCAGAGACAGACCTTTCGTGGCACGGAGATTCCGCACGGCGTATACCCACTCAACTCCTGTCTTGGGGTCCCGCCAGCATTGGGTGGCATAGCCGTCCAGCACTCTCACTGGCTTGGTGCCCCGCCAGTCGGTTTTGTAGATGTAGGGCTTGTAGTGCTTCTTCCCGCCCTTGCGCACGGTGTTCTTGTCCGTGAAGAGGATCGTCTTTCCATCCGTGCTGATGAGCGGACGCGAGTAGTTCCCCGGCTTCTCCAGGATTTCGCGGATACCAAGACCGTTGCGAGTGTCGATGCCCACCAGAACGAGGTCTTCAGAGACGGCGAAAGTATCGGAAGCTCCCTTTTTACGAGCTTGGGTCCAGACGATGCGGGTGTGATTGCCCGTAAAGGCTTCCACTTCTTTGGAGAGCTCGTCTTTGGGGGAATCCAGCTCCTTGAGCTTGATCTGGCCCGGTTTGCCTTTGCCGTGGGCATCTTTGTCCTCGTCTTTGCAGGCGGCAAGCAGGAGCACGGGCAGGGCGCAGGCCGCGATGGCGTAACGGCGGAGCGGGAGGGGGCAGGGAATAGACAGCACTTTAAAAAGAGGGGCGATAGAGTGGGGCGGTCTCGCCAGGGTATCGGCGTCGAGAGCGCTCAGCGTGGTAAAAAGGTCGTCTGACCGGCAGACAGACCCGCCGCAGCGCCTGATCGTCGTCGAGGGCTGCTGGCTGAAAGAGGACACTGTCACCGTATCACGGGGGAGTGCAAGACCCCGGGAGAATGGTGCGGCCACTGAACTGGCGGGCGATCATCATTACGGAGTTTTCCCTAGGTTGACTTTGCCCCGTCCGCAAGCACTTTCGCCATCCCATGCGTATCCTCTCCGGCCTCCAGCCCACCGGGCGGCTCCACCTCGGCAACTACTTCGGTATGATGCAACCCTCGCTGCAACTGCAGCACGAGGGGGACGCTTATTATTTCATTGCGGACTATCACTCGCTCACCAGCATCCAGGACGCCAAGGCTCTGCGGGAGAATGTGCGCAATCTCGCCATCGACTTCCTGGCCTGTGGCCTGGATCCAGAAAAGGCGGTCTTCTTCCGCCAGAGTGACTTGCCTGAGCACACAGAACTGGCGTGGATTCTGAGCACGGTGACGCCCATGCCCATGCTGGAAAACTGCACCAGCTACAAAGACAAGGTGGCAAACGGTATTGCAGCCAACCACGGCCTCTTTGCTTATCCCGTGTTGATGGCGGCGGACATCCTCATCTATGACAGTGACCGCGTGCCGGTGGGCAAGGACCAGAAGCAGCACTTGGAAGTGGCTCGTGACATCGCCACCAAGATGAACCTTACCTTCGGTGAGGGGACGCTCAAAGTTCCTGCAGCCCTGATCCGGGAGGAAACGGCCACCGTGATCGGTCTGGACGGCCGGAAGATGAGCAAGAGCTATAACAACACCATCGGTCTCTTTGAGGAGGAAAGCCCCCTTAAGAAGAAGATCATGAGGATCGTCACTGATGCCACGCCCGTGGAGGAGCCCAAGCCCACGGACGACAGCTCCATTCTCAAGCTCTATAAGCTGGTGGCCACGAATGAAGAGTACGACGCGCTGGTGGCGGACTTCAAAAAGGGTGGCCGCGGCTATGGCGACTACAAAAAGCAGTTGTTCCAGAAGATCTGGGACTTCTTTGCCGAGGCGCGTGAGCGTCGGGCGCAGATTGTGGCACAGGATGGTTATGTGGATGATGTCTTGCAGGCTGGTGCCGCGAAGGCGCGTGTTGTTGCTCGTCGCACTCTAGACCGTGTGCGCCACGCCGTCGGACTGGGCTGAGAGCCTGCGTCGCGACCATGCGAATTTGTTGGACAAAATGGGGCGCACCCCTCTAGACTCGCCGAAATAAGCGAATTCTTTGATTACGAAAGAATTTCGCAGTTATGGAGGACAGGCATGAGCATGTATGGTTATGGTGAAGAACCGCAGCGCGGAGCTCCGCCGCTGCACAGTGAAAAAATCGTCGGGGAAAGGAAAATCTTTTTCCTGGACCTGAAGGAGAACGACCGGGGTCGGTTCATCAAGATCACCGAGGACGTCCGAGGGCGTCGCGACACCATCATGCTGCCCATGGAGAACGCCGAGGAGTTTCTGGATGCCTTGCAGCGCACGCTGCAAGTCGCCCGTGAGATGGAATAGGCGCTTCCCTGCCCAGTGTTTTCTGGGTGTGGTGAGGTGGGTGGCAGCGAAGAAAGGCTGGGGTGAGGTGATCTCTCCAGCTGGGGTGGCGAGGTTCTTGATGGCAGAGCCCGGCGCTTTCGCGCAGAGAAACGTAACCGGCGACCCGACGGCGGCGTCTCATTGGTCGTGCCCCATGTTCTTCCATGCCAGCCGCTCGTGACACTCCGCCCGATTTTGCCCCATTGGTGGCACGGGTCCGGGATGATCGCGATGAGGCCGCGGCGCGCACCATGGTGGAGCTGCTCTATCCGGCAGTCGTTCGTATTGTGCGCGGGCATCTGCCGCGTCGCGTCGCTGAGGAGGATCTCACTCAGGAGGTGTTCATGAAGGTCTTCGCCCGCATTGATCAATGGCGGGGCCCCATGCCTTTTGAGCACTGGGTGTCTCGTGTGGCCGTGACCACGTGCCTGGATGCGCTGCGTCACCAGAAGCGTCGGCCGGAACTGCGCTGGGCTGATCTCAGCGAGCAGGAGGTGGAAGTGCTGGACCAAGTGCTGCAGGACCACTCCCAGGCCAGTTCAGGAGATGCCGTGAGTGCCCGGGAACTGGCGCACAAGCTTCTGGAAACTTTGAAGCCCGCGGATCGGCTGGTGCTCACCATGATCGACATGGAAGGCCGGTCGGTCGCAGAGGTTCAAGCCGTCACCGGATGGAGCGCCACCCTCGTAAAGGTTCGGGCCTTTCGCGCCCGGCGGAAGCTGCGCAAAGCCATGGAAGCGCTTGAATCCACCCCTCAACTCCGGCAACAGAAGGCAGCGGTCTGACAACCCCTGCGGATTTTCGGACTCCTTTCGCTATATAGATAGAACAGAGACACAGAGACTTTATGAACGACGCCCCTCGCAACTCATCGCCCTGGACTCGGCTGGCCCGCCATGCGGCTCAGGCCCCGGCGGAGGACGAGACCCTGCCGTACGGCTTTGCCACCCGTGTGATGGCAGGCTGGCAGGCTGGCTTGGCCGAGCTTGAGGCGGGCATCTGGCGCACTCGGGAAACGTTTGCCTGGCGCGGGGCTGCCATCGCCATGGCCATCACCTTCGCTGCCGTGGCCTTGAACTACGACCTCCTCCTGGGCCTTTGGAACGGCGACACGGCCCTGGCGGGTACTTTCATGAACACGTTTTCCGCTCCTTAATTCGTCCTTCCCCTCATGAAGATTTTCCGCCACTGGAAGCTTGTGCTCGGCATGACCGCCATCTTTGGGGCCGGCGCTCTCTCTGGTGTCGTGGTCACACTCCAAGGGGTGAAAAAAGCTCTGACCGAGCGCTCTGCCTTGAAGCGCTGGGGCGACGCCCGCATGGGCGAATTCCAGCGCCGGCTCAAGCTCACCCCGCAGCAGCGGCAGGAGATTCGCCCCATTCTGGACAAGACCGGAGAGCGTTTTCACGGGATCGTGGCGGATGCGGTGGAGAACATCCTCCTCGAACTGGAGGTGACGCACAGCGACATCGCCAAGCACCTCACCCCGGAGCAGAACGCGGAGTTCGACAAGATCAAACAGGACACCTACCGGCGCTGGAAGGAGCTTTCCGGCCGGACGGAGAAGCTGGGGCCGGCGACGGTACCGTAGGGAGAGGGAGAAGGGAAGAGGGTCAAGGGATAAGGGTTGCGAGAGAGTCCGTTCTGTGAAGACTTGGGCAAGCATGCCCCAACGACGGTCCCCATCGCCATCGGAAGAAGAGCCGGTAGTTAAGAAGAAGCCGAAATCAAAAGCCAAGGCCAAACCCAAGGTGCGGTCGGCGGCGTTTACCCGGATCCGGGCGGAGGTCATTCGTCTGGTGGCATTGATTCCGGCAGGGAAGTTCACCACCTACGGTAGCATCGCGGTGCACATGAATGTGGTGGCAAGACACGTGGCCACGGTGATGAGCCACCTGACGGAGGAAGAGTCCGCCGTATTGCCCTGGCATCGGGTGGTGAGTGCCGACGCTCGGATCAGTCAGAACATGGAGACGGAATTGTCCAATGTGCAGCGCAGCCGCCTTGTGGCAGAAGGCATGACCATTGATGCCCAGGGGTACATCCAGAACTCGGATGATTATTTCCATGTGGTGGGCGTAAGGCGGAACATCCGGTGGAGCGAGGTGAAGGATTAGGTGGCCGGTGCGTCAGTGCGTCAGTGCGTCAGTGCGTCAGTGCGTCAGTGCGTCAGTTGGGGTTCGAGGTATCTATTGCGTTGGCGGAGCGGGCATTGTTGGAGTGCCGACTTCAGTCGGCCTGGTTGCTACAGCAACACGTTTCCAGGCCTCCCTTCGCACGCCCTTCTCGCAATAAAGGAGGCGGGGGTTCCCAGCCCCGCTCAGTCGTGTTATCAACGTCACACAACGACAGGCTAAGGCCTATCACTGCTTTGAGCAACGCTCCCGCAAAGTAGTGCAGAGCTTCAGCTCGTCAGTCGAATGACCCCTGATGTTCGCCTTCTTCTCAACTGGACATCTGTTTCGAGTGTCGCGTCAGGAGCCGTTCGCGGCAAGCGGAGCGCTTGCCCTACAGCGTCAATAACCGATTAAAATCGGAACAGTGTTCCAGGGAAGTTGAGATGCCAGAGGCGACGTCGCTGGCATCCGCTTCGGGATGCAACACTGACTCTGAACTTCCGGAGGTATCAGTCGCTACGCTCCTTCAACCGTCCGGCTAATGGCTTTGATGCCTCCGGCATCGGGCAATCCGGGCTGGGACACCATCAGATCGTCAAAGTCGACAAGCCAACTTCCCGATGAGGGCGCTGGGTGGTGAGTTGCGGTATCGCAATGGCTCACCAATCGCTCCGTTCACCATCGGCGGTTGTGCAAGCACAAACCGCCACTCCTTGGGGGGCATGCTTGCGTCGCAGCCTGCAGAGGTGTGCAGAGCTTCTGCTCGGCATTCGCAGTTCGCCGTCATCCTTTCGTCGCCTTTTGCAGTTTGTACTGTATCCAGCGGCCGTCGTTCTTAGGGGGCCACAAACCTCCGATGGCCCTTACAAAATCGAGCATTTGCCATGCGTCTCCATATTCAGCCTCGTCGCCTTCATTCGCCTTTCCGGGTGGATTGTCCAAATTGTCCAGTTGGTCGAAGTACTCATCCTCTTTTTCTTCAGACCATCCCGTCGTATCTTGGGGAGTGCGCCACCAACGCAAGTATTTGGTGCTCACTTTCGGATCGATGCCTAGCACGGCTTCCAGCTTGGCAGGATCACCTTTGACGGTGTCGCGTAGTTCAAAGGGGGTGTCATGATCTGGCAACGTGGCAAACCTATCAACGGGTTTTCCAGCCTGTGTTAATGCATAGCTCCAGCAATCATCGTCCATGAAAGTGATTGCCAGGAAGTCGAGATTCTTGGTTCTGAATAACTCGAAGGTAGGAGACCTTAAGCCTGCTTCGGGACTTAGCCACAGCGTCAAGAGCCCGGACTTCTCATTCATGCCTGCAGAAAGATCGCCAATATTCCAGATATTGTCTGAAGGAGTTCGCTCGGTGGCCAAATGAGGATTTTCCGTTATTGTCTGTTCGATTGCCTCCCGCAATTGGGAAAGGGAAAGACCTTTTATGACCCAGACTGTGAAGAACTTCATGGAGCCATCTTCTCCGCGTGAAGGATGAGTGCAAGAAGATAGGGTGCCGAAGAAGACACAAGACTCGACCCCCCTGGGGCGCTCAGGTCAGTAAAAGGAGCGAGGGACATTCCTGTCCCGGTTCCGACCAAACGGCCCATGAGGACTCCTCGCCCTTTCGCGTCCAAGCACACTTAAGGCTCCTGTAGGGCGACCGCCTCGGTTGCCTCAGTCAGGGGCCGTTCGCGGCAAGCGGAGCGCTTGCCCTACAGCGTGGTGGGCGGTGAGGTGCGGTATCGCAATGGCTCACCAATCGCTCCGTTCACCATCGGCGGTTGTGCAAGCACAAACCGCCACTCCTTGGTCGAGTGGTGGACGCATACTCTCGCGAAGCAAAGTAGTCACAGGCTTCAGCCTGTTCATTCGCGCCATCTACGTCATACAAAGGCAGGCTGAAGCCCGGCACTACTTTGGGTTACTGCTGCCCTCCCCCTCCGGAATCGTCACGCTCTTCCCGCCGCGCGCATTCACCAGCACGGCCTCGGTTTGAAACAACTCGCGGTGGGTGATGGCATGACTGGCCTTCACTCCGACCCTGACAGAGCTGCGGCCCTTCTGGAGCACTTCGGCCTCAATCTGGACGATGTCCCCCTCGACCGCGCCGTGGATGAAATTGAACTCGCGGAAGACCTTGGTCACAAAAGTGCAGCCGGGATAAGTCAGGGTGGCGGCGATGAAAGCGAGCTCATCGGCATGGGCCATCATGGTGCCGCCAAAGGCGGTGCCGGCGTGGTTCAGGTCCTGAGGGCGCACCACAAAGTGTTTGGTGAAGATTCGTCCGGCCGTCATGCCGCCATCATCCCCCTCTGGTCCCCTCTTGGCGATGACAAAATGGAGGCCTCCACAAAGAAGCGCCCCCGGGAAAGGCAGAGCCTCCCGGGGGCGCAGTGGTGTTTCCGTTTGGGTGGAATTCTAGAACGATCGCGGCGATGACGATCAGAAGCTGGCCGGCAGGTTCACCTGGCTCCCGTTGATGAACAGGATGCCGGAGGGCGTGGTCAGCGTGCCGGTGGAACGCAGGGTGTTGTCTCCAGAACCCGTCACAGTGTTGCTGAGGCTGCCGCTGAAGTTCAGCACGCCATCGCTGTTGTTCGTGAGGTTGATGCCGTCGCTAAAGCTGTTGCGGATGACGTTCGAGTCGAACAGGACGTTCACCCCGGTGCCTTCAACAAAGTTGTCCACCAGCACTTCCACCCCGTGGGAGGCGGCATCGGTGATGGTGTTGTTGCTGATGGTCCCCTGGATGTTACCGGCGTCCACGGTGCTCAACACCAGGGCGGAACCGCCGGAGGTGCCGTTGATCTGGTTGCCCGTGATCGTCACATTCAGAGTGGGGATCGGACCCACGCCGAAGTAGATGCTGATGCTCTCCACCAGGATGCCGTTCTGGGCGCTGTTGCTGATCACGTTGTTGGTGATCGTCGCGATCATGTTGGCAGCAGTGGTGTGCACCACGTGGATGCCGTTGCCGAGCTGATCCCGGATGATGTTGCTGTCAGCCGTGAAAGTCACGTCAGACTGGCCGTCTGCGGTCACCCGGATGGCATCGCCCGTGGCGCTGTTGAACTGGTTGGCCGTGGCGGTGAAGTCCATCACGGAGAAGCCGTAGGCGTTGGTCTCGACGTAGTTGTTGCCAGCACCGTTGAAGGTGTTGCCTTCGAGCGTCAGCCAGAGGGTGGCGAACTCGGTGTCGTCGGTAGAGTTGGACTCTGCATAGACGCCGTCGTCGCTGACATTCAGGATCTGATCGCCGAAAACGGCGGCGTCCATGAAGGAACCGGCGTCAGCGAGGAAATAGTACCCACTCACGCCGCCGTCGATGATGTTGCCACCGCCGGTGAAGTAGAACTCGGACAGGTTCGTGGAACCAATGCTGAGGGCATTGGCGGAGCCGCCGCTGAACGAGTTGTTTGTGATGTAGAGGTCGAACGTGGACACATCGTGGCTGGTGGCGTTCACGTGGTCCGAAACGGAACCGCCAAACGAGTTGCCTTCCACCAGGACGTCCAGCCAGGAAGCGCCGTAGGAATCGAGGTGCAGGCCGTAGCTGCCTGCATTCTCAATCGTGTTGTTGGTGATGTCACCCACCGAGACCACGTCGGCATCGGTCTCCACATTGATCGCGTCCACTTCCACATCGTGGATGAAGTTGCTGTCGATCACGAACTGGCTCACATTGTAGAGACGCACGCCGTTCAGGTTCTCGATCTGGGACTGGAAGCCACCGGTCACTTCATATCCGTTGAGGCCGAAGAAGCCGATGTTCGTGGCGTAGAAGCCGCCGTTGACCAGCGGAGCCGGTCCGGTGCCGAAGGTGGTGTTGCCCACGCCCTGAATCAGCTTGCCGCTGCCGATGAAGTTCACGCTGCCAGTTGTTGCTTCCACGCTCTCCGCATAGCCGGTGGCCGTGCCCTGGGTGTACACGTTCCAGACGCGGGTGCTGGAGTTGCTCCTGGCCTGGGCGAGGTTCGCGCCGCTCTGGACGGTGTCCACCGGCTTCTCAGCCGTGCCATCGCCGACGTTGCTGCCAGCCTGGATGCCGTTGCCGGTTGCGGAGCCATTGTTCACGAAGACGATGTCATCCGCGAGCACGAGGCGCCGGGAGCTCTGGGAAACCACGCGGGTTACGCGCTTCACCTGGGTGCTGACGTTTTCCTCGGCTTTCTCCGTCTCGCTCGCGATCTTGATCGCGGCGTTCTGGCGGTGCACGGGCTCGGCCATGCGCTCGGCCAAGTGGCGGCGACGTGGGCGGAAGGCATCGCCGATGCGGCTCCAGAAGCCCTTGCCATCACCCAGATCGCCCATCTCAAAGGGCACTTCCATGCGGAAGCCGAAGAGCCAGTCATCGCCCACGAAACGTTCGTCCTCATACCAGGTGGCGTTGAGCACGATGGCGGGCACGGGGCGCAGCTCGGCCCCCACCTTCCAGCCCTCGACATTGCCCGTGCCGCCGGTCTGCGGGCCGAAGGGCTGGTTGTCGAAGCTGTAGTAGCCGCCGATCACCTTGAGATCGAAGTAGCGGTCCAGACCGGGGACCAGCACGGCCACCTCCGCGTCCCAGCCTTCCATACCGTCTTCGAAGCGCTGGAAGAGCCGCTCGATGGTGGTGGTGGTCGTCGTCGTGGTCTGACGGGTGGCGAAGAGGGCGTCCTGCTGGATGGAGTTGCCTGTCGCAAAAGGATCGTTCAGCGGGGTGACGCTGTTGCTCGTGCTGTTGCGCCTGTTCTGGAAGGTCTCGCGAGTGCGGAACTCCTCAGCGAGCTGGCGGTCGGAGAGGGGGAGGTAGTAGTTGGCCCGGGCTTCGATGTAACGCGTGCCGGCCTCCAGGCCGAATCCAAGCTGCCAGAACTGGTTGTTGGCCTCCGTGTCGAGCATGTCGATGAAGAGGTTCGCGCCAATAAACGCGCCTTCTTCCATGAAACCGGCCTGGTGTCCGTCGTGGCGGGTGATGGCGGTCACGGGCTGCTCATTGAAGAGGTGACGCCAGCCGAGGCCGAGGCTCGCGGCTACCTCGCCGCCCTCACCCCAGGAGGAGTAGGGCTGAATGTAGAGGACGTCTCCGCCCAGGACGTTGTCGTGGCCCAGGCTGCTGTAGAGCGGCACCACGAGGAAGAGATTGCCATCGGTATAGTCACCGGTGGTTTTAACGCCGCCGCCCAGGATGCCGGGCAGGCTCCATTGGTCCTGGATGGTGACGGCCTTGGGGTTCTTGTCCGGCGCATTGGCTGGCTCGCCTGCTTTCAGGACGGGGGCCAGGGCCGTGGTGAGAAGCATGCCGACGGCGAACTGCGGCAGCTGACTGAAAATGGGAGTCTTCATTTCGAGAGGGACGGGGAAGAGGATGGAGGAAATATCCGGTCAGAAAAAAGCGCAGGGGCCGTGTTGAGGCCCCTGCGCCGGGAGAGGGCTTAGTCTTCCAGGGAGGTGAGCTTCACCCCTGCGATGGCCGCCTGGACCATCTTGAAGAACACGTCCGTGTTATCCATGACGCCGGTGAAGATGCTGGATCCGCGGCCGCCTGCGGAGAGGGGAATGTCTGAGGCGGTGTGCACGGCGCTGGAGGCTCCGGCGCCGCTGGCCTGGCCGGCGATGAAGAAGTCGCCGTCCACGTCGCGGGTGGCGGGGCTCACATTGGGCAGGGGATTGGTGCGCCAGTCTTCGAAGCGATCACCGTTGGCGGCGTAGCCGATAAGCACGCGGTAGTCCACATCCATGGTGGTGGGGAAGCCATCGCTCTCGAGGTGGTACTCAGGGAAGCGGGCGGCGTCATAGGTGCCCACCACGCCGGTGCGCAGCTTGGCTTGTCCGTCCGTGGAATTGCCGGAAGCGCCGTTGATGGCGCCGTTCACACCGTCCGTGCCCTTGTCATCGGAAAGACCCGTGAGCTGGGCGTTGGTGAGGGTGCTGGCACCGATGATGTTGATGCCGGCGCACTCGTGATCGGCGGTCACCACGATGAGGGTGTCCGGATTGGCCTGCTGGAAGGCCACGGCCTTGGCGACGGCGCGGTCAAGCTCGATGGCTTCGAGGATCCAGCGTTCGCTGTCCATGTTGTGGGCCTGCTTGTCCACGGAGGCGGCTTCTACCATGAGGAAGAAACCCTTCGTGTTCTGATTGAGCACCTGGAGGGCCTTCTCCGTCATCTCGTCCAGCATGGGCTGGTCAGGGAAGTCGGCGACGGTTCCCACGGAGGCGCCACCGCGGCGCTCGGTGATCTTGTCCAGTGCCACGTCCATGTTGCCGTTGTTGAAGAGACCCAGCAGCTTGGTGGTGTTGCCCGGGATGCTGCCCAGAGTGGTGGCGTCGGGGGCATAGGCGAAACCAGCGGACTGGAAGGCACTGATCAGATCGCGGCTTGCATCGGCCTGGCCCACGGGCACTCCCCATCCGGTGGCGAGCTCCTGGGACAACACGTAGTCTGCACCCGTGGCGGTGGTATTGCCCACGCGAGCGGAACCGGCGGTGCCACTAGGGAGGAACCATTTGCGGCCGCCGCCCATGAGCACGCGGAGGTTGGACTTCACGGTCGCTTCATCCAGGAACATGTCGCAGATGCCGGTGCCGGCGCCGCGGTCCTGGGTGTGGGTGCCGAAGGAGGCAGGGGTGGCGTCTTCCACATCTGCGGTGGTCACGATCCCGAGGGCCTTGCCTTGCACGCGGGCGAGGTAGGTGCCCAGGTGTTCCACTCGTGGGTTGTCCCATTTGTCCGTCGTGTCATCCGGGAAGACGCCTTCCTGGTTGTTGTTGGACTTGTTGCCGGTGGAGTAGCAGGCTGCGCCGGGAGCGGAGTCCGTGACGATGGAGTTCAAGGACGGGGTCATCACGATGCCGGTGTACGGCAGCTTGTCGATGGACATGGGTTCGATGGCCTTGCCCATCTGCACGCCTTTGGAGACAATGCGGGCCGCGGTGCGGTGGGCAATGCCGGTGCCGTCCCCAATAAAGAGGATGACGTTCTTGGCCTTTCTGGCTCCGCCGGAGGGCGTCGTAGCCACAATTTCAAAGTTGCCATTGGCCGTGGCGGTGGCTCCGCCGGTCTGGTTGGCAGTCACGGAGAGCGTCTTGACGCCGGGGATGGCATCGGCATAAGCGCGCAGCACCATGCTGAACTGGTTCGGATTGCCCGTGGGGGTCACGGTCACGGTGCCCGGGACGGTGACGTTGTTCACCTTGAAGGAGGCGCTGGTGATCGTCTGGCCGGCATCCGCAGTTACGGTGGCCTGAAGGTCAAAGCGCTGCCCCTGGGCGAAGCGAGAGATGTACGGAGGCTGGGCGTCACCGAAGCTGAAGAGCAGGCTCGGTGGGTTCAGACGGGTCACGGTCGGCGCGGCGTGGAGGGCCGGTGCGGCACAGGCGAGAAGCCCGCCGGCGGCAAGGGTGATCTTTTGAAGGAACTTGGGAGTCATGAGGAGGATGAGGGCGTTTGGGTGGGTTTGCTTTGGGGGAAAGGGGCGTCCGTACGGGGCCGCAGGTGTGGCTGGCGCTCGCCTGAGTTCGTCGTGGCGGTGGCCTGGGCGGCCTTCATTCGGCTGCGCTGTAGGACGATGGGGCGGCGCAGTTCGAGGAGAGTGGTCGTGGTGCCCTCCGTCACATGCTCGGCGTGGAGCCGTACGTGGGAGATCCGGCCGTCCACCTCCTGCTGAGGACCGGTCTCCAGGGTGCCGTACACGGTGATGGACCGGGGCCGCCAGTCGGGGGCCTGACCGGGCCGTGCCTCCAGGAAGACATGGACCAGGCTCACCGGCAGGCTGTCGGCCAGCATGTACTCCCGCTGGTCATGCGTATTGGGCGTCGCGGTGAAGAGGAAGACACGTGGGTCATCGTGGTAGTGTCGCACCATGTGACCGGTCATCTTCACCTTCTGCCCGGCCAGACGCTGGGACTTGGCGGTGTACTCCAGGCCGCGCGGGCCCACGGGGCTGACGAAGATTTCCTGAAACGCCAGGGTCTCGTAGGTCCCTGCCACGGTCGGCTCCAATGAGGGCGGCGGCTGCGGGCTCGCCGGTGTCGGGACTGGGGTCAGGGCAACGGCTGACGGGGAAGGCGCAGTGGGTGATGACGCGCTGCCTGGAGTCGCGGTATCCCGGCCTAGCGACATCCAGCCGCAGAGACCGAGCATGAGAAGAGGACAGACCAGGAGGAGGGCGCTGGCTTTCATGAGGGGGCGGGCACCGGTCCTCCGGCGCTTGCGCGACCTGTGGCTGCACCCGGGGGATCGGGCAACGGACGCGTTGTGACGATACTGGAAGGCGAAAGTGACGGCCAAAATCGCTCCGGCAACGAATCCGCCCTCCTTCTCAGCTTGACGTCAAGTTGGCAAAAAAGCCTGACGGAGCCGGTTTGGCGGATGAATTTTGTCCAATTGTCGCAAAACCAAGACAATTGTACCCGGTTGGATACAATAACTTTTTTGCTCGATATTGCGACAAATTGCCGCATCCGGCCCTCTTCAGCTTGACAGGTCGAAGCAACCGGAAGGGACCCCCGTGCGATCTGCAACTCCCGCACGCTGAGGGTTTCATGAACGTGTGACCCCGACGGAACGGATGCGTTCAAACGCGTTGTGAATGCGCGTGCATAAAACTACGTACATCTTAGGGGGTAGGGGATTTGCCTGCATTTTCTTTGTTAATGGAAACAACTATTTGCATCCATGCGTTTGCCATAGAAATTAGAAACGCCGGTCCGCACTCTTCCTCCCATTGAACTGGCAGGGCCTCAGCAAACAAGACATCCATGATGACACGCAGCATACACCAGATATTACGCGCCTCTGCTTGCGCGGCTGGATTCGCGGTGACCGCCTCATTTGGCGGTACCAAGGATAAAACCCCGGAAGTTGTCACTCCCGAGACGCACCCCATGTATTTGGGGACCGTCAACACCGGGATCAAAGTCAACGACAGGTACACTGAGGGCAACTTCAGCGTTCTCGCTCCCGTATGGAGCACTCTTGGCGCAGACGCCACCCTGAGCGGCGGCGTGTTGTTCCTTGAGCCCTACGTCTCCTATGGCGAGGGCGGTGAAATCGCCTCCTCCCTGGGCTTGGGCTACCGTTACCTGTTTGGATCGCAGCCGGTCTCGGCGCTTTCCAGCAAGGACGCCCGACAGGCTGGCTTCCTTGAGGAAGGCTTCTTCGTGGGTGGCAACCTCTTCGTGGACATGCTGGACACGGAGGCCAACAACCAGTTCTGGCAGCTCGGCGTCGGCGTGGAGTTCGGCACCCGCTACCTGGAAGTACGAGGCAACTACTACATACCCCTTTCCGACAAGCAGCTCGCTGACGAATTCCGCACCACGGAAACCCGCCAGAGCTCCCGCACGAGCACGGCCAACAGCGTGACTCCGATCAATGATCCGTATGCCTCTGGCAACACGATCACCCAGGACGCGCTCTTCGCCACGACCCGCACCACGACCACGAGCACGACGACGATCGAGCGCCTGTTCCGCCGTTATGAAGAAGGCATGGAAGGCTGGGACGCCGAGGTGGCCCTGCTTGTTCCCGGGCTGGACAAGTACTTCGATCTGCGCGTGATCGGCGGCTACTACAGCTTCGACAACCAGCCCTTCGGCCCACAGACGGGTGGCACGGGTAATGTGGAAGGCTGGAAGGCCGGCCTCGAAGTACGTCCCGTCCCTGCCGTGGTGCTGACTGGCACCTGGTATGAAGACGACCGTCTCACCGGCAGCGACTGGACCGCTGGTGTGCAGCTTCAGCTTCCCTTTGAAATGGGTGATCTGGGCGATGGCAAAGGCTTCTGGGGCCGCATTGGCGACTCCTTCAAGTCCCGCCGCCGTCACTTGGCAGAGCGCATGGCGCAGAACGTTTATCGCCAGAACACGGCGGTCAAACTGGCCAGCACTGTGGAACAGAAGAAAGTCAGCACCTCCACCAACGTGCAGCGTGTGAACCGTGTGGTCGCGCAGAAGCAGGGTCAGGTGATCCTGACGGATGACATCATCTTCGTGAACAACGGCGGTGCTGTGGGCAATGGCATCCAGGAGGGTTCCGCCCTCGGCGAAGGTGCCAATGGTACGGCTGAACGTCCGTTCGACACGCTCACGGAAGGTTCATTTGCCGCAGGCACCAACAGCAACACCTTGGGCCGCGTGTGGAACGTGTACACCCAGGGCAACACCGGCCTCAACTATGAGGAAAGTGTGAAACTGGTGGGCAGCACCAACTTCATCAGCTCCGCGAACCCGCTCAACGGCTTGAACGGCTACATCTTCGGTGGCGACACCAGCCGTCCCGTTGTGGATGGCGGCATCCGTGCAGAAGACGTCGGCTTCTTCGGCGTGACCGGCTACTCCTTCATCAACGGCTATGACTCCGGCTGGTGGCAAAACCGCGGCAACGGCATCAAGGCTGAAAACGTGACCAAGGTCGTCGTGCAGGACAACACCTTCGACGACATGCGTCGCGGTGTGGTCATTGAGACCAAGGGTGGCATCGAAGCCTCCGCTCTCGTCAGCAACAACACGTTTGATGACGTGAACACAGGTGTGAAACTCCACACCCACGGTCGCTCCAACCTTCTTGTTGACGTGGTTGACAACCGCTTCAGCGGCGACTTCGACGCCGGTGTGGACGCTGCCAGCTTCTGGCGCTCCAAGCTGGACCTCAATGTGGCTGGCAACACCTTCGCAGGTGATGTCGATGACGCTGGTGTGAAGCTCTCCAGCGAGCACCGCTCCAAGATCATCGCCAACATCGAAGACAACCGCTTCTTCGGTGACTATGACAACGCTGGCATCGACATCGAGACCGAAGACCGCTCCAAGGTGTTCGCCACCATCATCGGCAACCTCTTCGCTGGCGACTTCCGTGACGCTGGCGTGGAAGTCAACAGCGACGACGACTCCTTCGTGAAGGTGGAGATCGACTCCAACCGCTTCTACGGCGACTACGACTACGGCATCGACATCGTGAAAGAAGAAGACTCCAAGGTCGTCGCTTTCATCACCAACAACATCATTGGTGGTCGCCGCTCCGACTTCGAAGACGCAGGCATCCGCCTGGCAAGCTTCGGCTCTGATGACGACAACTCCGGTCTCTGGGCTCTTGTGAAGGGCAACACCCTTCGCGGTGAGTTCGACAACTCCGGCATCCTGGTGGAGAGCTTCCATGGCTCCTCCCTGTTCGCTGGCATCATCGGCAACACCCTTCGTGGTGACTATGATGACTCCGGCATCGAGCTAGACGCCTCCCATGGTTCCTCCATGTACACCTACATCAAGGGCAACGTGCTTCGCGGTGACTTTGATGACGCCGGTATCGAGGTGAAGAGCTCCGATGGCGCTGACCTGTGGACCACCATCAAGGGCAACTACCTGGTGGGTGAGTTCGACAGCAATGGCATTGAAGTGAAGAGCGACGACCACTCCTCGCTCCAGGCTGACATCGAGCGCAACCTCTTCAGCGGTGAGTTCGACAACTCCGGTGTTTATGCCGAGAAGGAAGGCGATTCCGTCCTGGAAATCAACATCGAGCGCAACTGGTTCACCGGTGAGTTTGACAATCGTGGTGTGGACCTCGTGAGCCGCGACGACGAAGACGATGACTCCGCGCTGATCGCCACCGTGACGGGCAACCGTTTCTCCGGCTACTTCGGCAACGACGGCATCGGTCTCAACAGCTATGACGAGTCCGAACTCCACGCGGTCATCGCTGGCAACCGTTTCACCGGTTACTTCGAAGACGCAGGCATCGACGTGCGCAAGCACGACCGTTCCGAGCTGGAAGTGGGCATCTACCACAATCTGCTGCTGAGCGACCGCCGTCGTGGTGACAACTACGAAGTGGGCATCCGCCTCACGAGCGAAGACAGCTCCTGGTCCCGCTCCGAGCTGAATGCCAAGGTGATCGGCAACGTCCTTGCCGGTGACTTTGACACCGGTATTGAAGTGAACAGCGACGACTATGCTGAGCTCAACGCCTTCATCGGTTACAACACCCTTTCCGGCGACTTCGATGAAGCTGGTATCGCGGTGCACAAGGAAGGCCGCTCCAACGCGGATGTCACGATCAAGAAGAACCGCCTGAGCGGCGAGTTCGACGAGTACGGCATTCTCGTGGTGGGCTCCGACTCCGGCTACCGTTCGGAGCTGGAAGTGAACATCGACGGCAACACCCTCAGCGGCGACTTCAACAACGGCATCTACATCAAGGCCGAAGACCGCGCTGAAGTGAAGGCGTTTGTGCAGAACAACCGCCTCTCCGGCGACTTCGACCGCACGGGCATCACCTTCCGCAGCAAGGACGATGGCGAGCTGAACGTGTACCGCTTCAACAACAACCGCATCTACGGTGATTCCGACCGCGGCATCCTGTTGTGGGAAGGCTGGGGCAGCGACCTTCGCGTCTTCGGCTTCGGTTCCTCGAACCGTGTGTACAACTCCGACGACCGTCTCGACATCTGGGGCAACCCGTCCTACGACTTCCGTCTGAACGGTTGGCACATCGATTGATGTGTGGATCGCCACTCAGTGGTAGTTGACTTGATTGCATTGTAAAAACGAGAGTGCCCCGTCCGGTTTCGGACGGGGCACTTTTTTTGTGATGATGAGGTGGTGGCGAGTGCTGCGACGTTGAAAATGGTGGCGGGCTTTAGCCTGCCTTTGTGTGACGAGGATTACGCGAATCCCCCAAGGAGCGGCGGTTTGTGCTTGCACAACCGCCGATGGTGAACGGAGCGATTGGCTTAGGTCTCATCACGCAGCACGCTCATCGGGAAGTTAGGTCGCCGATCTGATCTTGTCCGGCCCGGATGGTCCGATGCCGGAGGCATCATAGCCATTAGCCGGATGGTTGAAGGAGCGTAGCGACTGACACCTCCGGAAGATCAGATTCAGTATTGCATCCCGGAGTGGATGCCAGCGACGTCGCCTCGGCACTCAACGTCGCCTCGGCACTCAACGTCGCCTCGGCACCCAACTTCCCCTCCACACTGTTCCGATTATAATCGGTTATTGACGCTGTAGGGCAAGCGCCCCGATTGCCGTGGGCGGCCCATGAAGAAGGCAATCGGAGTGGATGTCCATTTTTTGGGAGTAGCCGAGCGCCAAGGAGTGGATGCCAGCGAGATCCATTGCAGGCGGACGTTGCTGTCACCCCTTCAGGGTGAGAACAAAATTCTAGCTCTCCGGGGGTGTCGCTACGCTCGACCCCCGGCTAATGGCTGTGATGCCTCCGGCATCCAACAATCCGCCTCGCTGTTTCGATCTTAGTCAGTTATAAGTACTGCAGGGCAAGGGCCCCGATTGCCGTGAGCGACTCCTGGAGTCGATGATTTCCATTTGCAGGCGGACGTCGCTGTCACCCCTTCAGGGTGAACACAAAAATCTAGCTCTCCGGAGATGTCGCTACGCTCAACCCTCGGCTAATGGCTGTGATGCCTCCGGCATTCAACAATCCGCCTCGCTGTTTCGATAGCAGTCGGTTATAAGTACTGGAGGGCAAGCGCTCCGCTTGCTGTGAGCGGCTCCTGACGGAGGCAATCGGAGTGGTCGCCCCACAGAAGTTCAGAGTGTTTTGGTTTGAGAGGACGAGGAGTCTTCATGGGAAGTTGGCCGGGACCGGGGTATGAATGTCCCTCGCTCCTTTTAATGGCCGGTGCGCTTGTCGCTTCTCGGCGTTGTCTCGACACCGCTTCATCCCACCCTCAAAAGAAGAAGCCCATCCCCAACCCTGGGAATGGGCTTCTCTTTTTCACCAACGCGCACTAACACACTTCATACTCACACTATCACTGACTGACTGACAAATTGCCCGTCGACCACGGCCTCACGGCACGCTCTTCACGTCATCGGCCGTCCAGAGTTTTCCATCGGGCCCTGCGGAAGTGATTTCCAGAACCTCATGGGTCACCGGGTGGAAGTGGAAGGGGGTGCCCCACCGGTCCAGCAGCCGTCCGCGGCTGTCGATCGACGGGCTCTCTGGAAGGATCACCGCCAGATTCCTGGGGTTGCGACCAGAGAGCTGGGCCACGATTTCATCGTTCTCCCCTCCGAAGGGGTTCTCCCCGTACTGAAAGCTCCGGAAGAAACCGACCAGAGTTTCGAGGATCTCGAGATCCCTTTGGATGGTGGACTCCTTGGCGTTGAGCTCTGCGGCTTCGGCGGCGAGGTCCGGCACCACCACCAGGCCGTCCTTGCGCGTGGCAAGGATGCGGCCATCGATATGAGGCGCGGCTTTGGCCAGCACAGGTGTTGCTGGAAGCGGAGGCGCAGGGAGAGGCGATGCAGTGGGCCGTGGCGTGAACGTGTCGCGAAACACGCTCGTTTGAGCCGAACCGTCCGGCACATGCCGGGTGAGCAGCCAGATGGTGGCCACTCCGCCCAGCAGTGCCAGACCGAACGCTCCTGCCACGGCCACCCGACCGCTTCCGGACAAAGTTAAGGATGTTGCTGCGTGACTCATACAAATCCAAGGTTGGCGCTGCCGGCGAAGGGATCATTGAAACGACCAATGTTGGGGAAGATGGTGCCCAGGTCCCCGCTGCTGACGCCCAGCCAGTTCGCCGCCACCGCCGCGTACTGGTCCACAGAGGTGGTGGGTATCCAGCGACCGCGGTTGCTGGAGCCAGCATCCTGGTCCTGCCCCAGCTTCAGGCTGGGGAAGGTGCCGTAGACCTGGCCGCCATTCACCGGACCGCCAAAGACGATCTGGTGACCGCCCCAGCCGTGGTCGGAGCCGGCGGTGTTCGGGTCTTGACCATTGGGGGTGAGCGTGCGCGTGAAGTCGGAGTGCGTCACCGAGAGCACGTTGTCATAGACACCCAGCGCCACCAGAGTATCACGGAAGGCCTTGAAGGCTCCGCTGAGCTCCCCGACCAAGTTCACCTGTGCATCGAGCTGGTCTTGGTGCGTATCAAAGCCCCCAATGCTGGCAAAGAAGATCTGCCGGCGGTTCCCCAGGCTGTTGCGCCCGGCGATGAGCTTGGCAATGGCCTTGAGTTGGTCGCCCAGAGTGGTCTGGGCATTGGTGAAGAGCGTGTCGAAGTCCACCCCGGAGGCGGCGGCCTCGGTGAAGGCGGCACCTACGAGACCTTCATTGGCCTGGGCGCGCTTCACCACTCCGGCATGGGAGTCCTCCAGCAGATGCTGGTAGGTGTAGTGGGTTATGTCATCGAACGCCTTGAGCCGCTTGCCTTGCAGCGAGTTCTTGTACGTGCCGTTGGTGTTTAACGCCAGTCCATAGGGCCCGGTGGCATCGCTGTATCCGGTGAGAGGCACTGCTCCGTCTGGCGTGAGGGCATACTGTACCTCCTGGTTGCCTACCTGAAGGCTGTTGATGCCGGCGAGGCTGACGGAGAGGGAGACCTGCCCCTGCGCGTAGCTTTGCGCCGCCAGCAAGTCTGCCACGCGGCCGCCCCAGCCACTGGTGAACGGCTGGTCTGGCACCGAGCTCTGCCACTGCACCTGCTGGTCCGAGTGGGAGAAGAGCTGCGGCGGCAGCGGCACGGAACCGGCCTGGAACTGGGCTCGCGTGGTGGGATACAGCAGCGTGCCGACATTGGAGACGAAGGCCAGCTCGCCGGTGTTGAACAAGGTGGCCAGCCCCTGGGCGGACGGGTGCACCCCATAGTCGCCGCTCGTGGTGGTGAGCGGGATGGAGGCAGGATCTCCAGACACGTAGGCGCTGTCGGTGGGGTCCAGGATCTTCAGCACTCCGCGGGCGCTCTTGTAGTCGGCATAGGCCGGATGGTTCTTCTGCGGGATGAGCAGGTTGTTGGAGTCATTGCCTCCGAAGAGGAAGATCACCACCAGGGCCTTGTAATCCGGCAGGGGGGCGGCCTGGGCCAGGGCGGAGTTCACCAGGCGCAGGTGCGCCAGGGTGTTCACCACGCCGGTGATGCCCAGCGCCGAGCAGGTGGACTGGCGCAGAAAGCGGCGGCGGGTGGCGAGCAATTCACGATCATTCTTTTTCATGGTTCAAAAGAAGTTCTAGGTTGTAACTTTCTGAGGAGGGTCACTTCTGGATGACGAACTCCGGCGAGGTGGCGATGAGGTAGAGCAGCTCCTTCACCCGCACTGCGGTGGTGGTGCCGGCGGCCAGGGAGGCCCCGGAGTCGATGATGACACTGCGTGGGTTGGGCGCGGCGGCGCTGGCGTAGCGGGCCTTGAGATTGCCGGAGGTCAGCACCAGATCCAGGGCGTCCAGCACGGTGGCCAGGGCCTGGGGCACGGTTTTGCCGGCGGTGATCTCCGCGTCGTAGAGCGTCTCATAGGGGGTGCGGTCCAGCCGGACGTTGTCGTCCAGGGCAACCGTGGCTCCGTAGAGGGCGTCCACCCCCTGGCCGTTGTTCACCTGGGCGACGGTGTAGTGGTAGTTGATGGCTTGAACCACGCTCGTCTCCGTGCTCAGCTGCAGCTCGGGGGCCACCAGGCCGGCGGCACCCGTGGCACCGCCGGGATTGTAACCGGGGAGGAACCAGTTGAACACGCTCGGTGCGCTCTGCGGAGTCTGGGCCAGGCGGGCGTCCGTGTTCGGATAGCGCAGCAGCGTCGTCCCGGAGGGGAAGTTGTTGAGCTGGCCCGCGGGATAACCGTGGCTGGAGAGGGTGCTCAGCGGCAGGTCAGACCAGGCTCCGAGCGCGCGCAGCAGCTGCACGTAGCGGACGATGGGTTCCTTGGGCTTGCCGTAGCCGATATTGTTCACCACGTCCAGGCTGCGGGCCTCGTAGTCCAGCAGGACTGCCTTGATGACGGCCTTCAAGTCGCCGCGCACACCGGAGCCGTTGTCCTCGAACTTCTGTGTCACGCGGTGGATGTAGCCGGCGCTGGGGTTCGAGGTGACAAGCCGCTGGATGAGCAGATGGCTGATGAAGGGGCCGACATTGGGGTGGGCGAAGATGATGTTCAGCGCCGCCGTCAGGTCCTGCTGTCCGTTGAGACCGGAGGCGATGTTGCTGCCGAGCACCGTCTTCGCGCCTGTGTCATGGTGGGTGACGAAGTTCTTCAGCGGATTCGTCCAGGAGGCCTGGAAGTAGGCCGGGCCGTTCCCCTGGTTGAAGTTGGTGTTGTCCACCACCGGATAGCCATCCGCTGCTGCTCCATGACGTTTGCTGAAGCTCCAGCCGGTAAAGACCCGGGCCAGGTTCGTGATGTCGTCATTGTTGTAGGTCTGGATGGGGAGGCCGTCTGGGCCCAGCTTGAGGCTGCCATCGGGGTGACGATGCACCAGGCCGATGGAGAACAGTTGCAGGATTTCACGGGCGTAGTTCTCATCCGGGCTCACCAGCACGTTGCCGTTGCCATCGAGGATGGCTTTCTGGTTCTGCAGGTGGCTGAGGTACTTGCCCAGGACGGGGCTCTTGCTCACGTTCTCCAGCAGCGTGCGATAGTTGCCGTCCGCCGCCGCCGCCAGGAGGTCGTAGTAGTTGGCCAGGCCATAGTGGCGGGTGCGCAGGATGTTGAGTTCATCAGAGGTCACCAGGATTTCGCTGAGGGCGAATCCAACGCGTTGGCGGAGCTGGTCGTGGGCCTTGGCGGAGAGGGTCCACCAGCCGCGACGCCGGTTGTGGTGCCGGGGCTCGTTGTTGTTGACGAAGTTGCTCGGGCTGGCCCCGCGCAGGGTCCATTCGTGGGCGTCAGCGGCTTCGGTGTAGGCCAGCAGCTTGGTCGCATCCAGGGCGTATTGGGCGTCGATCCAGGCGTTGTACGACGCGATCCGGTTGCCGGCGTGCGTCGTGTTGATCTGGGTCACGAGCGCGTCGATGTCTGCCTTGGTGGGGCCAAAGGTGGCCTGGGTGAGGAAGCGGGCCACATCCTGCTTCAGCGCATCTCCCGTGAGCGCGGTGATGGCGGGCGGTGCGGGTGGCGGGGTGAAGGTGCTGGAGCCCGTCTGGCGACCTGCGATCCCGGTGATCTCACCGGCAGGGTAGGATCCTGTACCGATGTTGAGGTACACCCATTTTCCACCGACCTGGTAGAGCGAATCCACGATGTTCTGGCCGGTGAGCGCCCCCACGGGAATGATGGTCCAGGGCTCGTTCACCACTTGGCCGATGGGCAGGGTGGGGCGCAGCTCGGGTCCGACACCGGAGGCGACGCCGTAGCGGAGATACGCATTGGTCTGGTTCGAGGTCAAACCGCTGAAGCTCAGGTTCACCCGGGCGGCGTTCTTGGGGCCATTCAGGTGGATGGTGGCAAAGCCGGACGCATAGGTCTGGGCGGAGCCCTGGCGGCCCAGGAAGGCGACGAAGAGCTCTTCATTGGCCGTGGTAGCCGTGGCGTCATTCACCTGGGCGGTGCTGTTGGAGGCGGAACCCACCGTGTAGGTGCTGCCACTGCTTAGGGTGAGCACGACCGTTTCCGGGTACTCGTTCACCGTATCCACCACAGGCTGGATCACCACATCCGCAGAGGTGGCGTTGAAGCCGATGGTCACAGAGCCATTGAGCGTGCCACCGCTGTTGTTATTGGTGGCGTAGTCGGCACCGCTGGTGCCGGGGGCAGTGGCGCGGCCGGAGAGGGTGTAGGACACCGTTACGGGCACGGTTCCACCCGTGCGGCTGACGGTGAATCGCGCCGGGATGCCTTCTTTCTCATAACCGTCGGAAACGCTTGCGGCCACGGTGACCGTGCCGCCGGAGTCAAAGGTGCTCGGGCTGGTGCTATAGGCATATTCATTGAGATTGGTGATGCCGTCACCGTCGCCGTCGAGTCCGGCGTCATTCGGGTCTGCCGGGTTCAGGCCCACGGAAGTTTCCCAGGCATCGGGCAGGCCGTCTTCATCCAGGTCCAGCGAGCCGGAGACCACGAGGTAAGCCACGTTCTCGGCAGCATGAGTGGTCTCGCTGTTGGCGGAGGTTTCATCTTGAACCCGCAGGTCCACCTTGGTGGGCCCCAGGTTGCGCTGGCGCACCACGATGGGGTCGGCCTCATTGAGGGTCTGGGCCTCACCCAGGACAAACGGGTCCGCCAGCTTGCGGGCAAAGTTCACGGTCTTGAACGCATTCGTGACGTTGGCGCCAGAGCTGCCAGCTTCGACAACGAACTGGCTGGTGACGATGCGACCGCTGCCCTTCTCGACAGCGGCGTAGTGCACGGTCTCACCTGTGTGAGTCTGGTTCGCGGCTTCTTCCTCCTGAAGACGAAGGCTGAAGCCGGTGGTGGTGACAGCGCTGACCCTGGGGGACACCGCGCTGGCCTCATTGGTGGTGACCACCTGGCCAAAGACCACTGGCGCTACCGGGAAGGCCTCGGCAAACGTCTTGGTGGCTGCGGTATGGGTGACGCCTGTGGACCGGCCGAACTGCCAGCGCAGACCGCCGATCTGGTAGGAGCCTTCTTCGGCGACGAGATAGTGCACGGTCTCTGACCCGTGGCTGCCATCGAGGGAGTCCCACTCATCCTGCTGCCACTCAAAGCCGGTGCTGGTGACGTTGCGCACCCGCACGCGGACCGGGTCAGCGCCGTTCTGGGTGAGGGGGCCAAAGACCACCACAGGATTGGTGTAGCTGCGGGCAAAGGTCTCCGCATGCCACGTCGTCGCGCTGCTCTGGTTCTGCACCAGTTCCACGAGATCGAGTTTGGCGCGCAGTTCCCCGGTGCTCTCGGCAAAGACGAGGTAGCCCACGTCCTCCGCCACGTGATTCACTTCCGCATCGGCGGACTGTTCTTCCTCCAGGAAGATCTCCACCCCGGTGGTGCTCAGATTGCGCCGGCGGATGGTGAAGGGATCTGCTCCGTTCACCGTCTGGGCTTGGGCAAAGAACAGCGGCTGCCGGTGGGTCCCGGTGAAAAGCTGCGCGGTCCAGGCCTGGGTGACCGTGGTGCCTGTGCGAGCCGACTGGAAGGTGGCACCATCTACGGTGCCCGTGCCGGTCGCCACGGCGATCCAGCCCACCGATTCCCCGGACACGGCTGCCGTGTCCGACTCCTGGGTGATGAGCTTCAGCTCAAAGTTCGAGGTAGTCACCAGCCGAACCCGGGAGGTGAGCGCCTTGGCGTTGACCGCGCTCTCCACCTGCGCCAGCACCACCGGAGCGGCGCCGAAGGCAGAGGTGAAGTTCACCGTCGAGGCGGACTTGGTGATGCTGGAACTGCGACCTGCCTGCCACGTGATGCCGCCGATGGTGTGCACCCCCGGCTCGAGGGCGAGGTATTGTACGGCTTCCGCACCATGCACGCCGTCCAGATAGTCCCACTCGTCCAGCTGGTACTGGAAGCTGGTCGCCGTGACATTCCTCACCCGGGTGGTGATGGCCTGCGTATCCGTCTGCGTTGGCGCTCCCAGCACCACGACGGGCGGAGCGGAGAACGGAGTAGTGAAGGTGACCGTGTGCCACGTGGTGGCATTGGCCTGGGCGTTGTTGACCACGCCGCTCTCATACTTGGGAGCTGCCTGGGTGGTGATGACAAAGGCCGCCGACAGGGCAGGGGCCATCCATGCGGCGAGATGCCGCCTTAGGGTACGGGATATCATGTTGGATTAGGGTTCGCGTGCGACAACGCCGGGCAAAAAGGGGGCGTGAGGTGGCAGAGGCCATCCCAGTGAGCCGGCGGTTTGAATGACGTGCCCTTTCCGGCAAAGGATCAGGCGTGAAGAGCCGCCGTGCGGAACGCGGTAGGCAGAAGGAGCTGGTAACCTCCAGACTTCTGGTCGGACCGGTCTAGCGAATGCCAGAGTGGCAATTCGAGACTATTTCCATGCTTATCTCATCCAATGTATATAGGCAAGGTAGGAATTAAGATTTTTCTACTTTTTAGAGAACACCACCTGATCCAGATCGCCAGCAAACGCGGCTGCCGCCCGGAATTGTTGAGGGTCGGAACCGACGGTGATCACGCGTCCTGCCGCATAAACAAAGGCACGGCGCAGCATGCGTTCCACTAGTGCGTGTATTTAAATGATTTTTCCGAAGGATTAGCTGAGGTGCTATTTAATGACTTAATGGAAATATAT
The DNA here is from genome assembly GCF_000739655.1 of Verrucomicrobium sp. BvORR106. GTDB lineage: Bacteria > Verrucomicrobiota > Verrucomicrobiia > Verrucomicrobiales > Verrucomicrobiaceae > Verrucomicrobium. Next base: position 106,712 of record NZ_BATR01000010.1, on the reverse strand, counting down.
AAATTATAATGGGTGCAATTTTTCGTTGATTGTTTTTTCGCAAATTGGCAGCCTCGCGAGGACTTCGACTTCAGCCAAGAGACTAATTCTCAACGCTTAACCCGCCATGATGCGCCCCTCCTCACTGTGCAAAATAAAAGGAATGACTGCGGCATTGGGACTGGCCGCCACGTCAGTGTCGTTGGTTCATGGAGCCACCGACAGCAATAACGACGGCTACGACGATGTGTGGCAGAACCGCTACGGCATCACCGTGGCATCACATCCTCTTGCAGAGGATGCTGACGGTGATGGGGCAACCAACCAAGCGGAGAGTGTTGCGGGGACGAACCCGAACGATCCGCTGGATGTGCTGAAGGTAGGGGAGGTCGGCGCTTCAGGAGGCAACTTCCAGGTGTCGGTCAAGACCCAGACCGGGAAGCGCTATGTGCTGGAGAGCAGCGCCGCGCCCAATGGCCCCACCTGGACAGCGGAAGGATCTCCGCTGACGGGCACGGGAGTGTCACAAAGCTTCACCGTGCCACTCGGATCTGGCACGGCGCCCAAGTTCTTCCGGGTGATCGCGGGTGACCAGGACACGGATGGAGATGGTGTGTCCGACTGGGCGGAGGATCAGATGACCACGTCCCCGACGCTGGCCAACTCTCCCAACAATGCCTCCGGCGGGGTGGGGACGGATGGCGCGACGCTGAACAGCCTGCTTTCGATCTCCGCCAGCGTGGTGACCCCCAGTGCCTATGAGAAAGAGAACACTGCTGCCGTGGTGCGGTTGACCCGCAGTGACAGCAGCATGCCGCTTTTGGTATCCTTCACAGTTGCCGGTAATTCTGATGCCACGCTCGGTTCCGCCTCCGCGTCTGATTATGTGCTCAAGAATGGTGCCGGAAGCACCATCTCGGGTTCGAGCTTCACCATTCCGGCAGGAACGGCGCAGTACGATGTGCGGGTGACACCCACCACGGACACCAACAACGAGGTGCCTGAGGTGCTCCGCCTCACCTTCCAGTCGGTCTCTGGTGGTGTGACGACGCCCCTGGGCAACGCGCAGGTGGACATTCGTGATGCCACCAATACCGAAGCCAACCGCCGCCTCTTCGTGGCCTATCTAGGCCGGGAGGGCGGGGCTATCACCACCGCCACGGGTCTGGCCACCCTCATGTTGAACGGGGACAACACCCAAGCAACGGTCAACTCATCCTTTGGCAACCTGACTTCCCTCCAGAGCGCTTCCCACCTGCATGCCGCACCGGCGACGGATGCGCAGGCGAGCGGGCCGATCGTGGAGAGCCTGGAGCTCGGCCAGGTGACAGACCACGTCTACACCATTACGCCGGAGCCCGTTGGTGGTTGGAACACCTCCCAAGCCACGCTGAACGCCCTCTTCAACGGGTACGTGTACATCAACGTGCACACAGCCAACTACGGCAGCGGTGAGATTCGTGGAAACTATGCCCTCGCCAACGGCTCCGTGGCCGAGCCCCCTGCTCCGCCTGCCCCGCCGGTGTATGGCAGCACGGGCTGGCCGACCCTCACCGGATCCAATGTGGATCGCGACATTGTCCGCTTCCTGCATCAGGCCACCTATGGGCCCACGCCGGAGAGCATTCAGGAAATCAAGGACCTCATTGCCGCCAACGGCAACGACGTGCAGGCCGGGTATGCTGCCTGGATCAACAAGCAGATCGACCTGGGGCAGACCCCTTCGCCATCCTTCACCACTCTGGTGCAGGCCGCGGATGTGGAGGACTTCTACCTGCGGGGCAACAAGCCGATCAACTACAACAATGATCCGCAGTTCGGAGGCACCTCGTTCTCCTGGAACGGCACGGCCTGGGTGGCCAGCACCATCCATCAGAACAACTACCCGAACTATCACAACCGCCGGCGCGAATGGTGGACGCTGGTGCTGCAGAGCAAGGACCAGCTCCGCCAGCGCATGGCCCTGGCCCTGAGTGAAATCGCTGTGGTCTCGGAAAACGACTCCACCCTGCAGACCAACCACTACGGGATGGCTCACTACTGGGACATGCTGGCCCAGGGGGCGTTCGGCCGCTATCGGCAGATCCTCTCCAACGTGAGCCAGAGCCCGGTGATGGCGTATTACCTGAGCTTCCTGCGCAATCAGAAAGCCACGGGCAACATCCGGCCGGATGAAAACTATGCCCGTGAGGTGATGCAGCTCTTCTCGATCGGTCTGGTACAGCGCCATCTGGATGGCAGCCTGAAACTGGACAACAACGGCCTGCCCATCGCCACGTATGACCAGCCCGACATCACGGAACTGGCCCGCGTCTTCACTGGCTTCGCCTTTGGCAAGCGCTACGCGAGCGTGACGGCCCCCACCTACCCCAACCCCTCCAGCCAGACGGTGGGTGCCCTGCAGGACAATACGAACTTCTTCCAGTCCAGCACCTCCACCCGCTACTGGCAGGGTGCATGGATGAACCCGCTGAAGATGTTTGATGCGTACCATGACTTCGGTGCCAAGACGCTCTTCAACGGCAAGGCCGGTCAGGTGACCATCCCCGCGCGGACGAACAACACCACGCCGGAGTCGGAAGGCCTGGCGGACATCACGGATGCGCTGAACGCCTGGCGGGACCGCTCTCCGGCGGCACCTACAACGGCCACCCGAACACGCCGGTCTTCATCAGCCGTCTGCTCATCCAGCGGTTTACCACCTCGAACCCCAGCTCCGGCTACCTCTACCGCGTCTCCAATGTGTACAAGAACACTTGTGGCGACCTGGGTGAGGTGATCAAGGCCATCCTGCTGGACTACGAGGCCCGCAGCCTCTCCATCGCGGATGGCACGATGGCCTCTGGCAAGGTGAAGGAGCCGCTCCTTCACTTCACCGCCATGCTCCGTTCCCTGAAGTGCTACACCGGCCTGCCTCTGGTGAATCTCACCACGGTGCCGGTGACCTACACTTCTCTGGAGTCCCCGGTGACGACGGCGTATCCGGTTTCTGAGTACAACAAGTTCCCGGCCGGGGCTTTGCGGTTCCGCTTCTTCGACACCCAGTCGTCGATCATCCAGTCTCCGCAGCGCGCTCCCAGTGTGTTCAACTGGTTCCTTCCTGACTACGTGATGCCTGGTCCGCTGGCCTCTGCAGGTCTGGTGGCACCGGAGTTGCAGGTGGCGACGGAGTCCAATGTGGTGAACGTGGTCAACGGCCACTACAACACCATCTTCGCCTCCGTGCCGCCGACAGCCAACGCGGGACGGAACCTGGATGACCTGCCCAACATCGCTGGCTACCAGACCGGTGGCGGGACGCAGCTGGCCATCCCGCAGTGGGCGGTGGACAAGGGATACTTCACGGCCACCCAGTTCACTCCTGGAACCAATACGCCCGGAGGCCTCTACAAGCAGGTGGACAACCTGATTCCGAAGTTCGACGAGCTGATCACCCTGTACACGAACACGTACAGCACGGCGCTCGCGGCCCAGTATGCCCCTGCGGCCGTCCCGGCCACCCCGGGCACCACGCAGAAGCAGGCGGCCCATGCCGAGGCGGTGAAGGTGATCGTGGACTTCGGTGACAGCCTGCTCGCCGCCGGCTACTTGAAGTCGGCCTACGGGAGTTCGACTTCCTCGAACCCAAGGAAATCCATCATCGACGGGGTGAACCTGATCGCGGCCAACAACCGGCACACCACGGATGCGACGAACTTCGCCAACGATGCTCGCACCCGGGTGAGAAACACCTTCTACCTCCTGGCCACGCTGCCCCAGGCCGTGGTGTTGAAATGAAATAACCGGAATGACCCGCCGCCCGGCTTCTATCCGGACGGCGGGTCCCGATGTCCCATTCCAGTCTTCACATTCCAACCTGTTTCTTCCATGCACCTTAAATTTCCGAAAAAGAACGAGCCCAATCGCCGCCAGTTCCTCGTCAAGACCGGCTGCTCCGCCATGGGCATCACCAGCATGGTGAATACCCTGGCCCACCTCAATCTCATGCAGGGCGCGCTCAATGCGCAGTCCTCCGGGGGAGGGTACAAGGCCCTCATTTGCATCTTCCTCAACGGGGGCAACGACTCCAACAACATGCTGCTGCCCTTCAGCGGCACAGCCCGCACGGACTATGAAGCTGGCCGTGGCATGCTGACCATCCCCACGGCCAACGCCACCGCTTCGCTCAATGCGCTTCAGCTCAACGCCACCAACATCGCCGAGTGCGATCCTCTGGGTGGCTATCTGGGCACGCTGGGCGTGCACCCGAAGTTCAACCACGTGAAGTCCATGTTTGATGCGGGCGACCTCGCCTTCATCGCCAACGTGGGCACGCTCACGTTCCCGGGGGTGACACGGGCGAACTACTCCTCCGCTCCCAAGCCTCCGCAGCTTTACTCGCACTCTGACCAGCAGGTGCAGTGGCAGAGCTCCATTCCAGACAAGCCGTTCACAAGCGGCTGGGGCGGACGTGTCGCCGAACTGCTTGATCCCGCCTACAATCCCTCCACGGGCAACGCCTCGATGAACATCTCGATTTCCGGGGTGAACAGCTTCCAGGTCAGCCCGGCGGGACAGGTGGCCCCTTACATCATGACCAGCGGCGGTCTGGTGAACTTCACCGGCTATGGCACGAACTACGCCAGCGCGGTGACGAATCCCAGCCTGCTCTTCCAGGCCAGCAACTACAAGAACACCGAGCAGGGGCACCGGCTCAAGGCTTTCGAGAACGTGCTGCAGATGACGCACGCGAGCCTCATGGAAAACGCCTACAACGGTGTGGCCTTGAGCGCGCGTCTCACGGAGGGCATGGTGGGTACCGCGCTCCAGTCCACGGTCGGGGCCTCTGGCACGACCACGCTGGATAGTTATTTCACCAATGCCTTCAGCGGATCCGGTCTGAGCGCCAACAACGACTTTGCCAACCAGATGAAGCTCGTGGCCCGCCTCATCGCCGGACGTTCGGCGCTGGGCAACACCCGCCAGATTTTCTTCGTTCAGCATGGCGGGTATGATACCCACATCTCCCAGATCCCCGCGGGCAGCAACACCGCGGGCCACACCGGCCTGATGAACAACCTCAACTGCACGCTGAAGGGTTTTGCCGATGCGATGAAAGGTGCTGAGGTGGGCAACGTCTGGGACAATGTGGTGGCCTTCACCGCCTCCGACTTCACCCGCACCTTTACGCCAAACAAGACGGACAACACCGCAGGCAGCGACCATGCCTGGGGCGGCCATGCCATCGTCATGGGTGGTGCGGTCAAGGGGCAGCGGGTGTACGGGAAGTTCCCCGTGCTCAAGCTCGGCACCGTGACGGACTCCATCGATGCCACGGGCACCCGCGGCCTCTGGATCCCGAGCACCCCGGTGGATCAGTACGCCGCCATCCTGGCGCGCTGGCTCGGCGTGGACGCCAGCACTCTGGGCGACATCTTCCCGAACCTGAACCGCTTTGTGACACTGCCCAATATCAACTCGGGCAACATGGACTTCCTTGAAGTCTGAGCCGGGTCTGTGTCATCTTGCTGGAGATTCCGGCCACCGTCCGCCCTGAGGGCGTGACGATGGCCGGCCGGTGATTGCTGTCATTTCCTGAATCTCATGTCGTCTCCTCCTCCTTCCCGTGGGCGCGTCTTGCCGGTCATCGCGGTGCTGGTGGTGGCCGCCTCGGCGGTCGCCATCTGGTACATCACCAGGCAAGACGGGGCTGGACCGTCCAAGACGGGGCCCGCTCCTTCAAGCCCCACGGTAAAAGCCCCCGTGCTGCCTCAGCCTCCTCCGGTGGTCTTGCATGAGTCCGCCGCGGAACTTTCCAATCTGATCTGCCAGCCCGGTCAGCCCGCTGAGGAGCGGATCCAGTATGTGGAAAAAGTGATCTACTTGTACCGCCAGGTGCTGGGTGGCATCCCCACCGGGCACAACGAACTGGTGGTCAACGCCCTGCTCGGCGAGAACGAAAAAGGCGCCGCCCTCCTCCCCAAAGACTGCCCCGCCATTGTCAAAGGCGAGCTCGTGGATGAATGGGGCACCCCTTATTGGTTCCACTCCGTCACCAGCAAGGACATGGAGGTCCGCTCTGCAGGGCCGGATCGGGAGTTGTTCACGGCAGATGATGTGGTGCCGGATGTGAAGGAGTAGGGGGGCGTCAGTGCGTCAGTGCGTCAGTTTTGGGTTCGAGGAATGTGTCACGTGAGCGGAGCGGGTTGGAGTACCGACTTCAGTCGGCTCAGTGCTCTCTCCGGCATCGGAAGCCAGGGAAACGTCCCCACACCTGGAAACCCACCTCCCCAGCGCATGCCTTGGCCCCTTGATCCTGTTCCCTGCCGCATCGCCGCATATCGGGAAATAAGTGCCTCCTCACGTCGTCAACTACGGCCGGGTTTGGGAGCTCTGTGGAAGAAGGTGAGGGCTGGGGCCGTTGCAAGCGTAGGCAAGCTGAACGGAATGTGGACGTGGCCAGCACTGTTGAGTCGCTGTGGTTCTAGGCGATCACAAGAGCCGCCAAAACGGTGTCAAGCCACCGTACTCCAAGACGCTTCGCGAAGTTCGCCGGTGATGGGGTAAACAAGTCCTGTCTGGCATGGTCAATAAACGCGTCAGCGTCTTGGAGTGCGTGCGGCTTGACGCCGCTTTCGCCTGGCGAATACAATTTCAAGTGCCTCGCCGCCGTCGCCAGCCCTCCCCCCTTAACTACCCTGCCCGCCACCCACCTTCAACAACCGCCGGCACTCACCCAGCAGATAACCCGCCTGCACGTACGGGTCGTGGCTGATGTCGCTCCATAGCACCCGCCCTTCGCCATCCAGCAGGAAGGTGCCGTGCATGGGCTTGTTCAGGAAATCATCATGGCACTTCCACGCCTTGAAGGTGCTCAGGCCGGAGTCAGAAAGGATCTGAAACGGAAGATCAGGATCCAGCTCGGACTTCCCTCCCAGCGTCAACGCCAGGTCGGCCACGGGATCGGTGCTGACGGTGAGCAACGAAATGCCTGCGAGATGATAGGACGGCACATGGGGCCGGAACTTCTGCAACTGCTCCACACAATGGGGGCAGCCACCGCCGAGGAAGAAGATGACCAACACAGGCCGACCACGGTAGGCCGTCAGATCCACGACGGAGCCGTTCTTGTCAGGCAGGGAGAGAGCGGGAGCCATCGGTGCTAGCGTCGCTGTCACAGCACTTCCAGCGGTCGCTGGCGCGTCGACTCGCTCGGCAGGTGTCTGTGCCGCACCCGACGTCTTGAGGCTCTCCAGGGCTGCCAGTACGGGCTTGGAGCCGGGTTGTTTCCCCAGTGCCTCCTCCAGCATGGCAATGGCACCGTCTTTGGCCCCGGCGGCAGCCACCTTCGGTGCCAGCACCACGGCAGGCACGTCCACCGCATCCTTCAAGAACGGGGACACCCGGCCCTGGCACAAATCTGCGAAAGCATCGGCCCCGCGAACCATGCGTATCGCAAGGGGGCCGTGGCGGTTGAGATAGGGGGTGGCCTGCACGAGATCGGCTGTCTGCTTCAAAGACGGGCGCAGCTTGACCAGAGCCTCCCGCTGGCCAGAACCGGCGGCGGCGAGCATGCTGAAGTACTGGCTGTGCAGCTTCTGCACCAGCCCGTCCGACTGGATGGTGATTTCCTGCATCCATGCCGCCAGACCCGCCCAATCGCCAGTGGCCATCAGGAGCTGGGCCCGTAGTTTGACGCCTTCCAAGTAGATGCCAGATGGATCGTCATCCACAGCCTCCAGGCCGGTGAAGCCGGGTTTACGAGCCTGGTTGAGGAGACGGGTGGCGGCGTCCAGTGCAGGAACACACTCTCCTGCGTGATAGAGCGTCCAGGCCAGAGCGGCTCCTCGGTCCCACCGTTGTTGGAGCTGCGATGGCGTCTCCAGCGCCAGAGCTTCGTACGGTTCCTTCGCCTGATAGGCGACCTCAAGATGGCTCATCGCCCCGCGGAGATTCCCGGCTGCAAGCAACGGGTCGGCGGCAAGCCGCTGCATGGCCGGCTGCGGCCATTTCTGGACCAGCGCCTCCACCCGTGCTGAGGCGCGGGCGGGATCCGTCTTGGTCCACAGGAGCACGGTGTAGGGCAGCAGGATATCGCCCCCAGGTTGCTTGGTCCAGGTTAGCAACTGGGCATCGGCTGACTCCACATTTTTCATCGGCAGCCCAGAGACATAAGAGGCGAGCATGCGGTAGCGCAGTGCCATCGCCAGGGCTCCTGGCAGAGCCTTGCCCTTCTGCTGCGTGGCTTCAATGCCATCGGCCAGCGTGAGGAGCCTATCTGAAAGATCACGAGACTGCACAGTCTGGAAAAAGGCGCGGTAGAGATCGTACCAGGCCGCCTCCGGGCTGCCCTCCACCGCGGCGGCTCCTTGTTCCAGGAAATAGAGGGCACGGGAGGGCAGCTTCTCATTGGCAATGGCGAGCCCCAGCCAGGCGGCGGCGCATTTCGCATCCAGCCGCGCGGCATCGCGGAAACAACGCTCTGCCGCCGTGTCGTCCAGCGCATGGAGGTGCCGTACGCCCTCCACGAGGCGCGCCTTCACTTCCGCAGAGACGCCGGAGGCGGCCCAAGGCAGAAAAGCCGCGCGCGGACCGGGATCAGGGATCACCGGCAGATCGAACGGGCCGTTGCGAAAGGCCTGCTCTTCATTGGCGGGTTTTTGAAACTCCTGCTCCCGCTGCCACGCCATGGCGGAGAGACAGCGCCAGGCGGGAGGGGGCTCGGCAGCAGGGGAGACGAGCAGACCTGCCCCCCAGCAGAGAATGGCCGGGGTCAGCTTGAGACGTGCAAAGAGCATCGACACGCTGCTACTGGACGAAGACGTCATCATTGGTGAAGAGATCGCGATCAGGTCCGGCGGAGCGGATCTCCATGACCTTTGCAGTGATGGAGTGGAACCAGTAGGGGGTGCCCCATTCGTCCACCAGCTTCCCGCCCTGGATGGCCGGGCAGTCCTTGGGAAGCAAGGCGGTGCGCTTTTCGTTTTCACCGAGAATCGCGGCCACGATGTCTTCATTCTGGCCGGAGGGATTGCCGCCAAATCCCTGCCGATACACATAGAGGACCTGGTTTACTGCTTCAATGCGGGCCATGGAGTCCAGATCATTCCGGGTGAGCTGGGCGGCCAGTTCAGGGGCGGACTGATGGACAGTGACGGGCCCCAGTTCCACGACGGGCTGGGCCGGCTTCGGGGCTTCCGCGGTCGGGTTGCTGGAGGTGTGGGAGGCAGGCGCATCTTCAGATGTGCGCATCACCCACACCAGCACCGCCGTAGCGACGCCGATGCCCGCGAGGGTTAGTAAAAGCGTGCTCCGCGATTTTTGAGGGGAGGACATGGCAGCTAGTAGAAAGAAAAGAAAAGGCTCCGGCAACCTTTGTTTGCCGGAGCCTTGAAGAGTTCAGAAATCTCAGACGTTGAAGTCCAGGAAGTCGAGGTTGGCCGCCGTGCTGTAGGGGCTGTTAAACCGGCTCAGGTTCGGGAAGATGTTCGCGAGCTGGGCATCGCCGACACCCAGCCACTTGGCCAGCACGGAGGCGTACTGGTCCACACTGGAACTCGGGATCCAGCGGCCACTGGCGCCGGTGGAGTCGATGCTGTTCGTGGCGGCGCCGAGCTTGAGCACGGGGAACTTTCCGTACACCCGCTGACCCTTGACTGCACCGCCCATGACGATGGCGTGGCCGCCCCAGGCATGGTCGCTGCCGGCAGAGGAGTCGCCTTTGTTCGCCGTGAACGTGCGGGTGAAGTCGGAGGCGGTGAAGGTGACCACGTTGTCAAACACACCCATGGAGGTGAGGGCATCGCGGAAGCCTTTCAGCGTGCAATTGAGGTTGTTCATCAGACCGGTATGGCCGCCCGTGTTGCTGCCAGCCGGGATCTGCGTCGTGTGGGTGTCGAAGCCGCCCTGTTGCACGAAGAAGATCTGGCGGGTGTTGGCGAGGGAGGACCGGCCGGCGATGAGGCGGGCCACGAGCTTCATCTGGTTGGTGAAGTCGTTGTTGGCGTTAAACCCTGAACCCACGAACGCATCGTTGAAGACCGTGTCCAACGTGCTGGTGCCGGCGGTGGAGCCAGCCGTGGTCTGGAGGGCCGTGCCCACCATGCCTTCCGTGACGCGGGCATTCATGACCACACCGTTGTAGGCATTTTCGATCAGGCTGGCATGAGTCATCTGGAGGATGTTCTCAAAGGCCTGCAGGCGTCGGCCCTGCTCACCGGTCTTGTAGTTGGCGGCCTGGAAGAGGAGGCTCGGGTTGTTCACGGCGCTCGCGTAGTTCGTGCCGTAACCTCCGAAGCTCACCACCCCGCTGCTCGTCATCACATAGGGGGCCACCACACCCGTGGGGCTGACCTGGAAACTGTTCACGCCGGAAATGGAGACCGACATGGAGGCGTTCCCCGTGCTTGGATTGTGGATCGGGTCCAGCAGGTCCGCAATACGGCCACCCCAACCACTCGTGAAGGGCTTGTCCGGGATGGAACTCTGCCACTGCACCTGCTGGTCGGAGTGTGAGAACAACTGCGGCGGCTTGGAGGCCGTGGAGTAGTTGGCTCGTGTCACACCGGGCTGGGTGAGGGTGCCCACGTTGGACACGAAGGCCAGTTCCCCGGTGTCGAACATGGTCTTCACATGGTTGAACTTGGGATGTACGCCGAAGGTGCCCAGATAGCCGCCCAGGGGATCGCTCTCGGCGACGTTGGTGGCATTGATCTGGAGCGCATTCAGCGCAGCGTTGGCATTGGCCGTGGGGATGGTGAGCACCCCGCGTCCCGCTTCATAGTCCGTGCGTGCGGTGCCTGTGAAGGGCATCAGCATGTTGTTGGAGTCGTTGCCTCCGTTGAGGAAGACGCAGACCAGGGCCTTGTAGCCGCCGCCGGAGGATTGCGCATTGAGCGCCCCCTGCATGAGCTTGAGGTGGGCCAGCGTGTTCACCACGCTGGTGATGCCCATGGCGGAGCAGCCCGTCTTGACGAGGAACTGGCGGCGGCTGGGCTCATTTTTGCGACGAAACAGAAGATTCATGTTTGGAAGCTTTGAAAAGGTTTGAGGATAATTGAAACAACACCATTTGGTACTCGATCACTTGAGAACGATGGCCTGCGGGGCGCTGACTGCCAGGTAGAGGAGGTTGCGCACCCGGGTGCGGACATCATTGGTGAAGTTCGTCGGATCCGTCGTGTGCCGATTGTTGGCCGCGATGAGGTTGACGCCGTCAATGATGGACTGGCGGACGTTAGGAGCGGGGGCGCTGCCGAACTTCGCCTTCAGGTAGCCGGAGGAGAAGAGCAGATCGCACTGGTCCAGCACCACCTTCACCGCCTCGGCATGGGCGGCCTGCTTCTGCGTGGTGCCCGGGGTGGCCGGGACCGCGGCAGGCGCATACTGGGCAGCGAGCGTGGTGGTGTAGGTGTTGGTGTACAGGGTGATCAGGTCGTCGAATTTCGGAATCAGGTTGTCCACCTGGTTGTTGATGTCCCCAGGCTGGGTGGTGGCACCGGCAGGATCGAAGGTGTTCGCGCTGAAGTACCCTGAGGACACCGCGTAGGCTGGCACCGTGAGCTGCACCCCGGCTGCGCTGCGGTAGGAGGCGAGGTTCAGGTAGTCATCCAGTCCGCGACCCGCTTTCACGGTCGGCGGCACCGAGGTGAAGAGGATGTTGTAGTGCGAGTTGACGACGTTCACCACGTTGGACTCCGTCGCAACCTGCAGTTCAGGGGCGAAGAGGCCAGCGGAGGCCAGCGGTCCGGGCATCACGTAGTCCGGCAGGAACCAGTTGAACACGCTAGGAGCGCGCTGCGGGGACTGGGTGACGGACGACTGGGTGTCGAAGAAGCGGAACCGCACGGCACCGGTCGGGAACTTGGCCAGCTCTGTGGACGGGTAGGCGGTGGTGACCGGCGACTCCGTGGCGGTGAAGGTCACTGGCATCGTGGTCAGGGTGGCCAGCGGGGAGCCGGTGTAGCTCTTCACGGCGCGAATCATCGCGGTGAAGTGCAGGAGCGGCTCCTTGGCCTTGCCGAACGCCACCACGGAATCCGCGTTGGTGAGGCTGCGGGCTTCGTAGTCCAGCAGGATGGTTTTGATCACCTCACCCAGGTTGCCGTTGGTGTCCTTGTACTTCTGCGTGACGCGGTAGAGGTAGCCGGCGCTGGGGTTCGAGGTGGTAAACCGCTGAATGAGCAGGCGGCTGATGAAGACCGGGGTGTTCGGGTGGCCGTTGTAGGTGCTGCTGGCAGGGTTGCCGGCCAGCACGTTGAGCGCATCGATCACATCCGCATTCCCTTCAGACTCCGGCGTGGTGTTGTTGGTCCGGGCCGGGATGGTGGTGGCACCCACTTTGCCGGCGAAGAGTGTCTTCGCGGTAAAGTCATGGTAGGCGTCGAACATCTTCATGGGATTGACCCAGGAGGCCTGCCAGAAGCGGTGGCCGCCGCCCTGGAAGAAGTTCGTGTTGTCTTCCACGGCACCGATCGCCTGGTTGGTGGCGGTCGGGTAGGTGGGAGCACCCACCACGGTGGCGTTGCGCTTGCCAAAGCTGAGCCCCGTCATGACGCGGGCCAGTTCCGTGATGTCCGTCTGGTCGTAGGTGGAGACGGGCAGGCCGCTCGTGTTCAACTGGAGGCTGCCGTCCTGGTGGCGCAGTACCAGACCGATGGAGAAGAGCTGCATGATTTCACGCGCATAGTTCTCATCCGGGCTGATCTGGCCGTTCGCCTTCTGGTTCTTCAGGTGGCTCAGGTAGATGCCCATCATCGGGCTGTAGGTCACGTTCTCCAGGATGGTGCGGTACTTGCCGAAGGCGTTTTGCGCCAGCATGTCCCAGTAGTTGGACGCCCCGTAGTGGTAGGTGGAAACCGTGCCGTCGTTTTCAGAGATCACGACGATCTCATTCAGGGCAAGGGCCAAGCGCTGACGGAGCTGGTCCTTGCTCTGTAGCACCAGCGTCCACCATTCCCGGCGGCGGTTGTTCTGGAAGGGGTAGTTGTTGTTCCAGATGCTGCTGGCGTCCCAAGCGCGGGTGGTACCGTTCCATTGGGTGGAGTTGCCACCGAACTGCGGATCGTTGCCGTAGGTGACGGGCTTGTTGTTGCGGATAATGAACTCCTCCACATCAGCGGCCTGCACCAGCGTCGTCAGGGAGGGCGACGGTGTCTGGCCCAGATCGATCTGCTTGTTGATCCAGGCCGTGTAGCCGTTGATGGCATTGTTGCCATTGGCGGCGATGAGATCCTTCACCTCCTGGATGCTTTCCGTCGTGGGCCCGTAGCTGGCCTGGGTGAGGAAGCGGGCGATGTCACGATCCAGCGCCGGGTTGTTGTTCACGCCACTGGCGGCCAGGTTCGGGAACTCCGTGCTGCCGTAGGTGGGTGGTGCCGCAGGCGCCGGGGGCGGGGTGACGGATCCGTTGGCGAGGGCGTAGTTACCTCGAATTTCACCACTGCCGTAGTTGGCCGTGTGAACGTTGATGTAAATGTACCCGTTGTAGAGGTTGTCCAGCGTGGCCTGATCCGTGTTCCAGAGCGCCACTGATTCTGCGGCGATGGGGTACACGTGGGCCGTCACCTGACCGAGTTCGAGGCTCTCAATGATGGGGCCACTGGCCTGCGGCGTGCCAGCGGGGGCGGCATGCAGGTGGGAGGCGCTCTGGAGGGAGGTCAGGTTGTTGAAGGTGGAGTTCACTTCGGCGGAAGTGTTGTCCCCGTTAAGCAGCAGGGTGGCCACACCGGTGGCGGTGGTGACTGCGCCCCCTTCACGGCCCAGATAGGCGACGAAGAGCTTGCGGTTGGCCGTGGTGTTTGTGGCATCCCGGATGTGGACCGCTTGGGTGTTCCCCAGCTGGGTGGTCACACTGCCTGTCACCCGGCGGAAGGTGAGGCGCAGCATTTCCGGTACTTCATTGGCCGTATCCAGCACCGGGGCGATCTGCACATCATACTGGGTGGCAGCGGCCGGGATGGTGAAGGAGGTGCTGATGGCCACATTGGCAGAGTCCTTCAACGTGTAGTCACCCGCGGCGGCGGAGCCTTTGAGGGTGTCCGTGTTGCCTGCCGTGGTGTAGGACACGGTCAGTGGCATCGTGCCGTAGGAGCGGGTCAGCCGCACGCGCGCGGTGGTGGCTTCTTTCTCATAGGCGCTGGCGGTGACCACGCTGGTGGTGATCGACATCAGGCTGCGCAGGGTTTCGCTGTCGGAGGCGACACCGCCGGACGCATTGTTGGGCGAGTTGGCCAGGGTGGCATTGGTCCCCATGAGCCCCTCAGCCCAGTCGGAGATGCCGTCACCATCTGTGTCCTGGTCCTCCGCCTGCACCCGGTAGAACTTGGGGGCGGTGCCGGACCCCATCGCCACCGTGAAGCTCTGCACGGTGCCGTTGCCGGTCAGCGGGCTGCCTTCATCCGTCCAGGTGGGACCGTTGGGGGCGCTGCTGCTCTGTAGCTTATAGCGCTTGCCCGTCTGGGTCTTGGTGGAGACCACGATGTTGGTCCCTGAAACCGAAATATTGGTCACCGCCAGGACATCCAGCGAGTTCTTCGGATCCGTACCCGCGACGCTTTCCGCCTGATTGGTAACACCATCACCATCGTAGTCGCTGGTGAGGGGGTATGAGGAAACTGTGATGCCATGGCGTTGCTGCCAGACGTCGTCATACCCATCGTTATTGTAATCAGTGGCAGCGTGCCCATCATAAGCGGCCATCCCCAAGGCCACAGCGATCCCGATTTTAGCTGAAGTATGGAAGCGTGTCATAACCATGTGTTGACGCGTTATCGGAATTAATGAAAATAATTCCGGGTTTAGGTCTATGAATTTTGCTTAGACCGGTCAATACAATTTGCTCAGTTCCATACGTTTTATATTTAGTGTAGACAGACGTGAGCGGTCCCTCTTATTTTCAGCGTGATTTATTAAGAAAAATCATGAATAAATCACTCTTCCTCATCGGCACCATGGTTGCCGCTGTTACCAACCTCATGGGGCAAGCCCCGTCCACCGTTCCGTCCAAGCTGGCGGGATTTCACAAGGTTACCGCACGCGCATGGTCCACCACGCTGGTGGGGGTAAATTTTGTTCGTCCGGTGCTGGCCTCCGGCAAACTTGATGCGGAGGCGGCAAACAATCTGACCGACAACAACGTTGATTTCAACGTGGCGCTGGCGGGGCAGAGCAATCTCTGGCTTGAGATCACCAGTGGCACGAACAAGGGCATCGCCAGCCCGATTACGGCCATCGCCCAACGGGTGCTCACGACAGAGGATGACCTTTCCGGTTTCTCCGCTCCAGGGGACACCTATGAGGTTCGAGCTGCTCACACCATCACCTCGCTGTTCGGGGCCACCAACTCCGCCGGCCTGAAGCCCTGCCCTACTGCCACATGGAACGGCAGCGCGGACTTGGTCTATGTGCCGGATGGCGCAGGTGGGTACAAGTATGTGTTCTACTCCACGGCGGCCGCAGGCTGGCGGGAGGTGAACAGTGGTGCCGCCGATGCTGCCGGGACACCGGTCTATCACGTGGATGGCCTCTGGATCACCCGGAATGACTTCACGAACCTGACCATCACCTTCACCGGATCACTGCGGACCACACCCACGTTCTTCCCGGTCGCCAACGGGACCAACCTCCCTCTCAATACCGTGTATCCCACGGGCTCGACCCTGGCCAACAGCGGTCTGAGCACCCAGGTGCTTCAAGGTACAGAGACCACGGCGGATATCGTGTGGCTCCCCAACGCCACCGGTGGCTGGGATCAATACTACTACGCCACAGCCTCCCCTCCATCCGTGACGGCTGGCTGGAAGCAGGTGGGTCAGGGGGATGTGGACAAGGGCAGTACCGTCTTCCCCTCGGCCTTCAGCTTTGAGCGCCGTGGTGTCACTGCCAACGTCAAGATGGTGCCCAACACCATTTACAACGGTCTGTGATTTATTAATTAATTCGAGGAAATAATTGCTGGAGGCGCGGAAGCTGGTGAAAACCGGTGCCGCGCCTCCAATCGTTTGAGGGGGAGGGCAGCGGGGAAATCCGCCGGTGCGAAGCGGGTGTCCTATGAATTATTAATTAATTCTAGGAAATAATGTCAAGAGTGCGGACGGCAGTGCTTCAGGTGGGTTTGCATCCGAGTTGCCCGGCTGCTCCATCAAGTCCTAACCTGCCGCAGCACCCGGGCTACGGATTATCCGTGGGCATCAGCGGAGCCGGAGGGGACTGGGGCACGCCTTGTGGCGCCGTCAGGCGACGCCGGTTGGCAATGGTGGGGCGCCCCGTGGGGAATGGGGTGCGTACTCCAGGCGGCGTAGGCGCAGGGCCGTTTCCTGAACCAGGAGACAGGGAGGCGTTCGGTGCAGACCCGCCTGAGCCCGTCGCAGGGGCACCGTTCATGGCGGTCAGTGGTGCGGGTTGACCCGTGCTAGAGGGTTCAGCACCGTTGCTTGCAGCACGCTGCTGGGCAGCTCCGGCCCCTGTAGGGCTGGCCCCTCCGCCGGCGGCCATTTGCTTGAGAAAGGCTTCGTCGTACCGCAAGGTGGCCTTTTCACCACCCATGGTCACCACGGCATAGGAGTCACGCCGTGTATCGGCGATGACCGACTCCTCCACTCGCATGCCGTTGTCTCCCGGCTCCTGCCCGCGCAGACGCGAACGCTCGCGCGTCTTGGTGTTGACGATCACCACGGAGGTGACGCCGTCCACGTCGTCGTACATGCTGCCCAGAGCGAGGTTCTTGGCAAAAGATTCCCGCTGGATGGCCACAGGGGCGGTTTTCAGCGTGAAAGGGTTTTTCCTCCAACCGTTTTCGTAGCGTTGCTCGGGAAACGGCGAGGGAGGGGCCCAGGGTTCTGAGGCGGAAAGCCCGGCCAGGAACCCGGCTTGCAGCACGGTCCAGAAGGCAAGCTGGACGACACGCCCTCTCGCCGCCGGGATGGCGGTGCTGGCAGCAGGAGCATTGCGGGATTTCATCATGCCACGGGGGAATAGGCCTCCAACTGTCCGTTGCTGAGGCCCAAAGTTCCAGTGTTTTTGTGGAAAATACGGGTGAGCCCGGGTCAGGGCGGAGGCTCCGGAGCTGGCGCAGGGATGGGATCTGGCGCTGGATCCAGGGGCGTGCCCGGCGGCGGGGTCACCGGGGGGGTGGGGCTGCTGCCGCCGGAGGGCGTCTCTGCGGGCGGAACCCAGAAGGTCCAGCGCTGCGTGGGGCTGGCTGCCATGGTCAGCCGCAGTTCCATCAGCTGTGGCCGCTGTTTCCGGGGAATGACGGGGGCAGTGTTCAGGCCAGCGCCTGGCTGTCCGGGGAGCGGGGGCGGCACGCCCCCTGAGGGATCGTCCTGGGCGGGGTTCGCGGTGATAACGCCGAGCGGATAGAGCTCCAGCCGTTCGTTCCAAACGGGCTCCCATTCTCCGCTTTGCACCCGGTAGAACCGCCACTCGAAGTTGGCGACATCCTCCAGCAGCTTCAGGCGCCGACCCACGCGGCCGTCCCCCTTCTCCCAGGCCAGGGCTTGGGCGGCGGTCATGGAGCGGAGGCTGACGGTGAGATAGCCATCCACTTGTTCCTCGGACTCCAACACGATCACTTCATTGCCGCCGGTGCCCTGGGTGGAGAAGGCTCCCGGCGCCCCTTTGAACGTCAGTTGGGAAAGGTAGTGGTTGCCCTTCTGCTTCACTCGATGCCTCACGACGGCACTGGCGGGCAGGTTCCGCAGAGTACGCTCGCAGAACTGGGCGAAGCCGTTGACCCGGCTTTCCGCGAGCTGTGTCTCTGACATCTCGTTGCTCAACTGGATGGTGGCGCGCACCACGCTGAACACCGCGCCCAGCAGGATGACGAGAATGAACATGACCATCATCACCTCCAGCAGGCTGAAGCCCGCCTGGTGTCGTCGCTTGAGCGGGACAGGGGTCATGGCTGTTGCAGATTGGGGGCAAACAAGGGAGGCCACATCCAGGTCTCCGCTATTTCTTCATGCTCTCGGCCGCCGTCATTCCACCGGGCCACCGCACGCACCCGCATCAGTTGCGGCAGTTCGTGGCCCTCTTTGTTGGTGAGTTCAAGGGGCTCGACCTTGACCAGGTAGGACACGCCATTTTCCTGTAGCTTGCGTTCGACGGGCGAGATGTGCCCCATGGGCTGGTTGGGGTCAGGCTTGCGGGTGGCTTCCACCAGCAGGCTTTCCAGCCGGGTTTGCACGGACAGATCCTCGCGGACGTCATTCCAGGCCGTCGCGATGCCGTTGATGGCCGCCACCAGGGAGACCACTGCCGTGCTAAAAACCATCAGCGCCATGAGCGCCTCCAGAAGAGTGAAGGCGGCCTGGCTTCTCCGGATGCAGGATGGAACTCGTGACCTCATGAATCTCCGGGGATGTGCAGGCCCTCATCGATCACGCGGCCGCTCAGCGGGTCCACGGTCACTTCCAGCCAGGATGACCCCAGCTCAAACCTCGCGGTGAGAGGTTCACACAGGCCGCTG
Source organism: Verrucomicrobium sp. BvORR106 (assembly GCF_000739655.1). Classification (GTDB taxonomy): domain Bacteria; phylum Verrucomicrobiota; class Verrucomicrobiia; order Verrucomicrobiales; family Verrucomicrobiaceae; genus Verrucomicrobium. The sequence continues at coordinate 88,285 of NZ_BATR01000010.1, read as the reverse complement.
GCCGCCACGATGAGGCGCTGCCCGGGGGAGGGGACAAACTTCTCCGAACCCCAGCGGCGCAACGTCAACTTCATGGCGGGCGGGATCTTCACGCGGCGGATGTAGTACTCGTCATCATCCTTCTGGCGAAGCCCGTCCGGATCCTGCCGGTAGCGGATGGCGAAGCCGGTCGGTTCAAACAGGATGACCTGGGGCTTCTCCTGCAGTGTGGCGCGCCGGACCGCCTCCATAGTCATGCGCTGCAGTTCCGACACCGGCTTGCGCAGCTCTCTTTCCGCGGTGAGACCGCCGAAGCTGTAGATGCACAGACCTACCAGCAGCACCATGATGAACAAGACAATGCTGATCTCCAGAAGCGTAAAGCCCTGGGCGCCACGACGCGCAGTGGAGGAGACAAGCGGGCGCATCAGGAGCAGCGGTGGGTGGAAGGCTGAGCTCCTGGAGGATCACTCCCAGTTGCCGATGTCGTCGTCCGTGCCTTCCACGCCATCGGGTCCCAGAGAGAAGATGTCGTGTTTCCCGACATTCTTCTTACCTGGATTGCGGTACTGGTACTTGTGCTGCCAGGGATCGTTGAGTGCGCTCTCGGTGGCCAGTTGCATCCACTTCTTCACGCCGTCTGGCCGGCGCACCGTGGCTTCCAGCCCCTGTGCCTGTGAGGGGAGAGAGAGATGAGTGGTGCGATAGCGAAGCAGGATGGTCTCCCAGGTTTTGATGTCGGATTCGGCTCGCTGAATCTGAGCGCTTTCACCCACGTTCTTCATCATGAACACACCGCTGCCAATGATGAGGGCAATGATGAACATGACCAGCATGATCTCCATCAGGGTGAAGCCGGTTGCGCGGCGACGGTGAGGGGGGCGGAATTGGGTTTTCATCGTAGGTACGAGGAGGTGTAGGGGTTCAATTTTAAACGGCAGACCGGCAATCGGCAATCGATCTGGATATCAGCGTTGCAGGTTGTTGAGCGTGGCCCAGACGACGTTGATCATCATCCACGCCATGGTGCCGACCATGCTGGCCATGACCAGGATGATGACAGGTTGAAGCAGGGCGGTGGCCCGATCCATGGCCTTGGCCAGGTGGCTCTCAAACCGCGTGCCCGCCTTTTGCAAGGCGGTGGAAAGTTCGCCGGTCTGTTCGCCCACTCGCACCATGTCGATCACCAAAGGGCGCACCACGGTGGTCTTCTCCAGTGCACGGCTCAGCGAGCCACCATCGGCTACCGCGGCCTCTACCTCGCCCAGGCGGGCGCGGAGGAACTGATTCACCGTGGCCTTGCGCACCAACTCCAGTGCGCGGTGCAATGGCAGGCCGTTGTGCAGCAGGTTTCCCAGGGTCTCAAGGAATTGCACCTCGAACCGCGTACGGAGCACTCCGCCATAGAGGGGCAGGTTCAGCTGGACGCGGTCCCACCAAGCCTGGCGGCCCTTGTCTTGAAAGAGCACCACGATGGTGAGGATCGCGAACACCACGCCACCCAGAAGCGCCCACCACCAGGCGATGAAGAAATCGCTCGCCGCCATCATCACCACCGCAATGGCCGGCAGCTCGCCGTGCGTGCTCTTGATCAGCACGGCGAGCTTGGGCAGGAGATAGGTGAGGAACATCACGGCCAGCCCCAGGCCGGAGGTGATGATGAAAACGGGGTAGATCAGTGCCGTGGTTACGCGCGCCTGCAGCGTCTGCATCTGCGTCAGGTAAATGGCCTGGCGGTTCAGGATGGAAGGAAGGGATCCGCTGGCCTCCCCGGCCCCCACCAGATTGCAGTACAGCTCCCCGAAAGATGGGGACACCTGCTGGAGCGAGACGGAGAAGGGAATGCCGTCTCGCACTTTTTCACGGAGCCGGATGGCCAGATCGCGGATGAGCACGGTGCTGCGGTTCTCCATGGCATGGAGCGCCTGCTCCAGCTGGAGTCCGGCGGCGAGCAGATCGCACAGCTCCTCCGTGAACTGGATGACCTGCGCTTTTTTAAGTTTGATGGGACCGGTGCCGGAGCCGCCTGCGGATCGGCCGCTTGTTTTCGCGGTGGGGCTCGCATCGGCTTCCCGTTTTGGTTTGCCCGCCTTGGCGCTGCCTGATGTCGCAGCTGTCTTGGCCGTAGACTCACCGGCTGACGCTCCAGCGCGCACGCTGGAAGGTTGCAGACCGCGTCGGGTTAACTTGCGAAGGGCGTCCCCACGGTCCGTCGCCTCCAGCGTGCCAGAGCTCGCCTGGCCAGCCAGATTCACAGCTTCAAAATGGAAGACGGGCATGAGGAAGTGAGTTCCTTGAACTGCTCACGGGGCGCGGCTGGCGCGGCGCCTATTTTTTCAGCATCTTGGTGCGCTCATTGGCCTTTTGTTTGGCAGAGCGGGCGGTGGGGGCGCTTTCTTCCACCGGCAGGGCCACTGGTGCCACCGGGGCAGTCGGGATCGAGTTGTTCTGACGGGCAACCCTCTCAACTGTCGTTGTGACCGTGGTGGCGCCTTCTGGAGGAAGATCATTGGACATGCCGACGGCCGGCGCGTTGTCCGGATTCCAGCCCGGCAGTGGTAGAATGGGCGTCGTGACGCCTTGCCCTGGTGCAGGTGGCGTCACCTCCATGGGCACATGAATGGTGTCGTCCGCGAATTGTTTGTTCACCGGGTAGGACTGGGTCTGTTCCACCCACTTGGCCTGAGTGTTGAGATGGTCCATGCCTTCATTCAGGATCTGCGGCTGGACAAAGATCATCAGCTCACGGCGTTCCTTGCTATTGGAGGTGTTGCCAAAGAGGTGCTTGAGCACCGGCACGCGAATCAGGAAAGGCAGGCCGCTCTTGTTCTTCGTGTCGCGTTCTGTGATGAGGCCGCCCAGCAGCACCGTGCTCTTGTTGGGCACGATGATGGTGTTGCGCATGCCCTGCACACTGAGGTTCGGCACACGGTTGCCGCTGATCTCGGTGAAGCCCGAGACGTCATTGTTCGTCTGTTCGAAATCGAGCCGTACCTCATCATTGGCGTAGATGTGGGGCGTGATGCGCAGTTCCAGTCGCACCTTGACGTAGTCCGTCGTGCTGGCCACGGAGGCGCCATTCACGGTGGTGCCGCCCGTCGTGAGGGTCTGTCCGGCGATTGCCAGATCCTGCCCGATGAAGATGTTGGCTTCCTCATGGTTCAGCGCGGTCACAGTGGGCTTTTGCAACACGTGGAAGCGCTTGTTCTGCTCCAGGGTGCGGAGGAAGACGTTCAGGTGCTTGCCGATGTGCCCGTAGACAGCCAGGCCCTGAGGTGCCACGAAGTCTTCAATGCCGCCAAACTTGGTGAAGTCCACCGGCTCTGCCCCGGTCGTGTTCAATGCTCCGGCCACGAGACCGTCCTTGCCAACGCTCTCCAACGTGTGCAGCCAGTCCACTCCGAAGGAGAAATCATTGCCCAGCGTGAACTCGCCGATCACGGCGGTGAGCAGGATCTGGCGCGGGCGTTTGTCCAGCTCATCCGCCAACTCGATCAGCATGCGTAGCTGCTCCGGAGGGCCGCTGGCGTAGAACTGGCTCGCAGAGGGATCCGCAATCACAAGGGTCTTTCCGATCAGCACGCTGCGGGGTTGCACATCGGCTGGCTGGCTGCTGCCACCCCCGCCTCCACCAAATCCACCACCCCCGCCGCCGCCTCCTCCGAAGCCGCCCCCACCGCCAAAGCCGGTCATGCTGCTGTCACTGCCGCTGCCTCCCATGCTGTCGAATCCGCTACGGGAATTCCGGGAGGAGGAGGTGCTGGAAGTGGTCTGGTTGCCACCGCTGGATGAGGGGTTGGAGCCGCTACCGCCATCATCCTTGGCACCGCGCAGCAGGGCATTGCGCGCCACGTCGAGGAAATCCATCACCTTCAGGTAGCGGAGTTTCCGGGAGACAAAGGTCTTCTGCGGGGACGCGGCGTCGTACTCGGCCACCAGACTCTCGATGTACTCGATGTCCAGAGGGCGGGCCACTACCAGCAGGGTGTTCGTGCGGGTGATCGCCTGAATCTTGGCAGGTGTGGCCTCTGCTTCCGTTCCGCCCACGGGTGAGGTGACATTCACCTGGGCCGCCGCCATAGCTGCCGCGTTTTGAGGATTGCCCGGGCGCACCGCCGCTGCGGCCGCCGGAGCTGGGCGGGGAGCCTTGCCGGAACTGGAGCCGCCGGATCCGCCCTGGCTGCCCAGACCGAGCAGCTCGCTCAGGGCGCTGGCGACTTCCTCCGCATCCGCACGCTCCAGGTGGATGGACTTGTGCTTCACCTCACCCGGCGGCACGTCCACCTGCCGGGTCAGGTCGATGTAGGCGCGAATGGTGTTGGAGTTCTCCGTGATGACCAGCGCCTTGGCATTGGGCACCGGGGTGATCTTCCCGTATGGGTGTGGCGGGATGATCTGAGCGAAGGCCTGCGCGGCCTCCTCGGAATTCAAATAGGTGAGCTTCAGGAGATAACTCACCACCTGGTCAGACTGCGGCAGGCCCTCGTCAGAGAGGATCATGGGCACGCCCTCGCTGGCAGGGATGCGGCCGCCTTCATACCCCAGCACCTTGAGCATGTTGTTCCCGCTGGGGACGATGGCGTAGCCCGCCAGCAGGAGGGACTTTTCGACGAACTCAATCGCCTCTGCCGTGGGCACCTCACCGGCGGTCTCGATGGTGACGGTGGCGTTTTCCAGCTTGGGATCACGGATGATGCGCTTGCCCGTGAGCTGCTGGTAGAACTCCAGCACCTCTCCCAGCGGGGCGGCGGTAAACTGAATGCGGTGACCGCGACCGGAGCGGGGGCCCGGGCGCTGCGTGCTGGTGACAGAGCCCGGAGGCTGCACCGGGGCAGGCTGGGGACGTATGGCTGGTGGGACAGCTCCAGGGCCGGGGCCAGGACCTGGCCCAGGTGTAGGGCCGGAGCCGGGGCCTGCAGGCGGCGGGACGGGCGGCGTGGGGCCGGGAGTCTGGGCGCTGGCCATCAGCGTCGCCGCACTGGCGATGACGACGCAGCTGCGGAGCAGCCGGGGGAGGGGCAGACGGGGATTCATGAAATAAAGAGCGGGGCGTTTACAAGGAGGGCCATCCCTCACGGGCTGGTGGAGCCGGCCGTAAGCGGGCCGGATGCGGGGGCTGGCTGGCCGGCGGTCCGGTACCAGCGCCACACCTGCACAGTGGCCACCACGAGATTGGGGTCCTGTTTGTCAGGGGCCACTTTCAAGGAGGGGATCACACGAAAATCGGCAGGAGCCTGCAGGCGGTGCAGCCAGCGGAAGACCTCCTGCAGCGGGCCCTTCACCGTCATGGTGAAGCCCAGCTGTTGGTAGAGACCGGTCGCCTCGGGTTCGAGGAGCTGGCGATTGAGCGTCTCCAGGCCGCGGTCACGGGCCATCTCCTCCGCGCGGGTCAGCTCCTGGTTGGCCTCCAGAGCATCCTTCATCACGGGCTGGCTCTGGTTGATCCATTCGTTGCGAGCGTTCCACACTTCTGCTTCAGCCAGCAACAGCTGAGATTCCATCTGGGTCAGCTCCAGCCGGTCTTCACCCTTGGCCAGGCGTTTCTGCCAGGAGAGCAGTTCCCGGGTGCCCAGCAGGCCGGAGATCACGGCCAGCAACAGGAGGAACATCATCAGCAGCCGGCGCTCACTGGGCTTCATTTTCACCTCCGCCGTTGATGCTGCCTTCCACCCGGAAGAGGGCCCGATTGTCCGGGCGGATCGTGGGGACAGGGGTGTTGAACGCGTACCGGTTCAGCGCCGGGCTTGCTTTCAGATCAGCCTGAAATTTCGAGGCGTGGATGGGTGAGGTGGCCTCGCCACTGATCACGAGCGTCTCTAGGTCCATGGAAAAGTCGAGGAAACGAATGCCCTCCTCCGGGAGCAGGGCCACGATCTGGTCAAAGACCTCCACCGGGTAGGTCGCCGGGTCGATGGCAGGCTCCAGGGCGCGCCAGCGGAGCTGCGCCTCCTGCACCTGCGCCACGCGGGGCTCATCCACACGAAGAATGGCCAGGGCGGCATCAAGCTTGTGCTGTCGCCAGGTCAGCCAGCCTGCCCAGGTGGCGAAACATAGCAGCACGAGCAGTGCTCCGGCAGAGAGCAGCAGCGCCTGGCGGCGTGCCTTTTCACGATCGCGGCGAATGCCGGCGGCGGCGGCCGGCAGCAGGTGGCTGCTGGCATGAGGTGGGTGAGGGGCGGGACGGGCTCCGGTGTGGATCTTGACCCCCAGTGCTGACTGCAACGCCTCCGTAAATCCCGGGGCGCACTCTGTCCACACATGCACCGCCTGAAGCGGGGCCAGCAGTCCCTGCATGTCCAGTGCCAGAAGCAGGTCCTTGATTTCAGTGGCTGCGCCTGAGTCCAGGGTGCGGGCAGAAAGAAGCGTCGTGTGCAGCAGCTGGCCATTCCGCTGCACGGTCATGACCAGTCTCCCCAACTCCCGCCAGATGGCGGCCTCATCATGCGAGATGGGATAGAGCCGTGCACTGATCTCAAAGGAATCCGGCAGGCTGCGATGCCACAGCTCTTCACAGGCATCATCTGCCAGGGCCACGCTGCCCACGAGAAGCTTGTCCCCCACGGTGGCGACGGGCCAGTGCACCCAGTGCTGCCCCCCGGCACCCGGCTCCATGCCCAGAGCCTCCCACCGCAGATCGGTCGTCTCGGCCAGGCGGCTTTCACCCGCTTGTGAAACCCAGAAAGGGCTGCTGTCCAAGCTTTGCAAGGGGATGGCAAAAATACCTCCCGCAGGCGTTTCCAGTTTGGAGGACTTCTGCCATGCCCCGCGGGCATCGAGCAGCCAGCACTCCCAGCCTTCTTCGCCGGGCAGTCGCAAGCTCTGAGATGATGAGGGGGTTCCCATGCAGTAGTCGGAAAGCTAGGAGATACTCTTATTAGGAGCGAGTCTAATTTTCGTGGTTTTTTTGACGTATTCCGCGACCGGACTATCGGCGGGCATCAGGCTCGACCGAGAACTCGCGCCACTCCAGCACCTTCGGGCGCACAGGATCCTTCTTTAAGATGACTGCGATTCCGCGGGAAAGGTCGTTCACATTCCCCACGCTCTCAATGCGCAAGGTGCTGCCCCGCAGGCTGAAGAGGGCCGCTGCCGCCGTGCGCTGCTCACCCCCCAGACCCAGAAGCGTCAGCGCATCTTCCACATTCTCAAAGAGCTGATCGTCCTCCGTCTGGTGCAGGCCATCACGACCGTCCCGGACCGACACCACGGTCTCTGCCACGGAGAGGGAGACGTCTGCGGTCGCTGCGATGACGGCTGCCGAAGCTTCATTCACATCCACCCTGCCGTCGCCCCAAAGCGTGAAGATCTCCCGCCAGTCTGGATAGGCATCGGCAAACGCCGCCATTCCCTTCACCAGCAACACTTCATCCAGAGTGTGGAAGGGGCGGTTGTAGGGGCGATCGGCAAAACCGGCACGCTCATATTCCTGACGCTCTGCCCCTTGCAGCCGCCTCAGATCATCCGCGTCTTTCCAGTCCATGAGGCTCTCCACCAACTCACTGGCATCGGCCGGCCGCAATCCCCAGCGGGTGAATACGCGTTGCAGAGCGGGGCGCTTCTCCTCTGTGAGCAGGGAGTTGAGGTTCAGCCGTGCTTCCTCAGTGGTGAGTTTGACCTGGTAGCTCTCGGTGTCGCTCACCTTGCGTTTGAGGAGGGGATCCTGCGCTTTCACCATCGGGTGGCTCGCCACGGCCACTCCCATCTCAGCCAGTTGCCGGGCCCGGAAGACCATCTTGCGTGAGATCCCGGTCTCCACATCCTGCATGGTGATCATCATCGTGGTCACTACCAGAAAGGACAGCAGGGCAATCACCCACAGCACCACCAGCAGAGCCGATCCGGTGGCGCGCCGTGGGGTGAGGGGGGGCAGGAAGGGCCGGAGCATCGGCGTCAAATGGGGGGGCGAACGCAGCGCGACATTCTCCACGGTGGTTTGCCTGGTGCCAAGCACGAATCTAAGTCCTGTTTTTACCACAACTGCCACGGAACAAGGTTTGACACCGGGAAACCAGCCCGGTAGCCTCAGGGGAAATGATCCGCCCCCTTTCATTTTTTCTGGCTCTGCTTCTCACCCTGGCCGCGGTGTCGTCCGCGCAGGGGCAGGTGCTCATCTACAAGCTCGATTTCCGCAAGGACAAGGGCATCAACTATCACCCCTTCACCGGAGGCTACTTTGTGGCGCCTCTGCTGGGCGGCAGCGGCACCTTCTTCCTGACCAGCACGGACGATGAGCGCGTGTACGTGGAGGCTTCCGAAGGAGGCCGGCTCTTCACCGCCATCAGTGGCGATGGGGACAAGAAAGCCGTCATCTCTGCCAGCCTCGGAGCCGGCACCGCCATGGGCGCGCTCGTGGCCATGGGTGATATCAACCATACCGTGCATGTGCGCGGACCCACTTACACGCTCGATGCCCGCGTGGCCAAATCTCTCACCGGCATGTCTGTGAGCGCGGATGACGAGAGCGAGGCGGAAGGCCCTGCTCTGAACGGCAGCATCGGTGCGGCAGGGTTCTCGGAAATCAAAGCCAATCTGGACGATGAGGAGACCAACCGTGCCAATTACAAGGGCCAGAGCCTGAGCCAGGCTTCCGAGGCCATCCGCCTCATGCTGGAGCGTCAGGGCTTCCACAATGGGGATGATGACGACGACGATGATGATGACGAGGAAGAGGAAGTCACGGTGACGGAATAGGCGCTTTTTGCCTGCCGTTGCTGAATGCAGCAGGCATTGACCTCTGCCGGAAAGCTTCTACCCAGACCCGTATCTCCCCCCATGCCTGCCCTTGCCCTCGGTGCTGCTTTTCCAACTGTGGCCGATCCTGAGGATCTGAAGCTCGCTGCGCAGGAGGCCAATGCTGCGGGGCTTTCCCTGATCGATGTTTTCCTTGAACGTGGCCTGGTGGAGGAGGCGATGCTTCAGCCGCTGGCAGATGAGCTGGGCTGGCCCTGGGAGCCCCTGTTGCAGCCCCAGCTGGAGGAGGCTTCAGAGTTGAAGCGTCTTTGCCCGGCCCGGCTTGCCCTGCGTCATCGGTTGCTGCCGCTTGGTGTTAAGGAAATTACTGCGCCCGCTGCCTCTGCTGTGACGGAGGATGGCGCGCCCGCCGCCCCTGTTTCACCCGGCCGGGTGCTGGTACTGGCGTGTTATGATCCCTTTGACTTCATGGCCCGTCAGGCTGTGGCCCGCACCGTGTCCCTGCCGGTTCGTTGGGTTCTGGCCCCGCGGGAAGAGGTGTTGCGCTCCATTCAGGCCTTCTACGGCGTGGGTGCGGATACCTTCGATGATATCATGAAGTCCCGCGACATGGACGCGGACGACAGCCACCTGCGGGACGAGGCGAACGTCATCGATGCCGACGACGCTGAGGCCTCGGTGGTGAAGTTCGTGAACCAGGTCATCCGCGAGGCCCTGCTCCAGCGTGCCACGGACATTCACGTGGAGCCCGTGCAGGACAACTTGCGCATCCGCTATCGTATTGACGGCGTGCTGCATGAAGTGCCCGTGCCGGAGAACATCAAGTCCCTGCAAGCCTCCGTGCTGGCCCGTATCAAGGTCATGGCCCGGCTCGATATTGCGGAGAAGCGCCTGCCGCAGGATGGCCGCATCAACCTGAAGCTGGATAACCAGAGCATCGACGTGCGCGTGGCCTGCATCCCCAGTGTGGAGGGGGAAAGCATCAGCCTTCGTCTCCTCGGTCAGGAACGGTTCACCCTGGCCAAGCTGGGCCTTTCTGCAGAGTATCGCGCCAAGGTGGACACGCTGCTGGCGCGTCCCAACGGCATCGTGCTCGTGACCGGCCCCACCGGCAGCGGCAAGAGCACCACGCTTTACACCTTCCTTTCGCAGCTCAACAGCATCTCCCGCCGTATCGTCACCATCGAAGATCCTGTGGAGCACAAGCTTCCTGGCGTGGTGCAGATCGCGGTGAAACCGGAGATCAGCCTCACCTTTGCCAGCGGTCTGCGCAGCATCCTGCGTGGCGACCCGAACGTCGTCATGGTGGGGGAAATTCGCGACCTTGAGACTGCGGAGATCGCCGTACGTGCCTCGCTCACCGGTCACCTGGTATTCTCCACCCTCCACACCAACGACGCCGTCGGTGGCATCACCCGTCTCGTGGAAATGGGTGTGGAACCCTTCTTGGTTAGTTCCTCAGTCCGCGCCTTCATTGCCCAGCGCCTCGTGCGTTCCCTCTGCCCGCAGTGCCGCAAGCCAGCTAATTACAGCGCGGAGCAGCTCTCGGCCGCAGGCTTTGTTATCCCTGCCGGGCACATCATTTATTCAGCGGCCCCGAGCGGCTGCCCCGCCTGCCGCAGCACCGGCTACCATGGCCGTACTGCCATTTATGAGTTGGTCATGGTCACCCCGGCCATCCAGGACCTCATCGCGCAGAAGGCCAACGCCAACACTCTCCTCAAACAAGCCCGCCGCGACGGCTTCATCTCCATGCGCGAGTACGGCTGGCAAAAGGTGCTCGATGGTATGACGACGTTGGAGGAGGTTGTGCGCGTGACCAGCGAGGATCACGGGGCGGAGTAAGAAACCATAATCATTTTGCAAAAGCATATTTTAGCGATTTTTCGCTTGCGGTGGTAAGGTTTTGTCTGATATCAGGGATCGGCGTACCCCATAACCCCCCTTCGCCAAATCTCCCATGAAATCTGTTTCCGAACCTTGTTCGGTTCCTCGGCGTTTGTCACAATCAGCTCGCGCTAAACTCAGGTGCGCGTCGGTCTTGGCGAAAGGTAAATCCTCCGAGTCTTTGTCTGCTATTCGGTCGACCGTTGAAATCCAAGAGTTTTCTGGCCGATAATTGAGATCCCTGGCCGGGAGTGTCCCTCACTTTGAGGGTGGCATGCTGCCCGCCATTCGGTAGGGGAGATTTAATAACATCAATTTCGATATTCCGTTATGCGTATCATAGACATGCTCATTCAGGCTAATGGTCCACGGAAACAGAACGGATTGCTTGGTTGTGTATTGGGATTGTTCACGTTGGGAATATTAGTTTTCCCCACTCCAGGCAATGCGCAAATTCCACCAGCTGCACAGAAGCAACTTGGCACCTATTACTCGCATTCATTGGCGGTAAAGCCTGATGGCACCGTCTGGGCCTGGGGTGATAACGGAAGTGGACAACTGGGCAATGGGGGATACGTGTTTTCGGATTCTCCAGGGCAAGTTGCAGGAATCACAGGAGTCACGAAAGTTGCTGCTGGGAGGCTGCATTCCTTGGCGATGACTAATACTGGGGATGTCTACAGCTGGGGTGACAACACGTCGGGCCAGTTAGGATCAGTAGCGGCAACTCCGGTTCAGGCAAATCTTGTAGCCAGTGGCATGGTTGATATTGCGGCTGGCTATGCACACTCTGTAGCTGTTGACGCCAATGGCAAAGTTTGGCTTTGGGGGGCAAACGCGGATCTTCAACTTGGAACGACGGCCTATCCGACGACCGAACCTTTCAAACATCCAGATCTCGCCGATGCAATTGCTTGCGCCGCAGGTGAGTCGCATACCCTCATACTTAAGTCTGATGGCACAGTTTGGGCGGCTGGGTCAAATGCATATGGACAAGCATCGCACGATAACAATGTCTTCACCCAGGTGCCAGGTCTGCCTTTCGTGATAGCGATTTCCGCAGGCTATTTGCACTCTTGTGCACTTGCCTCGGATGGTACAGTTTGGGTGTGGGGGTATAGGCAATGGGGTCAAGGCGATAACATTTCTACTCCAATGCAAGTGCCAGGATTGTCCAGTATCGCGGCAATCCAAGTTGGTGGATATGATAAAAACATTGCAATCAAGAGTGATGGTACAGTGTTGCAATGGGGAATGATAGATCCTCATGTGGCAACAAGAACGCCGCCTCAGGTGGTTGAAGGAATCTCCTCGCCAGCATCGGTGGCCGTTGGGCGCTTCCATTGTATTGTTGCCATGGCAGATGGGACAGTTCAAGGATGGGGCTTCAATGGATATGGTCTGGCGGGATTTCTCAGTATGAGTGACCTGGGGTTTGATGTGGACGATATGATCGGTTATTCCACATTGACGCATGAGAATCCAATTCAAATTACAGGTTTGGAAGGTGTAAAATCGATCGCCCAATCTATAGGCGCTACTATAGTCTTAAGGACTGATGGCACTGTTTGCTCTTGGGGGGCTAACACGTTTTATGACATGGGGATTGGGGGGGATGGCGGGCGACCGATTCCGACGCAGATTTCTGGCATCAGTTCGATTGACCAAATTGCAGCAGGCACAACCCATTGCTTGGCTCTGGGCAGCAACGGAAGAGTCCACAGTTGGGGGCTTGGTGAGCATGGCGAACTTGGAAACGACGATCTCCTCCTAAGTCCCTCGCCGACCATTTTAGATGGAATTATCAACGTGAAAGAAATTTGCGCTGAAGGTGTCACTTCGATGGCATTGAAGTCCGATGGGACCGTGTGGTGGTGGGGAAGTATGGGTGAATACCCTTCCGCTGAAGTTTCATCGACGCCTCAACATATGCCTTCTCTTGGGTCATCTAATGTTGCGATTGGAGCGGGAGATGGATTCGGTGTGGCGTTGAAGTCCGATGGGACTGTGTGGAGTTGGGGAAGGAACAATTTAGGTCAACTCGGCGATGGAACACTTACTGCTAGCAGTCTGCCCGTGAAAGCGCAACTTCCCGAAGGAAAGGCGGCTGTACAGATTTCGGTAAGTTCAGGCCAAGTGATTTGCAAGACCTCGGATGGGGGGCTGTATGGGTGGGGGAGCAACTATCATGGCGCAATTGATGCTGGAACCTATGACGTCATAACATTGCCGCGCGAGATAGCAGGTGGCGACGGGGTGGAGATGATTATACCAAGAAGTTCATCTGCATTTGCACTTCTAAAAAGCGGCAAGTTGGTCAGGTGGGGCCGAGATGCGAATTTGGATCAAAATGCGGAGCCAATCGAGCGTGGTGTGGTTGGTGTCTTTGGCGGACTCGATACCTATTTGTTGAAGGAGAATGGGACAGTGAGTGTCATTGGTAACGCATATGGTAATGGCGCTGATGGGCCTACTGGCCATCTGTCTGAGGGCATTAACCCCTGGCAAACTGCACCAAAACCAATGCTTGGATTCAATCTGCTGCTGCCTGCACCACTCCTAACCAGATCGTCTCCTGTTGGCAATACTACAGTCCTTCCCTTGGGGAGCACGTTGCAGCTGGAGTATCTGTGGAACACAGCAAGCTCTAGTTCCCGCTCTTTGACGCTGAGTCATTATGGTCGGGAGCTGTCGACGGTAAGCGGAGTCAACCCTGTATTGAGCTTTACTCCTACAACTTGGGGGAGCTTTCCTCTCAATGTCTATGGCAAAGACTCCAATGGCGCATATTCGATTCGTAGTTCAGCAGGTACGGTAGTTGTTCCCTATGACAGTGAGTACCCCAATGGCGATGGTCTTCCGGACTGGTGGGAAATCTTGCATATCGGAAATCTGTCGCAGAATGGTTCGGACTCATCCGATGGCGACACTCTGAGCAACAAGTGGGAGTTCCTCCTGAAATCCAACCCGAATCTCCAGGACACGGACGGTGATGGAATACCGGATGATCGCGACAGTCGCCCGAATGATCCAGCACACGGTCAACTCAACATTTCCATCACCTTCCCGGTGAACGGGACTCAGGTTCCCTGACCCCATCTTCTCATGAGTAAATCACTCGTACTAAGGGTGCTCCTTGCCCACGCATTGCTTTTCACGCTCACTTTTCTCGTTGGTTGCTCAAAAGAACGGCCTGAGGAGAACCTGTCTCCGCCGCCTGCACCGCAGTCAAGCCCTGATCAAACTGTGAAAGCGGATGTGCCAACACTTGCCGCACCTCCATCACCTGTTGAGCCGCTTTCGGAGCAGAAGGGTGTCTCAGTTTTGCCTGACGATCCGCCTGTGGAGTCGCCTGGCCAACGTGATACCGCCCGGCGGAAAGCCTTGGAGCAGTACCGCAATCAGGCCCCCCGATAGTCAATCCCCCCTCTAAAAAAATTCCGTCAGTATTTTCCAGCGCTATGAAAAGTTGGATTCTTACCACCCTGATCGCCAGCCTTCTTACGACAGGTGCCATTCAAGCTCAGTCGACAAATTCCAAGTGGTTCACCCGGTGGAGTGATGAACCGGTCACCGGCTACCACTATGATTTGTTCAATGCGATTGAAGGATTCAACGAGACCCAAATTGTCGGTGTAGAAGGGAACGCATCTTCGGCAGCCACCTTTTCAATAACATTCCAAGGGCATAAAACTCCTGAACTGGCGGTAACTTCGTCAGCTGCCGCGGTTCAAGCTGCGCTTCAAGCCCTTCCGTCCGTTGGGAATGGAAACGTGACTGCCACCTTGTTCGGAGCTTCTCCCAATCCTGTTTATCGAATCGAGTTCGTCGGTGCGCTGGCCAAAACCAACGTGCCAGAGTGCACAGCATCATCAACAACACTAATCCTCCCCGGTCGTGTGGTTGCGTATACATTGCAAGAGGATGCGCCACAGACGCGATGGACTGTTGTCCCTCTAGATGGGCAGATTGGCCTCGATCTCTCGGCAGACCAAGTTCCCAGTGGGCTCAATCCGTGGTACAAGAAGGCTGCGCTTGTAACCCATCATCTGCCACGAAAGATGCATGCTAGGCCTGTTCGTGATGGCACCTACTGGCGCATACTTCACTATCCTTACCAGTACCCCATAGCATCGTTCGGCACAGGTTCCGAAAAGAGTCCGCTTTACCTCGGAAAAAGTTACCGATTCGCACTTGTGGCTGGCGCCCAGACGCCTTTCTTGGACACGGCGGGGAATAGTGAGCTTGCCATCTTTACTTTTGACAAAGCGACAGGGCAGCTTGTGTCTCAGACGGATCTAGATCTTCCCAACATTCCCAATGCTTCGGGCCTCAATCCGGCAACAGGAGAGCAAGCCGAGGATGTTGCTGAGTGGCAAAACTTTGCAGAGGGTGGTTTTCAACGATCCCTGAACGTGGTGATCAACGGTCAGACCGTGCTTGAAACCTCGGTCCAGTATGTGCCGACCCGGGCTGACTGGCAGAGATGGGGCGCTCTCAACACGCCGTCGTCAAACACGTCTGCTTTTCCGCTCTTTTTGACTCATCGCGCTGCAAGCAAAGATTATGGATTTATTGTAGGCTACAAGAGCTCCATCATCGCGGGTAATACGTCTGTTCCATACACTGGCGAGGAGTTTTATCCAGGAGGCGGAAGTGTGCTGGCACAGGGTTCTTTCGGCTACGCCTACGCCGTGGACTTCGACGAGCCTCAGCCCTGGCAGACAACTCTGCTGCAGGCGCCACAGTTCAACGGGAAACCACTGCCGCCCTCATACATTGGGAAAACAGCTGAGGAGATTGAACATCTGTCGCCTGAACTTGCTGCGGAGTTCGGCAACCTGTTCGAAGGCATTCGCTGGACCAGCCTGTTTAACATGTCCACTTCAGGGGGCGGCTCAGGAGGCACCGAGCTGTCAAAGACCGGAGGCAGTGCTTCAGCTTGGGATGCTACCGCTCTTGCTGAAAAGGTCTTCTATGGAGATGGAATTGCTCAGTTTCGATTCAAAGCTGGGGCCAATTCCTCGATTGTGGCGGGCAGTCACTCTCTGCTGGTGCTCAACAACCAGATTGAGATTGTTGAACAAGGCGTAGCGTCAGGCATCAAGATTTCGTACTCGGAGTCCGACGTGATTTCCATCCAAAGACATGGGGTGGTTGTTCGCTATCTTAAAAACGGGGAGCCTTGGCATACCTCGTCTGTGCCGAGTTTGGGCCGGGTACAGGTGAATGCCTTGGGATTGAGTGTGGCAAACCTGATTCTGAGCGCCCGCTATTTTGGGGCGACTGACCCAGATGTGGACAAAGACGGCATGGAAGATGTCTGGGAGGAAGTCTATGTCTTGAAGAATCTCAGCGACGAAATCTCTTCAGTCGCTCAGTTTGCCCCTGGAGCGGACTTTGATGGAGATGGAGTTTCAAACCTTCAGGAGTTTTTTGACAATACGGATGCCTCCAGCACCCTTAGCAAGGCATTGCCAGTGACATGGGTGTCTCACGTTAACACCACTTCCCAAGGCATCTCCGGTGGCCTGTCGAAGACGGCGGGTGCGTCAGCCTATGATGCTGACGCCGTTGGAAGCATCAAGATACTTGAGGACGGCAAGGTGACGTTTCGCGCGGTCGCGGGTAGTCACTTCTTGTTGGGGTTCAATGCCATCAACAGCAGCCGGGACTACACGGATCTGGACTACGCCTGGCACCCTCAGTCTAACGGTGCGCTTGGTGTTTGGGAATTTGGAACCAACGTCTTCAATGCTGGGACTTGGACACCTTCGACTGTGCTGAGTATTCAGCGCATCGGAGATCAGGTGGTCTATTTCAAGGACGGTATTCTGGTGTACGCGTCTACGGTCAAAACGCGACAACCGTTGCTGGTGGACACAGCGTTCATTCTGGTGGGAAGTCAGGTGGCGGAGGCTCGCTACGTCACCGGTGACAACGACGCTGACGGCATGCCCGACAGTTGGGAGAAAAACCTGTTGGGCGCTGGGGCCACACTTGCCGACATTCAGAATTTCCTCCCAGGGGATGATCTTGATGGGGATCTGGTTTCAAACCTCCAGGAGTATCTTGACCGCACCAACGCAGCCAGTGCTCTCAGCAAGATGGATTACGTGGCGTGGGCCAACCTGGTCAATACCGCCACGGTGGGGACAAATGGTGGAATCCGGAAAAGTGCCGGCGCGGCGAATACCTATGATGCTGATGCAGTCAGCACCAAAAGAATTGTTGGTGATGGTGCTGTCAATTTTAAGGTGGTTCCGGGCTATTACGTGCTCCTGGGGCTCAGTGCGTTCAACGTGGATCGCAATTATACGGACCTGGACTACGCCATCCATCCCCATCCCAATGGGAATGTTCTTATCTATGAGGCGGGGGTGCAGAAAGCTGATATCAGCCCATGCAATGCAAACACTGTTTTCACCATCGAGCGGTCAAATGGGGTGGTCAGGTACCGAAAAGATGGGGCGGTGGTCTACACGTCTCAGACTGCGAGTAGCGGTGCACTGATGGTGGACACTGCTTTTTACACGGTAAATGCTGCTGTAGCGGAAGCGCGCTACGACACGGGCGATGTCGACAATGATGAAATGCCTGATATGTGGGAACTGGCCCTATTGCCATCCGGGTCAGGGTTGGCTGACATCCAGGCGCATCTTGCTGGAGACGATGCTGATAGTGATGGGATCTCCAACCAGCAGGAGTACGAGGATGGTACAGATCCCCGCAGTGCATTGAGCGCCGCGCAGCCCGTCGTGTGGACATCTCACGTGAACACTACCAGTCAGGGCATTGGTGGTGGCCTGAAAAAGACGGCTGGCAGTGCTACTGCGGGAGATGCGGATGCCATCAGCAACAAAAGAATCCTTGCAGATGGTCGCGTTACCTTCAAAGGCAAGGCTGGCAGCCATTTCATGGTAGGGCTCAACTATGCCAATACCAGCCGGGACTGGCCGGAGTTGGACTACGCCTGGCATCCTCAATCCAATGGTACCTTGGGCATCTACGAAAGTGGCACCCACAAAGGCAATGTCGGAACTTGGTCGGCAAATACGGTGCTGGCAATCGAGCGCAAGGGGGACTTGGTGCGCTATTTCAAAGACGGCGCTCTGGTTTATATTTCCGCCACGAGAAGCTCAGGCCCCATCCTCGTGGATACCACCCTGTTCTATTCGAATAGTGAGATCACCGAAGCCAGGTTTGTAACCGGGGACCTCGATGGTGATGGCATGGGAGATGCGTGGGAACTGGCCAACCTTCCTGGGAGCCCTGGGCTGACGGAACTGGGCAATTTCCTGCCGGGTGCGGATGCGGATGGTGACGGGGTGAGCAATTTGCAGGAATTTACCGATCGTACCAATCCTCAAAATCCCTTTAGTCGAATGGAGCCAGTGGTCTGGACGGCCCACGTCAACACCACCTCCTCTGGAACCAATGGAGGCCTCACAAAGACGTCGGGTGCCACTGGCAACTACGATGCAGAAGCATTGAGCAACAAGCGAATCCTCGCTGACGGAGCACTCAATTTCAAAGTGGTCTATGGGCACTATATCCTCGTTGGTTTTAACAACTACAGTGGAGACCGCAATTGGACCGAACTCGATCATGCGATCCATCCCCACCCCACTGGTTCCTGCTATGTGGTGGAATCAGGCGCCTACGTGTATGACTTGGGGATCTTCACGGCGAACACGCTCTTCACGATTGAGAGAGAAGGTGCCGTGGTGAAATACCGGAAAGACGGGGTGTTGATGTACACTTCGCAAAGCCCAAGTGTCGGCCCTGTCGTCGTGGACAACTGTTTCTATCAAGTAGGCACTGCCATCTCCGAAGCTCGCTATAGCACCGGTGACACCGACAACGATGGCTACAGTGACGCCTGGGAGCTGGCTCAACTGCCTGCAGGTGCCACTCCGACGGATCTTCAGAATTACACCGCCAGCGTAGACACCGACAACGACGGGATCAACGATGCCCAGGAGTACACAGACGGCACCGACCCCCTTGATGCACTCAGCAATGCTCAACCCGTCAGTTGGACTGCGCGTGTCAACACGACGATTCAGGGCACCAATGGAGGACTGAAGAAGACAGCTGGCTCAGGTTCCGCCTATGACGCAGATGCCATCAGCACCGCGGTCATGCCGGCGAATGGTAAACTGACTATCAAAGCTGCTGCTGGCAGCAGTTTGAGGGTGGGGTTCAACCAGACCAATGCGTCCAGATCCCATGAAGAACTCGACTACTGCGTGTTCTTCAATTCCAATGGTGCGGCTGAAGTCTACGAATCTGGCACTTTGAAGATGGCGTTGGGGACTTGGAACGCCAGTACCGTGGTCTCCATTGAGCGCATCAACAATGTTGTCAGATACCGTAAAGACGGTGTGGTGAGGTATGAGTCTGCGGCCAAGTCGGGTGGCACACTCTTTGTTGATACATCCTTCCTCAATCTCAATGCAGAAATCACCTACTGCCGATTCAACAATGGCGACGTCGACAACGACGGCATGGCCGATGCTTGGGAGTTGGCATTGCTTGGCGCTGGTGCGGGCCTCACACAACTGCAGAACTTTACGGCCGGAGGGGACGCTGATGGAGATGGGAACTCGAACCTCATCGAATATCAGGAAGGCTCCAATCCCAACGATGTTGCCAGCTTTTACGAGCCTGTCACGTGGACACTGGAAGACGGTGCTCTGGAAAGCGCTAATGGAAAGCTGATCAAGACCGGCGCTCCCATGGCCGAGAACGACGCTTCTCTACAGTATGCAGGTGCAGTAGGAGAGAAGGTGGTGCTGGCCAACGGCGGTCTGCGTTTCAAGATTGAATCGCTGGCCAAGCAGGCGGCCATTGGTTTCGGCACGAACAACTCTTCGACCTTGGTCGCTGACATTGAGTACGGCATCTATGCGCTGCAGGACAACACCTTGCATGTGTATGAGAGTGGCGTGGACCGCGGCAGCTTTGGATCCTATGCCCTGACCGACGTCTTTGAAGTCAGGCGGGACGGATCTGTGGTGAGCTACTGGAAGAACGGTGTCAAATTCTACACCTCCCTCATTCCGAGCAGTGGCGGGTTGGTTCCAGATGCTTCCATCTACACGCTGGCGGCAGGTGTATCGGAGTGCCGCATTTCCGGGGCCACGATTGCCACCAGCCCGAACAATCTCGTCAATGGCTGGCTCGAACCGGTCAACTGGATCAATCATGATGGAGCCACGGAAGGTGTCGGTGGAGCGCTCACTCGTACCGGTAATCCGAGTGCCGCGGGCGATGCCACAGCGCAATTCTCTGGTGCCATCAGCAAGAAGGTCATTCCTGGCACCGGCCGCCTTTGGTTCCGCTTTGGCCAGGCCAATCTCCATGCAGCCGTCGGCCTGAGCAAAGACGAGGCCGATAAGAAGAGCACCAAGCGCACTGATCTTGACTACGCCATCGCCGGTGATAACACCGGTCGCTTGCACATCTATGAATCCGGCACCGATGTCGGGGACTTCGGACCCTACACCACGGACGATGTGCTCGAGATTCGCAGGAATGCTTCCGCAGGAGGAGCCATCAGCTATTGGAAAAATGGTGTCAAGCTGCGTGATGCCATCACCTCCACCCAGGCCGTCCTGTTTGTGGATGCCGCCATTAACAGCGCCAATGCCGCTCTCGCGGAATGCCGTCACGAAGGCGCAGCCAGCGCCAATGCCATACTGGACCAGTTGGTGGCGGCGGAACAACAGACGGCCGACCTCCTGAGCCTGGATGCTTCTCCGGAGCTTCGTGTGCACCCCATTCTGGATGCCTTTGTGGAGGACATGGGGGGCGATCCCATGGGCATGGCCAACTTTGTTCTCAATGACATTGAGCTTACAGATGCCATCGGTCTCAATGAACGCGGGCAACACGATGAGGCCTCTCTCAATGCTGCGGGAATCAACCGTGGCGCTCTTGGCGTTTATTTGGAACGGCAAGGCTCTCCTGCAGAGCAGTGCGCCTTGCTTGTCTACCTGCTGCGTCGAGCGGGGTACCCTGCTACCTACGTGTTTCCGGCACCCAACAGCCTGACCCTGCTGGATGGCACAGTGTCCAAGATTCTCAGGACCCAGGTCAAAGGAGCTCTCCGGTCGGATGGCACCACCAATGTTCCTCACGAAATTCCTGTCAACTATCCTTGGGTGGCCTTCTACAAGGATGGAGAGTGGGTTCACCTGTTCCCTTGGATCAAGGATACCGAGATCAAAGAAGGGCTCAACCTCTGGGACTACATGCCTGAGACGATCAATTCACCTTCGAAGTGGATACGTGCTTACATTTACAAGCATTCCTCGGTGTATGACGCCAACAGCGCCAAAGAATCTCCTATGGAGACTCTAAAACGCAAGTTTGAAGCCCACCTACAGGCCAATCACCCAGGAAAGACGTTCGCCCAGTTCGGCTATTCTACGAACGATCGTAAGCACTACCACACTCGGTGGCAGGACTTCCCGCGGCCGTGGAGTGTCGATCTGCTCAAAACTCCCACATTGATCTCCAACCTCGCCCAAATGGCAGGAGTGTTTGATACATTTGAAATCCAGATCAAAGGGGTTGCACCTTCAACGGGCGCGGTCTCGAACTTGCAAAAAATTGGTCCCTTCCGCACCCTGGATTTTCACAATCGCCGCATGATGGTTAATTCTACGGATTCAGCGATGACCGTCACGCTGGAACCGTTCCGGCCAGGTACTACCACGACGAGCACCTTCTCCAATGAGCCTGCGCTGATCAATCGCCAGCAGGTCACGATCTCAACTGCATCCGCTGCTCACGAATCCTTCCAATTTGAAGTGCTTGAGCGCCGTCATCGGTACATCCATCCCTTGTTGACGGCCTCCCCACTCGGGGATCAATCTGAGACTTTCTTGCAGATTGGTGAAGGTACTGTCATCACAAAGACATTGGGTGTTAACCGAAAGGATCTTTGTGCTTTTTGTCCGAATGCCGGCAGGGTTACCCCGCAAATGGTTCGAATCCATCTGGAGGAAAGTTGGAAGAACAATCTTGCGGCCTCGCCAAATGATCAGCTTGGACGTGAACTGGCGGCCTACGTCATGGGAATGACCTATCACCAAAGGACTGGTGAATCTCAACGCAAGATGCTGGAGCTGCTTAAACTTAGCAGGGTTTCTGTCCGGAGTTTTGGCTTTGGATCACTGGCGGCTAATCCGCAAGCGGGTGGAGCACAGATGGCGCCCTTGCTGGATATGCTCAATCTCCACTCCGTCATCATCGGAGGCGGCGCTTTCAGACCTGATGCGGGAGGCCAGCATGTGCTCCTTGACCAGGAGTTTTACGGTCTATTCACCCTCGACGCTTCCGCACTCGAGCATTTGACCATTCGAAAATTTTTCCCGGAAGTGGCAACGGATGCAATATCAACGGTGGAGTTGCTTCATCGAACGCCTGCCGGGCAAATCGTCGAGCTCACACCACAAAACTACGAATCGATTGGCGAGGAGAACAGGACATTTGTCCATCCCGTCAATTCAACATCCACAACGCGAAAAATTCGTGAATGGGCAGGGGGGCAATGGGCGTCCATCCAGCAGGCATTTGCTCCTGGCGCTTGGGATCGTGAATTTGTCAGGGTGTTCATCACTCCAGGGCCTGTCAGTGGCGCAGCCAATACATGGCATGGTGTTGGTGCCCTGATCGTGGGGCGGAATGAAGCCGCGGCTCTCATCGGCAAGCGTCTTAATGGTGGGTACGCCGGGCCAGTGACCCATTTCAATGCGGCAAATTGGACTCGTCCCGGCACCTTGACCATTGAGGAAGCAGGATATGCCTCACTTAGGTTCAATCCCATCTCAACGGTCTCCAACGATATTTTCTTTGATGCCTCAACATCCCTAGCCAATTCCATTCGAAACATGGGAAGCGTGGCTCTTGGCAATGTAAGTCTTGACAGTCGCCAATACGCTTCTGTCCAGAATTACGTGTTCAACACAAACGTGGGGAGCTTAAATTCTTCTCAGCAGTCAACTCTGTTGATCAATTCGACAAATTTTGGAAATTTCGGGAATGGCGGCGTCAGTAATGTCAACTTGGTGAGCGATCCTGTGAACGCGCTTACAGGTGAATTCTACGTGGACACTCTGGACCTTTCACTCTCGGGCGGAGCCATGCCTTTGCAGATTCGTCGGAACTACTCCAGCCGCAATCTTGCCGACAATTCATTTGGCTATGGCTGGAAGCTGTCACTCATGCCTTATCTGCTTAGCGAGGGCGACAGTGATCAGAAAATCTACGCCGCCGAAATGAATGGGAATGTGATTGCTTACACCCGTGATGGCAGCACCAATCGTTGGAATGTTAAATGGGAAGATAACCCTGAGCTCAATAACACGGAGCACGGACGTCTCCACTATAACTACATTCTCAAAACTACGGAGAGTGGCAAGACTATCTACCGGCTTTATGGGAATGAAGGCAGCGTTCGTGAATTTGAGATTCGCACCTACCCAGTTTCCAGCGGCAGCACTACGATCAACCGGCAACGACCGTACCTTCGCAAGTGGTCGGATCACGCCGGGAACTACTATGAATTCACCTTCTACAATACATCCGGCACATCAGATTACGGCCAGGTCCGGCGCATCCAGTGCAGCAACGGTTCGTTTGTGACCTTCAACTATGACATCACCGGGCATGTCACAGAGATCTTTACGAGTGACAGCCGGCGCATCCAGTACCGCTACAATGATCATGGGGATCTCACAGAGGTCATCCGTCCAGATGGCAGCACGGAGAAGTACGAGTATGCCCTTCAGGAGGAAGTGGTGAACACCACGACGAACAAGAAGGAGTGGATCTCCACGCACTTGATGATCAAGGAGACCAAGCCCGAGGGCCGGGTCATCATCAATGAGTATGAAATGGACAGCCCCACGAAGTATGCCACTTCGGGCCGGGTCACCCGCCAGTTCAGCAATGTCGGCAAGGCCTCCACGAACACAGCGCTGGATCAGCCAGTGCCGGCCGCGAACTCGAACGATCCCGTCGCCGAGTCCTATCAGCCGCGCCTGAGCGCCCGGTTCAACTATGCCAATCTCACCCAGAACGCCACCACCAAGAAGTGGACTGGCTATGTGGAGATCTTCGATGCCTATGATCGGAAGACAGTGTATCACTTCGTGGACAACCGCCTTGAGAAGACGGTGGACGCTCTCGGTTACACAGAGAGTGTCGAGTATTATGTAGATTCCGGCACCCAGCCCGCTGGCGGTTACCGGCGCAGCATCAAGAAGCGCATCGACAAGCGGGGACTGATCACGGAGTACAAGTACGATGCGGCGGGGAATCCCAATGAAGTCACCGTGACCGGGGATCTGGACGGCAATCCCGCCACCACGGAATCTGCCACCAGCACCACCACGTACAATTCCAGGAATCTGCCCACCCAGTCTGTGGCACCGGATCCAGTCACAGGGCTGGCAACAGGGCGGGCCACGACCATCGCCTACAACTACGCGGCAGATCCCTATCTCCCCACGGAGATCAAGGTCAGCCTGGGCGGCACGACCTTGACGAAGACGGTCACCGGTTACGGGGACGTGGGCGCAGGCTCCGTGCCTTTTGCACGCGGTCTGGCTTTCTCCACAAGTGTTGGGGTCGATGGCGACATGGCTATGACCTCGATGTCATACAACCGCTCCGGCTTGTTGACGGAGAGCCTCCAGTACAGCGGGGCCAACCAAGCGGTCGCGCCCAACGTCATCACCCGCTATCGTTACAACCTCCGCCAGGAACTGGAGGAGACCGAGGATGCCGCGGGCCGCAAGACCCGCTATGCCTACGACAACATGGGTCGCAGAATCTGGGAGGAGCGGCTCGACGCCGCTGGTGTCCAGAAGGGCTGGAACTACGTGTACTACAACCAGAACGGCGAGGTGGAGTGGACGGATGGCCCGCGCTACGCCCCCGAGGACTTCACCTATGCCCGCTATGATGGCATGGGCCGCGTGGTGGAGGAGGTCATGTGGCGCAGCCGGGCCAAGGCGGACGGTACGGGTGTGGAAGAGGTGCCCGGTGCGGATCTCTACGCCACGGTCAAAAAGACCTACAATCTCTTTGGTGATCTGATCAAGACCATGGACCCGCGGGGCAATACCACCCGCCTGTTCTACGATGCCACCGGTCGTCCTACGGAGAGCCGTGTCTATGAAGGGGACTGGGAAAACGGTGGCGCGATGCTCGCCAAGTCATCCACCAGCTACAACTCTGAGCTGGATGGCCTGGGCATACCGCGGGACAAGTCCGTCACCGCTAAGGCACCGAATGGAGGCGTCACCACCACCTGGCACACCCAGGCGGGCAAGCCGTGGAAGCAGGACAACCCGGACGGCACGGTGCTGGGATGGGAGTACTATCTGGATGGTCGGACCAAAAAAGAACCGGTCAGTCCCTCCACCTATGTGCTCTATGAGTATCAGGACGCTACGCGTCAGGTCACCAAGACCTTGAAGAACTACGCTGGCAATGTTCTGGGGCAGCCCCAGGTGACTACCGCCAACAGCCGCGGTCAGGTGGTGAGCGCCACGGATGCAGCCGGCAACATTGTGACCAGCACCTATGACCAGGTGGGGCGTCCGCTGGAGGCCTTCCAACCCAAGGCCGCCAGTGATCCCAACCCAGCGCTTCTGGCCTCCCGCCAGATCTATGACGCCGCGGGTGTGGTGGCGATCGCAGAGAATGCTCTGGGCCAGCGTACGGTGACGGAGCATGATGCGCTCGGTCGCCCCGTGCGCACCCAGGTGCGTGAGGCCAATCAGACCGTCGTGCAGGAGTCCAGCATCGTCTATCTTGCGGGACAGCATGGGGTGACGACCACCTCGGGCGTGGCCAATACCGCCACGGCCATCAGTTCGACGGCTTATACCGACAACGCGGGCAAGGGTGTACTGGCCATCAATCCTGGTGGCTCATTCAGTCGCACAGAATACGATGCTGCGGGGAATGCTGTGGCTGCACACACTGCGGCCAATCTCAATGGCGTGGCCGGGTTCGAGACAACGACCACCACCACCTCGTATGATGGGGCCAATCGGCCCCGCACCACCGTGTTGCCGGATGGGGCTCAGGTGACCATGCACTATGCCTATGTCACTCAGGGGAGTGGTGTGGTGGTTTCCCCGTCGCCTGCGGATGTCATTCTCGGTACGGTGGTGGAGAAACGCATGCCCAGCCCGGCTGCCAGCAGTGCACTGGCTCCGGTGCAAGGGGGCTTCATTGAGTATCAGCGTCTCGACTCTTCAGGACGCTTGGTCACCAAATCGATCAAGGCAGGTGACGGCACCTCCACACGGGAGCAGACAAACTACGTCTACTTCCCGGCGAATGCGGGCAAGGACGCCGGGCTCCTGCAGTCTTATCAGCAGCAGGTCACAACAAGTGGCTTCCGCAGCCATGTTTATGTCTATGATGAGTGGCGTCGCGTCCAGACCTACACCTGTGGCACCTCCGGTCAGGACGACCATGTCGTGCGCACCTTCACCTACGATGACCCGCGCAGCCTGGTCACCGATCTCCGCGAGGACACTCGAGATGGCTACACCATCGTGCACCGGGACTACGACGCGCAAACCCGTGTCACCTCGGAGACGGTCTCTCTGGATGGCACGGTCATCCGCCATCTGACCAATGGCTACGACGCCGCGGGCCGACGCTCTTCTTTGGAGAAAGGCTCGAGCATTGCCGATCTGGGTGCCGGCGCTGGTGGGTCGTTCGCCTTCGCCTGGCAGGCGGATGGCGCTCTGAAGAGTGTCACCGCGGATGGCAAGGTGTTTGAGTACAGCTACGCCAACAACGGGCTCATCACCGGTCGCTCCAACCCATGGCGGAGCTATGTCGTCAATCAGCGGGACAATCGTGGTCGCCTCACTCAGGCCACCACCAGCGTGGTGGGTCTTCCCGGGGCTCTACTGCAGGAAACTCTGACTTGGCTGGATGACAACCGCCAGAGCAGCTACGTCGCGTCTCGCGCGGCGTTGCCGGGTGGACCAGCCGCGCAGACAGATGCCCGCTACTACGGCTATGATGTGGAGCGCCGTCGTCTGGTTTCAGAGTCCTACACACCCGTCACCGGCGTCGCGCAGAACCTCAGCTTCCAGTATGACTTTGGTTTCGCGGGTCTCGGTATCCGTACCAGCGCCACGCAAGGCAGCAGCCCCACGGCGGACTTCCGCTCTTACGTGGCTCCGGGAGACACGGGCGCGACCAACAAATTCGCCCGTGTCCTGCGGCAGAAGAGCAACGAGAAGGTCCATGACATCAACGCCACGGGCAACGCCTTTGGCGCGGCCTCAGTGACGGCCAGTATCGAAAAGGTGGGCTCTTCGCCCAATGTCAGTCACCCAGGCTGGCAGCACCCGGTGGGGAACTGGAGTGTGCCCTTGCGTCTCTGGCCGGGGGATCACAGCCTGGAAGCCACCGCCCATCATCCCGGCGGAACCTTCAGCACCAGTGCCACCAGCAACTTCAGTCTGGCCCGGCTGGAGGAGCAAGTCAGCAATACCTATGATGAAGAAGGCAACGTCATCCAGCGCTCCTGGAGTCTGAGCGGGCGCACTCAGGTGCTCACCTGGGACGGGCTGGGACGACTTCTTGCGGTGACAGATCGCGATGCGGACCAGCATGGCATCAACTGGCAGGCCCGCTACGATGGACTCGGTCGCCGCCTTCGCTCGGTCACTCAGATCGTCCGTTTCGGTGGAGTTGTGGGCGATGCCGTTCAGGAAGATTCCTGGTATGACCCGCTCCATGAATTCTTGGAGGTCGCAGTGGAGACGAAAATCGGCGGTGCCGATGGCAAGCGCACCTGGAAGGTGCATGGTCCCGATGCCAATGGCAGCTATGGCGGTCTCCAGGGCATCGGCGGATTCGAGGCTACGGTGGACGAAGCTGCAGGCACTTGGACTGCGGTGGTGGATGACTACTACGGCCACGTTGTGGCCACGGTGGATGGGGGTGTCACCACCACCGTAAGCTGGCAGGTTACGCGCTGTGCTTCCTACGGGCCTCAGCCCGGTAGCCCCGTGGTGACCTTGGCGCATGGTGCGTCGGTGGCGCAATCCACCAACTGGCGTGGCGAACGGATGGACGCGACCGGGTTTTATTATCTCGGGGCCCGTTACTACGACTCGGTGGATGGGAGGTTCATTTCTCCTGACCCAATGGGGCATGGGGCCAGTATGGGACTGTATGATATGGTGGGTGGCGATCCGGTGAATGCGGTAGATCCCACAGGGAGGGAGATGTGGGTCCATCCATATGTGACTACCGGCAATCCCCAATTTGCTCCTGGTACGGAGTTTGATAGAGCTTTTCGAGAGGCCAAGATTCCCCCTCTCCCGCCACGGGTAGTAGCGGGCATCGGTCTCGTTGGCTCCGTCGCGGAGGCGACCGGAGGCGGACTGATTGCCTTGGGAACTGGAGAAACGGGAATTGGTGCAGCTATTGGTATTGCAATAATCGCACATGCCAAAGATTCTTGGGAGGCAAACTGGCAGACAATGCGAACTGGCATACCTGTTAATACTCAAACACATGGCATGATAAGCAGCGGGCTAAAAATTGCGAATGTCCCTCCTGAAGTAGCAGATTTCTCAGCTCATTTTCTTGAGGGGACACTTGGCATCTATTCTGGACGGGGTTTCTTCAGTATGCCGGTCGCAGCTAGCCGCACTTCAACCGTTCTGGGGATGGCAAATAGCGAATCGCGTTTTGCTGCGTCACCATGGTTGTCCAGACCGAGCAACGTTGTCGAAGTCGATATGTGGGACAATCCGACGGTTCTTGGCAGGTATGGTCGCGAAATTGAGAGTAGGCCGATTTACCTCAATACTGCCAATCCGCTTAATCAAAATCCGCAAATAGCGACCGCCACTGCGAGGCATGAAAGTGTCCATCGCTTTCTTGACAAGGCAACCGGGGGCCGATCTTGGGATCTGTATCACAGCGGAAATTCGCCGCAATATGCATTTTTTGAAGAGATTGTAGCTGAAACTTGGGGAACGGGCAACCCGATCAAGGGGGTGGTAAATGCGATCGAGTTTAACGACATGTTCACCCGGCATGCAGCAGGATATCTTTATCACGCAAACAAAAATATCCAGAGTGCAGCCACAATAGCTGAAATTTTGGGTAGACCTGTAGGAGGGTGTGCAAGGTGACCATGAGCTTAGCTTCAACAATTAAAAGACTTCTTCTCGGAATGCCCAAAGAAGAATTGGCCCAAGCGCTTCTTTTTGAAGCCGCAAAATGGAGTAAGGTGGAATTCGCGGTGTTTTGCCAATCGGCGGGCCGCCCCGCCACTACGGAACATATGTGGATAGAAAAAATTTCAAAAAAGGGAGTGGAGCGTCGATTTTGCTATATCCTGAGAAATCAATTTCCGAGGGAGCAATTCTCAGTGGAATTAATCTTAGATGAGACCAAGACGGCGGCACTTTGCGAAAAACTATGGGGAATTTCTCGTCTAAAAAGTGCGATTAGAATCTATGACGTCAATTCACGGAATCGCCTTATCACTGTTGTCGATAAACGTTCAGGCACATTTAACGTCTTCGAATTTTTTGAAGTAAATCCAGAGTTGGATGCTATGGTGGTTGCTTTTCACGAAGCAGTGTACTCCACTATTGAGAGTTCCAGCCTATGTTTTAATAAATTTAAAGACTTTGCCGTATGAAAATACAAATAGACAGTCCAGAATGGCACTGATTTAAGGGGTGTTTGGGACTCTTTTGTGCGACGCAAACGTTGAGCATTGCCCGGTTCGATGTATAGCTATGAATGCGCCCATCAACCCCTTTCTTCCCCGGCGTTCACCGCATCCTCTTTGGCCGCTCACCCTCCCGACGCAACCCCGACGCAACCGATCTCTCAGCCAGTCCAAATCCAAGGTCGATGCTCTTTGTCTGCGCCAATTGGGCGTTCTCCTGGGTGACTGGCTCCCCAACTTGATCGCCTCTTTCAAGGTCGGAGCAATACAAATAGACAGGCTATTGGTGAGAAAGGTGGTTGACGAATCAAAATTGCACTGGACAGTCGGGCATGGCGTCTCCTCGATTTTTTGCCAATGAACTGGCTCCGGTTGCATATTACCACTGCATTTCCAGGGTGGTGGATCGGCGGTTTGCGTTCTTGGACGAGGAGCGGGAGCAGTTTGTGAGGCTCATGCGTGCCTACGAGTCCTTTTGCCAGGTGAGAATTCTCTCCTATTGTGTCATGTCCAACCACTTCCATATCATGGTGGAGGTTCAGAAGCGGCCGGAAGGCACGGCGTATTCGGATGAATGGGTGTTGAAGCAAGTGGCGTTCATCTATTCCAAGCCAGCGGTGAGGATGATCAAGGAGACACTGGAGACGTTCCGCACACAGGGGCACGATCAGGCGGCCGAGGAGTTTAAGGAGAAGTACTTGGCGCGCATGTGGGATGTGAGCCAGTTCATGAAGGAGCTGAAGCAGCGTTTCAGCCTCTGGTTCAACAAGCGGGAGAACCGCAAAGGCACTTTGTGGGAGCAGCGCTTCACCAGCGTTCTTCTGGAAGGGGAGCAAGCTGCGCTATCTGTGATGAGTGCCTACATAGATCTCAATCCCGTGCGTGCGGGGATGGTGAGCGATCCCAAAGACTACCGTTGGTGCAGCTATGCCGAGGCAGTGGCGGGCGGTCGCAAAGCCTTGTCTGCACTATTCGTCGTCACGCGGGATCAACGACAGCATGAGAAGAATCAGGTTGTCCAGCGAATGCCATCGCAAGCCAAGGTGCTAGCGGGCTATCGGGTCTGGCTCTTCGGCCAAGGAGAGGAGTCACGTAGCGGGGATGGCGCGAACAGCAAGGTGTTGCGCAAAGGGATGAAACGAGAGGCAGTCGAACAGGTGCGTAGGGGGCAAGGGGTGCTGACGCTGCAAGAGACACTGCGTTGTAAAGTGACTTACTTCACGCGTGGCGTCGCACTGGGAAGTCGTAGTTATTTGGAAGGATTGTTCGAGAGTCAGCGTCAGCATTTGGATGCGCGACGCAAGCGAGGGGCTCGACCGATGCGGGGTGGGAGTTTTGCAGGCCTGTTCACATTTAGAGCGCCCCGGCAGGGGCTTGTACCCTCCGCTGGCAGGGTTGTGTGAAGTGGTAAGCCTAAAGCCGTCAGAACGGCAGCGGCCTGGAACCGGATTGAAGTTGACGTCGGCATCGAGGCTCGGATGTTCGAGTCCAGGCTAGGCTTCGTGATGATCCATGCCTGATGGCTCTATGAGCGCGGGTGTTTGTGATCGAGCCTGGCGTTCTCTTGTCGCGATGAAACTCGATAGGAAGCAGGAGGGGCGGGCAAAAGCCGGTTCATTTCTCCACTCGGATGCAGCGGCCGAAGATGCCGTTCATGCTTATCCAACCATTGATGCGGCCACGGTTGTTTCCAATCTGAAAACGACCCGCTTGCCTCGCTTTGATCAAGTGCAAGTATTGGGTGCCTCCCACCTTGCAGAGCACAATATCCCCGACTTCCAGCTCGTCCTCAGTGACTGGTGTGACGGTGCAAAGATCTCCTGAATCGATTTTTCCCACCATGGAATTGCCCCGAGGACGAAACTGAACGGTCTCACCTTTCTGGAGCTTTGCGATATGGGGTGTTGCCCAGCCCATGCTTTTTCAGTTCGGATTCTTATTCACACAGAGGAATTTGTGAATCTCGTGAGAGCAGTTATGCTCCGCTCGTGTTTCGATTCAACCACCAACTTGGAGGGCTCCTGGCAGAGGTTGTATGAACGCTTTGGGCAAGTTCGCCCTCATGATCCTCTTGTCGCCCGGGCTTTCTTGTTCCCTGCGCGATCCAGGTCCCGGCATGGCTTTCCGGGTAGAGTCAATTTATAGGACGGAAGTTCCCAAGATGGAATTGCTGGAAGCAGACTTGCTGCTTGCTGAAAAGCGGGCCGTCGTGGCTCAGTGGAGGGATGGGCAGCATTGCCGTACCTGGCGTACCTACAGCGCCTTGACCAACCCGCGTCGCATCCTGGTGACGCCTGGGGGTGCTGGCAAAGAGCACCGGGCTGAGTTGAACCTGTCTAGGGAGCAGGGCCTTAAACTTGAGGAGCGCCTTTCCGAAGAGCTTGCAAGGTTGTCTGCGGCGGTGTCGAAAGGGAAAGGGTATCGAAGTGATTTCAGTGAGGAGGAGAGGAGAGCGTCTTGGACTCGACTTGCTGTTGAAAAGTGGCTGAACGCCCTCAGGCGCGAATCCACGCATGGACGCAAGCCTGCATCGCAGTGACGTCCATGATGGCCCTCATCCCCCTCGGCGACATTCGCCTAGTGAAAGACAAACTCATGACAGAGCATGCGAATTCTGTAGCAGGACTGAGTTGGCGTGAATCTGATCAGTTGATTTATGCCGGACGCAGGATCTATGGAGCGAAGATCACGGGCATTTGATTTTTTGTGGTGGCGTTTACGCCATGTGAGCACTCGATTTAATAAGGTATACGGGCACTTTTGAACCTGTTGACAGGTCCCCAATTTCTGGTTCATGGGGTGTGGGTGATTTCATTCAATAGCGCATCTTGTGAAACTACGTGCAACTATCACTCCGAAGAGTAAGTTCATCCATTTTGAGGAGATTGTCAGTACGGTCGTACACAATAGTCACGTCTGGGGGGAGGTGCCTTTAAAGATGGTAATTGGGGCGAGGGAGTTTCAGATGTTCCAAGGGGAGAAGGATAATTGTGTTGCGAGGATGGTTCAGTCCAAGGTGCGGAGGCCGTGGTACATTCGTCTCTTTGGAACCACCGAATGGTCGATTGAGTGTGGCGGTCGAATCTTGGCGAAGGCCATTTTGCCACTGGACGGTTTCGTCGTGGTCAAGTACGGAGACCGGGAGTTCAAAGTGCCTATCGGATGCGACTATTTTGCAAATGAAGATCTAAGTTGGCAGGTGTTCTTCTATCCTGTGATGCACGTGTACGTGGCGGCAGATGACGACTCGAGTCTCATTATCGCAATGTTCTTGGGATTGTATTCGGCGAAATATAGCTGGTATAGTGCATAGTCTGATTGCTCGAACCATGAATAGTGCGAATAGGCAGGCTGGAATGGCGGCGCTTTGATTTTTGGTGGTGGCGTTTACGCCATGTGAGCACTTGATTTAATAAGGTATACGGGCACTTTTGAACCTGTTGACAGGCACCAACTTTCTGGCTCATGGGGCGTGGGTGATTTCATTCAATAGCTTAACTTATGAAACTACGTGCAACTATCACGCCGGAGCGCAAGTTCATCCATTTTAAGGAGATTGTCAGTACGGTCGTGCACAATAGTCACGTCTGGGGGGAGGTGCCTTTAAAGATGGAAATTGGGGCAAGGGAGTTTCATATGTTCCAAGGGGATAAGGAGAATTGTGTTGCGAGGATGGTTCCGTCAAAAGTGCGGAGGCCGTGATACATTCGCCTCTTTGGAACCCCCGATTGGTCGATTGAGTATGGCGATCGAATCTTGGCGAAAGTCAATTTGCCACTGGATGGATGCATCTCGGTCCAGTACGGAGATCGCGAGTTCAAGGCGCCTATTGGATGCCGCTACTTTGCAAATGAAGATATGAGTTGGCAGGTGTTCTTCTATCCTGTGAAGCACGTGTACGTGGCAGCAGATGACGATTCAAACCTCCTGATCGCAATGTTCTTGGGATTGTATTCGGCGGATGATTGCTGGTTCAACACTTAGTCTGATTGTTTGAATGACGAGTAGTGCCGATGGGCAGGCTAGAATGGCGTCACTTTTATTTTGGTTGTGGTGTCCACGCAGGGGCGGTACTTGATCTGATAAACTATAAGAGTACAATTGAACACGTTGACCCGCATCAATATTCACGCTCATGTGGGGCAAGTGAATCCATCCAGTAATGATGAGCTATGAGATTGCAGGCTACAATCACGCCCCTGGTACGTTGCATCAATCCCGCAGATTCTGACTGCGTCGTGGCACATAACCTGCAGCTTTTGGATTCATCGTTGAAGACTAAGATTAAGAATGGAGAGCTTTTCCTCTTCACTGATGACTCCGTTTGCCTCGCAAAGATGGTGCATAGGAAGCGGCAGGGGACATTTTGGGAATCTCTCTTTTGGGCTGACGCTTACGATATCCTCCTCGATGGTCGTATCGTGGGGGGGGTTGATTTTACATGGAAGGGGACGTTGGAGATGCAGTATCTTGAGGAGAGGTTTACCTTGCCCCACGGAGCGTACAATTTCTCCAATCGTGATTTAGAATGGAAAATTTACATTGTGCCCAAGCGGCATGTGGTGGTCTCGGCCGAATCTGAAACAGTATTGATAGCCGCAATTTTTATGGGTCTGCTCTCAGGGCGTCACTATTGGTATTGACGCCGTTAATCGGGTGCCTCGCCTCCCAGTAGATGACTTTGAACTGGTGCAGTGCAGATAGGCGCGATCAGTTTGACTCTGACGAAAGCGTGGAGCACGCCCGATGCGGGCGGGCGCTATGGTGCAAACCGTCAGAGTTAAATGGTGTTGACCCAAGCCCCTTCTCTGTTCGAATCTGTGGTGGGGATCACATCTTGGGGTTCTTACGGCGTTTCGCTCGTCTAGAAGTTGAAAGGGAGAGGGATCATGGAAAACTCTTGCGCTGGAATACTCATTCAATAAGCAGGATGCTGACATGGAATCAGTTGCGAAATTAATCGCCCGATCGGGAGGCAAGGTGGCTGGAGAAAGCGCAGTGTCTTCCGAAGTGGAGCGTTTGCTGGATGAAGTGGGAGAGTTGGGCCGGGCGGCAAACAATCCGGATTTCCAGCGGAGAATCATCAGGGCACAGTTCCGACGTGCCAGTACGGTGCCCCGCATGAGCGATGTCCTTTTCTGGAGCGACATTCCAGTGGGAGTGGTGGTCGGGGACGGGGTCAGACGCTCCCAATCGTTAGTCATGGTTTGTCCATTTGACGCGGTTGTCGCCACCTCAGAGGTTGGAGAGGGCTCTTCGGTGCGATGGGGCCCTTCGGTGGTGCGCATATACCGTGAGGGCACAAATGTCCTGACCGTGCGACGCCATTCAACCGCGCGTTCAAAATGGGAGATCTGGCGGGTTTCGAGTCAGCACTGGTCAATCACTGATGCTCACGGGAACGAGATCTGGAGGGTAACATCAGTAGACCGTTGGCTGCTTGGTGCGAATTCTCTGCGTGCAAAGCATTCGGAGACTGCCATGGAGTTTGTCTTCAGGCTTTCTTCGAATCACTACGAAATGTCAAAGCTCGATCAATCCTACGGCAACCACAAAAACGTTCTGTCGGCCGAAGCGTTAACATCGGGATTGCCAGAAGATGACCTTGACGCATTGTTCCTGGCAAACATCGTGTTTCGGTTCATGATTTTCAACTTTGACTACGACAGCGGATCCTGAAGGCGATGATTGATCTCTAGGATCGAAATCGATAAGGCTGCTCGGGGGCCAACGTTACATTGCCGATTCATTGCCTGCGGTTGACAATTTGGAGGCGGGCGGAATGTCTTCGTGGTGGGCGTTCCAGCGGGCTACGTTGGGTATGGGCGTTGGAGAATTCTACTTGCGGCTCGTTCGGACTGTGTCGGAGCGGCAGAAGGCATAACGTAGGGAGGTTGAGGATTTTTGCCATCAGCATGAGTGGTTAGAATGTGGAGTAAGAGCGCGACGCCAGTCCCCAATTCTTGCGAGCTCCAGTACGGAAGTCCCAGAATTGGCAGCTCTGAAAAGTCGATCTCGTAGTGGCGCATGCACGTCAGTTTGTGCACCTGAGGTTGTCCAAGTTGCCCTTTGGACCAGCTATCCAAGGAGCGGCGGTTTGTGCTTGCACAACCGCCGGAGGTGGCCGGAGCAAGGTAGTCCCCGAGCCTGCAAGCAGCGGTGGAGCCGCACCAGGCGATGGGCAGGTGGCTGCCAACCACTCCGCTTCCCCTCGGCGGTTGTGCAAGCACAAACCGCCGCTCCTTGACATGCATTGGCCTTTATAAATACGGGAACGTGGACTGATCGAACCCTTAGGCGCTTCCAAGGCCCCCTATCGTTCCTCGGTGCCGGCAGAAGAAGCCGGCTCTTGCTTCCCCTCGATGAAGGCTCGCAGTTCCTCCTCCTTGTCGGTTGTCAGTGAGGTCTGAAGGATGGTGCCTTTGCCGGCGAAGGGCTTGAGAGCTTCGAGTATTTTGTCTGGCGTCGCCTTGCGCACCAGCAGGAAGAGCGCGGAGGTCCCGGCGGTCAACGTTGCGCCTAGGTGCTTCATGAACAGATCGTTGATGCCGATGTCCGAAAGTTTGCCAGAAAGCGCACCGGAACCGGCGCCGATCGCTGCACCTAGCAGGGGATTCAGAAAGAGCATGCCCAGCAGGGTCCCCCAGAACATGCCCCCAACGGCCCCGCTGGCGGTGAGATTCACGGCCTGATGCAGCTGTGGCCTACCTCCCGCATCGCGCGTCACCACGACCGCGTCTTCCATTTCGATCAGGTACTGGGTTTGCAATTTCGCAAGTTCCGCACGCATGGCAAAGGCGTCGGCTTCGTTGTTGAACCCAATGACAATGAGACTGCTCATGGAGAGACGCTACTCATGCGGTGCGAGCGATGCTATCGGACTTTGGCCCTATGCCGTGCCGAAGCCTACCGGTAGTGAATGACCCGTCCGTAGCCCATCGGCCAGCCACCCCAGGCACCCCAGTTCATCTGATGAAACGCCGCCGCCTGGTCCATCTGTTCTGCCGCCCGTTCCTCCTCGCGCAGCTTCTTCATGCAGAGGTGTTGATACGTCGTGAACTCCATCTTGCCCCCTACGAAGGCCTGGTTGTTCTCGGCGTCAGGCAGGATGTAGTACGTCTTGCCCTGGTAGTTGATGGGGGTGACTTTGTCTTTGGGCAGTGACGAAAGGATGGCCACCTGGTCCGGCTTCACTGGATGGATGACCTTGAATCCAGCGGAGTAGGCGATGGTCTTGTGTTCCTCGAGCCGGCTGCTGGTGGCGCAGCTTACGAGCAGCATGGCGAGAGCTGCCGAGGCGATGAATCTCACCGAGGGCGTTAACCTCATCAAGGTGAGTGATGGGATGGGGGGTGACACAGGCTTCATGCAGTTTGGTATTTACACAGAGTAACAACATTGCCTGCGCACTCGAGTAGGACCTAGGTCTGATGGATGCGCCGGATAAGTGTGCCATGCGGCAGGTTGTTGCGAGAAGCCTCATCTGAGCCCAGTAATGGCAACCGCCTCCTTTGCAGCCAGATGTCACGCTGTCCCTCGGAGGTGTGGAATCGGGGGTGGATGAAGAGTTGATACATGGCAAGCGCAGGGGCGTAATTGAAGGTGCTCGGCTGGAGAAATGTGTCCGGTGAGCGTGCGTCGGCAGCTTCCCCAGTACAGAGCGCGGAGAGCAACTCAGAATCCTCGCGGCGATACATAAAAATCGATGGCCGGCGTTGCCCGAAGGCTTGTCTTCGCCGAACAGTGCCAGACGGGAGGGTGTTTCGATGGGCGGAACCGCACGATGGCAAACGCCATCACATCTCCAGTCTCAGCTGGTGATCCCAATCGGAAATGAAAATAATCGGGTAATGAAGAACTCAGTCGTCACTTTTTTCACTATTCTGCAGTTAAGCGGACTTCTCGTCAGTGGATACTACCTTATTGTCGCAGGGAGTTTGCAGAACGCAGGCGACTGGGTGAGAATCAATGCCGAAGCGGAAGCCTATTGGCCCATGTTGATAAATACGATGTTGTGCATATTTGGCTGCGGTTTTCTTTTCGGGCGCTTGATTGAAGGTGGAAGAGCGTTGGCATTTCAGGCCGTATCTCAGGTCGCATGGGTTAGCCTGACTTTCTTCTCAATGTATGGTGTGTTTTATTCTGAATAGATGAATTGCGATTAGGCAGTGCGAGAAGACCTCCATTCCGAGGGGGAATCACAGAAACCTCGCGACCTTCTAGAAACGACGAACATGAGCATTGGGGAAGGGCCAGTTTGCGGATTGTTGAGCTATATCTTTCGGGCGTTGAGCGATGGGCCGCCGCAATTTCACGTTCGCGTGTGCGATCTCTACGAAAACGTATATGGAGGGCGTGGGGCTCAGCGAACGGGGGAGGATGTTGATGCCATCTTGAAGGCAGTGGAACGATTGAACCAGCGATGGCCGGGAATGTTCGTGCCGATCTGGCCTCCCGTGCCTCGGCCCGATGACAGGCTGCAAACGATCTGGATTTTCGATTCATTTGCTTTTTGGGATGTGTTGCAGTCTCCTGGTGCATTCCGAACTTTGCTCAATGTCGCTCAGGACGGAGAAGCGTAGTGCATGCAGACATCGGTCAGAGCTTGCGGCGTCGAATTGGGAAGAGGGGTGATTGCCGAGCAAATCTGGTTCCCGGGTCAATTCAACTCTGTACCTTTGGAACAAATCTGTTAGTCAAGTATTTGAATGGCACTCCCCTTCGCGGTTCTGGCAGCTTTATTCGTCAATACTTGTGCGACGATTTTCATGCACAAGCTGGCCTGGGCGTGGCGGATGTTGACCCACCTGGCAGTTTGGAGTGCTTTTGGGTTTATTGCATATACTGTCGATTGCACGCATAGCGCAGGCAATGATGTTCGCCTTGCCCTCGTCTATCAAAATTTTACCTCCGCCTTGGCCGCAGGGGGATTCCTCTTTGTGTGGATGCATGATGGGATGGTTTCTCTGGTGGTATCTTTTCTTCGTTGGTCGTTTCTGAAAATGCGGCGAATGCTGCGGCATGACGCTTGAAAATATCAACCGTTGCGTTCCGACTTCAGAGTTCCGGCAGGAACTGACTTTCGGATCTCTTGAGTGCAGTCATCAGGGCATTGGAAAGATACCTTGATCCCACACAATCGCTTCTGGGACAGTTTCGACTCTTCATCGTGACAAAAAAGCCGGGCTGCCCGCGTAGTCTGTGCGTTCGCCTTCCTTTCCATGAACCTTCGTTTCTCCCCGCCGGTCGATGTCCGTTGCCTCCTTACGTGGGCCGCGGCCTGTTTGATCCCCGCGTCTTTGCACTCGCAGTCTGCCAATGGAGATCTTTCTCTGTGGAGCGCTGGCAAGACGGACTATCAGATTGTGCTGCCGGATTCCGGTGCACTGCCGGCCACGACCCTCACGGGTTCTTTGCAGCAGACGGCGCGGATGTTGCAGACGGCGTTTGAGGCCAATGGCGTAAAGGTGTCGGTAGTGCAGGAGTCGCAACGCGAGCCGTCCAAGCCGGGAATCTACCTTGGACAGACGAAGTATGCCGCCCAGCAGGTGCCTGACGCCCTTCGACTGGAAGGCTGGGGCTATGTGCAGCAAGTCGTCGGGGAGAATGTTATCATTACCGGGCATGACGCACCTTCTCGACTGCCCGCCGGGACCAAGGACCGCCGGCAGCCTGGGTGGGACTTTGTCGGGACGGCCAAGGGTGCGGCGGACTTTGCGCGGGAGCATCTGGGGGTGCGTTTCCTGTATCCCGACCTGCCCTCCTACAGTCAGGTGGCGGATGCTGCCAAGGTGGACCTGATGAACTCGCCGGGGATTGAGTTTCTCAAGAAACCGGCGGCCATCGTGCCGCGGAATCTCAAGGTGAACCACGCCCCGTTGTTGAAGGTCAACACCTCCCATCCGGCGAATGCGGGCTTCTATGATCTTTCCTTGAACCGGTTTCCCCGGGTGGATTCTCTCTTTGGTGGGCACACCTGGGCACGGGCCATCCCGCCGGAGCAATACGCCAAGAGTCACCCTGAGTACTTTGCCCTGATCAATGGCGAACGTCAGGCCGCAGCATCGGGCAATGCCCAGTACTGCCTTTCCAATCCTCAGGTGCAGGAGTTGATCTACCAGGATCTGGTGCGGCAGTTGGAGAACGGATACACCTCGGTGGATCTGGGTCAGCCGGATGGGTATCAGGAATGCCAGTGCAGGGAGTGCGGGGCGCTCTATGGCACGGGGGACGACTGGGGTGAGAAGATCTGGACCTTTAACCGGCAGGTGGCGGAAAGGCTTCTGAAATCGCATCCGCAGGGGCGGATCACCATGATGTCGTACATCCTCACGGCACGTCCCCCCAAGACCTTCAAGGCGTTTCCGGCGAACGTGAACATCATGCTCACCGGCACGAATGAAACCGACATCGCTCCCTGGCGGGACTATGAGGTGCCGGGTGGATTCAGCGGATACGTTTACAACTGGTGCCCGAATCTGGTGACCCGCTACACTCCCATGCGCACTCCGGGCTTTGTGGAGACCCAGGTGAAGAGACTGGCGGAGAACAAAACACAATCTCTGCTGCGCGACGGGCCGGGCCAGCTCTTCGGGCTGGAAGGGCCGGTGTACTACACCATGGGCCGAATGTTTGACAATCCCACAGGCAACTCCGCGGCCAAGCTGGTGCCAGAGTTTTGCGAGGCGGCCTTCGGGAGCTCGGCTCCAGCCATGCTTTCATTCTATGACCGGCTCTACCACGCCATCAA
Source organism: Verrucomicrobium sp. BvORR106 (assembly GCF_000739655.1). GTDB lineage: Bacteria > Verrucomicrobiota > Verrucomicrobiia > Verrucomicrobiales > Verrucomicrobiaceae > Verrucomicrobium. Next base: position 48,227 of record NZ_BATR01000010.1, on the reverse strand, counting down.
TCTCTACTCAGATCACATCGGCACCCGGGGCGATGCGTGGAGCTACCAAACCTATGACGGGCGGCGGCGCAAGACGGTGACGGATCCCTTCCCGCTGATTGCTTTCCTCTATCCTCCCCAAGTCCTCGCTGCGTTGGAGAACGATCTCGCACTGGCGGAGTCGCTGGCTGCGACACCCAAGGTGAAGACGCGTCTGGCACTGGTACGGACCGAGTTCGACTACCTCCGTCACCTCGCCAAGGTGGTGCATCTCTACCAAGCCTTCGTCCTGCTGGCGGATGCTCCCTCCCGCGACCAGTTGCTGAACGCGATCGATGCCCGCAATGAGGCGATTGAAGCGCTTTACAAGAAGGGGCCGCGCACCAAGACGGCAGGAGACTGGGCTCAGGTCTTCTTTCCCTTCTCCGGTCATTCGGCCGAGCACTTGAGGCTCGCTCACGATGGATACCAAGAGCCCTTCGCGAACACGTGCTTCAACTGGGACACCAAGAGCATGCGCAATGCGCCGCTGCCGGGCAAGAAACGGCTGCCCGTGGCCGCAGCCTCTTCGGCCGTGAGCCTGGAGCCCAGTGTCTGGGCGAAGGCCGAGGAAGCGGACTTCACGCGTGTTCCTCCCTTCCACAAGCTTCCTCGCAAGTCGTCCGTGCGGGCGCTGTATGACAAGACGAACTTGTACTTGTTGCTGACCAGCGAACTGGAGCCTGATGCGAAGCCGCCCTTGCCCGGCACACGGCGGGAGCAGCCTCTGGGGGACAAAGAATCCGTGGACATCTACCTGGCCCCTCAAGCAGGCCAGGAGCTGGCCTATCGCTTCATGACGGGCATTCATCCCACGGCCCGTTACGACGCGCTGAATGGAGCGGTGACAGACGTCATGGATCCGCGCCATGGCAAGGATGATCCCGTCTTCAAAGGAGAGTGGGAGGTGCAGTCCCGCACCGACGTGGCAACTCGAACCTGGCAGGCACTCGTCACCATTCCTTTCAAAACGTTGGGAACCACTGCCCCCACGGCTGGCACCATCTGGAGGGCGAACTTTGCCCGCAACCATCCCCTCATCCGCGATCAGATCGATCGCTACATCTGGTCTTCAGCCATTGGGAATGGCAACATGAATGACCGGAACCTATTCGGGGATCTGGAGTTTAGGTAATCGGAGCCCTCCAATCGGTCAAGTACAGCCTCCCTCCTGTCGGCGGGGCTGTCCATTGCGAGCTTCGTTCGATCTTGTACGATGCCTGTCAGTTGGCATTTCCTTCTGCTGGATCGCGCGAACGGGTCCGGGACTGGAAAGTCCCTGCCTCCTTTTACTGAGTGCGTTATAGAGGGCGTTGTCAGCAGAAGGAGCGAGGGACATTCCTGTCCCGGTTTGAGCCAAGTGTCTTTCCTCTTACAGAGCCTTCACCGCCACGAACTCCCCTTTGCCCACTGGCACCAGCGCGGTGGTGAACGCTTCATCGGCATTCACCACTGCCACGAAACCCGCGACTTCCTCGGGGTGGGAGGTGGCGTTGTCCACTACCACGGTGCCGCCGGGGCGGAGGATTCGTTTCAGGTGGGGCCACCAAGCCAGGTAGTCGGCCCGGTTGGAGTCGAGGAAAATCAGGTCGGCGCTGCCACTGTCGGCGTTGCTCAGGAACTCGCCGGCATCTCCTTCCATCAGGGTGATCAGTCCCTGCAACCCGGCCCGCTCATAGTTCTGCCGCGCCATGGCCACCTTGGCGGCGGAGCGCTCCAGCGTGGTGATGTGCCCGCCCAGCGGCTGGGTGGCGAAGGCCAGCCAGAGGGTGGAGTAGCCGTTGGAGGCGCCCACCTCAAGGATGCTGCGGGTCCCGGTTGCGCGGATAAGCGCTGCGAGAAACTCCCCGGTGTCGCGGGTGATGTTGAGCATCTTCGATCCCCGCGGCGTATCGCCGTGGTCGTTCTCTTCCCCGAAGCGTTCCAGCTCAGAGAGCAGACTGTTGAGGGAGTCGGGGAGCTTTGACATTGGGAGCAGGCAGACGGGGTGAAGAAGAGCCAAAAGAAAAACGCACCTCAACGGCGGTTGAGATGCGTCGAGTTGTTCGGGCCAGGGGCTCATCGCCCAACTCCCTTACGCGATCGCTTTCACGAGACCGCCTTCCACCCGGACGGAGGAGCCGTTGATGCCGGAGGCGAGGGGGCTGCAGACGAAGGCCACAACATTCGCAATCTCATCCACGGTCTCGAACCGCTTGAGCAGGGAGGTGGGGCGCACTTTCTCAAAGAACTCCTGCTCAAAAGCCTCGAAAGGCTGCCCGCCGCTGAGTTTGTCCACGAACTCTTCCACGCCTTCGGACCGCGTGGGGCCGGGTAGGACGCTGTTCACGGTCACCGCCGTCCCGGCGCTCAGTTCTGCCAGGCCGCGGGCCACGGCGAGCTGGGCGGTCTTGGTCATGCCGTAGTGGATCATCTCAGACGGGATGTGCAGTGCACTCTCGCTGGAGATGAAGATGATTCGACCGCGATTGCGCTTGATCATGCCGTCGAAGTAGAGGCGGCTGAGGCGCACACCGCTGAGCACATTCACATCAAAGAACCGCTGCCACTCCGCATCAGGGATCTCGGAGAAAGGCTTGGGATCAAAGATCCCCAGATTGTTCACGAGGATGTCCACTTCAGGGTAGGCTGCCGCGAGCTTCTCCGCCGTGGCGGCGTCAGAGAGATCCCCGGGGAACTTCTCAAGCTGGGCGTTCGGCACCGCCTCAAGGATCCGGGTCACGGCTTCATCCACGGAGGCAGCGCTGCGACCGTTGATGATGACGCGGGCACCCTCACGGGCGAGTGCTCTGGCAATGGCCAGACCGATGCCCTTGGTGGAGGCGGAGACGAGGGCGAGTTGATTTTCGATTTGCAGGTTCATGGTGATAACTAGGGTGAGATGTTAGGGATTGGGTGTTAAGAGTTGAGAAGAGTTCAGCTCCAGCCTGTCAGCACGGTTTTACCGATGCTGCGCTTGCTCTCCAGCAGGGCATGGGCCTGTTGCAGATTCGTGGCGTTGATCGGTGTCAGGATGTCGCGATGGATGGGTTTGATTTCGCCCGCATCGATCAGGCGCGCCACTTCGGTAAGGATGCGGCCTTGCTCGGTCATATCGGGCGTCTGGAACTTCGAGCGGGTGAACATGAACTCCCACACGAACGTGGCGCTCTTCGCCTTCAGTTCATCGATGTCCACCGGCTGGTCATTCTCCACGATGCCCACGATCTTGCCCTGGGGTCGGATGAGCTCTGCCATGGCCGACCAGTAGATGTCGGTGTTGAAAAAGTTGGCGATGTAGTCCACCTCGGCGAATCCCAGGTCCTTGAGCTGCGGGCCCAGGGGTTCGCGATGGTCCACGATGTGATCCGCACCCAGGGCCTGCACCCATACCGTCGTTTCCGGACGGGAAGCCGTCACGATCACCACCAGACCGGCACGCTTGGCCAGCTGGATGGCGATGGAGCCCACTCCGCCTGCGCCGCCGATGATGAGCAGCGTTTTTCCTGTATCCTTCTTCCCTTTTGGATCGATGCCGAGACGGTCAAACAGGGCCTCCCAGGCGGTCAGGGTCACCAGCGGGAAGGCGGAAGCGCCGGCGTCGTCCAGGGAAGCGGGCTTGTGGCCCACGATCCGTTCGTCCACCAGTTGATACTCCGCATTCGAGCCGGGGCGGGTGATGTCGCCAGCGTAGTACACCGCATCACCGGGTTGGAATCCGATCACTTCCGGGCCCACGGCTTCCACAATCCCGGCTGCATCCCACCCGAGCACCTTGGGCGTGGTTTCCACCGCGGGTTTCGGGGAGCGCACCTTGGTGTCCACCGGGTTCACGGAGACAGCCTGCACCTTCACCAGCAGGTCGCGGCCGCTCGGGATGGGCTTGGGCAGCTCGGTGTCGAACAGGGAATTCTCGTCGGCAATGGGCAGATAGTGAGTGAGGGCAATCGCTTTCATGGCTGGTGGGAGCATCTCTCACTACGCCCATCCGCACAATTCTGGATCCCAGCACTATCCGCGGACCGACCAGTACTTTTCGAGGATGACGTTCCGATCCGGGGTGGGGCGACCCCTTCAGGCACCTGCTCCAGCCCGGCAGGTCTCACGGATGGCGGTACGGAAATCCGCCGGGGCCTGGCCGGTGCTCTTGCGGAACACCCGGGCAAAGTAGGAGGGGTCCTTGTACCCCAGTTGATAGGCAATCTCCGAGACACTGAGCTCCGTGTGCATGAGCAACCGTCGGGCCTCCAGGAGCTCCCGGGCGTGGATCAGCTCCCCCGCCGTGCCAGCGGTGAACTGCCTCACCACATCGTTCAAATGCCCCGCTGTCACGCCCAGCCGCCTGGCGTAGGAGGCCACGGACATTGGCTGGCGGAAGCTGTTCTCCACCTCCGCCTGGAAACGCTGGAGTAGCTCCCGTGAGCGCCCCGTCTCCCTGGGCTCCGGTTGGTGTCGCAACCAGGCGCGACTGGCGAGCAGCAGGATGAGCCGGATGCTGTGCCGGCAGACTTCCATCCATCCCTCCCCGCGGCTGGCATACTCCTGCTCGCACCGGGCTATGAGCGGGGTGACATCCTCCTCAAGGTCGGCGTCCGCCGTGAGGACCGGTGGGTAGCACATGCGATTCACGAAACCCAGTTGCATGAGGCGGCTGGGCGGAGGCTCTCTGCCATCGAAGAACGCCGTGGTGAAGGAGATCAGCGTGCCGCGAATGTCATCGGCTCCCTCCCACCGGTGCAACTGGCCTGGGCTCACCAGAATGAAGGAGGGGCGCTCTGCCGGGAGCTTGAAGTGCTCAAAGTCATTGAAGTGCTCCGCAGGACCATGCAGCCAGAAGAGCTCGAAGTGCCCGTGGCGATGCATGCCGGGCGGGCGGTCCATCTGGGTGTTGAGCACCTCGAAACGTCCCACGTACAGGCCCAGCTCGGCGATCTCCGGCTGCACGTAGTCAGTGAGCGGATAGTCAGGGATGTCGCGCGTCTCGGCCATGATGCACTGGGAATGCATACATCAGCCTGGAGGACGATTCACGCATTTTAGACGCTCATGGCCGCACCACGTCGTTCGCGTGACGGGCGATCCAGTCCTTGGACCATTCCACGGCCTCCAGCTTCATGCCGCAGAGAGGCGTGCAGTGGAAGATGAGCCCCTCGATCTGGCCCTGCTTCAGCCAGTCCAGCCCGAGACGGCACTGGTGCTCCATCAGGGAGACGGGGATCGTCTTCTTCTCGCCAAAGTCCCACATGTAGATGCCCAGTAACGTGGGCTTGGTGGGGGCAATCTTGCGATACGCGGCAAAGTTTGCCTCCAGGTTCGCCAGCTCCCGGGCCTTCCAGGTCCAGAGGTACACCTGATCCACCACATCCACGTGGGGCTGGATCACCGGATGAAGCTGGTTCGTGTAAATCACCATGGAGAGATCCAGCGGCCGGCTCAGGGCCTTCAGGTCCTTCCTGATCTGGGCGACTTGCGCCACGGTCAGGTGCGCGGCAGCATCCGTTCCGCCGTTCTTGGGCAGGGCATCTCCCAGGAAGAAATCATCCATGTCCAGCCCGGTCAGGTGCGGGTTCTGCTTTGCGAGGTCCAGCGCCTGCTCAAGCTTCTGCGCGGTGGTGAAGTTCTTTCCTCCATCCACGAAGCTCCAGGTGAGGCGGCGGGTCTTGGCGAACTGCTTGACGTAGTCGTCGAAAGGGGGAAGTGGCGTGCCCGTGAAGCGCACCATACAGCAGTTCGGGATGCCCAGGTACTCCAGCGCGGCCGCGGGCTCGATGTCGCTGCCCTTGCTGCCAATGCCATAGCCCTGTACGAGCGAGCCGGAGTCATGCCCCCACATCCAGAGGCGGTCCCTCAGGGTGCGCTCATATGGCGGCTGGGCGGCCGTGGCCTGGTGGGCGGCTGGCAGCAGGCAGGCGCCGGCGGTGAGTGCCGCGTGGGTGAGGAACTGTCGGCGGCTCGGGGCAGGGGAGAGTGGGGGAGTCATGAGAACGGGTCGGAGCTGGGTGAGTCGATGAAATTACAAGCTGAGGGGATCAGCGGGATGCCAGGGCGCGGGTCAGCAGATTGCGCGTCATCCGCTGCACGCGCTCATCCGGGCCGTGGGGGCGGCTCCAGTGGGACCACGGCAGCACATGGCCGGGCGGTGTGGAGAGACCCTGGGCCCAGAAGATGGTGGAGGCGTTGAAAACAAAGTTGCCGCGGGGACCGGGATAGATCGTCGCCGTCCATTGCTGGGCAGTCGTGCCGCTCACCCAGGCCGTGCCACCACCCACCACTTCCAGGCCGGGAATCTCAGTGGCAGGCTGTCCATGGTACTCCCAGCCGATGAGACCAGGGATGGCCTCCCCCTTCTTCATCCCGGTGCCTTCGAAGATCCAGTGGTCCGGTTTCTCACAGATCCAGTCTCCGCCGCCATTCACTGGGCGGACATTGCGCGCGCCCATGAGGAGCCCTTCGTCCGGTCCCCGCTCGGGGAAAGGTCCGTGGTTGGCCTCCCGGTTCCTGGCGTACTCCTGCTCGGCCCCATAGGGACCGTCGCGTGAAATGATGCGATGTGGCACGCCGTCACTGCTGGGGCGCATGGGCGTGACCCAGCACACCGAGTTGCCAGAGAGAAAGAGCAGGTTGACTCCTGCATCCCTCATGGCCTCCACACTGCGGAACTGGCGGATGTCCCAGTACTCGTCATGCCCCACGCTCAGGAAGGCCTTGCAGCGCAAACCGCGGTCTGGGGTGACCATATCGCTGTTGGAGCAGTAGGTGACATCGTAGCCGTGTTGCTCCAGCCAGTAGGCGAGGGGAAACTCAAAGGGCAGAAACTCCCCGGAGCCGACCGTGAGAGGATCGTTGACCACCCCGTTGTACTGCGCCTCGCGGCCATAGGGCCGGTCAAAGCTGACATCCGCCCAAGGGCCCTGGCCGCCCTGCGGATGGGTGTAGAGGGAGAAGTCACTGGGCCAGCGGTTGTAGGCCTGCCAGGTGTTGTCACTGCACTGGAAGAGGATGTCTGCCGGGCGTTCATCCCTCACGATGAAGGTCACATAACTCTGCCAGTACGCCTCGTCTGCCGCGTCCGGGAGGGTCGTCATGCGACCGATGTAAACACCGCTGCGCCAGTCGGGTGGAATGGTCAGGGTGACGGTGGGCTGCCAGCGGCATTCGTGCAGGTTTTTTGCCCCGGGCTGCGGCGTGGGCTGGGTGGTGGCCTGCAGGGGACCCAGCTCATGCACTTTCCTCGCACCCCGTCCGCCGTAGTAGCCGAGCCGGAAGATTTCCAGGTGGAACTTCCGCGCCGGCTTGGCGGAGACCATGATGTCCAGCGTCTGGCCGGCCAGCACGCTCTGCCGGGAGCAGTAGCCTTCGATCCAGGGGGAGCGGAAGTTTTTGCCATCCACCCGGACGCGAGTGAGCTGCCAGTTCAGGGAACCCGGCAGGGCGTTCTCCTGCGGGATCGCCCCCGGGCTGGGAACGGCTTGAACCGACGTTGACCCAAGCGGCCCCGCCATGACGGCAGCACCGGTGGCAGTGAGAAAGTGACGTCGGTTCAGCGGAGGCGGCGTGCTCATGGTGAGGTGCGAGGAAACTGAGAATGGGCTCTACTTGGCGTCGGCCACCGTGGCGGGCTTGGACACCTTGAGGGCCCCCAGGGGATGCAACTCAAATTGGCGCACGATCATTTCTGCCCCTTCCGTCTGGAGGAGGATCTTACCCTGGCTGGGCTTGCACTCGAACGCCTCGTTCACCTTCGCGCCATTGACGAAGTATTGCAGCGTGTCGCCCTTGGCGATGACCTCCAGGCGTGTCCATTCACCGAAGGGCGACTCCACGTCTTCCTTGCCACGGAAGTTCACCACGTCCGCCCAGTCCACATCGCGTTTCTCCCAGTTGATGCGGCCCGCTGTCACCGTTTGGCGGGGAGCGCCGGGTTTCCAGATCTTCTCCTTGTCCCGGTCCAGTGCGAACTCTGCGCTCAGGGAGGTCGTCAGCGTCGTGCCGTCGGGCATTTTGGGAGAGAGGACCAGAATGTCACCCACTCCGCCTTCAATGATCTGCGCCTCGATGCTGGCCATCCAAGTGTCGCTGTACGCACCGTGAGGTCCGTGGGAGTGCAGGAGCAAGCCGTTGTCACGTGCCTTGGTCTCGCGTTTGCCCCAGGTCTTCGCACCCCACTTGAACTCCAGCACCAGGTGGTAGTCACGGTAGTCCTGCTTCGTGGCCACATAGCCGTAGCCGCGCCCGCTCACGTGGAGGTTCTTGTCCGGCTGGATGGTCCAGATGTCCTTTGGAGCATCGTGGAAGTCCGCCTTGGGGTTCACGTGGTAGTCCACATCACCGGTCTTGATGCTCTCCAGCAGGTCGATCTTGGTTTTGACCGGTTCTGCGGCGCTGACAGGCAGCAAGGAGGCCATGGGGAGCAGCAGGACACTGAGGGCCGTGGCTGCGGATTTTTTGGAGGGGATAATCATGGCCGATACTTACGCAAGGCCACGGCCGACGCTGTGTCGTCATTTCCGGCGAAGAAATCTCCTTTTCCGGCGTGGATGCATTTGTCATCCGCGGGCTCTTACCGCAGCGCGGTAGGCGAGCGGGGAGCGCTGTTGATGCCGATGAAACTGCCGCTGAAAGTTTGCCGGGGAGGGGTAGCCGCAAGTGGTGGCGATGCGGGCCACGGTGTCGTCCGTCTCAGCGAGCAGCCGACAGGCCCGGCCAATGCGCAGTTCATTGAGGTACTGCGGCACGGAGCGGCCGGTGCATTTCTTGAACAGACGACTGAAGGCGCTCTCACTCAGCCCCGCCATGAGGGCCAGATCGTGCACGTGGATGGTCGCGGCCAGGTGGGACTCAATGTGCGTGATGATGGGCGCGATGCGGTCTGTCGAGCCATGGCGGGCCGGTGCGTGGAAGCCCGGTGAGGCGATCTCCACCAGATCCTTGGATTTCGCCAGGTCTTCCAGGATCTCCAGCAGCAGCACCACGCGTCGCAGCCCGGCCGCCCGGGACAGTTGTTTCAATCTCAAGGCAGTCCGCCTCCGGGTGGCACCACGGACCTCCAGACCAAGTTGAGAACGATGAAACAACTGATGAACCCGTTGCATGGAAGCATGCTGCAGCCAGCCCTCCCCCAACAGATCCGGCATGAACTGCACCACGATCGCTTCCACCCGTGACCGGCGACCCGTGGCGGGGTGATCGTTGCGATAGTCATGCGGCAGATCTGACCCGAGCAGCGTGAGATCCCCCGGGCGCAGGTGGGTCAGCTTGTCCCCCACCATACGTTCGGTCCCGCCGCGCAGCACGAGGGTGATCTCGCATTCGGGGTGGTGGTGCCAGACGCAGCCGAAGTCGTCCCCCCGCACGACCTCACACGCCACCAGTTCCGTGGCGGCCAGGGGCGAGGGCTTTTCAACGACGAGATGCACGGTAGGAAATGTCCGCCTGGATCAGACTGTGACAAGTATTTGCGCCGAAGGAAATGCGAGTCATCTGCCTGATACTTATGTGCCCATGACTGGTCATCCCGGCACGGGCATGGCAAGCTTGGCCAAAACGGTCCGTAGGCAGGATACCTATGAGATCATGGATGCCTGTTTTCCTCGTGATGTGCCTCTCCGCAGGCCTGGTGGCTGCGGCGGCACCTTCGTCAGCCCCACTGCGTGCTGGGGCGGCCACGAGCAACATCACTCCAGAACTGGGGGCGAAGATCATCGGTGGCTTTGTGCCATTCCCGGCCACCGGCGTGCATGATGAATTGCACGCCCGCTGTCTGGTGTTGGATGACGGAAAGACCAAGCTGGCGCTGGTGGTGTGCGACCTCCTCGGCCTGCACCGCAGCGTGAGCATCGAGGCGCGACGCTTGATCGAGGAGTCAACCGGCATCCCGCCTGCGCAGGTGATGATCTCCGGCACTCACACCCACTCGGCAGCCAGTGCCCTGGGGGACAGCCGCTATGTCTCGGAACAGCCTCTCGATGCCTATCAGCAGTTCGTGGCCCGTCGCATCGCCGACGGCGTGCGTCGTGCGGTAAACACGCTGCGGCCAGCGCAGATCGGCTTTGTCACCGCGGAAGCGCCTGAGCATGTTTTCAACCGGCGCTGGGTGATGAAGGACGGGACCGCTCCCGTGAACCCGTTTGGCAAGGTGGACAAAGTGAAGATGAACCCACCGGGAGGCAGCCCTAACTTGGTGGAGCCAGCTGGTCCCACCGATCCCACGGTGACCATCCTCGCCCTGCGGGAGCCGCAAGGGCGGTTGATTTCCGTCTTTGCCGCGTATTCGCTGCACTATGTGGGTGGCGTGGGCAATGGGGAGATCTCTGCAGACTACTACGGCATGTTTTGCTCGGCGCTGGCGCGGCTCAATGGGGCAAAGGACGATGAATTTCCGCCGTTTGTGCCCATCCTGGCCAACGGCACCAGCGGGGACATCAACAACGTCAACTTCCGCAACCCACGCCCCTCGTCACCGCCCTATGCCCAGATGAGAAAGGTGGCGGAGGATGTGGCGGCCAAGGTGCAGGCCGCGCTGGCGGGTGTGGAGTGGAAGGATCAGGCGGCCCTGCAGGCGCGTTTCCGCGAACTCGAACTTTCCTGGCGCGTCCTGAGCCCGGAGACGCTGGCTTGGGCGAAAGAAAAGCTGCCCAATGCCGACGTGCCCTCTGTAAAGGCCGATCTGCCTGCCATCTATGCACGGCGGGTGCAGCAGCTCAGCGAGGGGAAGAGCCCCGCGCTCATTCCGTTGCAGGCGTTTCGGATTGGTGACATCTGCATCGGAACCTTTCCCTGTGAGACCTTTGCGGAAACAGGTCTGGAGTTCAAAAAGCGCAGCCCGCTCAAGCACTCGTTCATGGTGGAGCTGAACCACGGTTACTTTGGGTACCTGCCCACCCCGCGTCACTTTGAACTCGGCGGGTATGAGACCTGGCCGGGCACGAACTCATTGGAACCTCAGGCGGCGGTGAAGATGCTGGACGCCCTGCTGGAGATGACGGGAGAGATGTCGCGGTAGGCGGGCAGCCCGTATGGTCGGACGGTGTGCTGCGGAGGCACCCGTTGTGCTTGCACTTTGCCTCAGCGTCCCTACCATCGGGCGCGTGAGCATTGCCCCTGACACTCCGGCCGCTGCGGTCTCTGATGCTGAACCTGTCATCGTGGCCCGGGCTGTGGCCAAAAAGTTTGGCGACTTCGCCGCATTGCAGGGGCTGGATCTGGAGGTGAAAAGAGGGGAATGTGTCGGCCTGTTGGGGCCCAACGGCGCTGGCAAGTCCACCTTCATCGGCTGCTTGTACGGAGCGGTGCTGCGTACCGGCGGTGACCTCAGGGTCTTCGGCTACGATCCTGCGGAGAACCCGCGCAAGATCAAGGAAAGGCTCGGCGTGGTGCCTCAGGAGAATGCTCTGGATGAAGGGCTCACCGTCATGGAGAACATGCGGCTCTACGCGCGTTTTGAGGGGGTGGACAAGAAAGCTGCCCTGCCCCGCATTCAGGATCTGCTGGCCCACATGTCTCTGGATCACAAGAAGGAGGCCCCCATCAAGACACTCTCCGGGGGCATGAAACGCCGTCTCGCATTTGTGCGGGCGCTTCTCTCGGATCCTGAGGTCCTCATTCTGGATGAGCCCACCACCGGGCTGGACCCCGCCGTGCGTCACTTGCTGTGGGAAAAGGTGATTTCCTATCGCCAGGCGGGCAAGACCGTCATGGTCACCACCCACTACATGCATGAGGCGGAGATCCTCTGTGACCGCATCATCATTCTGAACCGCGGCATCGTGGTGGGAGCGGGGGCTCCACGTGCGCTCATTGATCAGGAGACGCCCGGGTTTGTGGCCACTTTCGGCCATGACCTGGAAGAGCAGATCAAAGCGGAGCTTCAGACAGGCTGGGAGTTGTTCCATCAAGGGCGACAGTGCTGTGTGCGTGCTCCGCGGATCGATGATCTGCTAGCCCTGCAGCAGACGCTGGGTGCCACCGCCCTGCAATTGCGCCCTTCCAATCTCGAAGACGTTTACCTGAAACTCACCGGCCGCGAGCTCGACGACAATGACTGACGAATTCCGCACCTCCTTTCAGCTCGCCTGGCATGTGGTCGTCCGCAACTGGGTGGTGTATCGCAAGGATTTCCTGGCGAACATCTCCCCCACGCTGGCAGATCCTGCGCTCATGCTCACCGCTCTGGGCATGGGCCTCTCTCCGTTCATTGGCGAGATCGGTGGCCTGTCTTATGCCCAGTATCTGGCCCCTGGCATGGTCGCCACGACTGCGCTCTTCACGGCCTTTTTTGAAAGCAGCTATGGGTTCTATGTGAAGATGACCTTCGAATCCGTCTTCAAGGCCATGCTCACCACCCCCATCGGGGTGAAGGAGGTGGTGATCGGGGAGTTTCTCTGGGGTTACATCCGCGCGGCGATGATGGGCGGCACGGTCGGGATCTTCCTCCTGTTTATGGGGCTGCTGAGCAATCCGTGGGCAGTCTTTGCCTTCCCGGTGATTTCTGGACTGCTTGCCGTGCCCTGTGGAGCCATCGGTCTGCTGGCCTCCGCCATGGTGCGGAACATCAACCAGTTCCAGACGGTTTATTCCTTCCTCATTGCACCCATCTTCTATCTGTCGGGCGTGTTCTTCCCGTTGGGAGACCGGCCAGTGCTGAGCGTGATTGTGCAGTTCTCCCCCTTCTACCACGGGGTGCGACTGCTCCAGCTCAGTGCCTGGGGGCAATGGCATCCCGGAGAGATCGCCTGGCATCTAGGGCTCTTGCTCGCCTTCACCGCCGGCCTGGGATATTGGGCTTACCGGAAAGTGCAGAAGATTCTGACGACGTAGGGGGCAAGGAAGCGCTGGGGCGCAAGGGAATGTAGAAGAGCCGTCCCGGCTCTTGGGGGGGCTGGGTGATTCGGGAGCAAGAACCGAGACGGTTCTTCTACAATGGCAGGCTCTGCACCTCAGGAACGCCCTTGCCTTCTTCCCCTCTCCACCTCCATCACGCCAACACACCTTTCACCACATGCCCGTGCACATCCGTGAGGCGGAAGTCGCGCCCCTGGAAGCGATAGGTGAGCTTCTCGTGATCAAAGCCCAGCTGATGAAGTAGGGTCGCGTTCAGGTCGTGCACATGCACGGCATCCTTGACCACATTGAAGCCTAGTTCGTCGGTCTCACCGTGGATGTGCCCTTTTTTGAATCCACCGCCTGCGACCCACATGGTGAAACAGCGGTTGTGGTGATCGCGGCCGTCATTGCCTCCTTGAACCATGGGCGTCCTTCCGAACTCGCCGCCCCACACCACCAGGGTGTCATCCAGCAGGCCGCGTTGTTTCAGGTCCTTCACCAGCGCCGCGCTGGCCTGGTCGGTGTTCTGGCAGTTTTCCTTGATGGCCTTGGTCAGGTTGCCGTGCTGGTCCCACGCCTCGTGAAAGAGCTGCACGAAGCGCACGCCGCGCTCAATCAGCCGACGGGCAAGCAGGCAGTTCCGGGCATAGGAGGCTTCCTTCACGTCCTTGATCCCGTACATCTCCAGGATGTGCTTGGGCTCCTGGCTGAGATCCATCAACTCCGGGGCGCTGGTCTGCAGGCGATACGCCATTTCATAGGCATCAATGCGCGCCGAGATCTCAGGGTCTCCGGCATCGCCCAGGGCCAGACGGTTCAGCTCATTGAGCGTGTCCAACGAAGCCCGCTGGGCCGGGGCGTCAATGCCTCGCGGGTTCGAGAGATAGAGTACGGGGTCCCCAGCGCTGCGGAAGGGGACACCACCATAGGAGGTGGGCAGGAAACCGCAGCCATAGTTGCTCGCGCCACCGCTGGTGCCTTTGGCACTGGTCAACACCACATAGCCCGGCAGATCCTCACACTCGCTGCCCAGGCCGTAGAGCGTCCAGGATCCGAAGCTGGGTCTGCCAAACTGCTGTGATCCTGTGTTCATCAGGATCTGGGCCGGCGCATGGTTTACCGCATCCGTCTGCATGGAGCGAATCATGCAAAGGTCATCCGCGATGCTGGCCGTATGGGGCAACAGCTCACTGATGTCCATGCCGCTGGCACCGTGTTTGGCAAACTTGTACTTCGCGCCCAAGAGGGCGGAGTTTGGTTTGATGAAAGCGGCACGATACCCGTTGAGCAGTTCTGGAGGAGGCAGCTTGCCATCCCGCTTGGTCAGCTCGGGCTTCGGGTCAAAGAGCTCCAGGTGACTGGGGGCTCCGGCCTGGAACATGTAGATCACCCGCTTTGCCTTTCCAGAGAAGTGCGGTGTCGGGAGGCTTCCTGAGGACGAGGAAGACATCGCTGCTGAAACCTCACGGGCCAGCAAGGAGTTGGCCGCGATCCCGGCCAGGCCCAGGCCGCAGTCGCGCAGGAACCAGCGTCGCTTCAGGTAATTGGTCGCAAACATGGGGAAAAGAAGAGGGCGAGGTCCGTCAGGACTTGGTCATGGTTTCGTCCAGATTCAGGAGGACACGGCTGACCACCGTCCAGACCGCGATATCGGTGGGAGTCGCGTTGGGAGGCAGGAGCTCGGGCTTGGTGAACGCAGAAAATGCGATCTGGCCTGCCTTGAGTTCACCTTTGATCAGCCGCTCCCGGGTGGTTTGCGCCAGACTTAGGATCTGGTTGCGTTCAGCTGGCTGGATGGCGCGCGAGGTGCACAGGCGGATGGCATACTCCGCCCTCGTGGCATCGTTGTCTCCACCTTCCCTCAAGACTCGCTGGGCCATGGCTTGTGCCGCCTCGACAAAGATGGTCTCATTGAGCGCTGTGAGCGATGATAACGGCGTGTTGGAACGCGGCCGCCGTGCGCAGGCCAGGTCGCCGTTCGGAGCATCGAAACTGCTCATCACTGGGTCTGGCATGGAGCGCTTGCGGAAGAGATACAGTGCCCGGCGATAGCGTTCTGGGCCATCGGGAGGCAGCCAGTAGGTGGGTCTTACATAATTGTAGTCCAGCACGCTCTGGGGCACAGGTGGGAAGATGCTGGGGCCACCCACTTCCTGATGCAGTAGCCCCGCCATGGTCAGGGCGGAATCGCGCAAGACCTCCGCCTCCATCCGGAAGCGTGGCCCCCGGGCCAGCAGGCGATTGTTTGGGTCGCGTTCCCGCGCTTCCGCGGTCACCCGGGAATCCTGCTGGTAGGTGGCACTGGACAGGATCGTGGAGATGAGGTGCTTGTGACTCCAGCCGTGGTTCATGAAATCCACGGCCAGCCAGTCCAGCAACTCCTGATGTTCTGGAACCGGTGCCCGCATGCCGAAGTCCTCGGACGTCTCCACGAGGCCGCTGCCAAAGAGGGCCTGCCACACCCGGTTCACCGCCACCCGTGCGGTCAGGGGCGCCTGCGGATCGGTGAGCCATCTGGCAAAGGTCAGCCGGTCGTTCGAGGTAGTTGGCGCCGCGGTCCCACGCGTGAGCTGGAGTGCCGCCGGGATGTGCGGGGGGATGAGTTGCTTGGGGCGGTCCCACGAGCCGCGATCCAGCAGATGGGTTGGGCGCTGACTATCCCCGCGACGCTCGGCGAGGTGCAAAATGGAGGTGCTTGCTGGCGGCAGCTTCTTCCATGCGGCGGCGATCTGGTCGTTCATGGGCGCGGCCTCCTTCACTGTCTTCCGCCACGCCGTGAACACAGCCTCTTGTTGGGCAGCCGTGCGCTGGTCCACCGGCGTTGCGATCGCCAGTGTCGCGGCGTGGTCCACGGGTGGGGCCTCCGGGTTGGTGGCCTCCGTCAGACTCACCCGGCAGCGACCCAGTTGGGTGTTGTGCCGACCATTGTCGCTGCCACTGTGGTAGAACTTGAGCAGAACCTTCAGTTTGGTGCCGGGTGGGAGATCCAGCGGCTTTTCGAACTGTACCACCGCCACGCCCTCCTGGTTGCGCAGGCCGGGGCCGCGATCTGCTCTCCATCCGGTGTCATCATTGCCATCAATGAGGTAGCTCACCGGGCCGCGCACCCGCTTTTGCTCCTTGTCGAAGTCCGCCTTCCAATCTTCCTCCATGCGTCCATCGGGTTCGGAGAAGTCGGCCGTTGCCCGAGTCAGTTTCACCGGCGTCCACTGCTCAGAGCCGGGAGCCTGGGTGGTCACCACCATCTCACTGATGGCCCAGGTGCCGTACTTGCTCCGGCCCGGTCCGTTAAAGGGCAGGTCTCCGTGGCAGAGCGCCTCCAGTTGCAGGCCGGTTGCTCCTTTCAGAGCAGGTTCAAAGATGGCGTAGATATCGCCCTTCGTGGTGGGGTGACCTTGGGTGAGGATGGAAAGATCGACTTCCTGGGTGGGGTGATTCAGTCCGGAGGTGCTACCCAGTTCGGTGGCCTTCAGTGGGTTCCAGGCGGGCTTGCCGACTTTAATTCCGGTTTCCCAAGCGGCGATTTCCTTCTGCCATTCCGGTCGGGAGCGTTTCAGCTTCTCCTCCACTCCGCGCACCGTGGATTTTACCTGTGCCACCTGCTTCTGCTCCTCAGGCGTGTACACCCACGACTGGGCTTCGTACGCGTTATTAAAATACGCGAAAATCCCGAAGTACTCTTCGTGGGAAATCGGGTCGAACTTGTGGGAGTGGCACTGGGCGCACTGAAGGGAGATTCCCAGGGTGGCTTTCCCCAGGCAGTCCATGCGGTCGAACATTTCATCCATCCGGAACTGCTCAGGCACGATCGCCCCCTCCTCATTGACCATGCTGTTCCGGAGCAAGCCTGTGGCGACGAGTTGGTCCTGCGTGGGTTGAGGCAGCAGATCCCCTGCCAGTTGCTCGGTGAGGAATCGGTCATAGGGCATGTCCGCGTTGAAGGCCCTGATCACCCAGTCGCGCCAGGCCCATTGCTCGCGGGGCAGGTCTTTTTCATACCCGTTGCTGTCTGAGTAGCGGGCCGCATCCAGCCAGTGCCGGGCCCACTTCTCTCCATATTGGGGAGTGGCCAGCAGTTTGGCCACCAGCGCCTTGACGGCCGATGGCCGATCTTGCCCCGCAGCGGCTTCAAACGCTGTCACCTCCGCGGGTGAGGGCGGAAGACCAGTCAGATCAAGGTACAGGCGTCGGGCCAAGATGGCTGCGGGAGCGGAGGGAGAAGGAGAGACCCCGAGCTTTGCCAGATGAGACTGTACCAAGGCATCCACCGGATCCCGCCCGGATTCCACAGGAGCCTGGACGGGTGGGACAAAGGCCCAGTGCTTCGCGTAGTTGGCCCCTTCAGTGATCCAGCGCTTCAATGTCTCCACCTGCGCAGCACTGACCGGCTTTTTCTCTTTTGGCGGGGGCATGACTTCGTCAGAATCATGCGTGAGTACCCGGGAGATCAGCGCACTGGTATCAGGCTGCCCCGGAACGAGGGCGGGGCCGTCCGATTTTCCACCCTTTAGCGCGTCTTCCCGCACATCCAGCCGAAGCCCTCCCTTCCGGGTCGCTTCGTCCTGCCCGTGGCAGTGGGTGCAGTGCTCAGCCAGGATGGGCTGTACTTCGCGGACGAAATCCACCGGGGCGGCGGGCAAGGCGGAGCCGGAGATCGAAAGGATGGCCAACAGACTCTGGGCAGGGGGGAAACGCATGGTCGGGCAGCGGCGGGCGCGAGGAATGGCAGGCACAGCCACTTGGGGAAGGGGTTTACTGGCCGGAAAGCACACATACGCGCCTGCAGGGTCAGTTCTTGTCCTGGCATCCTCTGGCTACCCTCCAGCCCGGGGTGCTGCTAAATTTGTCTATTTCAGACGATCATCTGCTCCATCTGCATGCCGCCATAGACCTCTTCACGGGTTGCAGGCGGTGCTCGCCTCATTTTTGGGGCGTCGTGGGAAAAGGGCGAACTCGAAAAGACCTTCTGTGGTTCGTCTAAACGTCACTCCTGAGGCCAGGATAAAATAGGCCAGGGAACCGCGGCAAAGTAAGACTGACTGCCGTTGCTGCCTTCCGGCCCTGGCGGGATTCGCCAGCTCGCCCTCCACGGTCCCTGACGGCCGCAGCATGGCACGTGACGGGTTGAATACAAACGGGAAGTGACAGTCGCGTTGCGATTTTCAAAAAAAGGTTCAAGGCATTTTCACGCAACGAACTTTTATGTTGTGTGGATTGGGCCTTTTCGATAGAAAGACCACTGCATCACGAATTTTTTATCAATCTCTAGGTCACCATGCTCTGGAAACTTCTCTCTGGTCTCGCCGCTGTCGCCCTCCTCGTGGGTGTATGGTCCAGCTACAACAATCGAGTCAGCCTCGAAGAAGAGTTGAAGCAATCCAAGCGTGCCGTGGAAAACAACAAGGCTGTAAAGGCTGAGTTCCCCAAGGTGACCGCTCAGAAAGAGCTCAAGACCAAGCAGCTTGAAGAGCAGAAAAAGGCTCTGGATGACGTAAAGCTTGAGAAGACCAAGGTCGACGGCGACACCGAGCTCAAGACCAAGGAAGGCGAGTTGGTGAAGCAGAACCTTGAAGATGTGAACAAGCAGCTCACGCAGCTTGAAGATCAGATCAAGAAGGTGGGCGACGTGAAGAAGTTGATGGCTTCGGTTCAGGAAGAAACCGAAAAGAAAAAAGCCGTTGATGCCTCCATTGCCAATCAGCAGCAACAGCTGGCCCTCTCCGATGAAAAAATCGGCAAGGTGCAGGCTGAAATCACCCGTTTCCAGGATGTTGAGAAGCGCCAGCGTTCCGGCGTGGTGGAGCCCGGCTTCACGGCCCGTGTGGCTCAGGCCTTCCAGGAGTTCGGCTTTGTGGTGCTGAACAAGGGTAACGCCAGCGGCATGTTCGCTGATGCCATGCTCGACGTGAAGCGCGGCCGTACGGTCGTTGCCAAGCTTAAGGTGCGCGACGTGGAGCAGGGTTTGTCCGTTGCAGATCTCGTTCCTGGATCCCTTGCCCCCGGCGAATCCATCCGTTCCGGCGACCTCGTGGTGGCCGCTCGTGAAGTTCCCAAGCCAGTTGCTGCTCCTTCCGCACCGGCTCCTGCCGCTGATCCTTCCCAGCAGCCTGCAGCTCCCGCTCCGATGGCTCCTGCTGGTGCTGATCCTTTCGGTGGCGCTCCTGGTGCTGCTCCCGCACCGGCTCCGATGGCCCCTGGTGGTGCTGATCCTTTTGCTCCCGCTCCTGGCGCGGCCCCGGCTGCTCCTGCGGCTCCGATGGCTCCTGCCAATGCCGATCCCTTCGCCCCGCCTGCTGGCACGACGCCTGCCGCCCCGGCCACGATGGACCCGTTCGCTCCCAAGCCCTGATCTCATCTCTACGAGGCCTGACTCCATTACCGACCCTGTACTTGATAATCTTCCAGCCCTGACAGCAGCAACACCATGACCAAAGTTCTTTTCCTACTCAGTGCCGTCGTGATGGTGGTAGCAGGATTCTTCAGCTACCAGAATCGCGATACATTTGTCAAAGCCCGTCAGGAGCGTCAGACGGCCGACGCCTCCACGAAGTCTGAGATGGTCAAGTTGAAGAACGAGGCCGGCGTCGTGGTGGGACTTCAGGGTGAAGTGGACAAAGTCACCGGCGAGATCACCAACGAAACCGAGCGTCTCAACCAAGCCAAAATCAAACTGCGCAACGTCCAAGCTGAAGCTGATCGTACTCAGGACCAGTTGAAGACTGCCCAGGAGAAGATCAATGGCTACAAGCAGGAGTTGACCAACATTCCTCCCGGCTTCTCGGTGGAGACCATCAACGAAGACATCAACAAGCTTAAACAGAGCATTGCTGATGGCGAAGCCCAGGTGGCCAAGATCCAGGAGCAGGTGACCGCCAAGGAAGGTGAGCTCAAGAAAGTTCAGGACACGGTCAACGACATCAAAGAACGCATCGAGACCCGCAAGAAGTCCTTTGATCGCAACTCGCTGGTCGCCACGGTCATCGCCGTGAACAACGACTGGGGCTTTGTGGTGGTGGATGGTGGCACGGACAAGGGCATCACCGCTGAGACGTCCCTCCTCGTCACCCGTGGCAATCAGACGATTGGCAAACTCAAGATCGTTTCCATTGCAGGCTCCAAGACGGTGGCGAACATCGACCAGAAGTCCCTTCGCTCCGGTCTCTCGATCACCCCTGGTGATCGGGTGATCCTTGAGACCCTCTACCGCTAAGCTGCAAGGCCCAACGGTGGAAGGACCGGCAGGGGCAATGACATCAAATGCCCCTTGAAGCGATCGTAATTCTGGCTACCAGATTCTCCATGAAGCGGACTCTTTGTCTCTTGTCGAAAATTGTGTTGTGTGGCGCATTGGCTGCCACCGTGAGCTGCGGAACTACGGAGCCCGTCAAGAAGAAGAAGAAAGCGGTGCCGCCGAGTGAAGACCTGAGTGGCCTTCCTTGGAACCGTCCCCGCTCCTTCGAGAGCAGCGCAGGTATGGGCCGCATGATGCCGCAGAGCCGTTAATGTGAAGCCCGTCAGTTGATTCCTTTCAATCCCCGCCAGATCTGATCTCGGCGGGGATTTTTGTTTGTTGGGATGACTACCCCTGCGGTGATACAGCGGGGTAGTCCGACGGTCCCCGTCGGGTTGGTGAGCGGAGAAGGGGGAGTATGGTGACGTCACGCGCGTGCTGGCCGCTCGGTGTGCTCCTCCATCAATCCTTGCGTCATCGCGGGCGAGCACATCACAGATTTGCTTCCGCTGCGCATTGGGAATGGTCGCCCTGCGAATCACCAGCCTCCCATTCTGCCCGGCGGTAGAAGCCCTTCCTCGGAAGTGGATGCTGCCAAGCTCAACGTTGACGACCTTCCAGCGAGGCTACGTTGGGAGCACTGGCGAAAGTTCCCTGCTCCAAAGGAGTGGTGGCGGTCTCGCGTTGCCCAGCGCGAACGAGCTCCCCCTCTCTCGTCAATGGTCCGTCTCTTCTCAAAACAAAAAACCCGGTGAACTCTCGTTCACCGGGTGTTCAGCTTAGAATCAACTCGCTTCTCGCCCTGGCTTTAGATCGCGAACTCGTCAGTGCTCTTGATGCTTTCGTCGCCGACGGCGCGGAGGATCATCCCGGCGGCCACCGTGTTGTTGGTCTGTTCATCCACCAGGATGAAGCTGCCCGTCGTACGGTTGGTGTTGTAGGGGTCGAAGAAGAGCGGGGAGGCGCAGCGGAGGCGGATGCAGCCGATGTCGTTGAGGCCAAATTCTGTCGGACCGGGAACGCGCTCCATGGTGCTGATGTTCACCTTGTAGAGCAGGTCTGGCACGGAGGCGCGCACGGTGCGCGTGGTGTGGCGCAGGTAGAACTTGCCGCGGGGCTTGAGAGGCTTTTCCGTGAACCAGCAGATCATCGCATCAATGTGCGGGCTGTGCTGCGGGGGCTCATCGGCCTTGGTGATCAGGTCGCCGCGGCTGATGTCGATCTCATTGGCGAGCGTGATGGAGTAGCTCAGTGACGGAATCGCCTCTTCTTTCGCACCTTCCAGAGTGTGGATGCCGGTGATGCGGGTGTTCATGCCGGCGGGATACGCCGTCACTTCGTCACCCACCTTGAAGGTGCCACTCGCGACGCGACCTGCGAAGCCGCGGAAATCATGGTATTCGTCTGACTGTGGGCGGATCACCCATTGCACGGGGAACCGGGCGGTGCCTTCGGACTCGCCCACGTGCACCTGCACGCTTTCCAGGTGCTCCAGAAGAGGTTTACCGGTGAACCAGGGCATGTTGGCGGACCTGTCCACCACGTTGTCGCCGTTGAGGGCGCTCATGGGGATGACCGTGACGTTGACCTTGTTTTCCAGGCTGCCGCGGAATTGCTCAAAGTCTGCGAGGATCTCGTTGTAACGCGCTTCGCTAAATTCCACGAGGTCCATCTTGTTGATGGCGAGCACGATCTGCTCAATGCGAAGCAGGGAAGCGAGGAAAGTGTGGCGGCGGGTCTGCTCAACCACCCCATGACGGGCATCCACCAGGATGATGGCGAGGTCTGCCGTGGAGGCCCCCGTCACCATGTTGCGGGTGTACTGGATGTGGCCGGGGGTGTCCGCGATGATGAACTTGCGTTTTGGCGTCGCGAAGTAGCGGTAAGCCACGTCGATGGTGATGCCCTGTTCGCGCTCTGCACGAAGCCCGTCGGTCAGCAGGGCCAGATTCACGTGCTCATCGCCGCGACGCTTGGACGATTCTTCGACCGCCAGAAGCTGGTCTTCGAAGATGGATTTGGAATCGTAAAGGAGGCGGCCGATCAAGGTGCTTTTGCCGTCATCCACGCTGCCGGCGGTGGTGAAGCGGAGAAGGCTGGACTCGGTGGGATTGACAAGAAGATCCATACAAAAAATTTCCTGGGAACTGGAGGAAGAAGGGGATGCGAGAAAGGGCGGGGCGAAACTCAGAAGTAACCTTCCTTCTTGCGGTCCTCCATGGCCGTCTCGGAACGGCGGTCATCGGCGCGGGTGCCACGCTCGGTCTGGCGGGCGGCGGCCACTTCTGCCACCACGTCGTCGATGGTGCTGGCGTCGGAGAGTACGGCGCCCGTGCAGGTGGCATCGCCCACCGTGCGGAAGCGTACTGTCATTTCCTTGATCCGGGACTTTTCCTCATCGAGGAGCTGGACGAATCCCGTCTCAGCATCCAGGAACTGGCCATGGCGCTCGATCACGCGCCGCTGGTGGGAGAAATACAGATTGGGGAGCGGGATGTTCTCCTGGCGGATGTACTGCCAGACGTCCATCTCCGTCCAGTTGCTCAGCGGGAATACGCGGAAGTGTTCACCAAAGTTCTTGCGGCCGTTGAAGATGTTCCAGAGCTCAGGGCGCTGGTTCTTGGGATCCCACTGGCCGAACTCATCGCGGTGGGAGAAGAAGCGCTCCTTGGCGCGGGCCTTCTCTTCATCGCGGCGACCGCCGCCAAGGCAGGCGTCGAATTCATGCTGCTCGATCGTGTCGAGAAGGGTGACCGTCTGCAGCTTGTTGCGGCTGGCGTTGTGCCCTTTTTCTTCGACCGCGCGGCCTTCATCGATGCTCTTCTGCACGGAACCCACCACCAGCGTGGCTTTGACCTCTTTCACAAACCAGTCGCGGTACTCGATCGCCTCAGGGAAGTTGTGCCCGGTATCGATGTGAAGCAGCGGGAAGGGGAGATGCGCAGGGTGGAAGGCCTTGCGGGCCAGCCAAGCCATGACAATGGAATCTTTGCCGCCGGAGAACAGCATGGCGGGCTTGCCAAACTGGGCCGCCGTCTCGCGCAAGATGTAGATCGCCTCGCTTTCGAGGTACTGGAGGTGCGTGATGGAGGATGACATGGAAGAAGTCTGAGACTGAAGGCGGGATGACATGGGCAGGCGGGCAGGCAGGTCGTTTGGGCGGGGTCAGCCTTTGGAGGCGTCGGTCACGAGTTTCGCATGCAGGCCGCACTCGTGTTTTTCATCGCCCTTGGCGGGATCGTAGTAGGTGCGCTCGTTGGGCAGCTCGAACTCAGCGAGGTAGGCCTCCATTTCCACCGGCGTCCAGTCGAGGATGGGGTTCACCTTCAGTGTCTGAAACTTCTCGTCCCACATTATCGGCTTGAGGGTCGCGGCGCGCTGGGGGTTCTGCTCCTTGCGGAGGGCGGTGATCCAGACGGAGGGGGCAAGCTCCTTCATCCCGCGCTCGAAAGGCTCCAGTTTCATGATGCGGCTGAAGCTCTCCACGCGTTCCACCTCATCCGGCATCGGGATGCTTCCGCCGTTCAGCGCCAACCAGTGGGAGGCGGTCATGAGCGGCAGGTAAGGACGCAGATTCAGGGAGAGCTGGGCGCGGCTCTTTTCCGCGAAGCGGTAGGTCTCGGGCAAATTGGTGCCGTGGTCCACCCAGAGGACCGGGATATCTGCCTGAGCCTGCGTGGCCAAGTGCAGAATGACCGCCTCGTACGGACGGAAATTCGTGGTCACAATGGCTTTTCCCCCAGCTTGCTCGACGGCCCAGCGGGTGAGTTCCAAGGGGGAGAAGCCCTTTACAGTGTCATTGAGAGCGGCAACCTGATCAGGAGTCATGGGGTGGCGAAATTAATTCCCATTTCCCGATATGACAAGTAGGAAATAGAAACTTCCTCGGCGTTTCCGGACAACTTTCTCCGCCTTTTGGCCTTGGATATGCAGTAGTGGTCCGGCCGCGAAATGACTTCCCCTCGATTTGCTCCAGCATCGTATTTTGTTTAAGATCATATCATGCCCTCCATCGCCACCCCCGATAAACAGACCTTGGTCGAGACCGACCCGAGCGTGGCTCTGGATTCACCCTGGAACGTGATCATTCACAATGACCCGGTGAATTTGATGAGCTATGTCGCCCATGTGATTCGAAAGCTCTTTGGCTACTCCGACAAGGAAGCGCAGCGTCTCATGCTCCAGGTTCACCAACAAGGACGCAGCCAGGTGTGGACGGGGCGCAGGGAGAAGGCGGAGCATTATGTCCGGGAGCTTCACGGGCATCAGTTGCTCGCCACCTTGGAGAAGTCAGACTAGAGGAGTGTTGTGCCCATGCGATTGAGCGTTCAAAAGATCACGGAAACCTGGCAGTTGGGGGACATGGAGGATATCCACGTCTCATTGCTGCGTCAGGCGGCGGAAGATGCAAGCATGACCGATTGTCCCGAAGGGCGGGCTCGGCTCGTGCCCAGCCCAGTGTCCGCCAAGGACCAATTGCGGGAGGGGGAGTTCCTGGAGGACTGGTCCGAGTTCGTCACCGAGGACCTGGAGAACCAGTTTGCAGAAGATGTGGGCACCTTGCTCGCGGATTTGGACGGACTGGAGTCCTACACCGTCGAGGATGAGCCGGACGAGGAGCGGTACCGGGTGTCCATCCCGCTCGACCACGGAATGGCCTGGTTCAGCACGCTCAATCAGGCCCGGTTGATGCTGGACCAGCGATTCATCCTGCATCCGCAGGGTCAGGAGTTCGAGCCCCACCCAGACCCTGACACGGTCAACGGGCTGGATTTCTCTGAGCGTTTTACTGCCTACATGCGTTATGAATTCTATGCGGTCGTGCAGGAATGGCTGGTGAAAGAGGTGCTGGTGTGAGCATCGAAATTGGGGGTTAAACAAATCTTCATTTGAGGTCGGGGAAGGCGCCCTTTAGCGCTGACGTTGCCCCCAGAATGAAGTTTTCCACCCCGCGTTTCCTTTCCCCACTTCCGCCTGCGGGGGAACAGGAGATCAAGTTTCTCATCCCCAGACATCAGTCCCCTGCATTCCGCTCCTGGATGCAGTCCCAGTTTGTGCCCCACCCAACGCACGGTGTGTGCACGGTGTGTTCTATCTATTTCGACACCCCGGATCAGGCTTCCTTCCGTGAGAAGGAGGCTAGCGACTACTTCAAATCCAAGTTTCGCATCCGGTGGTACGCCGCCCCATCGGGAGAGATCCTACCGGTCCCGGCCCATCTCGAGGTCAAGCTCAAGGAAGGGGTGGCGCGTACGAAGCATCGCGTGGCGCTGCCCGTCCCGGCCGAAACCCTGGCGGGGTGGTCTCTGGATGATCCGCGCCTTGCCGATCTGTATCGGCAGCATCTTCCCGCGGGGTTAGAGCTTCCTGCTGGCGGACTGAGGCCGGTCGTCGAGATCCGCTACCTCAGGCAGCGCTGGCAGCATGCCATCTTCCCTGAAACCTTCTGTCTGGACTCTGACATCCGTGCCGTGCGCACCCGCAGTGGGGTGATGCCTCCGGCGCATGGTGGGGCGTTGCCCTTTGATGTGTTTGAGCAAAAGGGGCGCAGCGTCCATCCGCTGCCTGCTCTGCGGGCCCTTCCGCGCTTCGGTGCCCGCCGCGCAGCGGTCTCCAAGTACTTCCTGACGGTGCGCAACCTCCAACCCCACGGCGAGCTGGCATGACCATTGAAGAACTTAAACGCGCGGCTGGCGTGGTGATGTTTGGCGGAGACGTGCGGGAGGTGGCTGATCTGGGGCTGGCCACGCTTTCCCTGAGCCTGGCGGCCTCGCTGGCCTCCTCCATTCTGCTTTCCTGGGCCTACAGTGCCTTCTTCGGCTCCCGTGCCACGGGCAGCAACGTGCATCGCGCCTTCCCGCTGATCAGTCTCGCCGTCACGGCCATTTTCATCTGTGTGCAGTTCTCGCTTCCTCTGTCGTTGGGGTTGCTGGGGTCACTGTCCATTGTCCGCTTCCGCACGCCTATCAAGGAGCCGGAGGAGATTGGCTTCATCATGCTGGTCATCGCCTCGGCTCTGTGCTGCGCCTCGTTTAACGTGGCCTTCCTGGTCGCCATCCTGGCGGCCGCAGGGGTGGCGATGGCGATTCTGCGCTGGAGTCCCGCCTTCTTGAGCCGGCGATCCGGTTCAGGCACCTTGGTCATCCGCTGTACGGTGGAGCAGTATCGCAAGGTCCTGCCCGCTCTGGTGCCGATTATCGAGTCTCACCTGAGCCGGCCGTCTTTTGACAGTCTGTCCACGGCGGACAGCGAGTGTGTGCTCACCTGGTCATTCCAGAAAGTTTCGCTGATCCGCTCTGCGGAGCTGGAGCAGAAACTTCAGGAGCAACTTCCAGATGCCAAGCTGGGGCTCTACTACCACGGCCACGCCAATGCTTGAGCACCCCTCCGAGCCACTGCCCCAGCCCATGGCCTTTCCTCGCAGGCGCTCCCTGCTGGTGGTGCCATGTGCCATGCTGCTCGTCGGGATGGCGATTCTCGTGGAGTTCTTTCCGCTGGAAGGTCTGGAGGCTTACGAGGACCGATCGGCCCCTGCGCTCGTGCTTGGCCGGGATGCTGTGACCAGTCGCAACGCAGCGCTCATCCGCATGGGCCTGTTGCAGATGAGCCACAAGTACTGCGAACCCTGGGAACTGGCGGCTGATTCCAAAGAGGCCGTGGCACTCTTCAAGCAACCTTGTCCGGCTCCGCCGAAGGAAGTATTCGACCAGAAAAGCCCGCCTTCCACAGCGCTGCTCGGGTCCCGCCTGGCCACACTGCCCGCAGACACGGTCATCGTTTCTCTGGTGTGTCGCAGCAGTGAGCTTTTTGATCCTGACCACGGGATTGTCACCCATCCCCAGGAGCACAACCGGGACGCAGAGCGGCCCGCCTGGTTTTCTGCCTGGCAGAACTCGCGGCTGCTGATCGAGTCGCCTGTCGGGCTCCGGGTTCACGGTGGCCACAGCCGCACCCTTCCAGCCAAAAGCTTCGCCCTGCGTTTCCGTGAAGAATACGGTGGGAGAGGGACGGGCCCGGCGGGGTTGTTCTTCGGGGCGGATGCGCCTCCCGTGCGGGAGCTGGTCTTGACCAATGCGGATCACCCCAGCCGCTTCAACGCGGCTCTGGCCACAGAAATCGCCGCCCTGGCGGGGTGCAAAGTTTCCCGGAGTGTGCCTGCCATCGTGTTCCTCAATGGGACGGAGATTCGCTCTCCCTTCTTCATCTATGAGCACCAGTCCGCGGACTTCGTGGAAGGTCGTTTTGGGCTGGCGGACGTTGACTGGGTGCGTCTGAAGTCGCGTGAAGCCATCGAGAACGAGGCTTATGTCGAATGGCGTCGCTGGATCCGCCGTCCCCGCAATCCGATCCTGATGGAGGAAGAGGCAGCCAAGTTCAACCTGCAGGATCTGAATGCCTGGGTGCTGACGATGAGCTTCACCGCCACGGGCGACAACAACCAGGGCGCTTATTTCCGCGATCGGCGAAATCCACAAGCCGTCTGGCAATCCCTCGTCTGGGACATGGATTGGTCCTTTGATGAAGGTGTGCATCAAACCGCTCACGGCCCCTTGCGGCCCTCCAAGGATTCTTTCGATGTTCTGCTCGGGGATCGGGCCCGGCTCTTTAACCGGCTTTTCGACCACAATGCAGAGTACCGGGAAGCTTACCAGCAGTTCGCACGAGAACGGCTGAGTACCCAGTTGAGCCGGGAGACAGTGTTGAAGCTCATGGATCGCTACGAGAGCCTCGCCCGCCGCCATCCTTCTTCCAGTCCCAGGCTCATGGCCGTGATGCAGAGCACTCGCGCTTTCTTGGAGCGTCGTCATGCGGAGTACGATGGGCTGCTGGAGGAGCGGGTGCGTAAAGCGCTCAATGTCTCCAGGGAGCCGCGTCCCTTGGCAGAGCGTTGAATCGGCTGACAAAAGGTGCGCTTTTATGACGTAGTTGTCCGGCCATGAGTCGGAAAATCCTCGCATTGACGGCACTTTTGTATCACTTCGGGTCACAACCAGGATCCGCAGCGCCTCCTCAATACACCTTGCCGGATGGTCTCGAGCTGGTTTCTGCGGCAGCGCCAGCGTTGGTTCGCCACCCGATCATGGGGTGCGTGGATCCTCATGGGGCGCTCTACGTGGGGGATGCCGCGGGGCTCAATCTGAACAAAGCGGAACTGGAAGCCCAGCTGCCCAACCGGGTGCTCAAGCTGGTGGATGACAATGCCGACGGGGTCTATGATCGCGTGACCGTCTTTGCAGACAAGATGACTTTTCCCCAAGGGGCCTGCTGGTACGAGGGTGCTCTTTATGTGGCCTCACCTCCCGGCATCTGGCGGTTGCGGGACGCCAACGGCGACGGGGTGGCGGAAGAGCGGACGATGATCGTGGGTGGCTTCGACTACACGGGCAATGCGGCAGATGTCCACGGTCCGTTTCTCCATCCCAGCGGCAGATTGTACTGGTGCCACGGCCGCAAAGGACACCGCGTCGTTCAGGGCGCCGATGGCAGGCTCGTCCACGAAGGACTGGCTTCCGGCATCTGGTCTTGCCTGCCAGATGGCGCTGACGTGAAGTGGCATTCACTGGGGTGCGCGGACAATCCCACCGAGATCGATTTCACCCCGGAGGGGGATATCATCGGCACCTGCAATCTCTATCACTCCCAGCCTCGCGGTGACACGCTCATGCACTGGCTGGAAGGTGGGGTGTACGAGCGTGCGGACATGATGAAGGCCATCACCGGCCTGCCCCGGACGCTGGATCGCATGCCGGTGATCCACAACTTCGGCCACGTGGCCGTCTCGGGTTGCACGTTTGACCGGGCCGGAGTGTTATTTCCTGCATCACCCGGAGTTCGGACCCTGTATGTGACTCACTTCAACACGCAGCGGGTGGTACGGATGGAGTTGGAGTCTTCCGGATCCACCTACAAAGCAGTCGAGCGCGAGTTTTTGAAGATCCATGATCCCGAAGCTCACCTGACGGACGTGATCGAAGATCGCGATGGTTCGCTGCTGGTGCTCGACACAGGAGGATGGTTCCGCATCGGTTGTCCGAGCAGCCTCATGGCCAAACCGGACGTGACCGGCGCAATTTACCGCATCCGGAGGGCTGGGGAAGGGCGGCAGGCGTCCCCGCATGTGAAAAACGAGGGCGTGGTGCCTGCGGCAAGTCCGTGGTTGTGGCGCACGGAGGGGGAGATCCGCGCGGCGCTGACGTCCGGCATCCCTGCCCGGCAGCGGATGGCTTGCGATGCGTTGACGCACCACCCCGGATTCAGCACCCTGCTGGAACCGCTGAAGAAATTGCTCGGATCTGAAGTGGATCCCTCTCTGGAGCATGCGGGCATCCGGGCCCTGGCTGCTCTGGCGAAAACGGAGGATCTGCTTGGGGATCTGGGGGCAGCGAAGGGCGATCTCCTGCGCAGCCGTGAAGTTCGAGCGGCCAACTTTTCCGGAATCGACGCCAGCGGACCCGTGGAGGTTCGCGTTGCGCATGCATCGCGTCTGGTCAGTTTCGCCAGCGGTCTGGGCAGTGATCAGCCCCGGACCAGGGAGGCAGCGTTGTTTGGGCTCGATCTGATCCCGGAGGCGGCAGAAGCCAGTGCGGCGGAATTTCATGAATGGCTGGCGTCGAACCAGCTCAGCTCCGGACAAGCCGCCGTATTGGAAAGGGTGCTGAAGAATCGGCTGGGTGATCCGGCCGCTGCCCAAGTATTGGCTCGCATGCTGGCCCATGCCGACGCGGGGTGTCGGCGTCTGGCCCTGCAGATCGCCGCACAGGCTTCCACCATCCCTCCAGATGAAGGCATCATCGCCCCGCTGTTGGCGGACTTAACCCGGCTCACCGCCGCTGATGCGACGAGGAAGGAGGCGTTGCCTGTGATTCTCGGAGTCGTGCAACGGCTCAAATCCCCCAGGTTTGACCCGGTGCTGGAGCGTCTTGCTGCGAATGACGCCCAGCCGCCCTCGCTCCGCTTGAAGGCCATGGCGGCTCTTTCTTCCTCGGGCGGGGCTGTGAAAGACGCCACGTTTGACCTTCTGACCAAAGCGGCATCGGACCCGGTCAACGTGACCGCCCGCATCGAAGCCATCCGGATGCTGGCTGCCGCACGGCTCACCGATGCTCAACTGACCACGGTCCTCGCGGAACTGCCAGCTTGCGGCCCTTTGGAGTTGGCGGAATGGCTCAAGGGATTGCGGAAATACAGCAAGCCAGAGCAGGGACGGAAGATCGCGCCTGCCCTGGCGGCCTCTCCCGCATTGGGCAGTATTGAGGAAAGCGCCATCCGCACGCTCTGCAGTGGCTGGCCTCCCGAGGTCTTTGCCGGTCTGAGCCCATCCTTGGAGAAGGCGCACGCCGCGCTGGAGGTGAAGAAGCGGCGGCTGGAAACGCTGGCCATACAGGTCAAAGAGAAGGGTCGTCCTCAGGAAGGGGCCAAGCTGTTTGAGACTGGGAGGGGAACCTGTGTGGCGTGTCATCAGGTGGCGGGGATGGGGCGTGCGCTGGGGCCTGATCTCAGCCACATCGGAGCCATCCGCCGTGAGCGTGATCTCCTGGAGAGCATCATGTTTCCCAGCGCCACGCTGGCCCGTGATTATGAAACGCATGCGATTGAGACGACAGACGGTCAGAGCCACATGGGGCTGATCCGCAGTCACACCGCGGAGGGGCTGTTGCTGGTGGATCTCGCCGGCCAGGAAAAAAGCCTCGCGCATGACCGCATCTCGGCGCAGACCACCCTCACCACGAGTCTCATGCCCATGGGGCTGGACATGACGCTGAGTGAACAGGAGCTCTGCGACCTGGTGGCCTGGCTATGCTCCCGTAAGTAGAGGGAGCACCGCAGGCTTACTTCTCGAAGCAGCGCCAGAGATAGCTCAGCTCATCATCGAGTTCCGCCTCACTCACCATCGGCTTGATCACCTCTTCCAGCATCTGGCGGAATTTCCGGCCAAAGCGGGAGACGCGCTGACGCATGGTCACTTCCGTGATCCCCAGGCGGCCTGCGGCCACTTCGTAGCTTTCGCCTTCTCCCCGCTTTCTGAGGAGGAAATCCTGAAGGGTGTCAAATTCTTCACCCCGGCCTTCCGCAACAAACTTCGCCCTCAGCCGGTCCAGGGCTTCACGGAAAGTGGCAAGCGTCCAGGCGCGGTCGAACTCTTTGTCTGGAGTGTTGTCATCCCGCGGCTCCACCGCCGTGCGGTTGGTTTCGCTGGGGAACTCCGCCGGCACGTGAATCGCATGGCCCCCACGCTTCTGGGCATGTTGCTTGCGGCGGTGATTGGCCACGAAGTTGTCCAGATAGCTCAGCAGGAAAGAACGGAAACGGCCCTTTTCAGGATCGGCGCGCTTCAGGTAGTCGCCATGGATCAGCCAGGTGATGAAAGTCTGGGCCAGATCCTCAGAGTCATGATGCTCGTACCCGTGCTTGAACCGGAGGGCGATGTAGATCGGGTGCCGGTAGATCCGGCAAAGTTCCTCCAGCGCGTTCGCAGAGTCGCGGTCCATCCCGCCGCCCTTGGCGCGGTTAACCACGTCCCACTTGGTCACGAACGTGGAGTCATGAGAAGTGGTGGAGAATCGGGCAGTGGAGAACTTGTCGTTCATAGTGGCTCACGGTGTTGCGAGTCGAACTGGGCCGCTGTAGCAGGGACGATAAGTGCTTACCAAAGCACAAAGTGCACCGGAAGCGAGCACTACCCTGTATGGAATTCTACGGACGGCAGGGAAATAGTTTTACTTTTCCCGTCACATTGATCCGGATTTGCAAATGCATGCTCTTGAAGGCCCCACACGGTTCGCCCCCCTTCGAGCCCGGGGTCTTCACAAAACCCCACCGGCGCGCCCCTTTGCGGGGGTGCGCCGGACACCCCGTTTACACCGGTATCATGAATCCTGCCGTCCCCCCCTTGCGGTCAGAAGAAATTGAGCGGTTGCCTGAAATGCGATTCGCTCCTAAATCGTTGCCATCTGCCAAAACCATGCCCTTTCCCCGTTTCGTTCTATCCCTCGTCGGGGCATCCCTCATTCTTTGGGGTGCCAAAGGCGAGGTCTTGAACATGCCGATGATCGGGGTGGTGAGCCTCTTTGAGATGAACCGCGCTGCCGCGTGGACCCTCGTCTCTTCCGCCGTGATCGTAATGGCCCTTTCCTGGCTGAGATCCGCCAAGTTTGCCTGGATCGCCTGGATCATTGCCGTCAGTGCACTGGGATTTTTGGTCAAGGATCTATGGAGCAAGGTGGATCTCCTTGCCGCAGGCTTTGAGGAATTGAAGGCCGCAGGCCTCCCTGCGATGGACCTCAACTCCATCATCGCGAAAACTCAAATCAAGCCTGGTGCCGTGTCTTTGGCCGTGGGCCTGGTCATCCAGATGGTGGGCTTGCTTCTCACCCGGCGGAAGTAGCCGCAGGTTTCAGGTGAGTGGCCTGCCAGAGGACTTTCACCACCTGAGCTGCTGCTTCCACATGGTGGACGCGGAAGATGTGCGCACCGCGGCGCATCCCGGCGGCGATGCAGGCCACGGTGCCGGCATCCCGGTCCTGTGGGTTGGGCAAGTCCAGGATCTGGCCGATCACGGTTTTCCGTGAGACCGGCAGCAGCAGCGGCCGGCCGAAGCGGTGCAACCGCTCAAGCTCCCGGTAGATTGCCAGATTGTCGTCGCGCTGTTTGGCGAAATCGATGCCGGGATCCAGCATCACATACTCCTCTGAAAGCCCGGAGCTCGTGGCTAGAGCCAGTTTGTCTTCGAAAAAACGGTCCAGCGTCGCCATCACGTCCGGATAGCTGACATGAGTGTGGGGGACTTTGGGCTCACCCACACTGTGCATGATAAGCAGGGCCGCATCGTGCTTGGCGCAGAGTTCAGCATTGCGGGCGTCAGGCAGGCCGGAGATATCGTTGATCAGATCTCCACCCAAGGGAAGGACCCGCTCGATCACGCCGCTGCGCCAGGTGTTGATCGAGAGCAGGGGAGGCCAGAGTTGGTCTGCATCCCACGGCGGGCCGGCATATTCTGCGAGCAGCGCAGGCCAGGCGGCCAAAAACGGTACGAGCCGGGCGACCTCCTCCTCTTCCGTGATGGCGGCCCGGTTGGTCCGCGCGCTCTCTGCGCCGATATCGATGATGTCGGCCCCAGATTCCAAAAACTGCCTTGCCTGAGCCAGGGCAACCCCGGCGTCGAGCGATCCGTCGCCAGAAAAAGAGTCGTCATTGATGTTCACAATGCCCATGACCAGCGGGCGACGTGGGAAGCGGACTTGATGGCCTCGGGCTCGGAGCAACATGGCGGCGCGGGCTGAATTTCAGAGCGGGATGGGGGTGGCAGTGCGGCCCACAAACTTGAGGGTGTGCGTGTAACCCACTTCCCGGGCCAGCGCCACGCCCTTCCCGAAATCCGCGCCCACCTCACCGGGGGCGTGAGCGTCAGAGTTGATCAGCAAGGGGACCCCTGCGGAAAACGCCATCTCAAGAAATTCGCGACTGGGGTACATCTCCCGCACGTCCTTGCGCAGCCCTGCGGTGTTGATTTCGATCGCGGTGCCAGTGTCCGCCAGGGCCTGGATCGTGGGTTCGTAGTACGGGCGCAGGTCGCCTGAAGGGCGGTGGCCGAACTTCTTGGGAAGGTCCGGGTGACCCATGAAATCGAAAAGCCGGGAACGAATCGCCTTTTCGAACAGCCGCCAGTAGGTGCTCCAGATCTCCTCCACGCCGTGCTCCGCGAAGCGCGAGAGGTGCTTGGGATTGTCCACATCCCATCCGGGGGCGATGTAGTGCACGCTGCCGATCAGGTAGTCGAACGGGGCCTTGGTCGCGAGTTCTTCGACCCAGGCCTCCCCTCCTTCCAGATAATCCACCTCCAGACCCAGGCGAATAGGCAGGGAGGGGTACTCGGCCCGGGCTTCGTCCACCATCTCCAGATAGCGGGGAAATTCCTCCCACTCCATGCGCCAGTCATCAAAGTGTGACTTCATCGGGCTGTGATCCGACATGCCGATCTCCGGCAGTCCAAGTGCCACAGCGGCAGCGGCATACTCACGGGGATGGCCCTCGGCATGTTTGCAGAGAGGGGTGTGCAAATGGTAGTCCGGCGGCATGGGGCAATGCAGTCGGAGCGAAACGAATGAATTTCAAAAAAAATCTTGAAGGGATGTGTACGAGTCCGCTAGTTTCGAGGCCATGACTAAGAAAAAGCTATTTTCAGTTCTTGCTGGTCTTGCGCTCCTGTCGGGCTCACAGGCATTTGCCTGGGTGGGCGGTCCATTTGATGGTGGTGACTACAGCGCCACGCTGGACAATGAAGGTGTGTACCAGGCCTCCCTGCGGTACAAAAACGGTTCCGGCTACGCACAGTGGGCGAACAACGTGGACCTTGGTCCTTCGGTTGCCTCAGGTGCTACGGGCGGCGGTGGCAGCACGACCACTTCCAACTCGACGGTGGGCAGCTACCTGAATCGCAGCGTCCTTTACTACAAGGGCATCGCGTTCTTCGGCACCGCATCCGGCATGGTGGACATGGACCGCCGTGAAGTGACTTGCGTCACCAACTCCCAGTCCGAAGTGACCCTGAGCGATCAGGCTTCCACGAACACCCAGGGCAGCTTCTTCCTCTTCGGCTCCAGCAACACCGTCAACTCCTCCACCAGCGTGGTGAACAACGGCGGCCGTGGTTTCGTGGCCAACACGAACTTCGTTGCCAAGATCACGAAGACCTATCCTGAGCTCCGCTTCTCCGGCACTGGCAAGATCACCCTGATCTCTCCAGACGCTCAGCCGATCATCTCCGGTCTTGCCCAGCAGATCGCTGAGAGCCTCTCCGACATCCAGGCGGGTGACGACGGCACGGTGGATTTCGGTGCTCTGTTTGATTTCCTTAGCGATCCCGACTTCCTTGCCGCGATCACGCCGAAGAACATCGATCAGGTGCAGGAAAACGCTGAGACCTACAAGATGAATGTTTACGGCAACCGCCGCTTCTTCTTGGGTTCCCGCTAATCTAGTCAGCCTGTTTCCAGCTTGATCTGAAGTCCCTTTGTGCCGCGCGATTCGTCGCGCGGCATTTTCCTTTTAGTGAGAGATGAGAAAACGCCCCGCTCCCCACGGATACACCCTCATTGAGATGTTGATCGTCATCGCCATTGTGGCGTTGCTTGCGACCATCTCGTTTCCCGTGTTCGGTAAATTCCGGCACATGGCAGGCTACGCTGCCTGTATTTCCAACATGAGGATCATGCATGTGGGGTTCAACACCTACATGCAGGACCATGAAATGGTGTGGCCCCAGCTTCCTGAGGAAGGCTACGATGATGAAGAGAGGGAGTGGAAGTGGTGGTACGAGAAACTGAAGGATTACGGCATAGCCAAGACCAATTGGGTCTGTCCGGCAGATGACACCCACCGAGGTGAGGCCAATGATGACAGTGGGGATGAGATCTACACGAGCTCCTATGTGCCCACGACATTCGATGACTCCCCGAACACGGCTTTCCGCTGGAACCAGCCCTGGGTGCTGGAGCGGGGCGGCTTCCACAAAAAGACGCAGGGGCCAAACATGCTGATGCCTGATGGGACGATCCAGCAGGGGCCCTCGATGATGCCGCAGTAGTAGCGGCGGTCCGTTCATTTGAGGCGGATAAGAGGGTAGGCACTCGCGTTTGACGAGGCCGCCCTGGGGAAGGTGTTTGTTGGAGATCCTCGGAATGAGAGGGTTCTGGGGGCCAGTAAAGAGGGGGCCTCAGCGGTATCACAAGCCTTTGTCGCGCCAAACACCGGTCGCTGTGGCAATGCCGCATCGGTTTTGATTGTGCATCCCGCCAGGGTTGGCTCCGGGGCATCCGTTCGGTGCTTCCTCCCCAGTTGGTGCTTGCAAGTGGGCGTGGGCTCCTGCATTGCTTGGGCTTCCAGACATGAGCAACGCCTCCGCCATCTCCCCCACCCGCGCCGACAACTTTCCTGAGTGGTATCAACAGGTCGTCCGCGCCGCCGATCTCGCCGAAAACTCCGAGGTGCGCGGCTGCATGGTCATCAAGCCGTGGGGCTACGGGGTGTGGGAACTCATCCAGAAACACCTGGATGCCAAGTTCAAGGAAACGGGGCACCAGAATGCGTATTTCCCCCTGCTGATCCCCCTGAGCTACCTGGAAAAGGAAGCTCAGCATGCCGAAGGCTTCGCCACCGAATGTGCTGTGGTGACCCATCATCGCCTGGAGGCCGTGAAGCAGCCCGACGGCACCGTGAAGATGGAGCCCACCGGAAAGCTGGAGGAGCCTTTTGTCATTCGCCCCACCTCTGAGACAATCATCGGTGCGGCCTTCGCCCGCTGGGTGGAAAGCTATCGTGACCTGCCGTTGCTCATCAACCAGTGGGCCAACGTGATGCGCTGGGAGATGCGCCCCCGTTTGTTCCTCCGCACGGCGGAGTTCCTCTGGCAGGAGGGGCACACCGCCCATGAAACCTCTGAGGAGGCCATGCAAGAGGCCAAACTCATGCACGGCGTCTATGAAGAGTTCCTCCGCAACTACCTCGCCATTCCCGCCATTCCAGGGGAGAAGACCGAGCGTGAGCGGTTCCCCGGCGCACTGAACACCTTCACGGTTGAGGCCATGGTGCAGGATCGCAAGGCCATCCAGGCGGGCACGTCGCATTTCCTGGGTCAGAACTTTGCCAAGGCTGCCAACATTGAATTCCTCGGCCGCGACAATCTTCGCCATCACGCTTGGACGACGAGCTGGGGTGTGAGCACCCGGTTGATCGGCACCCTGCTGATGGCTCACGCGGACGATGACGGAGCAGTGTTGCCGCCTCGCATCGCTCCCACGCAGATCGTGATTCTTCCCGTCACGCCCAAGCCTGATACCAAGGATGCGGTTATCGATGCCTGCGAAGCGCTGGCCAAGACTCTGCGCGCCCATGCCTTCCATGGCGAGCCGCTGCGCGTCCACGTGGACAAGCGGGACATCGCCGGCGGTGCCCGCAACTGGGAGTGGATCAAGAAAGGGGTGCCGATTCGTGTCGAAATCGGTCCTCGCGACATCACCAGCCGCAGTGTGGCGGTGGTGCGTCGCGACCGCGGCCCCAAAGAGAAGGAATTCATCCCCAAAGAGCAGTTCATTCAAGACGTCGCCGACATCCTCGCCGACATCCAGAAGCAACTCCTCGAGCGCGCCACGGCGCTGCGCGACGAGCACATGCACAAGCTCAGCACCGAAGAGGAGTTCCGCGCCTTCTTCACGCCCAAGAATGAAGACAAGCCTGAAATCCATGGCGGGTTCGCCCTCATGCATTGGGCTGGCAGCAGCGAAGACGAAGACCGGCTTCAGAAGGAGCTCAAGGTGACGATCCGCTGCATCCCGAACGGCGACGAGTATGCCGAGGAGGGAACTTGCTTCCTGACGGGCAAGCCGAGCTCCCGCCGCGTAGTGTTCGCGAAGAGTTATTGATCGGCGCCCAATCAAGATTTCGGGAATTTCCCCGGGAGAGCAGGGGCAAAGAGCTGTGAGGTTCTTTGCCCCTTGCCGTTGGGACAAGGGGGGCGGAGGGCGGCGGACAGGGAGTCTGACCGCCGTAACTCCTTCGGAGTAAGCGCTATTTCATTGCCCACCTAACGTAGGTTCGCTGGGAGCTCGCCAACGTTGGGTTTGGGGCCGAATCCTCTTCGAGGAAGAGCTTCCGACAGGCTACTTTGCACGCACGGTTTTTTGGAAGCTGTGCGGAGTCCAGGCTTCAGCCTGCCTCAGTGCATCCGCCGCAAACTGAAGTCCGCCTTTACTTTGCCGGCGCTGAGCCTTGCCCGGTCCCCGACTTTTGACTTTTCACTCTCTACTTTTCACTTTTTCCACCCCGGCAATTCTCCTTGCGCATTCAGCATTTGCCTTTAATCTGCCTGCCCCTTTCCGCCGGGCGGGAAGGTTTTCAGTATCAGTTCAACGTTTATCCGCCTGCCGACCGGATCATTCCCCAAAGAATGAGCTGGCCCGTCCTCCAAAGACGGGAAAGTGCGGTCTCAGGCTCAGTTAGCATCATGTCCTACCAACAACTCGCAGAACTCGTCGAGGCCGGAGTACACTTCGGTCACCAAACCCGCCGTTGGAACCCGAAGATGAAGGGGTTCCTTCTGGAGGCCCGCAACGGCATCCACATCATCAACATCGAGAAGACGCTCGAGCAGGCTGAAGTTGCTGCCAACTTCCTTGCTGACCTGACCCGCAAGGGCAAGCGCATCCTTTTCGTGGGTTGCAAGCGCCAGGCTCAGGAAGCCGTGCAGGAAGCGGCTACCGCCGTCGGCCAGTTCTATGTGAATCACCGCTGGCTCGGTGGTACGCTCACCAACCAGGCGACCATCCGCAAGAGTGTGGCCCGCTGGCAGTATCTCGAAGATCTCCCGAAGCTCCCCGAGTTCAAGGCGATGTCCAAGAAGGAAATCGCGGCCCTCAACCGTGAGAAGGCCAAGCTTGAGCGCAACCTCAAGGGCATTCGCTACATGGACGGCCTTCCGGACGCCATGGTGATCGTTGACAGCGCCCGTGAGCACATCGCCGTGCATGAGGCTACCCGCCTGCACATCCCGATCGTGGCTCTCGTGGACAGCAACGCCGACCCGAACGCTGTGGATTATCCGATCGCTGCGAACGACGACGCGATTCGCTCCATCCGCATCATCCTTCAGAAGCTGATTGATCCGATCCTCATGGCCCAGGCCGAGGTGAAGAAGTAAGTCGGTTTCGTTGCTTGCTGCTTCGTTTCCTGGCGCGCAGCGTTTGCTGCGCGCCCTTTAGTTTCCCTCCAATCTTTCATTCTGTTACCACCCATGGCTGAAATCACCGCTGAACTCGTCAACAACCTCCGCAAGAAGACCAATGCGGGCATGATGGACTGCAAAAAGGCTCTCACCGAAGCCAAAGGCAACATCGAAGAGGCTGAAACGATCCTGCGCAAAAAAGGCATCACCAAGGCTGAAGGCAAGGCTGACCGCGAAGCCAAGGAAGGCATCATCTCCAGCTACATCCACATGGCTGGTCGCGTGGGCGTGCTGATCGAAGTCAATTGCGAAACCGACTTCGTGGCCAAGAACGAAAACTTCCAGGCCTTCGTGAAGGATCTTACGCTTCACATCGCCGCCGCGAACCCTTCCTTCCTCCAGCGTGAAGATGTGCCCGAGAGCACCCTTGAGAAAGAGCGCGAAATCGCCGCTGAAATGGTCAAGGGCAAGCCTGCCAACGTGGTCGAGAAGATCGTTGAAGGCAAAATCAACAAGTACTTTGCTGACAACTGCTTCCTTGAGCAGCCCTTCATCAAGGACGACAAGATCGTCATTCGTGACCTTGTGAAGAGCAAGATCGCTGAGCTCGGCGAGAACATCGTCGTGCGTCGCTTCACCCGCTACGCGGTGGGCGCTTGATTGATCTGCTCTGACTGAGAGCTTTTTCCGGCCTGAGTGGCCGAAACAAAAAAGCGGATGATGCCTCGCATCATCCGCTTTTTCATTTCTCCCGTAGTTTTGCGGGAGGGAGGCTGCCCTTACTTAAGATTTTCGATGCCGGTGAGCGTGGTGGTGACCTTCTGCGTCATGGGGGCTTCTTTTCCGCCAACATTCAGCTTCAGAGTCGTGTTGGTCACGTTGTTGACGACCACCTTGCGATCCAGGTCGAAGAGCACCTCCGCATCGAACTTGGAACCTTCACCGAGTTTCACCATCTGGTTGTCGCCTTCGGTGGAAAACTCGCCTGTGATAAGCAGCTTTGCGGTATTGGCTCCTTTGACCGTGGCGAGGGAATCAAATTTTCCGGTGGCTTTGATGACGAGTTTTCCGATGGGGGGCAGGTCCATTTTCTCTTCCAACTTCCAGGTGTCGCCGACCGCCACGGGGTCCTTGGGCAGGCCCATCTCGCTGGATTTGCGGAAGGCTTCCGCCAGCTGTTTGCCGTCCATGGCCTGGGTCTTGCCCAGCGGGGTGGGGGCCAGGTTTTCAATGCCTTTCACGGAGACGAACTTGTCGTCCTTGTCGTAAACGATGGTGAAAGACTTGCCGACCATTGCGCCAAACGCCTGCTGCAGGAACGGTTGGGACTTGGCGGGATCGGTGGAATCGTACGTCATCACTTGGCCCATCATGGTCATCGAACCTTTGATGGCGGCAAACTTGACTTCAGCGGACTTGTTATCGGAACCAGGATCTTTGGTGACGCCGACGGTAAGACTCTGGATGATGTTCGTCTTTTGCTCCCCTGCGGCGCCCAAGCCAGGCATGATCATGGTCATGTCCGTGACGTTTTCTTGTTTATACAGCTTTCCGGGCTCCCAGTGCTGACGCAGGGTGATTTTGTCTGCGCCGTTGGCGTTGAGGGTGAAAGCGGCGAGAAGGGCGGGGAAGAGAACTTTAATTGGTGTTTGCATGAGGCAGGTTTTGATTGGATAGGCTGATAGAAACATGCCGTGTGAGGCTTGCCAAGCTTCGCGACGGGGGTTTGCAAAAATTCAATGTGCCGGAAGTGGTCTAAACCATCTTTTTCAAAATTCGTCGTGAGTTGGCACGGTGCCCGCTAATGTCTTGATCAGGAATCAGGCAATCCAGCCGGACAACCGCAACAACCTCTCACCCCATCCCCTCCACCAAACCAAACTCTATGAAAAAAGTCGAAGCCATTATCAAGCCCTTCAAACTGGAAGACGTCAAAGAAGCCCTCGCCGAAGTTGGTGTTCAAGGGATGACGGTCGTTGAGGTCAAGGGCTTTGGTCGCCAGAAGGGACATACTGAGATCTACCGCGGGAGTGAATATACGGTGGACTTTCTTCCCAAAGTGAAACTCGAAGTTGTGGTTGAGTCTGATCGCTGTGACACGGTGGTGGAAGCGATCGTGAAAGCCGCCAATACCGGCAAGATTGGCGATGGAAAAGTTTTCGTCAGTGAAGTTGCGGAAGCCATCCGGATCCGCACTGGGGAGCGTGGACGTGATGCTGTCTCCGGCAGCTAGTCTCCCATGACAAGGATTTCCGACTAACCATCGGAGTGAGGAAGCGTGCGAAAAAGGCAGGTCGGACCGGGTGGTCCGGCCTGTCTTTTTTTACCCCTTCGGGGTGGACGCAAGACTTGAAGACACAAGACACAAGACTTGAGCTGACGCGTGGATGGTGGCTCCCAGCGAAGCGGTCAGTAAAAGGAGTGAGGGACATTCTTGTCCCGGTCCCGTCGCAAACTTCCCATGACAAACCTAAGCGGCCAGCGTTTCCACTTGGGCGTCAGCTCAGGTCTTCTGTCTTGAGTCTTCGAGTCTTGTGTCCACCCCGAAGGGGTTATTCATCTTCCTTGCGGCGGCCGCGTTTCTGCACCTGGTCCAGGGTCTCGCTGACGTCATCCACGGACTGCCAGACTTCGTTGGACACGAGGATGGGGGCATTCTGCGCGACGGCGAGGGCAATGCTGTCACTGGGGCGGGCGTCCAGCTCCACCACCTTGCGTTGTTGCACTTCGTTCTGGGCGCTGATGATGAGACGGGCGTAGAAGACGCCGTTGTCCAGGGCGTTGATGATCATGCGCTCGACCTTCGCTCCGAAGGCCCGCAGGAGGTGACTCATGAGGTCATGAGTGAGGGGACGGTCTTTGACAATGCCGCGCATCGACATGGTGATGGCAGTGCCGACGGGCTCATCCACGAAGATGACAAAGGTCTTCTCCGCGT
Organism: Verrucomicrobium sp. BvORR106; assembly: GCF_000739655.1. Classification (GTDB taxonomy): domain Bacteria; phylum Verrucomicrobiota; class Verrucomicrobiia; order Verrucomicrobiales; family Verrucomicrobiaceae; genus Verrucomicrobium. The sequence goes on along the minus strand of NZ_BATR01000010.1, from coordinate 6,524 downwards.
TGCCCAGGAACACCGCATGGCCGTTGTCCATGGGAAGCACGTTGCGCAACTCCACCGCCACCACATCATTGTTCATATAAAAAGGATACGCTTTCGGCTGGGGGAGGCAAGCAAGACTGGCGGAACCGGGACATAACGCCCTATCAGGGCGTACTGATTTGCAAAAAAGCTGCTTCCCCGCTGAGACGAGGAAGCAGCTTTTCAACCAGATCGGTGATGATTGTCAGGTCAGGCCCAATCAGGCCTTGGGCTCAAGGAGCGATTTGCCGGTCATATCTGCGGGCTGCGTGACTCCCAGCATGTGCAGCAGGGTGGGGGCGATGTCCGCCAGCCGGCCATTGCGCACCTGGTGCTCCGCTGCATCGGCGGCCACGTAGATGCCGTGAACCAGATTGGTGGTGTGGGCGGTGTGTGGGGTGCCATCGGCATTGCGCATCTGTTCGCAGTTCCCGTGGTCCGCCGTGATGAAGAGCTTGCCCCCCAAGGAGAGCACCTTTTCCACCACCAGGCGCACGCCAAGGTCGATGGTCTCCACTGCATGCACGCCAGCCTCGACGATTCCGGTGTGACCCACCATGTCGGGGTTGGCAAAGTTGATGATGACCAAGTCGTAATTCCCGATGCGGCGTACGAGCTCGAAGGCGAGGTCCGGGGCGCTCATCTGGGGCTTTTGGTCATAGGTCGCCACTTCCTTGGGGCTGATGGCGAGGTAGCGGTCCTCCCCTTCAAACGGGGTCTCGAGGCCGCCATTGAAGAAGAACGTCACGTGGGGGTACTTCTCTGTCTCTGCAGCGCGCAGCTGCTTGAGGCCAGCGGCAGACACCACCTCACCGAGGATGTTTTTCATGCTCTCGGGCCCGAAGATGACCTGGCAGCCGAGGTCGTAGTAGGTCTGGTCGTACTCTGTGAGGGTGTAGTAGGCCACCTTGGGGGTGACTTCGCGGTCGAATCCATCGAAGCCAGGCAGCAGGAAGGCCTCGCTCAGCTGGCGGGCGCGGTCCGCGCGGAAGTTGAACCAGAGGACCACGTCGCCCTCATGGATGCGCTGCTGATTGGCGTCAGCAAAGATCATGGGGAGCAGGAATTCATCGCCCCGAGGTTCGGTGGCGTAGGCGGCGGCGACGGCGGCGCTGGGGGCATCGCTGTGGACTTCACCACGGCCGAGCACGATGGCGTCCCAGGCGAGCTTGTTGCGCTCCCAGCGCTTGTCCCGGTCCATCGCATAGTAGCGGCCGATGACGGTGGCGATCTTGGCACCGCTGGGGATGAGGTCCTGCTCCAGCTTGGCCACGTAGGCGGCACCGCCCTTGGGGGAGGTGTCGCGGCCGTCCGTGATGGCATGGACGAAGATGTCATCCACTCCGGCGGCCTTGGCGGCGTCGCACAAGGCGGCCAGGTGGTTCTGATGGGAGTGCACCCCACCATCGCTCACCAGACCGAGGAAATGCAGGCGCTTTCCTTTGGCCTTGGCAAAGGCGTCCACCAGCACGGGCTGCTGGGCGAGTCCACCTTCCCGAATGCACTTGTTGATGCGGGTCAGGTCCTGATAGACCACGCGGCCGGCACCGAGATTGAGGTGGCCTACTTCACTGTTGCCCATCTGGCCTTCCGGGAGGCCCACGTCTTCACCGCTGCCACTGACCGTGCTCCAGGGGTACTTGGCATAGAGCTCGTCGTGAAAAGGGGTGTGAGCCAGCAGGGTGGCGTCGCCGTTATCGGCCGCCGCCGCTTTGCCGCCGGGATTGATCCCCCAGCCGTCGCGAATGATGAGTACAACAGGTTTCCTGGACATGGTGATAGATTGGGAGCTGCTTCCATGCCCGCAAAGGGGGCGGGAATCAAGCAAAGGAAATGGCCCTTGCCCGTCGAAGCCCAATCAGGTGCTGGCTCTCGCACGAATGCGGAGCGTGTCTCAGGCGCTTTTCCTGGGGGCAGTTAGAGCCCGCTGGAAGGTTACCAGGACGGCGGCCACCCCAATGACGAGCACAATGGCCCGCGAGTTGTGCGGCAACGCGGAGGAGGGCAGCACGGCACTGGCGGTGCCACTGGCTCCTACGGCCGCTGCGCTGGTCACCACAGGTACCCCGCCCGCATCGTCAGCGTGGACGACGGAACCGCTCAAGAAGAGCATGGCTACCAGGGTACTGAAAATGCGCATGGAGGTATCCCAACAGACCGCAAAGGCGGTGACAAGGTTGAATTTTTTTCAAATCGATAGTTTGTTTCTCAGATTTATAGAAATCTTTCAAGATGAAGACTGGGTTGCGTGAGGGAGGTATCCCATGCATGATGCGCGCCTCATTTTCCCGCTAAAATCATGTCCAGCAACGTGCCCAGCCCCCGTCTCGTTCGTATCGGTCTCGCAGGTTTGGGAAACGTGGGGATGGGAGTTTTCAAAAATCTCCGGCAGAACGGGGGGCTGCTCAAAGAGCGCACCGGTTGTGTGCTGCGAGTGGACAGAATCGCGGTACGCGATGTCACCAAGCCGCGCGGTGCTGAGATCCCGGCCAACATGATCACGGGCGACTGGCGGGAGCTCGTCGCGGATCCGAACCTGGATGTGATGGTGGAGCTGGTGGGTGGCACGACAGAGGCTTTTGATCTGGTGTGCGCCTCGCTGCGGGCGAAGAAGCCGGTGGTGACGGGCAACAAGGCGCTCCTCGCTGAGCGTGGGCAGGAACTCTTTGCCCTGGCGGAGCAGTGCCACGTACCGATTTACTTTGAGGCAGCCGTGGCGGGTGGCATCCCTATCATCCAGACGGTGCAGGAAGGCTTCGTGGGCAACCACATCAAGAGCATCCACGGCATCATCAACGGCACCTGCAACTACATCCTCTCCCGCATGAAGGAGGCGGGGATCAGCTACGAGCAGGCGCTGGACGAGGCCCAGGCGCACGGCTTTGCCGAAGCGGATCCCACGCTGGACGTGAGCGGCTGGGATGCGGCGCACAAGGCGATCATCCTTGCCTCCCTGAGCTACGGCTTCTGGATCAAGCCCCAGGACGTGCATGTGGAGGGGATCGAGCGTGTTACGCCCACGGAGATGGCCTTTGCTGAAAAGCTGGGCTACACCATCAAACTGTTGAGCGTGATCCGCGCCGATGCCGAGGGGCGTGTGGAGGTGAGCACCCGTCCGAGCCTGCTGCCCAGCAGCCACATCCTGGCGAGCGTGAGCGGTGCCTACAATGCGGTGCTCGTGAATGGCGACATCGTGGGGGAGACCCTCTTCTACGGCAAAGGGGCCGGGCAGGACCCGACTTCCTCCAGCGTGATTTCCGATTTGGCCGAGGCGGCGGCCACCCTGGTGTATGGCCAGCGCCACAGCGGGTTCGTGCCTCACGGTCTCTATGGGAAGAGCAAGCCGGCGGCCGAGACCATCTCGCACTACTACGTGCGGCTGAAGGTGGACGACAAGCCGGGAGTGCTGGCCCAGGTGGCGGCCCTGCTGGGCGACCGGGGGATCGGCATCTCCAGCGTCATGCAGCCAGAGGAGCTGGGCTCGGAGTTCACCTCCCTGATCCTGATGCTCGATGACGCGACACTGGCGACCGTGAAGGAAGCGATCGGCAGCATCGCGGCGCTGGAGTGTGTGCGGGAAACGCCGGTGTGGATGCGGGTGGAGACGATGGAGGGGTGAGCAGCACTGAGGGGCCGGCCAGATAACGAGGTTTTTGCATCGACTGACGCAATCTCGTCATGCCACCATGGCGGCGTGGTAAAAATAGTGTTTCTGTTTCTCTGGAGCTTTAGCCTCCTGCAAACCTCACTTGCGGCAGGGGCACCGGAGAAGTTTCGCTTCACCCTGAATGGCGAACCTATCGAGCCACCAATTTGGCATGTGGAGGGCGGCGACGGGCCTGAGCCAGGCGACAAAGTGATGGTGAACCGTCTCGCACTGACCCTGGATGAGCCGGGGAGCTACGACTTTGAGGGGCAGCAGCAGGACCATTTGCTCTATCGCCTGATGCCAGGAGGTGGGAAAGTGCTGGCGGCGTGTCGAGTCGATGCGGGGGCTGACGCGGAGCTGGAGCATCGTCTTGTGAACATGAGCGAGGCAGACCTGCGGCAGCTCAGGGGGGTGACTCTGGAGAAATGGTCTCCTGCTCTGGAAGCCCTGCTTCACAAACTGGATCTGGCTCGGGTGATGGTGGTCCTGGAGAAGGGGTCGATGCTTGATGGTGGAAACCGGCTCCCGACGCTGCCTGCCACTCTGCGTCACCTGGAGCTGGCCTCCTCCTCCAGCGGAGGGTTTGAAAACGTGAGCCAGTTGCGACGTCTCCGAGAGCTGAGGTTTCTTGCGTTGCGGTCGATCAGTCCGGAACGCTTTGACTTTGCCACTGTGGAAGGGCTGCCATTGGAGTACCTCAGCCTCCCCAGATGCCGTGAGGCGCAGCAGGTGCAGGCACTGGGCAGTCTCACCTTCCTGAAAACGCTCGTCGCCGACGCCTGTGACTATCTTGGGAGGGCAGACTGGCTTAGCGGGTTGGTAGAGCTCCGTCAGCTCCGGGTGGGGCACATCCGCACGTTCGATAAGAGGCTGCTTGTGCCGTTGAATCTCAAGTCGCTGGAAACTCTCCCGAAGCTGAGAACCCTCGATGTCGCCGTCTCTCCGGTGGGGAACCTGCCGCAAATTACTCTGCCTGCCCTGAAATCAGCCAACCTGCTGCTCGCAATAGTGAATGAAGGCAAGGTGGACCGGTTCGCGGAAATGAATCCTCAATGTGAGGTGCGCCGCAGCATGAATGCGGTGCTGGCACCAGTCTTGAAGTCCGCAGACCGTCTGAAGGTCCGCACGGGTGGAGCCCCTCTTTATGAGAGGGAAGTGGCGGTGACGTTTCATGACACGCGGGATCCCCGTATCATCGCAGAGCTGGCCACGCATCTGGAAGTGTCGGACAGCCGGGATGGATTTTTCTGCATGTGTCGCGGTGAGCCGACGTTCGAGTTCTATGATGGGGATGTGCTTGTGGCAGCCATTAGCCATCATCACGGAAAATCCATCCGGTGGCGTGGGGGAGAGTGGCCGTCAGACGGGGTGCTGACAGATCGGGCCGCTGCGTATCTCCAAGACTGGCTGGCCCGCCATGGCCACGTCCGGGCCAAGGAGGAAATGGACATGCTGGAGCGCCGGGCCAGCGCGGAGGAACGCAGACGGGAGAGCTACCGCAGGTGCCTGCCGTGGACCGTGACGGATGCCACCCTCGCTGGAGAGGGGCCGGAGGCGTTTCTCAAGATGTTGAAGAGGGAGCTTCCGTCCGCAGAGGATCAGGCGACGTTATTCCTGAAACTCCTCGGTGGTGACCACAACAACTGGTCAATGGTGCCGCGGTTTGAGCAGCTGATCCTGACAGAATGGATCGTGGCCCTGCCGCAGGAGGCGGTGGCTGCGGCGATTCGAAAGGCGCGGCCTTCTACAGCCGAAGGGGAAGGGGCGGCGCGCTGGATCTTTGGGCTCGGAAACTTCAAACCGTGGCTTGGCGAATGGCCGCTGCTGGAGCCCCTTGCCAGATTTTCATTGTCCCATCCGCGTCAGGCCAATAGGTGGCGTACGATGGCCACCCTGCGCGATATGGGAGATGCGCCGTCGCTGGATCTGCTGCGGTTTATGTTGGAGGGGGGCTACATTCTGCGATCCCTCCCCTACAATGGTGTGGATGAACCTCGAGGCGAACTGACCGTCGGTCCCCATGCCATTGATCTTCCTGAGGGCGCGCCGGATGCCCTGGTTGCCGCGTTGTGTCTGGCGGCGCTGAATGACCAGCCCAGCAAGGCGGACGTGGAAAAACTGCTGACCCAACAGCCCCCGGAATTTCAGAAGGCCTTTACGCAGAGTTTGCGGAAGTATCGTGAGCGGAGCCGCAAACGATGACGGAGCTGCGGCAGAGCTTCTCCGATGGTTGTTTCACATAGGCCTGGTCAGGACGGCTTCTTCACCGGGTACTCCTTCTTCAGCTCACTACCGCGCTCGTTGCGGAGTTTCTTCATCTGCGCCATCTGCTCCGGGGTGAGGATCTGGGCGAGGCGGGTGTCGGTGTCTTCCTTGATGCTCTTGAGCTCCTGCTTGGATTGCTCCAGGGCGGCGGCTTTCTGTTCACTGCTCTTGTTGCCGCTCAGGTTCTTGAGCGCAGACTGGAGCAGGGCGTTGCTGCGGACCAGGGCGTCCTCGAAAACGGGCCGGACCTGGGTCTTCTGCACGTCGCTGAGATTCAGCTTGTCCATCATGACCTCCAGCTCCTGGCGGGCCTTGGTCGCGAGGGTGTTGGTCGAGGGGAGGGCGGGCGTCTTGCCGGGGTCTGCCGCCGGGGCCGGGATCGAGGAAAGTATCACGGCGGCGGCGGTGCCGGCCATCAGGCGGGAAAGGGCGGATCTCACGGTGGGACGGGGATTTGAGGGTTGGGATCAGATACGGCTGGCAGGCCTAACATGCGCTGAAATCTCGTCGGATGCAAAAAAGCGGCTCCTGGGGGTGCCAAGAGCCGCTTGTATGGGGTGCAAGAGGTTTAATTACACCACGTCCTTGTCCG
>NZ_BATR01000011.1 GCF_000739655.1 Verrucomicrobium sp. BvORR106 | reverse complement strand
TCTGCTGCACAGCGCCGTCCAACAGGCTGACGATGTGGGTGGCGGCGGCAGTGCTGATGATCACTCGATCCTGGGTGAAGAGAGGCTGGCTGGTCGGCGTGACTGGCAGGGGGACGGTGCGCACCAAAGTGCCAGTCCGTCGGTCAAACACGTGCACTCCCGGAGTGCCGTCCTCAAACGTGGCATACACCACTCCTTGTCGCACGGCCGGGGTGAACTGGTGCTTGCTGCTGGCGCTGCTCCAGCGCGTGAACGGAGCCTGATGGGTGGCGACACAGTACAGGGTGCCTTCCAGATTCACGATGGCGTCACCCGCCTCCCACACCACGGTCGAGTTGGTGGTCAGCAGGGCGGGATTGGGACGGAAGGTCCAACGATGCGCGCCATAGTTGGCGTCGAGCGCGTGAATAGCCCCACCCGTGGCCGTCAGGATGAGATCGGCACCCTCGGTGGGTGTTCCTGTCTGGGCCCCCGGTAGCGTCGTGATGTAGGCGGCAGAGGGGGCAAAGGGATACACTCCGTAGATCTTGGGACCCGACCCCCCGGGCATATGGATCAAGCCATGGGATTCCAGCAGGGATTTGCCGAGTTCGCTGGTCGTCGGACTGAAGGTGCCGTACCATTGTCTCGTGCCCGTGGCGGCATCGAGCGCCGTGATGCTGGAGGTGTAGCCGGGATCGCTGAGCACGTAGTAAAGGCTTGAACCATAGGCCAGGGGAGGATTGATGCCCCCTGAGATGATTTCATTGCGACTCCATGTTGGGAGCCCGGTGTCCAGATGCAGAGCTTTGATCTCATCGGATCCATCTGCCCTGTGCCCTGTGACATAGACGCGGTTGTTGGCAACGACCGGGGTGGTGGGCACGCCCTGCAAGGTTTGCGTCCAGCGCAGTTGCAGGGGGCCGTTCAACACTGCGGGGAAGAGGCCGGAGCGGTGGTTGTTTCCTCCTAGCGCAGGCCAGGTGCCGCCCCGCAGATCGCCCACATGCACCGTTACCGCGGAGGTGGAGGTGCGTGCACCGTCCGTCACCGTGTAGGTGAAGCTGGTGGAGCCGGACAGGAAACCGCCGCTGGGCTGGAAAGCCAGGGTGCCGTCCGGATTCGCGGTCACGGTGCCCAGTGAAGGCTGGGTGAAGGACTGGACCGTGAGCGGGAGGTTGTCCGGGCTGTAATCATTGGCAAGTACGTTCAGGGAGGGAATCGGTTGCCCGGGCACGGCAGCGAACACATCTGCTTCCAGTACCGGTGCATCGGCCACTGCGGAGACATTGATGGTGACCGTGGCTTGAGCCGACTCGCTCCGTTTGTCTCGCGTCGTGAACCTGAAGCTGGTGTAGGGCACCCCGTTTTCGTTGGTCTCCGGCAGATAGATCAGCTGGTGACTGCTGCTCAAAACAAGGGTAGGGGCGGTGGTGATCGGCACTGCTGGCTCGAATCCGTCAAAGGTCTGGAAGAGCCGCCCTTTGGCTGGGAGTTGAGTGATGTAGTATTCCAGCGTGTCGCCATCGGCATCGGAGCCGCTGAGATTGAATACCGTGAGTGAATCCTCGCTTGTGGCCACAGTGTTGGAACTGGCCACAGGCACGGTATTCGTCGTAGGCGTGACTTGCAGTGTCACGGGAAGGGTCGAGGTACTGCTGGTCGGATCATTGGTGGTCAGGGTCAGCAATCCCTCGTAAGTCCCCGCATTGAGCTGGGCGGCATTGTATGTGACTGTCACCGTGGCGGAGCCACCCGGAGCGATCGTGCCCGAGGATTGGGACAGGCCCATCCAGTCCAGCGCGTCATTGGAGAACTCCACCCCGTCCAACCACGAGTTCACAATGCTGCTGTAGTTGTAGGCAAACGCGGCAATGCACTGGTTGGCCAGAGAGGGGTTTCTGAAGGGCACCCCTGCCTGCACCACCGCACCGTTCACGTAGTAGTCGAAGGACTTGGTGGCCCAGTTGACGTTGCGGAACTCAATGTGGTACCAGGTGTCCTTGTCATAGCTCACCAGTTGGTTGCCGCCCACGTCTGCATTCAGATAGAAACGTCCGTTTGGGTGGGCGAAGAACCAGATGAAATCCACCAGGTAGTTGCCGTTCACATCGCACAGCACCATGTAGGCGGTGGCCAAATCCCGCTCCGCCGTACGCACCCAGAAGGACACGTGCCCGGGCTGCTGCCCCCACTGAAACTCCTGATGCACCCCGCTGAAATGGTCCTCCGTCCCGGCCATGTTGAAGCGGAAGGACTTCGTGCCTTCGCCTGCCGTGTTGGAGACCACCTCACGATGCGCGTCCGTCCAGCTCTCAAACCACTTGTTATAAGTTCCATCCTCGAACCCATCGGCGAAGGGCAGATAGGGATAGGTGGCCGTGTTGTTGTCCAGGGCATTGAGACCGGGTCGGGCGGGCAGCAGACGTCCGGGGCCGGGGCCCTCCTCCACGGCCTGCACGGCGGAGCCAGTGGGCAGGAACGCAAGGGGATGCGCGGGTTTCAATCCTGCCAGTTGATTGGCCAGTACCTTGCCTGTGGCCACGTTGTCAGGTTGCGGAGTCTCTACCAGCTTCCAGGTCAGGGGCACGTTGCCATTGTTCTGCAGGGTGATCGTCTGGGTAGTCACGTCATCCTCTTCCACCGTCGCCCCCAGGGTGGAGGGCGTGATCTGGAGGGCCGAGTAGCCCAGGGTCATGTTCACGTTCTCGGCAGAGGGCGGGACCACCACCGTCTGCGGGCTGGAGGAAACAAATCCTGCCGCACTGGCATGCACCGCATAGCTGCCGTCCACCACGCTGGCGCTGTAGGTGCCATTTGCAATGGTGGTGGCCGTCCGGGTGACAGGGCCGTTGAAATGCACCGTGGCTCCAGCCAAACCGGAGCCATCTCCCACGTTGGTGACGCGGCCGCTGATCTGGGAGACCGTGTAGATCTGCAACGTGGCCTCCTCGACCCGGTTCACGCCGGCACCATCCGTAAAGGTGATGCTCAGCGGCAGACTCGCGGGAGTCGTGTGATCGGCCGTCACGCTGATGGTCAGCGAGGTGCCGGTGTTGGCCTGTCGGGCGGCGGCTGGCACCACCCCGAAGGTCTGGGTGGTGTGGCCCAGCGTCACCTTGGGGTCGGCGCTGTTCATCGTCACCGTGGCCTGGAGCGGTCCGGTGGGCAGGCCTCCAAGGTTTTGCACCTCCAGCGTGAGCGCGGCGGTTTCACCGGGACTGATGATGCCATCTGCATTGCCCGTCGTGCCGGGGGTGCCTCCATCCACCACTGTCGTCTTCACCAGCACAGGGTAGGCAGAGGTCGCCAGGTCAATCGCGTTGCCCACATCGAGTCGCCCGCCGGTGCTCACCTTGCCGGTGAGATTGGCCACGAGGTCAGTCTTGGCCAGCAGGGCTGCTTTGATTTGGGCAAAGCTCATCGCCGGGTTCGCCGCCTTGAGCAGCGCTGCGGCACCCGACACATGGGGAGTCGCCATGGAAGTCCCGCTGGAGTGGGTGTAGCCTCCGTCGCGGTACGTGGAAAGAATGCTGTCACCGGGCGCGGCCAGATGCACCTTGCTGGCCCCGTAGTTGGAGAACCACGCCAGTTGGTCATTCGCGTCCGTGGCGGCCACGGCGATCAGGTTTGCCGCCACGTAGTTGGACGGGTAGTTGGGGATCACATCGTTGTCGAGCCCGTCGTTCCCCGACGCTGCCACAAAACCCACGCCGTTGGTTCCGGCATGGTTGATGGCGTCCTCCATCGCCTGCACATGGTCACCGCCGCCCCAGGAGTTCGAGGAAAGCAAGACGCCCTTGGCTGTGGCATAATAGATGGCCTTGATCGCATCGGAGTCCGCGCCGGACCCCGCCGAGTTCAAAAACTTCAGCGGCATGATCTTCACATGGTGGCTCACGCCCACCACACCGGTGCCGTTGCGCCCCACCGCGCCCACAGTGCCAGCGGTGTGAGAGCCGTGACCGTGATCGTCTTCAGGATTGGCGTCGTTCGAGACGAAGTCATAGCCGTGGACATCATCCACATAGCCGTTGTTGTCGTCGTCCAGGCCGTTGCCGGCGATCTCTCCGGTATTGGTCCACAGGTTGGGCTCGAGGTCCGGGTGGTCCATGTCCATGCCCGTGTCGATCACGGCCACGATCACATTGCTGCTGCCTTCCGTCACCGCCCAGGCGGTGAGGGCATTGATGTCGGCTCCAGCGAGGCCGCCGGTTTGACCCGTATTGGAGAGCGCCCACTGCTGGTTGAAGGACGGATCGTTGGGAGCGGGAGCCTGGGCCTGGTTCTGCACGATGTAGTCCGGGTCCGCATAGGCGATGGGACTGCCCACTTCGGCCAAAGCCAGCAGGGCGGCGTCGTAAGTCTCCAGACTTGGATCCTTGGTGGCTACCAGATAGAGGGGGGCATTGGGGATGCGCTCGCGAACGGTCAGCTGGTGCTGGCTGAGCCAGGTCTGAAACTCCGGCTCCGTCACGCGTGGCTTCAGCGTGACCATGAGATGATCTGCCACCATCACATTCCGTTTCACCAGCACCTCTCCGCCATTGGCCAAGCGGCGCACCTGCTCCTCCATGCGAAGGTGCGGGTACTTGAAGTTCGTCTCATGCAGGGTCACCCGTCGCTGCACGCCGTCTGGCGAGATCGCGGAGTTGTCCGTGGCCACCACTTTGCCGTTCGCGATTTCGGCAGGCACGCCGCGGCGGGGTGAGTTGGGACCGCCAGCTTGAGATGGGCTGGGAGGGGCGGCAGGCGCGGGGAACGAGCCGGATCCGGTTGCGGGAGCTTCCTGCTTCCTTCCAGAGGTCGAGCGGCTCAGATCCCACGGCTTCTGCGCGGTGGGATTCGCCATAGAGGAATGATCTCTCGAAGCGTCGCTGTCAGCACTTCTGTCGGAGTACGTATCACGTAGCAGCAGCGCTGTGGTGATGGCCAAGCCCGCCAACACCAGGATACCGCCTGCCAGGAAGGGGGAAATTCGGAAGGAACGTGCGCTCATGAGGAAAATCGCCCCAATGCTACTGGGAACGGACTTTTTTGGCCAATGGAAGGTGAGGCCCTGGTGGAGCCGAAAGGACTACGGATTCTCCAGCACTGGCTGGGGAGGGGGCTGCATTTGAGCGGGAGGGACCGTCAAACGTCGTCGGCTGGGAATGTTAGGGCGGCCTGCGCCCATATTCGGAGGTTGCCCAGGTTGGGGGCGAATGCCTGGAGGCACGGGCGTTGGGGCACCGCCGCCATTCGTCATGCCTGCACTTGCACCCTGCGGAGGCGGCTGGCCATAGGCACCTGGAGGGGGCTGGGGCGCTCCGCTCTGGTCCTGCTCCATGGTCATGTTCATGGCGGCTGTCGCCGGGTCAGGAGCAGCCCCGTTGGGGTTTGTCTTTTTCTGACCGGTGCCGTTGGCTTGGCCCTGGGCAGCGCCTCCACCCCCCTGACCGGCAGCCATCTGTTTCAGAAAGGCGGTGTCGTAGCGCAGGGTGGCCTTTTCACCTCCCGAGACGACCACGGCGTAGGAATCCCGCCGGGTGTCCGCGATGACGGACTCCGTCACTCGCATGCCGTTGGCGGCAGGTTCCTGGCCTTTGAGCCGCGTTCGCTCCCGTGTCTTGGTGTTCACCACTACCACACAGGTGACGCCTTCAGCATCATCATACATGCTCCCCAGCGCGAGGTTCTTGGCAAAGGACTCCCGCTGGATGGCCACTGGCGCCGTCTTCAGAGTGAACGGGTTCTTCCTCCAACCATTCTCATATTTTTCCTCCGGGAACGGCCCAGGCGGTACAAACGACTGCTGGGCCGAAAGATCGGATGCCAGCAGGCCTGGCACAGCGCAGACCAGCAGCGCCAGCTTCATCGAGCGGCGGTGGAGGACTGGCAGCAAACCTTGGGCTGGAGCGGAGAGCATGGACTGGGGGAGGGGAAACGTCGCTACAGTCTCCTCCCAGTGTGACAAATCGCCACAACATTTTGCCCCATTCACCGACCGGATGCTTCGGGTGCCTGTTGCCCGGTGGGGCGGCTCTGCTCCGGAGGGAGATACAGGCTGGTGGGATTGAGTTTATCCCCTTTCAAAAACTGACCGTCGGGCTGGCGTTGCAGGTCATCTTCTGTCCACATCTTCCGGTCCGGTCCGGCACTGCGGATTTCCAGCCGGTCCCGGCTGGCGGCATGGATGTAGAGCGGTGTCCGCCACCGATCCACCAACTGGCCCTTTTCGTTGAAGGCCGGATGATCATCCCGGAGGAACCGCATCTGCGCCTTGTTGCGGCCTTTCAGGGCGTCGGCAAACTCCTCGTTGGCCCCCAGCCTGAACGGATCATTTCCTTTAACCAGGAGCGCCAGGTTTTCGATGGCATGGGCCACGGCGTGCAGATCATCCTGCGGGCGGGAGCCGGAGCTGGCATACGACTGGAGGATCATCTCCCCGGGCAGCTTGGTGCCTGGCGGGGGCAGGGGAGGCAGCGGTCGGAGGGACGGGCTGGACTCAGGCGGGGGAGGGGCGGTGACGGTGGCCGGAGGTTCCATTGTGGTCCCCGGCTTGAAGATCAGCCACACCCCCCCTGCCAGCGCCGCCAGCAGCAATGCTGCTGCGATGATGATGCCGGGGCGCTTCGGCGCCGGTCTGTTGTCCACTTGTCCCGATGTCGCCATGTGCTCTGAGGGGAGGGATCAGCTCCAGGTGCCGGGTTTCAGGAAACCAATTGGCAGCGTGGAGGAGCTGGCGTTGTAGAAGTTGCCCAGATTGGGCAGGACATAGGGCATGTCGGAGGCCTTCACCCCGAACCACCGCAGCATCTCACCCACGAACTGGTCCACGGATGTGGTGGGGATCATCCGCCCGCCATAGCCGGTGTCGTTGTTGCTGTCGATCGCCAGATTCGGGAAGGTGCCGTAGATCCTGCCGCCCTGCACGGGGCCACCCATCACGAGGGCGTTTGCCCCCCAGGCGTGGTCGGTACCGCGGCCGTTGCTGCGCAGTGTGCGGCTGAAGTCGGAGGACGTGAAGGTGATGACACTGTCCTGCATGCCCATGGCATCCAGCGCCCGCTGAAAGCCCGCCAGCCCGGCGTCCAGCACGGAGAGCATCGGGGCCTGAGAGTCCAGCAACTCCGTGTGGTGATCCCACCCGCCGAAGCCGATGAAAAGCGTCTGCCGGTGCAGCCCCAGTGCCTGGCGCAGGCCGATCATCTTGGCCGCGGCCCGGAACTGGGAGCCCATGTAGGAATTCGGAAACAAGCTGGCCACGGCACTGTCGTTGTAGGAGCTGAACTGCTGCAGGAAGAACTCCTGCAGCTCGATGCTGCTCCGCGTGAGGCCGGAGAAGGACTCCTGCACCATGTTGGCATACTGCTGGGCCAGGATGTTGCGGTGCGCAGCGTTCTTGATGCGGTGGAAGTGGCTCGGGTCCCCGATGTAGGAGCCGGTGAAGGTCAGCGCTCCCTGATCGGTGACCACGAACTGGCTTGTCTGGTTGCCCACCTGGAGGAGATTGTTCCCCGCCAGGGAAAGGTTCATGGAAAAATTCGTCGCGTTGGCGGAGGCGTGCAGCACGTCTGCGGCACGGCCGCCCCAGCCGCTCAGCTGCGTCATCCCCTGGGGCACGGAGGTCTGCCACTGGTCGATCTGGTCGCTGTGGGAGAAGAGCGCCCGGGGCAGGGCGACGGTTTCCGCCAGGTACTGCGCCTTGGTCACGGGGGCGATCAGCGTGCCCACATTGGAGATCCAGGCGGCCCGGCGTTTTGTGGTGTCGCCGCTCATGCCGTTGAACATTTCCTGCAACCCCGGGCAGTTCGGATGCACCCCGTACTCCTGCCCGTCGCCTCCAGACTGGTTCAGGGAACGCAGGGTGTTCAGAGGCAGGGCCAGATTGTCCCGCGTGGTCGTGTACACAGCATGCCGGGCGGCATCTCGGGGCACCAGCCAGTTGAAGGAATCATTGCCTCCATGAAGGAAAACACACACCAGGGTGCGGTAGTCCGTGGGGGCAGACTGGGCGGCAGCGGATCCGGCCAGCTTCAGATTCAGCAGGGTGTTGAGAATCGAGATATTCCCCAAGGCCGCGCAAGCGGACTGCCCCAGGAACTGCCGGCGGTTGGGCTGGTGAAAAGGGGACCGTTGGTCTTTCATACGGAGAACAGCGTCGCGTTGAAGTTGGGGAGCACTTGGGGTCACCGGATCACGGCCCCTTCCGGGGAGACGATGGCCAGATAGACGGCCACCTGGGCGCGGATCGCCAGTTCATTGGCCGGCAGTTGATTGATCGCATTCAGGATGTGGGTGCGGGTACCCACCTCCATGTTGCCTGCGCAGAGGATCGTATTGAGGTGGTCCACCAGCAGTTCCGGCGTGGCAGCCAGCGCCTTCTCCCGTTCCATGTCCAGGGGGAACTGGTACACACTCCATAGACGGTAGCCATACTGCACCAGATCCCAGAGCCGATTGGGGAAGGAGATCGAGGAGAAACTATCCGTGATCTGGAAGACCGGGGAGGACAGGCTGTTCTGCGTCAGCAGGCCCGGGGCCTTGTAGTCCGGACGGTAGAAGTTGAACACGCTGGGGGAGAAGGTTGGCTCCTGGCGGCTCACATTAAAGAAGTCATTCCAGTCCCACCACAGGAGGTTTTTCTCCCCCTTCAAACCAAAGGCCCGGCCGATGGACATGGCGCGAATGACCGGCTCCTTGAGGCGACCGAAGGATGCTCCGGAGGAGTAGCGTGTGTCGCGCGCTTCTTCATCCAGCAGGATGGCCTTGATCACTGCCAGCAGGTCTCCGCGCACGCCTTGGCCGTTGTTGGCAAAGACGGAGGATACCCGCTGCACATACGCCGGGCTCGGGTTGTCTGTGACGAAGAACTGGATCAGCTGACGGCCCACAAAGACGCCCGTGTTGGGATGCTCGAAGAGCATGCGGATAAGGTCGTCAATGTCCCGCAATGCATTGGCCGTGGACGGGGCGCGTGATGGCACCACAAAGCCTCGCAGCAGGGTCTTCTTCCCAAAGTCATGACGATCGGAATGCATCGTCAAGGGGGTGGAGAAGGCCGCATCATCCCAGCCGCCGTTGCCCCACTCCTGTCCGCCGTACCAGAGCCCGGTGAGCACGCGGGCCACCTGGGTGATCTCGGTGTTGGTGTAGGTGGGGATGGGGTGCCCGCCGCTGTCCAGCTTGCGGGTGCCATCGGGGTTCAGCTCCCAGAGTCCGATCGTGAAGAGCTGCATCACCTCGCGAGCGTAGTTCTCATCCGGATACTGGTTGATCTCCGGATGCGCCTTCTGGTTGCCCACATGGCTGAGGTACCGCCCCATGATGGGGTGGAAGGTCACTTCACGCAGGACGTCGAGGTAGTTTCCAAGACCGTTCCGGACGAAGATGTCGTAGAAGCTGGCCATGCCGAGCGCCTTGTTCTCCAGGGCTGAATCGCGGCGTGAGGCCACGAGGATCTGGCTAAGGGCGAAGGCCATGCGCTGCCGGAGCTGGTCCTGCCCGTTCACCGCGCCCCGGGCAAAGGCCGTCATCATGTTGTTGCCGAAGAGGAAGTACTCATTGTCACTGCCGCCATAGCTGTACCCCTGGCCGGTACGCTGCCCGCGGATGTCATTATAGATCCCTTGGATGTAGGGCGAGTGCAGCGTGGGAGGCAGGGCGGCCTGCTGGGTGATCCAGCCAGCGTAGCCCTGCTCCTGCACCGTCTGGATGTCTTCCACCGTCGGTCCAAAGGTGGACTGGGTGAGGAACCGCGCTGCCTGGGTGCGGGCAATGGCCGTGCTGCCGCTGGCGATGCCGGTGCCGCCACTGCCCCCGCTGCCGGAGCCGGGGAATCCGCCTGCTGCAGTGGTGCCCTGAAGGTGCTCCACCAGAGACACATAGTCACCGCTGTAAGTTGTGTCCACCACGCCGTCCTGATTGGCGTCCACACTGGTGGCGCTGCGGGAGCTGTTGGCCACCAGAGGATCCGTGCCCAGCACGTTCTTCTCCGTCCAGTCGCTCACGCCATCGCCATCCCGGTCCAGGTCATTCACCCGCACTCTGTAAAACGTCCGGGAGGGGCCGGTCAGCACATTGGTGAAGGTCTGCTGGTTCACGCCATCTGTGATGACAGGCGTGCCCGTGGCGGGGCTCCAGTCGGTAAGGTTGCCGCTCTGCCACACGGCCTGCTGCTTCTGCACCAGTGCGGGCCAGCGCACCACGATGTTGTTTCCTTGAGCGACAATGGCCGACCACAAACGGTCGGTGGGGTCAAAGGGGTCTGTGCCCGCTGCGGCCTCCGCTGCATTGCTCATGCCGTCGCCATCGGTGTCCACGTTGGCGGCCAGATTGAAGCTTCCGGCCCAGAGTTCCCAGGCATCTGCCAGCCCATTGCCGTTGAGGTCCTCACCTGAGGTCCCCGTGCCGCGGTAGAGCGGCGGCAGGCTGGTGGCCAGCAGGGGATTGCTCCGGGTGGAGACTTCCACCCCATCTGGAGCGCCATCGCCGTCCGTGTCCCGCTGCAGCGGGGAGGTGCCGGCGGTGTACTCATCCACGTTCTTCAAGCCGTCATTGTCGGGGTCCAGGATGGCATCTGCCACGCTGTTGATGTTCAGCCCGTACTGGGTCTCCCAGACGTCCGGCATCCCGTCGTTGTCCGTGTCTTTGTAGGCGCTGAAGGCGGTGGTGTTCTCCAGCGGCGTCGTCTGAAAATAAACGGTCACCGCATCCGGTACCCGGAAGTTGAAGCGGTTCACCACTGCCGGGTCATCATGAGTCTGCCAGGTGGCCGTGTTGTTATGCGCGCTGGTGGCCAGGGCGCATCCGTTGTAGGTTCGGCTCATCACGGTCGATCCGGTGCGCTGATTGATGATGGCGAAGGTCACGTTCCAGCTCGTCTGGGAACCCGTGCTGGCGCCCGATACCCGGAACCGCAGCCGGTCAGAGATGTCCACTTTACCGCGTCCGCTGAAGCCCATGGCCATCTTCAGGTCGGCGGGCGTGGAGGACCAGTCGCTGTCCCAGACATGAGCGGTGTCATTGTCCGGGTGGCTGAATGCGCCCCAGTAGTTCGTGTGGAAATAGTAGGTGACATTGCCATTGCGCACCGGCAGGGCAAAGTACAGAGCATCCTCACGCGGCCGCGCCGCATTGGTGATGGAGAGGGCAAAGAGGTCGTCGTTGAAGCCCGAGTGGTTGCGGGAGTGGTCCCAGACGAGCTGCACGTTCTCCACTGTCCAGTCGAAGGTGCGGGGGGATGTGGTCACCACCGGCATGCTGAAGGTGGTGGACTCTGCGACCAGGGGATTGGTACGTTCCGTGGATTCGAGGAGGTCACTCCTGCCGTCGCCATCGGTGTCGGCATTGTTGGGGTTGGTCGGCAGCGGCAGGGTGGCCACCTCGGCCCCGTCCGTCAGGCCATCACTGTCGGTATCCTGTAGCAGCGGGTTGGAACCCGTGTTGCTGGCGCTGACCCAGGTCCCGGTTCCAGTCTCCACCAGATCACTCAAGCCATCACCATCGGTATCGGCCACACGGGGATCGGTGCCGCGGTTCTTTTCACCCACGTTGTTCAGCCCGTCGTTGTCGGCGTCCAGCGTGGCATCAGCATTGGAGCCGGGATTGAATCCGTAGCGGTATTCCCAGTGGTCAGGCAGCCCGTCAGTGTCACTGTCTGCCGCAGCATTCACGATCTGGATCCCGTGCAGGCCCACGTTGTAGTAGCTGGTCCGGTACAGTTGCAGGCTGAAGGAACTGCCCGTCACGTTGCGGAAGCGAATGGTGTTCCCACGCCGGGGATAGGTCGCATTGTAGATGCCCTGCTCGATGAAAGTCTTCTCCGGCCGGGAGCTGGCACTGCTGAATCTCCGGTCTGAGGCGGTGTTGTTGTTGAGCCGGATGTAGCCCACTGAGGCCTCCGACTGCGACCCCACATAGGCAATGACATCATAGGTAGCATAGGGCACCTGGGTCACACTGAGGGAGGCGGCATAATCGCCTGCGACAGAAAGCATGCCGTCAAAGAGCTTCTGCGTCGGGCCGCCCCCGTTGCCAGTGCCCCAAGTGTACCCGGGGTTGGTCCAGGAGAACTTCACTCCAGAGTCCACTCCCGTGGCGTACACCACCTTGCCTGCGAGAGGGGTCACGATGTCCACCTCGGATCCCGCAGGATCATTCCACGTGCTCAGAGGCATCGCACTGTTCCAGTTCATCTGGGGGGTGATGCCAGTCACCTCCTTGGGCAGCAGGCCGTGCTCCGGGGTGAGATCGGACACAAACTTGATGCCGATGGCACCGGGGAACGCAGGTGGCTTGCTGCTGCTGCTCGTCGGGTTGAACCCGGTGCGGACCTCCCACGCATCTGGGGCACCGTCATTGTCGGTGTCGGCCAGGAGGGGATTCGGGCGGGGGTTTAAGGAAACTTCCTCGCCATCCAGGAGCGAGTCGCCGTCTGTGTCGGGATTGTTGGGGTCGGTGCCGGTGTGTGTGGCATCCACATAGGTGCCGGTATGGGTCTCGTATCCGTCCTTCAGACCGTCACCGTCCGTGTCGGGGTTTCGGGGAGTGTCTTGCGGGCGAACTCCTCCGAGTTGGTGAGGAGGTCCTGGTCAGGATCATACCCCGCGTCGGCCGCGTTCTGGTCGTCGAATCCGTGGTCCTCCTCCCACCAGCGCGGCAGGCCGTCGCCATCCGCATCTTGTAGCGCGGTGGGGTGCAGTTCGAGCTGCAGGTAGTCGAACTGAATGGAGCCGTCCGGGCTGGAGGGGCTGGCGGTGACGCGCGTGATTTCCAGCACGTTTTCCCCCGCCACCGGAGTGAAGGTGCCAGCATTGGCCTCCACCAGCATTTCGCCCCGGGTTGTGAAGAGCTTCGTGCCGATGAGCGAGCCATTGAGTTTCACCTGCAGGGAGTGATTGCCGTAGCCAGGCCCTTGGGTGCTGGTCGCTGCCTGCCACCAACCTCCCCACACCTGGTTGAAGTGCAGGCGGATCCGCGCCGTGGGGGTGGCCTGCCCGGCATTCAGATTGAAATGGATGCGCTGGGTGTGGTTGGTCGTGCTCAGCACCCGCTCGAATTGCGTGGCGGGTTCTGTGATGGCCACGGTGCCGATGCCGTAGGTCCCGGCAAAGTAGTAGTCATTGTCGCGTACCGTCGCGTTGCCAGGCAGGTTGTTTTGGGGCCACGTCTCGCCCCCCAGTTCCTGGGGATCGTCGTTTTCCACACCGATGGACCAAAGTGTCGTGAACTGAGAGTGGAGCGCAGGCAGGGGCAGAATGGCCGCCCAAGTCACCAGCACCAACAGGGCAGGCATTCGCATATGTTTTGGAAGTCGGAGAGATTACGACTGTTCTAGATTATTAGCAATTTTCAGGCCGCCTTAAGATCGAGTAGGGGCCGGGAGCATCGCCGCGCCAACATTACTCCCTTCCTAGTGACGGGTGGAAGTCCTCAATTGAGGGGTTGTTACCCACTCGATGCGTGGGGAGTAATATTTTTGCTTATAAAATCCGTAGAAACAGGGGGAGTCATCAGTAAGGGTATTCCCTCAACCCCCTCTTTACTCTTCATGTTTCACACGCCCGTGGTGGGCTTCCACCGCATCTGTTGTGCTCTCGCCGTCCTGTGCGTTTTCAGTCTCATCGGGACGGCCACGGCTGCTCCTGCCGCGCCATCGCTTCTTCATGGCGTGGTGGTTCAGCAGGTTTCTACCAATCAGGCCGAGATCACCCTTTATTGGAACGACAATTCGGTGGGTGAGACGGGCTTTCGTTTTCGATACACCGTCAACGGCGGAGCCCAGCAGACGTTTGACATTGGGGCAGGATCTTTCTCCGGCACCACCGGGGCTCTGGTGTCCAACGTCACGGTGGGGCTGGGATTCACGTATGTGATCGACGTCTGCTCGTACGACGGTAGCGGCGTTTCTGCTTATTCGGGGCAACCCATCACCATCGTCACGACGCCATTCGGCGCTCCATCAATCAAGGGCACCTATCTTCAGTCGGATGGTGCCGTTTATATGATCTGGTCAGACAACTCGTATGCAGAGGCGGGTTACCTGGTGGAAATGCGAGAACAGTCAGTGGGGAACTTCCTGCCCGTGACGCCCGCCCGCGTGGCCAATAGCGATGGGATGTGGCTGCCGATCGTGAAGCCCGGAGTGCGCTACGAGGTGCGCATGCGCGCCTATCAGGGGGCCGCGGCCAGTCCGTCGGCGGTCACGGCGTATTCCAATACGGTGCTCACCGATGTGATACCGGGCTTGGTGGCACCGTCGAATCTTGCGGTCACTGCCCTGGATGAAACCGCAGTTTCTCTGACGCTACGGGACAATAGCTTCAATGCGGTCGGTTATGAGGTGGAGATCAGCTACGCGGGAATGAACCAGTTCAGCGCCTTTGCCACGATGGCGGATCCTGTCGATATCGTGACCGGCCTGGACACTCTCACCTTTCCAGACAGCGTGCCCCCTGGCACCGCCTTGGATTTCCGCGTTCGCTCCTTCTTCCTGGAAACGCAGAATGGCCCCCGCACCTACTCTCCGTGGTCGTCCATCGGGTCAGTGACCACCCCCTTCTATGCGCCGACGAATTTCAGTGCCACGGCCACGGCCAGCCCCTATCACATCACCCTCAACTGGAAAGACACCTCAAAAGTAGAGGAGGCGTATGAGTTGCAGGTCCGCGAGGCCGCGCTCCCTGGTCCGTTTTTGACCCGGAAGTATATCACCGGCAGGGATCTCACCTCTCCCTATCAGACATCCTATACCGATCTTCCGGGTTTCAGGCCTGGCACGACCTATGAGTTGCGGTTGCGATCCGTGCTGGGAAACCTCGAGACGGCGTTCACTCCGGTGGCGACTGTCACAACCCCACCTGGATTTAATAGTCCGTTGGCCGCCCAGGTTTTCGTCAACGTTCCCTTCACCCTGCCGGTGACCACGCTAAGCCAGACCTCGCGAACCAGCATGTCTGCCAGCGGTTTGCCTGCAGGGGTGTCTTTTTATCCCCCAGGTGGTCCTTTGACTGGGACGATCACGACACCGGGCGTGTACACCTTCCCCATCTCTGCCACGTTTCAGGGAGGGGCATCGCACCAGACATCCATGACTCTTCGGGCCATCCATCAGCCTGCGGCACCTCGTATGCCCGTGCCAGTGCCGGACCAGACCCTCACCTTGAGTTCACCCGTCCAGGTCCCTCTCCAGAACTACTTTTCGGATCCTGACTCAGAATCTGTCCTCCGTCTGCACACCAACCTGGGCGACCTGGATCTGTTGCTCCACCAGACGGCCACGCCCCAGACGGTGGCGAACTTCCTGCACTATGTGGACTCAGGCCGGTTTGATGGGGCGTTGTTCCACTGGTCGGAAGACCAGTTCGTTTTCCAGGGCGGTGGCTACAAGGTGAATGGCTCGAACTGGTTCGAGCCCATTCCAACCTATGCGCCAGTTCCCAATGAGCCGGGTCTGCAGAACACGGTAGGTACCGTCGCCATGGCCAAGCAGGAGGACCTCCCGCATAGCGCCACCAATCAGTTCTTCTTCAACATGAACGACAACCAGGGCAACCTGGATCTTCAGAATGGCGGGTTTACCGTCTTCGCCCGGGTGGGGCTGGCCAGCTATCCCGTCCTCACGCAGATGGCCCTCGCCCCAGTAGGAGACTACGACATTCCCGTTCAGTATGGGCCGGGGGCCGAGGATGTCTTCTCGTCAGCTTTTTACAATCTGCCGCTCACTACCGCCCCTCCGGTGGGGCCGCACTCGCTCGATCTGAGCAAGCTCATCAAGATCACCTCCGCGGAACCGGTACCCGCCCTCGTGTATGAAATCATCACGCCGCCCAACAGTGCCGTCGCCGTGGCGTCGGTGGAGAATGGCACTACCCTCAAGATCGAACCTGTGGGGCCCGGTGTCACCAGCGTCCGGGTCAGTGCGGTGGACCGTAACGGGCAGGCCACCGCCCATACCTTGAACGTCAATGTGACCCAGACCTTCGCGGAGTGGGCGTCCCGCCAGTCACTCTCAGGTCCGCACGCGCTGGTCACAGGCGATCTTGATAAAGATGGGCTGTCCGCGTTGGAGGAGTTCGCTTTCATGGGTGATCCTGCCAAGTCCCTTGCCACTGAGCGTCCGGAGGCGAGCACCGCCAGTAGCGGGGGTGGCACCTTCCTCCAGCTGACTTTTCCCGTCCGCCACCAGATCTCAGGCCTGACCTATATAGTTGAGGGCAGTGACAACTTGGCCCCGACAGGCTGGGTGCCTGTCTGGACCTCCGGGGACGGCCTGTTGGCGCCTGCCGTGGTCAGCGCTGTCCCAGGCTCGGGGTTCGACACCGTCACGGTCAGGGACAGCGTCTCTACCTCCGTTTCCTCACGTCGATTCCTCCGCGTCCGGCTGGTCATTCCCTAGAGGCAAACTCCTTCATCCCCGTCGCTCAAAAACTGCCACCAGGTGATGTTAACAACGTTATCGCCTTGATTGCTTGCCTCGATGATTGCACCATGAGATGGTTAAACTACCCTAGGGGAATCCCCTCTAAAAACTGTAAAAAATCTTTATTTCAGCGAGTCCAGGGTGTATTTTTTTAAACGGTGAGCCAGAACCCCATTCTTCTTGTTGAGATTCAGAAGCAATAGTGCTATAGCCCCTCGCAAATTCCCCCTCGTCCTTCTATGAAACCAACAGCCTTCCTCCTGGCAGCTCTTTTAGCCGCCGTCTCAATACCAGGGATCTCCACGGCGGCAGAGGTTTCTACGGGCCCGGTTGGTTTTCAATCCATTCCGATTAAGGCAGGACAGTTTAACTTGGTTGGGGTCAATTTCCTTCGGCCGGTGCTGACTGCTGGTGCATTGGAGTCGGCATCCGGGAATACGCTTGTCGACGATGGAGCTACATTCACGACTGTCTTGGCTGGAGCCACGGGGCTTTGGGTCGAAATTACCAACGGCAACGGAGCAGGCGCGTCAAGTCGTGTTACTTCGTTCACCGCTACGTCTTTGACAACCGAGGATGATTTGTCGAGCTTTGTTGTGCAAGGCTCCAGTTACTCCGTTCGTGCAGCTTACAGTGTGGCTGGTTTGTTTGGCGCTGCTAATGACTCGGCAAAAGGTGCTGATGTAGGAAGCACGGAAGTGGGGCTGAAGAGCGGGAACGTAAATACCGCAGACGTGATCTGGATCCCTGTGCAAGGCGGCTTCATCAAAGTTTACTATGCAACTGCCGCTCCTCCGTTTACTACGGCAGGCTGGAAAACGACGAGTACTGGCAATGCCGACGCATCGGCGACCCCGATATTCCATTCTGAAGGGATCTTTATTGAACGCCGAGGAACCACTGATCTCAAGTTGGGTTGTTTGGGCGATGTGAAAAAGATCCAGGCAAAGATCGGAGTAAGCCAAGGTTTCAACTATGTTAACCGGATTTTCCCGGTTGGCGCCACATTGGGGAATTCCGGGCTGGCATCCACGTTAAGGCCAGGAAATGCTTCCACCGCAGACATCGTTTGGCTTCCCAACACAACTGGAGGGTATGATAAGTACTACTACGCTTCTGCCGCTCCCCCATTTACAACTGAAGGCTGGAAGGGGACCAGCACCGGGAATGTTGACAAGAGCGGGACAACGCTCACATCGGGGTTTATCATCGAGAGGCGTGGCACCGAACTGAACGTCACCATCTCTCCAGATCCGGCTATTTACGGGGGCCTTTAATCCAATTTCTATGCATAAGTCTATTAGTGTAGTCGCAAGTGTGCTCTTTGCAGGCGTTCTCGGAGCTAATGCGGCGACAATCAGTCTCGGTAACGTCAATGCGCCGAGTGCTGCATCGAACATGGTGTCGACATCTGCTGGTGTCAGGCTCACTTCGTCCAATAGCTTTATTGGGGTGGGGTATTTCGACACGCTCACCGATGCGCAGCTTCAGTCGTTGAACGCCACCACCTTCGCTACGGCAAAGACGGATTTCGTATTGTTTGGAACTTCAACTTCTGCAGGAACCCCGTTCCCCATCGATGGATCATTTCAGTATGATTCCAGCGCGGCGATTAACGCTGGCAGTTCATTCATAAATGAATCCGTGTATTTGGTCGTCGGCAACGCATCCACCTTGTCTGCATCTACAGAGTTGCTGATCTATAAGAGTGCGCTGACGTTTCTGCAGGACAATCCGTTGTTTTCAGGTTCTGTGAGCCTGAGTCGGACTGATGAAGTCAATACTGCTTCGCAGCTCCTTTGGGGCCAGTTCGGTACCTATTCGTACGACATCGGAGATTCGTTCGGACCAACTCAAGCGTATAGTACCGTTGCTGCTGTTCCCGAACCGGGCGTGTCAGTATTAGCCATGGCAGGGGCCATGTTTGCTGTTTTGGGCCGTAGAAGGCGTCGCAATCGTCACCCATAAGTGACTCGAGGAATACCTCGGACTTTCCTACCCCAGGTCAGGTTTGAACATCCCAATCGGCCAGGCCGATTGGGATGTGTTGTAAAAGTTCCCGATGTTCGGGAGGATCAGGGGGAGGTCGCTGCGGTTGGCACCGAGCCAGAGGGCGAGTTCGGCGAAGAGGGAGTCGCAGCTGGTGGTGGGGATGAACCGGCCGCGGCCGGTGTCGAGATCGTTAACGGTGGGGCCGTAATCGGGATTCACCACCAGAGAAGGGTACTGGCCATAGATGCGCTTGCCCACTACGTCGCCGCCTACGATGAGTTGATTGCTGCCCCAGGCGTGGTCTGAGCCCCGGCTGTTGGAGGTGAGGGTGCGGCCGAAATCTGAAGCCGTGAAGAGAGTGACCTTGTCTTGCATGCCCATGGCCACCAGAGCACTGTAGAAGGCACCAATGGCGGCGCTCACCTGAGGCAGCATGGATGCCTGACCAGCGAGGACTTCGCTGTGATGGTCCCAGCCTCCCCATTGGATGAAGAAGGTCTGTCGCTTGGCCTGAAGCCGGGCGTGGTTGTGTCCCTGAATGGCCTTGGCGACCATGGCGAGCCGCTGACCTACGTAGGTGCTGGGAAAGGTGACTCCGGCAGGGAGGGCTGGCGCGGTGGCCGTGGCAAAGATGTCGTAGGCATCCATCGCCTGCTTCTTCCGGGAGTTGAACGTCTGGGCCAGCAGGTTGGAGTAGTCTTGCGCCAGCTGGCTGTCTACGGCGGCGCTCAGAGCGTTGCGCACGCCTTGGTTCGCTTCGTAGGCGGTGTTGTAGTTGCTCAGGTTCACCGCCCCTTGGGGCGTGATCGCGTATTCCGCCACCGTCTCCCCCGTCTGCCACACGTTGCCCCCATCCAGGCTGATCTGCATGGGCACGGTAGGCACGGAGTTGATGTGCTGAATCAAGTCCGCCAGTCGCCCGCCCCAGCCGATGCCGGAGCGGGAGTGCGGCACGCCGGTCTGCCACTGCTCGATCTGGTCTGAGTGGGAGTAGAGGCCCAGCGGCAGCCGCTTCTGGCTCTGTTCCACCTCGGCCTTCGTGAATACGGGTTCGATGAGTGTGCCTACATTCGCCACAAAGGCGGCGTTGCCGTTGTTGAACAACGTGGCCACCTCTGGCATGCCACCGTGGACGGCAAAGGGCGGCAGCCCCTCGGGCTGGATGTTGATCAGCTGTGCGTCCGTCAAAGCCAGGTTGGACCGTGAGGATTGATACGTGGCATACGCGCCGGGTTCGCGTGGCACCAGCATGTTGAACGAGTCGTTGCCGCCTGCCAGGAAGAGGCACACCAGCGCACGGTAGCTGCCGGGCTGGGGAGATGAGGCCTCGGCGATGCCCTCTGCGAGCCGCAGGTTCAAGAGCGTGTTTAGCAGCGGGATGGAACTCACGCCGGCGCAACTGGCCTGGCCCAGAAACTGGCGTCGGTTCATCGGGGGGGCAGGCTTCATGAAGGGAGGAAAGAGGAAGAGTGAGAGAGGGCCGAGGGAATCGGCGACGTGGTGCGTCAGCGCTGCACGTTGAAGTCTGATGAGGTGACGATGAGGTAAATTGCCAGGCGCAGACGCTGACGGTGCCACTGCCATGAACTGGTGGGGATGCGCAACATCGCCTCCCGGATGATCTGGTGCTGCTTCGGGCTCAGGGTGCCGCCCGTCAGGGCCAGATCCAGCCGCCGCAGCAACGGATCGGGATCTATGGCAGACGCCCCGGAGGGCGTGTCCTGATTGATGAGGTTCGAGGGGACAACCATCCCGAGTTCCGGATCGTTTTGCAACTTCACGATGTAGGTCGCATTCCCGTTCCCATAGCGGTGCAGGCTTCCCTCGATCGCGTTCCAGAAGTAGTTGGGTCCGGTGATGGCGGTGCTGGCGTTGATGATCTGGAACTCCGGAGCCACCAGCCCCTCCTGCGTGATCGGCCCTGGTGGACTGTGGTTGGGCAGGAAAAAGTTGAAGACGCTGGGGGAGTTCATAGGGTCCTGCATGTGGTCCGTGCTGAACTGGTCCAGCGGATAGTGACCGGAGGTGGAGGCGGCGTTGAAGGCGCGGGCCATGTTCACCACCCGCAGCACGGGCTCTCGCAGCCGGCCCCAGGTGGGCACCTCCATCATGGCGGGATCGCGTGCCTCCGGGTCCAGAAGGATGGCCTTGACCACCGCCTTCATGTCACCCCGCACGCCGCTGCCGTTGTTGGCAAAGGCGGCGGAAACCCGGCCCACGTACTCGGGGCTGGGGTTCGAGGTAACGAGTCGCTGGATGAGCTGTCGCCCGATGAACGGGCCCACGTTGGCGTGGTTGAAGAGATTCTGGATCGCCGCCGACACATCGGCCAGTCCGGCGG
The DNA here is from genome assembly GCF_000739655.1 of Verrucomicrobium sp. BvORR106. Taxonomy (GTDB): domain Bacteria; phylum Verrucomicrobiota; class Verrucomicrobiia; order Verrucomicrobiales; family Verrucomicrobiaceae; genus Verrucomicrobium. The sequence goes on along the minus strand of NZ_BATR01000011.1, from coordinate 19,506 downwards.
TGCCGGTGTTGCCGCTGGAGGGCGTCCGGACGGGGAGATTCAATCCTCCCAGCAGGATCTTGGCATCACAGTCGTGGTAGGCATCCCACATCTTCATTGGGACCGTGAAGTCGCGGGGATAGAGCTGGAAGTTGGCGTTGTTGCCAAAGGAGAGTCCGGTGAACACCCGCGCCAGCTCCGTGATGTCGCCATTGTTATAGGTGGGAACCGGATTGCCGTTGACGAGTTTTCTGGTTCCGTTCTGGTTCAGCTCCCACAGGCCAATGCTGAAAAGCTGCATCACCTCCCGGGCAAAGTTCTCGTCCGGGTAGATGCGCAGCGCGGAGTTGGCCTTCTGGTTGCCCAGGTGGCTCAGATAAATGCCCATGACGGGATGGGTGGCCACAGCGTAGAGTAGGTCCTGGTAGTTGCCGAAGGCATGCTGCACCATCAGGTCGTAGTAGTTGGCCATGCCCTGCTGCTCCACCGCCAGTTGCTCCGGCCGATCGGAGGTCACGAGGATTTCACTCAGGGCAAAGGCCACCCGCTGACGCAGCGCATCGTAGGGCTGTGCCGGGCTCGCGGGGGCGGTGGGGCTGAGTTTGGGGGAGCCCATCACGCGTCCCCACCAGGCGAACTCCTTGTAGTTCCCGTACAGCGCGAGTCCCTGCCCGTTGGGAACCGCCCAGTCCACATACGGTTGCAGCTTGCCCACGGGCGTCATGGCGAACTGCGAATCGATCCAGCCCTCAAACCCCAGCGCCATCACGTCTTCCACATTCTCCGGGAGGGTGTCGGCGTCATTGCTGTCAGAGTCTGGTCCGAAAGCAGCTTGAATCAGGAATCGAGCCGCTGCCTTGGGGCTAGGCAGGGCGCTGGCATCTGCCAGATTCACGGTAGCGGCGGTCGTGGTCCCTAGCGTGTAGCCAGTGCCGGTCGTGGCCGTGAGGATGATGGTTTCCGCCCCCTCCGTCTGTGCGTCCGCCAGGGGCGTAAACTCCACCCACACTTCGCGTACTCCCAAGGGGATCGTCACCTGGCTGCCAATCACCGGGCAGGTGTAGTCGGTGTTGCGCGTGGCGGTGCCCGTCAGGGTGAGATTGACCGTGATGGGTTTGAGTCCGCCCGTCCGGCGGATCGCCACCAAGCCCTTGTCTGGCCAGTCTTCATTGATCTCCCCATCCAGCAGGCCGACGGTCACCACACTCGTGCCTGTCCATTCCGTGTTCACCCGGCTGAAGTCGGACGTGGCCTGGCGCTCGGAGTTGCTGTTGCGTGGATCCAGCCCCAGTTGGCGCTCCTCCCAGTCGCTCAGGCCGTCCAGGTCCGTGTCGATGTCGCTGACGTTGAGCCGGAAAAACTGGGATTCTTGCCCGGTGGAGATTGGCAGGTCGAAGATCTCCCCGGTGCCGTCCACCGTGAGCAGCGGCTGCCACGAGTTGAGCGCCAAGGTGTTGCTGACATCGATCCGGTACCGCTTGCCCGGTGCTGACTGCCACGAGAACTCGACTCCGCTCCCTGGTCCTGCCCCGATGCCGATGGCCGGGCGGGAGGCGGCATCAAAGGGGTTGGTGCCGCCTGCTGCTTCCTGAAGGTTGGTAAAACCGTCGTTGTCCGTGTCCAGCCCCGCAGCGAGCCCTTGGGCGTTGAACTGGAGTTCCCAGACGTCGCTAAGTTGATTGGTGTTCTTGTCCAGCTCGGCCAGGGCTACCATGCCGGGAAGAAGAGAGAACAACAGGGTCAAAGCCCAAGGAGGCCGGGAATCTGTGAGGCGGGAGGGGCTGGCCGACGATGCGCGAGATCGCATGCCAGTAAAGTACCACCGCCAGATCGTCCTGCGCAATGGTTCCCCGCCAAGTGAGAAATTGTTTCGAGATGAAAACTTAGGTGGGGCAGGAGCGGAGAGCCCGGAGGCTTCGCCCATTTGTGGTACTGAGGTTTATCTATTTCCTTGAATCCTCGCGAACCGGAAAAGGAGGCGGGGTCTCCGGCCCCGCAGAGGAGCGAAGCGGGGAGATGATTTGCTGGTGGGAGCACAAGTAACCGCCTGCGGTCTCGGGAGGGAGTGTTGGGCGCTGTAGCTTTATTTAGGTTCGAGCCTATTACAAGAACCGTCAAAGCGGCGTCAAGCCGCACGCACTCCAAGGCGCTTCGCGTGTTTGGGAGTCAGGCGGCAAACGATGTCCAATCACCTTTGAAAGTCTTTCCAGTTGGCGGCAGGCACTTCGCGCCAGCGTCTTGGAGTGCGTGCGGCTCGACGCCGCTTTCGCCTGCCGGAGCGGCGGGATATTTCCTAAAATCCATCACCAGCCCCTGCTCAAACAACCCAGGGCGCCTCCTCCGTCACCCCCGTCAGTCCACCCTGCCACCGGTCGCTCCCGGCCCTCGCGCGGAAATACCTGCTTGTCAGTCGCGGAAATTTTCACCTATGATGTCGCCCGATGTCACTCCTGAACACCGGATTCCTCTGGGCGCTGGCCGCGTTGGCCGTGCCACTGTGGGTGCATCTGCGTCGTCGCATGCAGTACCGGCAGCTTCCCGTGGGCAGTTTGCGGTTTCTCAACGAGGTCTTGCAGGAGCGTCGCCGGCGGTCGCGGTTTGAGGAGATTCCCCTCCTGCTGCTCCGGCTTCTCTGCGTGATCCTGCTGGCTGTGATCTTCTGCCGCCCTTTTTTCAGCTCCAGCGTCAAGGCGGTGGCTGATCCGGCAGAGACAGTGATCCTTTTGGACGCCTCCGGCAGCGTGACCGGGGCGATGAAGACAACGGGGATGGATTTTGTCCAACGTGCTGCCGCGGACGTCGCCGAGGGCGGTAAGCTGACGCTGGCCCAGTTCTCGGACGACGTGGCGGTGATCTCTGATACCGGGGAATGGACCCCTCGTGCCGGGGCGCCCACAGATCTGACCCGGGCCATGAACTGGGCCCTGGACCGGATCGGTGCCGGCGGCGGCGGGGCGGGTCAGTCTGGGAAAGTGGTGCTCATCGCGCATCTGGCAGAAGGGGACGTGCCACCCAGCCCTCCGCGAGTCTGGCCTCCGGGAGTGTCGCTGGAGGTGCACGCCCTGCGGCCGCCTTCACTGCAGAACGCTGCCGTGCGTCAGGTCACCCTCCTCACGCCTTATGTGATGGAGCAGATGGAGATCGAGGTCGAGGTGCACCTGCCCACTGGAGCTGACCGCGCCGTGACCTTGAAGGCAGAGGGCATCACGATCACCCAGACCGTGCCCGAGGGCGGAGACCGGGTCATCTTCAAACTCAAACCGCCTCGTGATGAAGTGCGTGGCACAATCTCCCTCAATGGCGGGGATGACTGGTCTGCGGATGACGAGCGTCCCTTCGCGGTGCGGTGGGTGCAACCCCGGCGGGTCCTGCTGGTGGATGGCAACCCGGGCAACACGCCGTTTGAAGGTCAAGCCTACTTCGTGGACAAGGCGCTCACGGCCTCTGGCGCGGCGCATGGGAAGACCCCGTTCCAGCCCGAGATCGTTTACGGACTCTCCGCGCGCCAGGGAGCTGCGGATTTATCGGGAGTGGCCGCGGTGGCGCTGTGCGGTCTGCCTGCGGTCTCCACGGCGGATGCGCGCCTCCTCGCCCAATATGTGGAGACGGGTGGCGGTCTGCTGATCGCGCTGGACGCCCGTTGGACTCGTGGCACCTCTGCTGTTCTGGAAGCGGCAGGGCTCCTTCCTCCCGGCATCCGTCCCGCTGGGGGTGACAGTATGCCGGCTTTGGCAGAGGAGGCCGGCCCCGTACGGACGTTGACGACCTGGGAGCGGACGCATCCCATCCTGGCTCCTTACGATGGCAAAGATGGCGGCGATCTTCGGGAGGCAGAGTGGCGGGATGGATTCGACATCCCGGTGGAATCGGGCTGGAAGGCGCTGGCCACGCTGGATGGCGGGCACGCGCTGCTGCTGGAGAAGACGCCCACCGCCACCTCAAAGGGGCGCGTCCTCGTGCTGGCCCATTCCTTGACCCGGGAGTGGACGGATCTGCCGCGCGATCCCTTGTTTGTGCCACTGGTAAAGAGCCTCTTCACCCATGTGGCCCAGGCCGAGGGGGCAAGCCCTGACCTAAGGCCTCGCTATCCGGGTGTGCATGAAGATCGCCCTCCTGGCCTCTACACCGATGCCGCAGGCAACACGGAGATCGTGGCTGCGGCTCCATCGGAGTCTGTGGTGAATGATGTCGAAGTCTCCGGACTGCGACAGGCCTTTGGTGTTCCGGACGCCTCGCTTCCCGCTGCTGCTCCACAGGATGATCCCTCGTTGGCAAAGGCATCCGTTCCCTGGCGGCATGAACTCTGGCCGTGGGTGGCGGTGGCGCTCCTGATCCTCCTCATGGCGGAGAACCTCGTCGCCACCCACCGTCTGCACCCCTCATCCGCCCGATGAAACGTCCCTCCCAGATTAGGTTCGATGAGTCACCAGTGCACGCCGTCGTGCGTCGTCGCCGACTGCTTGATGGCTCGACCGCCCTGCTTACAGGGCTGGCGGTGGGGTTGGCCGCCATCATCGGGCTGGCGTACCTGGATCTCACGGAGGTCTGGTCAGAACAAAAGCGCCTGTGGCTCCTTGGCATCACCGTTGCCGGAGTGCTGTTGCTCGTGCTTCAACGTTGGCTGGTTGGCAGGAAGGGACGGAATGCCCTGGCCGTGGTGAAGGCGATGGAGGCTACGAACCCGGCAGACGGGCAACTGCTGCGTACCGCCTGGGAACTGTCAGGCAAAGACGCACCTGCACCCACAGATGGTGACCGGGAAACCCTGTCCTCCCGTTTGCTGGGCGAGGCGGAGGAGCGCCTGCGTCGTGGCAAGTGGCAGACTCTTGCACCGTCCGGGCGTCTGCTGGTTTGGCTTGCTCTTGGTGGCGTACTGGTGGCCACTCTGCTGGGAGCGGCCCGGCAGTCGCCGGATTTCCAGACTGCCTTGCACCGCATCCTGTTGCCTCTCGGTGCGCCCACTTACACCACGGTCGCCTGGGAGTCGCCACCAGCACGCTATGATGACCGGCATCCTCCACGTCTCGCCGTTGCGGTTGCGGGCCGGCAAGCTGAACCTCAGATGCTGGTGCAGGCGGCGGGTTCGAGGGAATGGCAGCCCCACGCGCTGACGACCCTGGCAGACGGGCACACCTATGATGCGGTGCTCACCGGCATGACGGGGGACTTCCAGGTGCGCGTGGTCGCGGGCGATGGCGCGACGCCGACGCACACGGTGAAGTATCACCCCATCCCGCGGCTGGAGGAGGCAAAGGTCACCGTGCACTTCCCAGACTACACGGGGCTCAGTGCCGAGGAGCGGCCCGGAGGCGATGCCAGCGTGGTGGAGGGCAGCCGCCTGGAGTGGAGTTTCAGGTTCAACACCCCGCCGGACCGGGTGGAGTGGACGCTGGCCTCCGACACCAGTGCGCCCCAAACGATCTCCACGCAGGGCGATGGAGCAGCGGTGCAGGCCTCTTGGAAGACTCCGCTGGGCAAGTACTCCGGTGTCCTGAACGTCTTCGACAAAGCGGGCGTCCTGCTGGACACCTGGCGCTATGAGGTGGTCGGTCTGGCAGACCGGCTGCCCACCGTGGAGCTGCTGGAGCCGGTGAAGGACCTCCAGGCCACGTGTGTGACAGAGCTGCCCGTGCGCATCCGGGCCCGTGATGACTTTGGGGTCGCGGAGGTGGGGCTCATTATGGAGGCCGCAGGCCAGACTTTGTGGACGCTGGAAAAGGTCATCACCGAGCGGGACCAGCGCGACCTGATGGAGCTCACCCGCGCCATGCTGGAGACCGTGCCGCTGACCATCAACGACAACATCAAGCTCTACGCCTATGCGCTGGATCACAAGCCGCGGGGCGGTCCCCGCAGCGTCAGCGCCTTGCGCTGCATCGACATTCGCGACTTCAAAAAATTGGCCGCGCTGAGCAAGGGGAGGCCACCCAATGGCACCCCGTTGCAGATCGCGAAGCTGAATGAACTTATCCGCGGCCAGCGGGTCGTGGTCTCAGACTGTCATGTGCTGAAGGAGGCGGCCAAGGATGAGAATGCCGAGGGCGTGGGGCCGAGGTGCCAGGAGACCGGTGTAAAGCAGCAGGACGTGATCCTCAAAGCAAATGCATTGTTCGCCGCCTGGCAACAACTGCCCAATGCCTCACCGGATGATGTGACCCTGCTGGGTACCGCTGTGGCGCAGATGACGGAGACCGGTCGCCATCTCACCCGTATCCTCACGGAGCCCGCCCACCAGTCCTCTGACCGGGCCCTGAGCTCCCTGCTCCTGATCCGCAAGCATCTCATCTGGTTGATTGGCGATGCCAAGGACGGTGAGTCGGACGAAGGCGAGGACATCGAAATCAAGAGCCTGGAAGAACTGGCCCGCGAGGCCCAGCGTCTGGCGGAAGAGGAAAGAACCGTCCGGGAGCAGATCGGGCAGGAGGTGGCAAAGCCCATCGCAACTCTGGAGACCTCCCGCCGACAGCAGGAGGTGGCCGTGGCGGATGCGGGTGAATTGTTCTCCTCCATCGTGACCCATCCGAAGAAGAACGAGCCCATGTTGAAGCTGATGGCGGCTGCGGAGACCTTCATGCGAGATGCAGACGAGCGCCTCCATTCCATGGAGCATCTCACGGCGCTGCCACCCCTGACGGATGCGGAGCAGCGGCTGCGGGATCTCTCCGACTTCATCCGTGCGATGATCGAGGAGAAGCTGGCCGACACCTTGAAGCAGATGGCCGCCAAGGCCCAGGCGGACGCCAAGAAGTCCGGTTCCCAAGGGCAAGGCCAGGGCAGCGGCAAAGGCAAAGGGGAGGGCGAATCCTCCCAAGGCGGGGAATCTGGAAAAGGAAATAACCAAAAGAGCGGAGAAGGGAAAACCCCGGAGCTGGCGAAGAACCCGCAGGGGGAGACGGAGGGTAAAGACGGGCGACGGACGGCCGGAAAGGCCGCGCGGAATGCGGAGCTTGCCGATGAAATCCTCAAGGCCCTGGAGGCGCTCGCTGCCGCAGGCGGCAACCAGCCGGCTCAGACGCCAGGCGATGGTGGCGACGGCAAGACACCGGGTGGCAAGGGCGCAGGTCCCGGCCCCGGCATGGGAGCGGCGGAGCTCGCCGCCCTTCGCGCCCGCGCTGGCACCGAAGCCCTCGCCAAGGATCTGAAAGCACTCGCCGGAGGTACAGGAAATAATCCGGACAAGGGGGAGGCACCGGGAACTGGCGACCAGCCTGGCGCCGCCGCCCCTCCGGGACAGGGGGGCAAACCCGGTGAAGGCGAAATCCCTACGGGTGGGCCGGGCATTGCAAAGCGGCTGGAGAAGATGGCCCAGGTGCTGAATGCGGAGGCGGCGCGGCTGAATGCCTCACGTCTCGCCCAACTCACTGAACTCAGGGAGAAGGCCAAGGCCCTGCGCGACAAGGCCGCCCAGCAGGGGGAGGGCGCTTCTCCGTCGGAACAACTTCTGGCCCAGGGCGGGAAACCAACCCCACCAGCCCCCGGCAAGGGGCAAGGCAACGGTGAAGGTCCAGGCGAAGGGGAGGGCAAATCTGGTGCGGGCAGTGCCAAGGCGGACATTGATCGCTTCTCGGCGGAAGCAAAACGCCTGGGTGATGAGACGATCACCGGACTGGCCAGCCAACTGGATGCCGTGGTGCCCACCCCGGCTGCTTTCGACGGTATCATCGAACGTCTGGACCTCCTCATGGCCAGCCTTCCCGGCCGGGTGACCACCCAAACTGTGCAGAATCGCGTGCCGGAAAAACACCGCCGCGAGATCGAAGCTTATTTCCGCAACCTCTCCGATGATTTTGGCAATGAACCCCAGTAAGGCCGCCGCTCTCGCCAGCATGCTTTGTTTCCTGTCGCCGTCGTCGTTGCGGGCGGAGGTTCCCCGTCTGCCTGCGGGGCAGGGGGCGGTGATCTTCGCCGCTCCCACGGGCACGGCCCCTGTTTATCCCAGCGATGCCGACCTGATCGACACCGTGACGCCTGCCGTGGTCTCGGTGTTTCCCGCCCGCATCGTGGAGGGGGCCGATGCGGAGAACCCGCTCGACCAGTTCTTTAACCGGGACCGTTCCGCCCCCAAGGGTGGCGGCGGGGATGGCGGCAGTCGGGAGAACGAGCGGGTGCAAGGCGTAGGCTCAGGGGTGGTGATCAGCGCTGACGGATGGATTGTCACGAACAGCCACGTCATCCATCTGCAGAACGGCAAGCAGGCCGACGCGATCTCTGTGGAGTTCGCCGACCGTCGGCGTTATGACGCGGAGATCGTGGGGGATGACCCACTGACCGATTTGGCTCTTCTGAAGATCAAGGCCACCGGGCTGCCTTTCTTGAGGCTGGCAGACAGTGACTCGGTGCGCGTGGGCGATCCCGTGTATGCGGTGGGAAATCCCTTCAAGATCGGCATCACCGCGACCAAAGGGATGGTCTCTGCTGTGCGTCGTGCGAACCTGGATCTCACCACGCGAGGTGGGTATGAGAGTTACATCCAGACAGATGCCGCCATCAATCCTGGCAACTCCGGCGGCGTGCTCGCAGACCGGCACGGGAGGCTTGCCGGGATCAACACCGCCATTTGGGGCGCGGCAGGGCGTTTTAATGTTGGCATCGGATTCGCAATTCCCTCGAACCTGGTGCGAAATGTGGTCACTCAACTGGCCGAGCGGGGCCAGGTAGAGCGCGGCTTCTTTGGCTGGCAGATTGAGGAGCCCTTGCGCAAGGACATTGAAGCCGCGGGCCTCGTCAGCATGGCAGGGGCGAAGCTGGGCCAGGTGATGGAGGGCGGCCCTGCGGCGGCGGCGGGATTGAAGGCAGGCGACATCGTGCTTGAGGCTTCCGGCGGCAAGGTTTTCACCCGCGGGGATCTGCGTTTCCTCGCCTCCATGATCCGGCCTGGGGAATCGCTGCCCTTGAGTTATCAGCGGGCAGGTCAGAAACTGACGGCCACCTTGACGGCCGGGCGCAATGACCCCCAGGCAGTTCCTGCCGGATCGACCTTCCGCCTCGACAGCCTGCCTGGCATTGATTTTCGCAAGGGTCGGAAAGGCCTCGTGGTCGAGCAGATCGGAAAGAAGGAGAAGGCCAAAACCGGTCTCGCCGTGGGCATGGAGATTGTGGAGATCAACGGCAAACCCGTGGCGGATGCCATCGCCGCCGGGGTGGCGCTGGTGGAGGGGGTGAATCAAGTCAAGGCTCGAACCGGAGCAGACGAGCAGACCCTCGCCATCCGTCTGCCTCTGAATGCAGAAAGGGAGTAGTCCCCCGCATCCCTCTCTTCCTGCATGAATCTGTACTCCACCCTGCAACCAGCGCTGCCAGTCCCTCTGATCGTGGGGCTCGCTGTGGGTGCCGCACTGCTGGCCGTAGTGACGGCGCTCCGGGGCAGACCATTGCATCCGGCATGGCTCCAGGCTCCTGTATTGTTGCTGCGTCTGAGCGCCATCGCTTTGATTGCATTCATCTTGTTGAACCCGTCGGAGAATGTGAGCACGCCCGTAAAGGCCTCACGCAGTGTGGTGCTGGTGGATGCGTCTGCGAGCATGACGATGGCGGGTACCGAGCAGGGGACCCGTTGGGAGGAGGCGCTGGGGTGGACGGCTGACTTGGGTTCCGCGTTTCAGAAGGCGGGGCTGCCTGCACCGGAGTACCTTCAGTTCTCGGGGGATTCGGAGCCTTTGCCTATCGGAACGAACGGGGACCTCACCCTGAAGCCGGATGGCCCAGAAACGCGGCTGGCTGCGGCATTGGAGCGCATGGTTGCCAGCAGCGGGTCCTCGAATCTCGACCATGTCATAGTGGTGTCAGATGGTTGTGTGCAGGATGCTTCTCGGCTCAGCACGGCGCTGGGTGCGCTGCACGAGGCGGGGGTTCGGCTGTCCACGCGATTGGTGGGTCGCGATGTGCCAGCGCGAAACGCGGCCTTGGTCTCAGTGCTGCCGCCGCGCATGGTGCGTGCCCATTCCCGCGTGGTGGTGCCCGTGGAGCTGGAGGCGGGCGGTGTCTCCAGGACGGAGGGCTTTGATCTCATCCTCCGGGATGATGAGGGGGCGGAGATCACGAGGCAGACGGTCACCTTTTCGCCTGCTTCTGATGCCAGCGTCGCCACCGCCTCACGCAAGCTCGTCTTCGTGAGTCCGGCCCGCACCACGAAGTACACCGTGGAACTCAAGGGACCAGGCACGGAGGCGACGCTGGAGGACAACCGCTTCACCTTCACCATGGAAGTGGTGACCACCAAGCTGCGGGTGCTTGTGGCGGAAGGCACCCATGCCAAGCGCTCGCTGGGATCCGAGGGGCACTTCGTCAATGACATCGAAATGATCACCTCCGCATGCACCGGCACCGGTGAGATGGAATGCACCACCTTCACCCCGGTGAGCCAGTATGTGGACCGGCCCAACCTCTTTGGGGTGAAGTTCGCCAATGGCGAGATGCTGGTGGATTCCTCGCGTCCGTTTCCTAAAACCCGTGAGGAGCTGCACGGTTATGATGTGATGATGTTCAGCGATGTGCCGGTGGGGAACTTTTCTGAGGAGCAGATGCAGTGGGTCGTGGAGTGGGTGGTGGAGCGGGGCGGGGGCTTCCTCATGGCCGGCGGCAACACCGCCTTCGACTCCGGCAACTATGACCGCACGCCTTGGGAGAAGATCACTCCGGTGGACATGGTGGATTACGGCGATGGCAACTATGGCGGCACGCTGGAGGTGGCCATTCCTGCCTCGGTGCGGAACCATCCCATCTGGCAGCTGGTGAGCGACCCCAAGGAGAATGCGGCGATCCTGGACTCGCACCCCTCCTTTAGCGGGATGAACCGCGTGCGACGCGCCAAGCCCGGGGCCACGATTCTCGCAGTGGTGAAGGATGAGCTCGACCAGCCTGTCATCGCCGCTCAGAACTACGGCCGAGGCCGTTCCATCGCCTACCTGCCGGATCCCAATGGTGGCTGGGGTTCAGAAGTGATCCGCTGGAGCTCTGACCACGCGCCTACCTTGGGGGATCGCATTGAGCTGGGGCAGGGCGCATCTCTGACCACCCATCCCAGCGAGGCGCAAGCTCCCGCTTCGCCACGGCCTCCCCATCCCTCCCCGTACTATGCCGCGTACTGGGTGAACACCATGAAATGGCTCGCGGAAAACAGCATCCGCTGGCGACGGGACAAGCTCTCGGGAAAGATCCTCGTCGCGCAAGCTGAGCCGGGCGGGAAGTTGCCTGTGGCAGTGGAGTTCCTGGCGGAGACGGATCCAGAGAAGGTGGCAGTGCAGGAGATCGGTGCCCGCCTCGATCTGCCGGGGAGTCCCCGTGTCCGCCTCACCTATGACCGGGACCGGCGGGAGTTTGCCGGCACGCTGCAAATGCCCAGAGAGATAACCACCCAGGAGGTGCAGGTGCTCTTCGATACCAACACGGGGCGCGAAGTCCTCACGGATGCGGCGCAGTGTGGCGTGCTGGTGCAGAGCCGCGAATACACCCGCTCTGCTCCCGATGGTGAACTCATGGCGGGTCTGGCCAAAGCGGGCGGCGGTGAGGTGCTGACCACCGTGGAGTCCGCTGTGGCCGCCAGTCTCGCCGCCTCTGAGGCCCATGCCGCACGTGAGTCGCGGGCCTGGCCGCAGCCGGTGTGGAGCCGATGGTCGTGGTGGGCGGTCATCATGACTCTGCTTGCTTTGGAGTGGCTGCTGCGCCGCGCCGGTCGCTCCAGTGTGACTCCTTTAACCCCTCTCCCTGGCGCTGCATGAATCGAGTCTTCGTGACATGGCTTTGTCTGGCGGCTGCTCTTGCTGCTCAGGAACCACAGCGGGATGCGGACCGCGTGCCAGCGCTCATTGAGCAACTGGCTGCGCCCAAGGTCCGCCTGCGGGATGAGGCACAGCAAGCGCTGACGCAGATGCTCGAAGCAGAGCCTCGGCTGCGTGATGCCATGGCGTCGCACCCCAGCGAGGAGGCGCGATTGAGGCTCAAGCGGATCCTCAAAGGTTTTCATGACGGGCTCTGGACCATCGAGGTTCAGCAGGCCGAGACCAAACTTGGCCCTGATCGGGGACCCCTGCGGGCCATGTCAGACGGGACGCATCTCGCCAATTTGCACCCTCAGGGCATCGACCTCGTGGAGACCCAGGACCTGACCACGGTGCGCACGCTGGGCCGCTCGACCACGGGCACGCTCACCCTGAGGATGCTCGCGTGGTCCAAGGATGGGCAGAGGATCGCCTTCTCCAACCAGTCCGGCGCCGTGATGGTGGAGGACGAGGCTGGAAAGCGTGTTCTGACGGTCCCGGTGGAAACCCGGAAAACGACGGTCAACCCAAACGGCGTGCCTCGGGAGGTCACGCAGAATGCCCCGCCTGTCGCGGCAGAGTTTCTTCCTGGAACCCAGGATCTCGTAGTGTTTTCAAACGCTGGCCTCACCGTGCATGCGGCGGGAGGCAGCAGTCCGCGGCGGATGCCGGTGGCGCAGATCTTCCCCGAGATCACCCGCAACATCCTCGCGCAATCCATGGCTGTATCCCGGGATGGCAAGGCGGCGGGGGTGGCGTTTGAGGTGCCCGGCCCGGAGGAGGATCTGGTGGCCATGATCTCGTTGGCTGACCTGAAGGTCTTGTGGGTGTCTCGCATCTCGGTCACTCCGCGCTGGATCGCTGTGAACCTGGACGGCTCAGAGGCCCTCGTGGCGATGCGGGAGCGCGGGGTGGTCCGCTGTGCCGCAGATGCTCCGCAGGCCATCACCATCAGCCGCTCTATCGATGATCTCACCTCCGTGGCCTATGCGCCTGACTACAAGAGCGCCTTCATCACCTCGGCCCGGGCGAATGCCCCGGTGCGCCAACTGGCCCTGCCGGATGGCACGGAGATCTGGACGGCTCCGCCCGCCCCCGCCGGTTGTTATCACTTCACTCCGCTGGGGTCGGACCGCTTTGCGACCAAGACCTTCGACAACCGCATCCTGATCTGGAAGAAACGTGTTTCACCCTCTGCCCGCTGACATGCCCAGTACTCGCCTGATCCTCTGCTGCATGATCTGCCTGCTGGCAGCTCCGAAGGGTTCTGCCCAGGAACCGGTTGCCCGGCCCTCCGTCAACACGGCCATGCCGAAGGTGTGGATCTTCAACGGGACCCCGGGGGATGACGAGCATCACGAGTTCTATGAAACCAATCTGGAGTCTCTGCGCAGCTCTCTGACCGGGCGCTTCGGGGTGCCGGCGGGGAATATCACCGTCCTGTACGGCCCCAAGAATGCCGGCTACGACGGCCCCTGTACCCGGGAGGCCCTGCTGGATGAGCTGGCGAAGGTGGTGGCGCACACCAAGACTGCCGGAGCGGGCCCTGCATGGGTCATCCTGCAAGGGCACGCCAACCCTGTCACGGGCGGGGCCATGTTCAATCTGCCGGGGCCGGATGTGAGTCTGCGTGAAATGGGGGATGCCCTGAAGGAATGCGCGCCCCAGGTGCCTTTGGTGGTGCTGGGGACCACCACGGTCAGTGCGGATCTGGTCCGGCGGACCTCGGGACCTGGGCGTTATGTCGTGACCGCCACCACCGCCGGGGACAAGGAGAGTGAGACGGAGTTTCCTAAAGCCCTGGCCCAGGCGCTTGCTGCACCTGCCAGTGATGCCAACCAGGACGGCGTGCTCAGTCTGACAGAGCTCTATCTCGCCACCAACGAGGCCGTTCTCGCTCTCTACAAGCAGGGTGGCTACATCGTGCAGGAACACGCCCAGCTCGATGGCAACGGCGATGGCAAAGCCACGCAGCGCCCGGCGGAGGAGGATGCCGAGCCAGCATCCCGCATCGGCCTCGCCATCGGTGGCGGCAAATCAAAGTTCGAATAACACGACCCCTCACTTCCCCTGAATCATGTCCACTCCAGCCACTTCCAACGATCCCGCTGCCCGACTGTTTGCCGCCCGCGAAGCGCTGCGCAGTGAAATGAAAAAATGTGTCGTGGGTCAGGAGGAGACCGCCGAGCTCCTGCTGCTCACGCTGCTTTGTCGCGGTCATGCCTTGCTTTTCGGGGTGCCGGGTGTGGGCAAGACGCTCATGAGCGCCGCCCTGGCCAAGGCGTTGCACCTCGAGTTTCATCGTGTGCAGTTCACCCCGGATCTCATGCCGGGAGACATCACCGGGACTGAGGTGCTCGAGGAGGACCCCTCCACGGGGCGCTATCAGCGCATCGTCATGCCAGGGCCGCTCTTCGCCAACGTCCTGCTTGCCGATGAAATCAACCGCACCCCTCCCAAGACCCAGGCCGCGCTGCTCCAGGCCATGCAGGAGGGGCAGGTGACGATTGGACGGGAGACCTACACTTTGCCTAGTCCTTTCCTCGTACTCGCCACGCAGAACCCGATCGAGATGGAAGGCACCTACCCACTGCCGGAGGCGCAGCTCGACCGTTTCTTCTTCTGCATTCGGGTGAACTACCCGGACCAGGAGGACGAGCTGGCCATCGCCATGAATGCGCCGGGCAGCGCGCTGGCTGCGGTGAATGCCGTGCTGGATGCAGAGGCCCTGAAGGCCCTCCAGGAGAGCGTGCAGGCGGTGCCTATCTCTACTGACGTGGGGCGTTATGCGGTCCGCCTCGCCTCGGCGACGCGACCGCAAACCGGCAGCGTGCCGGGCGTCACGGAATTCATCGAGTGCGGTGCCAGTCCGCGTGCCTCCCAGGCACTGGTGCTCGCGGGCAAGGCTCGGGCCCTTCTCAACGGTCGGGCTCATGTGGACTTTGCAGACATCCGGGCACTCGCTCCAGCCGTGTTGCGCCACCGTCTGGTCCTGAACTTCCGCGCCCGGGCTGAGAAGGTGGATGCGGACGCGATCGTCGCGAAGTTGCTGCAACAGGTGTCTCAGGAGAAATCATGAACGCTGTCGCCGCATCAATGACGGTGGAAGATCCGGAGGTCTTCCTCGCCATGGAAGATCTGGACCTGGTGGGCCGTGGCCTGGCAGACGCTGTCTGGCACGGGCAGCATCAGAGCCTGCAGCGTGGCCCAGGGGTGGAGTTTCACAGTCACCGTCCCTATCAGCCCGGTGATGACCTGCGCCGGGTGAACTGGTCGTTGCTGGCACGGCAACGGCGGCTCTATGTGCGGGAGAGCCGCGCCGAATCCAGACGTCCTGTTTATCTGGTGCTGGACAGCAGTGCGTCCATGTCCATCCAGCATGGCCCCAGCTCGAAGCATCAGTACGGTAAGCGGGCTCTGGCGGGAGCCGCGCACCTCGCCCGGAGGCAAGGCGATGCTCCGGCGTTGCATCTGACCCATGGGACGAGCCTGCCGCCGCGCAACAGCAAGGATCACGTTTCTGGCATCTGTGCGGCTCTTGGCGGTAGCACTGCGGAGGGGGCAGGGGACATGGCGGAGGCGTTGCGAGAGATGCGGACCTTCTGTCGTCAGCGGGGCTTTATCCTGTTCATCTCCGATTTCCTGGATCAGGAGGAGGCGACCGTGGCTGAACTCGCCGCCTTCCGCGCCCAGGGGCACGATGTCTTTGCCCTCCAGGTGCTCGATCCGATGGAAGTCTCCCTGCCCGAGGGCGGGGACTATGATTTCATTGAACCCGAAACCGGCGGCCATCTGCGAACCGCCGCGGAACCCATCCGCACTGCGTATGCCCGTCGCGTGGCGGAGTGGCGGGCAGGCCTGAGCCAACTGGCAGGAACTCACGACATTCGCTGGTACAGCACTACCACGGAGCAGTCGTTGGTGGCGACGTTGAGAGGGTGGTTGGGGTGAATGGATGAAGTGAAAAGTTAAGAGTAAAAAGTGATAAGTGGGGGCCAAGGCCTCACAGAGCTTAGCCGCGGCGTAAAGGAGGCGGGGTCTCCGGCCCCGCGCGCCAGGGGTAATGCGCCCTGACCGCGTAAACGCGGAACTCCAACCCCGTCGTTGGTCAGGAGAGGGTGGAGTTTCGTCCCAAGTGTATGACGGTCCATCGTCCACTCACTGCCACCACTTACCTCTTACCGAATCACTCGTCCAAATGCACAATGCCCCGCTTCACGGCCTCAATGGCCGCCTGGGTTCGGTCGGCGACGTCGAGCTTGTCGAGGGTGTTGGAGATATGCAGCTTCACCGTTGCTTCAGACATGTGCAGCTTCGCTGCGATCTCCTTGTTGCTGTATCCGGCCACGATGTGGCGGAGCACCTGGAGCTCACGCGGTGTGAGCGCATTCCGCGCCTGTCTTGCCGCGAGCTTCGCCGCGACATTGGGGGAGAAGTATTGTTCCCCGGCAAAGATCTTTCGCACCACCTCCAACAACTCTTCCACCTCGGCGGACTTCGAGACATAGCCTGAGGCACCCGCCTGCACCGCCCGCCAGATGTCTTCTTCCCCTTCGAACACTGTCAGCAGGACGACGCGGGCATCGGGGAACTCAAGGCGCAGTTGCTTCGTGATCTCCGCACCATCCTGTCCGGGCATCTTGAAGTCCATGGTCACCACATCGGGCTGGTGCTCACGGTAGAGCTGGATCGCCTGGGTGCCGTTGCTTGCTTCGCCCACCAGGGTCATGTCGCGCTCGCCGGAGATGGCCTCCGTCAGGCCGAGGCGCATCATCGCATGATCATCGACTACCAGAACACGGATTTTTCTTTTCATGAGTGAGGAGTGGAACCATTGGAACGCTTGGCAAATTCTGAAGGCACCACCACATGGATGCGGGTGCCCTTGCCGGGTTCAGAATGCGTCTGGAGCGTGCCTTGCAGTTTGTTGACGCGTTCGCGAATGCCCAGCATGCCAAAGTGACCCCGCGGCGCCGGGGCGTTGGTATCAAAGCCGCAACCGTCATCCTGCACCTCCAGAGAAATGGTTTCAGGAGTAAACTCCAGTTTTACCTGGATAAGGCGTGGCGAGGCATGGCGCGAGGCATTCACCACCGCTTCATGGGCGATGCGCAGCAGGTGGATCTCCGAGGGCCCGGCCAGGTGATACGGCTGCCCTTTCACCTCCAGGGTAAAGTGCGCTCCGGCCTCGGTGGCCAGCGGTGTGAGCATCTCTTCCAGGGCCCCATGCAGGCCGCGCAGCTCCAGGGCGGTGCTCCGCAGATCGCGGATGGAGGTGCGCGCCTCCTCGCGGCAGTGCCGCAGCATCTGCTCCGCCAGACCCAGTGACTGGCTGGCCTGGTCTGGGGCGGTGGCGATGCGTTGCCGTGCGTTGCGAAGCTGGATGGAGAGTCCGGCCAGTTCCTGCTCAATGGTGTCGTGCAGTTCCCGGGCAATGCGCTCCCGTTCATCCTTCACCGCCGAGCGTTCGATCTGGGTGCCGATGATGCGCGTCTGCTCCGTCACGCGCTGGCGCAGCAGGGCTGCCCAACCCAGGGACAATAGCGACGCCGCACCCAGGATGCCCAGGGCCCACAGCGTGCGCCGCAGTGTCCACCAGGGTGGGTGCTGGATGATGGCCACGTCGTTCCCGCCACGAAGATGCAGGCGGAAGCCGTCCACGCTCTCGCTGAAGGGAAGAGGCCGGGTGGTGGTCAGCTCACAGATGCCCGTGAGCCGCAGGCGTGTGTCCGGAGTAAACCGGGGATAGGGATCACTGCGGGGCGGAAGTGTTGCTTCAAAGAACCAATCACCCGTGCGGCATTGCAGCGTACTTTCGTAGTTCGGCCCATCGCGCTGCGCCTGCACCAGCGCATCCACCGTCACCAGTTCTGCCTGCTGAGTGCCGAGTTGCCGGGCCTTAAGATTCAGCACCTGAGGTTGCGGAGGAATGGCAATGCTCAGGGGTGTGACCCTGGTGGCGCGAAGGACCGGACGAAATGGCGCGACTGCGGCAAAGCCTTCAGCTTCCACCCGCGTGCCTAGAACGATGTCCTTGGCTGCGGTGTGGACAAAGATGCTGCCGCCCTCTCCCCGCATGTAGAGGCCATCATCCGTGGTGTGCGTCACCACGCCGCGTACTCTCACACGTGTGCTCGAGTTGGAATCGCTGCGCAGCAGTTCATTCACCGGGGTCAGGCGCGGTTCCCCCTCCGGAGCGGGAGCCTCGGAGGGGACGATCTGATCAAAACTGGGCACAAAGAAATGCCGTCCCGCAAGCTGGCGCTGGCTGTTGAAAACACTGCCCACTACGCCACGGATGGTCACGGGCCGCTGCATCAACTGGGAGGCTTTTTGCACGGCATCTTCACCCGTAGGCACGAGGAGCCGTACGGTCCAGCCGGAAATTTCCGCAGTGATGACGAGCGAATTGTCATGCCACAAGACACCCGTCATGACCGCTGCCACCTCCACCCATTGACAGTCCAATGAGGGTGAAAAAAGTTCGGCAGCATCGATGCGTTTGGGTGGTGGCGGTGCCCCATCGCCCAGATGAGTGATGTGGTGGCATTCGATGATGGGCAGGAAGCCCCCGGGCTGCGTCACCCCTTCAATGCGGATGCGGCTGCCCAGTTTGAGTTCAGCGCCCATTCCTTCTGGCACAGCCACATAGACGCCCTCGCGGCCATCGTTGGCGATCAGATTGGACTGTCGTGAATTGCGAAAGGTCACCGTGGCATCCACCAACACCGGCAGCCGCTTCGCGGCCTGTTCGGCCGTCAGCGCACGAATGCTGACGATGGAGGTGAGGGGTGGCTCCGCACCGCGCACAATTCCTCCACTCCAGTGCATGACCAGCAGCGCGGTCAACCAGAGGGCCAGGGAGCGGAAGAGAGTTGCAGAGACAGGTGCGATCATTCGAATGACATGCCACGAGCGGGATCCTGCCTCACGGCGGGCGGCTTCATGACGCACCAGTCTTTCAGAATATTTCATGCGCGTCATCATATCTGCATAACTCATGCAAAATAATTAGCCATCTGGCTAGGTAGGCAGCGGGCGGGTGTGGATGTCATACTGCGAGCATGAAGTCCACCGTGACATTCCAGGAAGTAAAACGTTGCGCCATGCGACTGCCATTCCTGTCTGGCGCCTCCCGTCGTGCCCGCCACGGCTTCTCGCTGGTGGAGGTGACGCTTGCCATGGGCATTGTCTCATTTGCCTTCGTCACCATCTTCGGCCTGCTGCCGGTGGGGCTGGATGTTTCACGTCAGGCCATTGACACCACGGTGTGCAGCCAGATCACCCAGCAGATGATTCATGCTGCGCAGCAGACAGACTTCTCCCGTCTGACCCAGTTGCAGTCCGACTCCGCTTCCGAGCCCTGGTGTTTTGACGATCAAGGGGGGCGTGCCGCGAATCCCTCGCTCGCCCGCTACAAGGCCGCCTATCAGGTGGCTCCATCTGCTGCGCTGCCCTCCAGTGGTGCTCCTTCGCGACTGGCGCTGGTGACGGTGAGCGTCCTGGGCACACAAGGGCCGCGGACCAGTAAAGTGGCGGACATCCTCAAAAACCCGGATGCCAGGAGAGTTTCTTTCCTCGTACCCGACAACGGCCGCTAGTTCCGGACCGGTTCACCCTGCTCTCCAATCTCCCGCACCCTAGCCATGTCCCCTCAGCGTTCCATCCGGGCCTTCACACTTGTCGAGCTCATGCTCGCGGTGGTGGTGCTCGCCCTGGTGGTGGCGGTTGTCGCCCAGATGACCCAGCAGACCAGCCAGGTGTGGAAAAG
>NZ_BATR01000012.1 GCF_000739655.1 Verrucomicrobium sp. BvORR106 | reverse complement strand
TTGGGCAACGCCCAAGGAATAGGTGACCAAATATCCCTTGAGGGCTGAAGGCCCGGCCTCATCAAGCCTGCCCACAACGAGCATCCCTGAATGACCCCGGGCCTACAGCCCTCAATATCTAAACCAACGGCAACCTTGGGCGTTGCCCAAGGCTGCCATCACGCCGGGCTTTCAGCCCTCAGATCCTTCCCAAAAAGGTTCAGCTTGCGCAGGTCACAGAAATCTCGCAACGGAACGGTCAGTAAAAGGAGTGAGGGACATTCCTGTCCCGGTCCGCCCCAAGCGTCCCATGAAGTTGCGCTCTTCTTGGGCCTCTCCTTCCAGCGTCAGCTCAGGTCTTGAGTCTTGTGTCTTCAAGTCTTGTGTCTCCGCGAAGCGAACCAGTTACGCCGTCAGCCCAGAGAACGCTGCACATTTTTTTGTGGCAAGCTATCGGCGTTATGATTTATATAAACACATGGAAAGTGGTGCTCGTAAGGTGAAGCAGGATGACGGCAAGCCGCCCCGCACCCTCCGTGTCGCGGTGGTGGAGGACGATAAAGTCGTCCGGACCTTCGTGGAGCGGCTGCTCGGCAAGCCGGAGCACAACTGCCAGTTCGTGGGTGCTTGGGCGGATGCAGAGTCCGCCCTGCGGGAGCTGCCAGACTTCGAGCCGGACGTGGTCGTGGTGGACCTGGAGCTGCCCCTGATGTCCGGCGCAGAGCTGATCGCCGTGTTGTCCCGCAAGATGATCAGCGCCGCCTTTGTGGTGCTGACAGTGCATGATGATCCGGCCAAAGTCTTCGCTGCCTTGCGCGCTGGGGCGCACGGGTACCTGCTCAAGGGATCCAAGCCGGAGGATATTGTCGGTGGCATCCGCTCCGCCAGTGAGGGCGGGGCCCCGCTCAGCCAGGAGATCGCCCGGCTGCTCATCCAGTCTTTTCAGGAACCTCCCAAGGCGGAGAAGCCCCCCATCCCTGGCCTCACTCCGCGTGAAACCCAGATCCTGGAGCGACTCGCCCAGGGCATGGTGCCCAAGGAGGTCGCCTTCGAGCTCTCCCTGAGCTACGAGACTGTGCGTGACTACTTGAAAGGCGTGTATCAGAAGCTCCACGTGCGCTCCCGCACCGAGGCGGTCATCAAGTTCCTCCAGCACAACAACAACGAAGGCTGGGCGACTTGAGCCGGTGCGTCAGTGGGCGGTGCGTCAGTGGTCAAGGTGTTGGTAGAGGGATCGGACGGAGGTTGCGTTGTCGGCCTGTGGGAGGGCATAGCTGGCTCGTATGGAGTTTGAAGTTTGAGATTTGAACTTTGAAGTTTTGCCTAGCACCGCCCCTCAAATGAGGGCCTGTTTGGCAATGTCGGTTTTCATTAAACTACCGACCATGAACCCAGCACATTCATCTACCCGCCCCACAGTAGGCGTGCTGATTCGCTACGCCCGCGCTTCTTCCACCCTGCCGCGCGTCATGGCGGCGCTTCAGGCCCAGACGCTGCAGCCAGACCAGATTCTAGGTGTGGACAGCTCCGGCTGTGTCGCGTGCGGCGAGCTCATCCGCTCCGCCGGAGGCGAGGTCCTCCGCTGGCAGGAGAAGTATGAGCCCTCCCGCGTGCTCAATCACGGCCTGCGCCATCTGCCCACGGATCTGGTGCTCGTCCTGAGCTCCCACACCGTGCTGGAAGATCCCCGCACGCTGGAGCACATGGTGGCTGCCATGGCCGACTCGCGCGTGGCCTGTGTGAGTGGGAAGGGCGTGCGCGACCAGGGGCAGGGGCAGGATCGCGATCCTGGCAATGACTACAGCGACGCCATCACCTGGCAAGAGATCCAGGAAAAGGGGCTCAAGTTTGGCTCCTTCTACAGCAACAACCTGGGCCTGCTGCGTCGCAGTTGCTGGGCGGAATGTCCGTTCGATGAAACCCTGCCCACGGCGGAGGACTACGCCTGGGCGCTGGAGCAGGTGAACGCGGGTCACGTCTGCCGCCGGCTGAACTTTCCCTTCACCCTGACCCGGCACAGCGCCGCGCGAGAGAAGCTCTTTTCCCAGATGACTTTCCAGCTCGCCGCCTGGCACCATGTGAAGCCCGCCTGGCCCGGCGTCTGGCGGTCCGTGAGGTGTCTGGCCGGCTACTGGCTGCGGCCCAACCAGCCTGATGCCCACGACCTCCGCGAGCAGTTGTGCGAGCGGCTCAAGGGCTGGCGGGCGTTTCATTTCTCACGGCCTGTGTTGTATGGGTCGGTTAGGAGTTAGGCGTGATGGGTTAAGAGTGATGGGTGGCCAGCGTTCGACTGGAGATCATTGCTCCACCGCGAACAGCCTCGCGAAGCGTCTTGGAGTGCGTGTGGCTCGACACCGCTTTGGTGGAGCTTGTGATGGTATCGAACCGCAAGGGTGGAGCAGGGCAGAGGCGGGATCAAACGTAGGGGCCCCGCCCCGAAACCGGTCTCAATGCCTTTTGGTTGCCAGACGGGACCGGGTGGTCAATGGGTGCGCCATGCGCCTTCCCCGTCGCCGCCGCTGCCTCCAGCTTCTCTCGTTGTGTCTGCTGAGCCTTCCCGTCCTCCCGGCCGCCGAGCCGGTTGAAACGGAGCTGAACATCGTTTCCTTTAACCTGCGCAACGGCGGGCGGCGGTTCGACGGGCAGTACGACCATGCTCTGCAGCATCGCGTGATCGGTGCGCTCAAGCCGGACCTGGTCGCTCTGCAGGAGGCGGACCGGAAGACCACACGGGTGCAGGGGCTGGATGTGCCGGCGGATTTCGCGAAAGCTCTGGGCATGACCTTCGCCTATGGGGCAGCCATGCCTTTTGCAGGAGGGGAGTACGGCACCGCGGCGCTGTCGCGGTTTCCCATCGCGGCATCCCGCACCATCGCGCTGCCAGTGAAGGGCGGCGAGCCCCGGGCGGCCACCTTGATCACCGTGACCCTCGCGACCGTCCCTCCGGCAGAGGTCACCTTGGTGAGTGTGCACTTTGATTCCGGTGCGGATGATGCCGCCTGCCGGGAAAATGCGCGCGGCCTGATCGCCGCGCTCAAGGAAACAACTACCCCGGTGATCCTGGCCGGTGACTTCAATGATCGTCCAGACTCCGCCACCCTCGCCCTGCTCGCCGAGGCCGGGTTCCGCCGCTGTGTGCCAGAGGGCGATGCGGGGAG
This sequence comes from Verrucomicrobium sp. BvORR106, assembly GCF_000739655.1. Taxonomy (GTDB): domain Bacteria; phylum Verrucomicrobiota; class Verrucomicrobiia; order Verrucomicrobiales; family Verrucomicrobiaceae; genus Verrucomicrobium. The sequence goes on along the minus strand of NZ_BATR01000012.1, from coordinate 22,761 downwards.
TTACCCGGCGGACCAGCCCCGCGTGGTGATTGATCACGTGCTGCTGCGCGATGGCGCGGGCGTTCGCCTGGAGGACGCCGGGACCAAGGTCGTGCCGAATGCGGAAGCCAGTGATCATCGCCCGTTGCAGAGTAGGGTGAGGGTGAAGACGCAAGACTAGAAGACACAAGACGCAAGACATGAGCTGTCGCCTCACGTGACACTCCCTCCAAAGCGGTCAGTAAAGGGAGCGAGGGACATTCCTGTCCCGGTCCGCTCCAAGCGTTCCATGACAGCCCAATACACCCCGGCCCTCAACCAAGCGCCAGCTCAGGCAATGTAGAAGAACCGTCCCGGTTCTTGTTCCCGCGTCACCCAGCGCACCCAAGAGCCGAGACGGCTCTTCTACAGTGTGGATGAGCGACTGAGCGGGGCAGGAAACCCTCGCCTCCTGTACAGTTCTTTGTGCCTTCGTGCCTTTGTGTGAGAATGAATCATCCTGGGACGCTCGGTACGAACCGGGACAAGAATGTCCCTCGCTCCGTTTACTGACCGCTCAATTGAGACCTTCCCTTGGCTCGCGCAGGCTGAAGCCTGGACTCCGTACAGCTTCGACCCCAACACCTTGACGCACTGCCCACTGACGAACTGACGCACTGGCTCTCTCCGCGTAGCAGGCCCAAAAACCCTCTTGCTCCCAACGCAGCCAGCCGGGTACGATCAGCCGTGTCACTTGTTGGCGTGACTGGCGGGCAGCCCGTTCCCGTTTGAAGGGGACGGGTCTGGCTGGCAGGAATCGCGTCGGCCAGTGTAAACGGGATGCAAAAAACTTTTATCACACTCTGTGGCGTGGCGGCCGTGCTGGCAGGGGTGTTGGCGCTCGCCACCCCTACGCGGATCCAGGCCGGGGAGCAGTTCCTGGTGCGTTCCTGGCAGTCAGAGGACGGGCTTCCCAGCAACAGCGTGCGCGCCGTGGTGCAGTCAGCGGACGGCTATCTCTGGGTGGCCACGGCGGAGGGCGTGGTGCGGTTTGACGGCGTACGGTTCACCACCTTCAAAGAGGAGAGCAGCGCCCAACTGGCCAAGCAGCCGCCGCGGGAACTCTATGCCCTGGAGAATGGCGAGGTGTGGATCTCCACCATGCGTGGGGGACTCTTGCGCTGGGACGGCCGGCGTCTGGTGGAAGCCTGGGCCGGGACCGTGGCCGGTGCCAGAGGGGTGCAGCCCGTGACCCAGGTTTGGAGCGATGAAGCAGGCGGCGCGTACATCGAGAGCGGGGACAAGATCTACCACGCGGAGCGGCATCAACCGCCTCGGCTGCTCAAAGAGGACCGCTACGTCGAGGCCCGTGCGAAGACGAAGTTCGTCCCCTGGCAGCGCTGCATCATGGCCCCACCGGGGGCTCCGCTTGATCTCATCGACGGACGCGGCCGCCGCTGGATGCGCACGCTGGAGGGGCATCTGGCCGTGTCTGATCCCTCGCAAGACGGCCCGCTGGAGGTTCTCACCGAGCTGTCGGAGGGCGTGCTCGTCATGGCCCTGTTGGAGGATCGCGAGAGCAACGTCTGGGTGGCGACGAACGGCAACGGCCTAGTGCAAGTGCGGGTCAAGCGCGTGAACGTGATGGACGTCAGCAACGGTCTCACGAACCGCAACATCCTGGCCCTCATGGAGGACTCGGTGGGCGTGCTCTGGGCGGCGAATAAGAGTGGCGGCGTGGACCGCATTCACGGCGGCTGGGTCAATGCCTTCCCGCTTGGCGAACGGGATGCCTCCCGCATCGTCATGGCCATTGCGGAGGATCCCACTGGCACGCTCTGGCTGGGCAAGGAGAACGGCAGCCTCTATTATCACGATGGCACCTCCTTCCAGGAACTGGTGCGCAAGACGCCTCTGGCCCGGCGACTGCGCGCCATGACGTTCGATAAAGACTCGCGCCTCTGGCTGGCGGGCGGGGACGGTGTCTCCCTGTGGGACCGGGGCACACTCACCCAGTTCAGTGAGGCCCAAGGGCTGCCGCAGCAGGAGGTGACCTCACTGGTCATGGACGAGTCCGGCACCCTCTGGGCAGGCACGGACAGCAGCACGATCTATCAGCATGGGGATGGTCGCTTCAAGCTCACGGCCACCCTGGGCGCCACGCAGGTCTCCGCCATGCTGCCCGATGAAGAGGCGGGAGCGCTCTGGGCCACCACCCTCGGCAGCGGTCTCTTCCTCCGGAAGAAAGACGGCACTGTGACAGGCTTCTCCATCGCTCAAGGCCTGCCAGATGACCGCCTCACCTGTGTGCTGGACGACAAGATGGGACACCTGTGGATGGGCTCGCTCACCGGCATCATCCGCGTGCCAAAGAAGGATCTGCTGCAATACACACCTGGCTCCTCCTCCAGCATCTCCTGGCTGCAGTTTGACCGCTCTGACGGCCTCATTTCCCGGGAATGCACGGGCGGGTTCCAGCCCGCCGGATGGCGCGGGCAGGATGGCACCTTGTGGTTCCCCACTGTGCAGGGCGTGGCCTCGGTGCGGCCGCAGAACCTGGAGTTTAATCGCGTGAAACCCTGGGTGGCGATCGAGGAAGCCCGCGCGGGCAGTGAGTGGGCAGAGCCTGGGGCTACTGAGCTCAAGGCCGGTCCGGGGCGCTCCCGCATCGAGCTGCACTACACGGCGCTGAGCTTCAGCGCGCCGGAGAAGGTGAAATTCCGCACCCGGCTGGAGGGGCTGGAGACCGAGTGGCGCGAGGCCGGGGCGCAGCGAATGGTGGCCTATGAAGCCGTGCCACCAGGGGACTATGTCTTCCACGTCATGGCATCGAACAACGACGGCGTGTGGAGCGCCACCGCCACGTCGTTGCAGATTCACATCACCCCGCACTTCTGGGAGACGCTCTGGTTCCGCGTCTCGTTCATCACCTTCCTGGTCGTCTGCGCCTCCGCGGGCAGCGCCATGGCGGTGCGATCGAGACTGCGCAATCGCATGCTGCAACTGGAGGCGCAGACTTCCCGGCAGAAAGAGCGCGAGCGCATCGCCCAGGATCTGCATGATGATCTGGGGGCCAGCCTCACGGAGATCTCCCTGCTGGCCGAGCTGGCCGCAGAGGAAACAGGCCCGGAGGCGCGTCGCGAAACTGCCCCCATCATCGCCAGCAAGGCGCGGCATCTCGTGGGCACACTGGATGAGATCGTGTGGGCGGTGAACCCCCGGCATGATACGCTGGCCTCCTTTGTGGACTACCTCACCGCCTCTGCCGCAGAGCTGCTGGATGTGGGCGGCGTGGCTCTGCGGCTGGAGATCCCAGATGACATCCCCAATACCGCCCTGGACGCTGAGCAGCGGCACGAACTCTTCCTGGCCGTGCGGGAGGCGCTGAACAACACCGTGAAACACGCCTCCGCCACGGAGGTGAAACTGCGCCTCCAAGTGCGGCTGGACGTGCTCACCATCGTGGTCACAGACAACGGCAAGGGCATCAGCGGTGATCAGTCCCGCCTGAGCGAAGGGCTGCACAACATGCAGCGGCGGCTGTCACGCATTGGCGGGACCTGTAGCATAGAAAGCGACTCCTCCGGCACTTGCATCACTTTTTCTCTGCCACTTCGCCGGAACACCTGATAGTACCTTGAGGCGGCATCGCGTAATTCACTGCTGTACTGAACATCCCTTTCATGACCACCGTCGGCATCGTTGAAGACAACCTCGGACTCGGCGAGAGCTTGCAGCGTGTGGTGGAAAGCACCCCGGACTGTGAGTTCGCCGGTCTCTGGCGCAGCGGCGAAGAAGCCCTGCACAAGGTGCCCGTGGTGAAGCCGGATGTGGTGCTCATGGATATCAACCTGCCCGGCATCTCCGGCATCGAGACCACCGCCCGGCTCAAGCAGGACATCCCCGGCCTGCTCGTCATCATGGTCACCGTGTATCGCGATCACGACAAGATCTTCGATGCGCTGAAGGCTGGTGCCTGCGGCTACCTGCTCAAGCGCTCCTCACCCGCTGAGGTGCGGCGCGCCATCCAGGATGTGCGGGAGGGCGGTGCCCCCATGAGCGCAGAGATCGCCCGCCGCGTGGTGGAAGCCTTCCACAAACCCCAGCCCCCAGCCGTCGCGCCTGCGGCTGAGCAGGTGCACCTCTCCAAGCGAGAAACCGAGATCCTGGAGTTCCTCTCCCAAGGCCTCGCCAACAAGGAGATCGCCGACAAGTTGACCCTCAGCGTGGAGACCGTGCGCGTGCACCTGAAACGCATCTACGACAAACTGCATGTGCACTCCAGGACCGAGGCGGCGATGAAGTATCGCAACGCGCAGAAGGGGTGAGTTCCGGTGAGTCAGTGGGCAGTGCGTCAAGGTGTTGGGGCCGGAACTGTACGGTGTTCAAGACTCAGCTTGAGCGAGTCAAGGGTGGAGCTCAACGGAGCGGTCAGTAAAAGGAGCGAGGGACATTCCTGTCCCGGTTCGATCCAAGCGTCCCATGATGTCGCGCTCGATGCCGCTTTGGTGGCCCCTTGTGATTTCCTGAATCTGATGAACCCCAGCAGCGTCATGGGCGACCTCTCCTTCAGCCTGCCTCAATGGCGCTTGCTCCAGCGCCTTCCCTCTGCCAGAGCATGCCCAACACCGGCCGTAGTTGTCGACGTGAGGAGGCACAAATTTTTCGGTCTATCGCGAAGCGGCGGGGGAGAGGAGCAAAGGGCCAAGGCGTGCGCTGGCGGTGGCAGGGCGCTGGGTGGCTGAAGGTTTGTAGTGAAAGCGCCGCAGCAGACGCTTTAGCTAGTGCCTCCTCACGTCGACAACTACGACGGGTGTTGTGGGTGGTTCGCCAGAAGGCTTTGAGGCAGACCCAGCGGGACCGTAGGCAAGCTGACGACAACAGGCTGTCGGAGGTTGCGGGGATTGGTTGGAAGTGCATCCGGCAGGCGAAAGCGGCGTCGAGCCGCACGCACTCCAAGACGCTTCGCGACATTCGGATGCGCTGGAGCGCAGTTCGCTCCATCTGGCCCGCCCGACCACCGCGGCAGCGTCTTGGAGTGCCGGTGACCTGACACCGCTTTGGCGGCTCTTGTGATTTCCTGAATCGAGCAAGCTCCAGCAGCGTGCCTGAGTATCGCTCATTCTTCAGCCTGCCTGCAGGTGTTGTGCTGGCGCTCCATCTCCTGATTCCGGTCCTCGGCGGGAGGGTCAAGGTTAACCCGATTGGGGTAATTGCCGGGGCAGAGTGTGGTGGCAACTTTCGAGCCTCCCACTTCTTCATGATCCCAGAGACCATCGTGATCTTCTCCTTATCCTCCTTTTCCCGAGCCCTCGGTCTCCCGCTCGCCATCGTGGCCGGCACCCTGCTCTCCTCTCACAGCGCCCGCGCGGAGTTCGGCCTCATCACTGAGAAGAAACAACACCGCGTGGACAGCGGAGCTGGGCTGGTCTTCAAGGTGGACCGTCTCAACGGCGGCATCCGCAGCATCAAGTGGCAGGACACGGAGCTGCACAGCCCCTTCCGTGACTCCAGCATCAACTCAGGGGTGGGCGGCAGTCATACCCTTGTCACGACCCAGGCCGATGCCGAGACCGTCGTCATCACCACGCAGACCGACGCGGAAAACCAGGTGGTGGCGGGCCTCACGCACTACTACATCGTGCGCAAAGGGCTGAACCACATCTACATGGCGACTTATGCGCAGAACGAGCCTTCCAACGGCGAACTGCGCTGGATCACACGGCTGAAGGGAGAGCTCTTCCCCCATGCCCCGGCCCAGTCCGACCTGCGCGGCAGCACCGGGGCCATCGAGTCCCGGGATGTGCTCGGCATGACGGACGGCACCTCACGGAGCAAGTACTTCGGCAATGACCAGGCCCGGGATCTGGGCGTGCGCGGCGTCACCGGCCCCGGGCGTGGCGTCTTCATGGTCTATGGCAGCCGGGAGAGCTCCTCAGGCGGCCCTTTCTACCGTGACATCCAGAACCAGACTGGCACCTCGGCGGAGGTGTACAACTACATGAACTCCGGGCACAACCAGACGGAGAAGCTGCGGCTCGGCGTGCTGTATGGGCCCTATGTGCTGTGCTTCACAGACGGCTCCAAGCCCAAGGCGCCGGACCTCGGCTTCATCGATGCGCTGGGCCTGAAGGGCAGCATCAGCAAGGAGGCTCGTGGCAGCGTGCAGCTCAAGGGGCTGAAGGGTCGTGATGAAGATCACGAGTACACCATGGGCTTCGCCAATGGCACCGCGCAGTACTGGGCACCCGTCTCCAAGGGGCGGGGCAACGCCACCTCCCCGGATATGAAACCGGGCACGTATGACCTCACCGTTTACAAAGGAGAACTCGCGGTGCACACGGAATCCGTGACCGTTTCCGCAGGGACGGTCACCGAAGTGGGGGCTAGAACCCTCACCGTAGATCCTTCCCAGAAGAAGGCGCTCTGGCGCATCGGCGACTGGGACGGCGCACCGTTGGAGTTCCGCAACGGCCGCAGCATCGCTCTCATGCACCCCTCAGACAAACGCATGGAGCCCTGGCAGGGAGAGCCGTTTGTCATCGGGCCGAGTCGCGCGGGCGACTTCCCCTCCTGCGTGTGGGCGGATGTGAACGGACAGCAGGTGGTGAAGTTCAACCTCACCCCGGAGCAGGTCGCCAGCCGGACCTTGCGCGTCGGCATTACCGCCAGCTTCGCCGGGGCCCGGCCCAGCGTGAAGCTCAACAATTGGAAAGCCTCCATCCAGCCTGCTCCTCGCAAGGTGGACAGCCGCAGTCTCACCATCGGCAGCTATCGCGGAAATAACGCCACCTACACTTTCGGCATCCCGGCCAAGGCGCTCGTGGCCGGGGAGAACGTGCTCACGCTCTCCGTCGTCAGCGGCAATCGCGGCCCCCAGTTTCTCAGCCCTGCCTACAGCATTGACTGCGTGGACTTCTACTGACTCGCAGCCTTCACCGATTGCCTTCCATGACCTTCCGTGCTCTCAGCTGCACCATTGCCCTTCTCTCCGCCAGCCCGCTCCTGCTCCACGCGGAGGACATGAAGTTCTCCTTCGACAGCAAGCGCCCGGTGCCCGGCAGTACCCTCGTGGCTGCAGACCAGGCCTTTGATGAGAAGCGCGGTTTCGGCTTCGTGAGCAAGGCGGGAAATGCCCGCGTGTTTGGTGTGCGGCTGGAGGAGGGCAACTACCATGTCTCCATGCTGTTGGGGGACAGCACCCGCCCCACCTCCACCACCGTCAAGGCGGAGAATCGCCGCCTCATGCTGGAAAAGGCCGAGACCCCTGCGGGCAAGTTCGAGGTGAGAACCTTCACCGTGAACGTGCGCAAGCCCCCCATCAGCACCGGCGGCAACACCACACTGAATGACCGTGAAAAAGGCCCGCCCGTCAGCGCGAGCTGGGATGACCTCCTCACGCTGGAGTTCAACGGTGAGAGCCCCGGAATGGTCGCCCTGGAGATCAAGCCCGCCACCAATGTCACTACCGTCTTCATCGCCGGGGATTCCACTGTCACCGATCAGCGCAATGAGCCCTGGGCGGGCTGGGGGCAAATGCTGCCCCGGTTCCTTGATCGCAGTGTTGCGGTATCGAACCAGGCCGAGTCCGGCCTCGCCCTCCGCTCTTTTGAGCGGCAGAAGCGTCTCGACAAGGTGCTGAGCATGATGAAAAAGGGCGACTACCTCTTCATCCAGTTCGGCCACAATGATCAGAAGGACAAGGCCGTCGGAGCCGGTCCCTTCACCAGCTACAAGGAGAACCTCAAGCGGTACGTGGAAAGAACCCGCGCCAAAGACGGCGTGCCCGTACTCGTCACCCCCATGGAGCGCCGCCGCTGGGAGGGCTCCAGCCTGAAGCCCACGCTCTCTGACTATGCCGAAGCTGTCCGCCAGGTGGGCGCGGAGGACAAGGTCCCGGTGATCGATCTCAATGCGATGAGCATCAAGCTCTACACCGCCCTGGGGCCTGACCCGTCTATGCGCGCCTTTGCCTTCTACCCGGCCAATACCTTCCCCGGCCAGAGCGAAGCCCTGAAGGACAACACTCACCACAACACCTTCGGCGCCTATGAACTGGCCCGCTGCATGGTGGAGGGCATCCGCGCTCAGGTGCCAGAGCTGGCCACCCATTTGAGCAAGGACGCAGGCACCTTCGATCCCGCCAAGCCGGATGCCCCGGACCAGGTGAAGTTTCCCCTCAGCCCGCCTTCCGGTGCGGTGCTCACTCCAGAGGGCAGCTAGCGTTCTACTCTTCATCGTATGCGCGCCTTCCTCCCGCTAACCCCGTTCGCCAGAACTCTCAGCACCGTCTTGACGCTGGGGCTGGTCGCCACTTCCTTCCTCCTGGGGCAATCCGATGACCGGCCGGTGGAGGATGCCAAAAAGGTCGGCGTGCAGCTCAGGAAACAACTCGATTTACCGGCGATCTGGCTGATCGGCGATTCCACCGTCCGCGTGGGCACGAAGGGGCAACGTGGCTGGGGGGATGAACTGACACCGTACTTCGACACCACCAAAGTGCAGGTGGTGAATCGAGCACTGGGCGGGCGCAGTTCCAGAACGTACCTGACCGGGGGCCTCTGGGAGAGCGTGCTGGCGGAGCTTCGCGCCGGGGACATCGTGATCATGCAGTTCGGTCACAACGATCCTGGACCGCTCAACGAGCCTCCGCCTGTGACCAGCAGCACCCGGGCCCGCGGCACCATCAAGGGCAACGGGGAGGAGACCCAGGAGGTGCAGAACGTCCTCACCGGCAAGCCGGAGGTGGTGCACAGCTATGGCTGGTATCTCCGCCAGTTCATCACTACTGCGAAGGCCAAGGGCGCCACCCTGGTGGTTTGCTCACCCATCCCGCACAAGAGCTGGACCCCGGAAGGCAAGGTGAAACGCGCCTCCAACGGATATGGCAAGTGGGCCCGCGAGGCCGCAGAGCAGGAGGGCGCACTCTTCATTGATCTCAATGATCTCATCGCAACCGGGTACGAGGAAATCGGCCCTGCCGCCGTGGAGCCCTTCTTTGCGGACAAAGGCACGCACACCTCCAGGGAGGGAGCAAAGTTCAATGCCCGCAGTGTGGTGGCTGGGTTGAACCGTCTGGCGGAGAAGAATCCCGCCGCCTCGTTGCTCTCGGCGGAAGGGCGTGCGGTATCCGTCGAGACGCTGGCAAAAGCAGGTGATTTGCAAAAGTAGGCCGCAGGGGCTGATTTCGTCGCGAGCCTTGTTGGATTGAGTCCTGAAACGGTTTTCGTATTATCAGGTCATGCGCTCTGCTTTTCCCGCCCTCACCTTGATTTTCAGTCTGCTTCTCGCAGCTCATGCCTTGGGGGGCGACACTTGGTATGTGGCTCCAGAACCAGCGGGGGATGACCAGGCAGCAGGTACGTTGGATCAGCCATTCGCCTCCCTGCAGCGGGCCCAGGAGGCGGCATCTGCCGGGGACACCGTCAACATCCGCGGCGGCACCTATGTGATGACGGAGTCGATGATCGCCCGCAAGAGGCGCATCTTCGCGAGGGTGATTGCGCTCACCAAGAGCGGTTCTCGCGGCAAGCCCATCACCTACCAGGCCTACAATGGAGAGCGCCCTGTCTTCGACTTTCGCGCGGTCAAGCCAGCCGGACAGCGGGTGTCGGGCTTCTATGTCAGCGGCGATTGGATCAAGCTGAAGGGGATCGAGGTGGTGGGCGTGCAGGTGACCATCAAGGGGCACACCCAGTCCATCTGCATTGAGAGTCAAGGCAGCCACAATGTCTTTGAGCAACTGTCCCTGCACGATGGGCAGGCCATTGGCATCTACCACGTGGATGGCTCGGACAACCTGTTCTTGAACTGCGATGCCTGGAACAACTGGGACAACACCTCCGGCAACCTCCTGGGAGGGAATGTGGACGGCTTTGGCTGTCATCCCACGCCAGGCAGCACTGGCAATGTCTTCCGCGGCTGCCGGGCCTGGTTCAACAGCGACGATGGCTATGACTGTCTCGGGGCTTCCGAAGCGGTGATCTTTGAGAACTGCTGGGCTGCGTACAACGGATTCTCCCCGCAATTCAAGAGTCTGGCCGATGGCAACGGCTTCAAAGCCGGAGGCTATGGCTCCATGCCGCCCGAGCATCTGCCGAAGCGCATCCCCCGCCACATCGTCCGCTACTGCCTCTCCGTGGGCAACAAGCAGAGCGGCTTCTACGCCAATCATCACCCAGGCGGAGGTGACTGGTTTCACAACACCGCCTACCGCAACGGGGCCAACTTCAACATGTTGGGACGCCTGGCGGACAACCAGACGGATGTCGATGGTTTTGGACACCGCCTCATCAACAACGTCAGCTATGGTTCCAACCGGGATTTGATCCGGGTGGACCTCGCCAACTGCGAGCTGCGGGGCAATACCTTCACTACCGGCCTCAAACTCCGCTCCCGGGACTTCCAAAGCCTGGACGCCGATGAGTTCACCCTTCCCCGGCAGCAGGATGGCAGCCTTCCCAACATTCGTTTCCTGAAACCCTCCGCGAAAAGCGTCCTCCTGAAGGCCGGAGCCGACTTCGGGCCTGATGTTCCCCTCGGCAAGGCTGATCTCGGCGCGTTCTCGCACTAGCTCCTGCCGTGCTCTCTCTGAGCGAAAGCCCTGTCGGAAGTGACTAGGAAATAAACAGAGGTTGACGTTTTTCGCCCACAGCCTTTCAGCCCCCGGGGGCGGTGTCGCGAGGTGCCGCCCTTATTTTTTGATTTTTCCGGATTTCGAATCCCGATTGATGAATTTAGGGGGCCTTGTGGCGAAATATAATCCCCGAAATTGGGTCAAATTGGATCCAATGAGTGATTTTTAAAGCGTTGAATATGAGCGAATTGAATCGGGTTATGTGGGGCATTAACCCGTTTGGGGTAATTGTCGCCCCCCTTCGCGCTGATAGGCTGATGGAAATTAATTATCCATGCTTTCACGTCTTGTCCAGCCAGTCATTTCCATGGGGCGTCAGGTTCGCCTCCGCGGATTCATCGCCCTGGGTTTGGGTGCCGCCTTTATGGGTGCCTTTTTGCCTTTCGCGCTGGCCACAAGCGATACTTGGGATGGCTCTGATAGCGGCTTCTGGTCCGCCAGCAACAACTGGCTGACGAATCCGGCCGCGGTGCCTGGCACGGGTGATACCGCCACCTTCAGCCAGAGCTCTGTCACCGTCAATGGACGGACGACCATTGATCTGGGGGCTGGGGTGACGGTGGCGGGCATTGTTTTTGATGCCGCAAACGCCGCGGCCTACACCATTGGGTCGGGCATCGTCGGTTCACAGACACTCACGCTGGATACGACGGGCCTTGTGACGATGAATGCCGCAGTCGTCAACAATCAACTGTTCAATGCCAACGTGATCCTTGGTACAGCAACGGTAGGCACGACAACGATCACCAATAGCAGCACGACAAACAGCCTGACGTTTGCCGGCACGCTTCAGGGCGGCACCGGTGGTACGGCGGGAGTCAAGACGGTAAACACTACCGGTGCAGGCACCATCAACTTTACCAATACCGTGAGTGCCGGGGGCGCAAGCGTGTTGAATCTTGCCAATACGGGTACGGGAACGGTCAACCTCACGGGTGCGGTTTCAAGCACTCTCGGTACGCTGCGTGCGACAGGTGGTGGCACGGTGAACATTGATGGCCAAACAGTCGCGGTCGCGAACGGGTCCCAGTATGGATCGAGTACCGGAAACGGAAAGTTCGAGCTAAAGTCCGGCAGCGTGGCCTTCAACGGAGGCATGAGCATGAACTCCTCCGTGGGGGATGGCAGCTTGTTCAAAGTGAGCGGCGGGACCTTCAGTGCCACTTCAGTCAGTCTCCTTAGAACTTGGGGAAACTCCTCCGCCACTGCCACCACAGCAGCTTCTGCCACCACTGGTTTCGTGGTCACGGGCGGAACGGCATCCGTTACCGGGGTTCTTGATCTTGCGGGATCAAATTCCAACACTTCTGCACTCGTTTCTGGTGGCAGTCTGACAGTGGGCGGAGAAGTGAGGATCGGCAACAGTACCAGTGGCACGGGCCGCTTCTTCGTCTTTCAAGTGAGCGGCGGCACCTTCACTTCTACCGATGCAACGGGCGGCATCATCCTGGCCCGCAGCTCGGCGAATGCCAACAACACCTCACTGCTCCTGACAGGAGGAACCACCACGGTTGAACGCATTGCCTTTGGTCAGAGCGCTACGGCCACAGGATCCACCGGTACCCTGACCCTCAATGGAGCGACTGCTTCCCTCTACGTTGGGTCCGGCGGCATTGTGAAGCCTGCACTGAATACTTATACCAGCACGATCACACTCGCTGCAGGCACCCTTGGAGCCAAAGCAAACTGGTCTTCGTCTCTCGCCATGACTTTGAGCGGTACGGCCGATGCCCTGACCATCAAGGCCGCCGATGCCTCTAACGTCGCCCGGAACATCACTCTGGACGGTGCCCTCACTGGCACAGGCGGATACACCAAAACAGGTGACGGTATTCTCTCGCTGGGCGGCACCAACGCCTACCAGGGTGAGACGAAGGTGAATGCCGGTACCGTACTCGTTAACGGCGCGCATACGGATGCTGGTAGTTACACGGTAGCTGCTGGAGCCAAACTCGGCGGCGCGGGCAGCATCACCGGAGCCAGTGCCTCCACCATCACGTTGGGATCCAGTAGCTTTCTCATGGTGGGCAAGACCCATGGGGCTGGGGCGGGGAATGATCTGACGAAGCAGACCCTCACTCTGACCACGGGCGTCGGCGACATCAATCTGAACGGCACGCTACAGTTCGACCTCTTTTCCACAGACGGCGACGTGCTCGACCTGAACTCCGGAAGTGGTTTCCTGGATCTCTCCAACGCCAAGGTGGAACTGGCGCTGGGGGAGGGGGCAAACACCAGCGCATGGGGCACCTCCTTCACCACCTGGCGCTTGATTGACTGGACCAATCTTCCCCCCACCTCCACGAATCTCGCCCTCAGTGCTTCCACCATCAGCACCTTCCAGAGCCTGGGCTACACGCTCACGCAGTCCATCGTGGATGATGGCACGGCCAACGCGGGTTTCTACGTGAACATCGCCCTCGTCCCGGAGCCCACGCGCGCTGTCCTGCTCTGCCTGGGCCTGGGCACGCTGCTTTTCACCAGAAGACGCAGCTCCCGCGCAGCCAACCCCTGCGATGCTTTCGTGCTCCAGTGAGCTTCAAGTCGTTACAACGCCATTGCAACCTACGATGAGATACCACCTCAAGCCCTCATCCGGATCCGGAAGCAGACCCCTGTGCAGACACGCGGGTGCGTGGAGCCAACCTGCGAACCCTGCCGGGTTCACCCTTGTGGAAATCATCGTGGTCGTGGCCGTCATCGGCCTGCTCACGGCGGTGGCCATGCCAGCCTTCAACGGGCTCTTCGCCGGCCAGCGCATGACCAAGACAGTCTTTGAACTCTCCGGGGTCATGGAGCAGGCTCGCTCCCATGCCATGGCCAAGAACACCTATGTCTATGTGGGCCTGGTGGAGACTGATGAGATGGCCAAGGAACTGGTGATGGCGGAGGACGGCGGCAACCTCACTGTGGCTGTCATGGCCTCCAAGTCGGGCGTGCGTCCCCTCGCCATGAACGGGCCGGAACTCGTCGCCCTCTCGCCACTCTACCACTTCGAGAACGTGAAGATGGAGTTCATCGGCACCGACGGTGGTCTCGCCCGCCGCACGGGCGATGATGTAGTCAATGTGGCCGACACGGCCACCTCCAGCTTCGGCCCCATGGACTGGACCGCCTCGGTCGCCGGGAAGCTGGCGTTTGAAAAGGTCATTGAGTTTGATCCCCGTGGCGTGGCCCGCTTCTCCGAGAAGAGCAGCGTCGACGGCTGGATCGAGATCCCCCTTCAACCCGTCCATGGCAACACCGCCGACATCGCGGCGCTGCAGGTCGATGGCGTCACCGGATCCGTCAGAGTTTACCGCCCATGAAAACCAAGTCCCTCGCATCCACCCGTTCGCATGGCTTCACTCTTGTTGAGGTGACCATGGCCATTGGCATCGCCGCGGTCTCCCTGCTGGGAGTCGTAGCCCTGCTTCCCATGGGCATCGCCTCCAATCGCGACTCTGTGAACATGACTCATGCTGCCAGCGTGGCAGAGGCTCTGATCATGGACCTGCGTGGCACGGCAGAGAGCGGCACCTCCAAGCTCTACGGTCTGACACTGGAGCCCAACGCCACCCCCGCGCTGGTGTACTGCAAGACGGACGGCACCAAGGTGACTGAGGTCGCCCAGGCTGACTACCGCGCGGCCGTGACCGTCGTGCCTGCGGCCTCCCTCCACACGCCCACCACGGTGCGCGTTGTCGTCGCCTGGCCCGCTACCGAGTACCCGGTGAATTCCTTTGAGGCCCTGACCGCACTGGAGCGGAACTGAGCCCGCTACTCCTGAACCTCTGTCCCCGATCCACGTCCATGACGACCCACCTTACCTCCCGGCGGTTCCGCAAGCTCCGTGGCTTCTCCCTCCTGGAGTTGCTCGTGGCCATGGCCGTGCTCTCCCTGCTGGTCCTGCTGATTGTGCAGGTCGTCAATGGAGCCTTGGGGTCGACCAATGTCAGTCGCAAGCGGATCGATGCCGACAGCGAGGCCCGGCGCATCTTTGACCGCCTGACCTTTGACCTGGCCGGCATGCTCAACCGCCCGGACGCAGACTTCCTGGTGCGCAAGAAGGCCGGTAATGACGAGATCTTCTTCTTTGCGGAGGCCCCGGCCCGTCTGGCAGGCTCCGATCCCGCCCAGCCAGTCTCCCTGGTGGGTTACCGCGTCAATGAAGCCGAGCAGTGCGAGCGCCTGGGGCAGGGGCTTTCCTGGGATTCCGCTGCGCCCAGAGGGCCTGTCTTTCTCACTTTCAAAGATTCCGCCCGGGTAGAGGAAAGCACCATCGAGGGGGCCTATGCCAGCGTGCTGGAGGATGTGGACCAGTATCACGTGGTGGGGGAGGGCGTCTTCCGCATGGAGATTGACTTCCTGCTTAAGAACCGCACCGGCAACGAAACAAAGTACTCCTCCTCACCCTTCTATACCGGCGGCACCGGACCTTTCGTCAACCAGGGGGAGGGGATGAAGGACGTGCAGGCCATCGTGGTGACCCTGGCCGTATTGGATGCCAACAGCCGCGTGCTCGCCGGAGACATGACCGCCGTGGTTGGAAAATTTCCTGATACCGTGGAAGGCGCCACCCCTGGCAGCCCGTGGCAGGCTGTCGCTGAGAACCCCGATTCCCTCGGCCTCGCCACCCCCGTGGCAGGCCAGGTGCGCATCTACCAGCGCATCTTCCCTCTCAACTAACCCTTCAGTTTCCCGCTCACCATGGTCGCATCTGTCTGTATGAAGAAGAAGCCCATCCACCACCACCAACGGTCGGGGTTTGCCATCGTCATCGTCCTGGGGGCCATCGTTCTCCTGGTCGGCGTGGCGCTCGCGTTCTTCTCGAACTCCCTCCTTCAGAAGCAGATCTCCCAATCCAGCGCCTCCCAGGTGAAGACGGAAATGCTGGGGAAGGCGGCGGTGGAAAACATCCTCAGCGATCTGCAGGCAGAGATCACGGCCAGCTCCAACCCGCCCGTCACCGCGGGCAAGGCGACGCTTTATTTCCCAAGCACCCCGGCCGGCATGGTTCCCGCCCTCGCGGGATCGAGCGGGTCCAATGGCCTGGAGAATCTGGTAAAGCGCAGCAGCGGCTTCCACCCTTTCTACCCCAAGGGCATCAACCGCGCTTCCCAGGTGCCCACTACCACGGAGTCCCTCGGAGGCCGTGCCATCTCCGCCGCGCGCTGGAACAAGCCGCTGCTCCTGCCGGCCACCAGCGTCACGGATCCCACCCCGCCCCAGAGCGCGGGGTTCGAGGTGCCACATTGGATCTACGTGGCGCGTGACGGGGCCAATCCCGCCACCTGGAGCGACGGGGTGCGGACCTCGAAGAATGAAACCTCCACGGTGGTGGGGCGCTATGCCTTCACCATCTATGACGAGGGCGGCCTGCTGGATGTGAACGCCGCCGGCAGCCCCACGGACCTGCTCCCGAGCCTGAAGGCGAGGAAGAGCTCCCTGGCCTATGCGGACCTGGCCGGACTGTTCGTGAACATGGGCTTTGGCAGCTCCCGCGCGGACCAGATTGTGGATGCCCTGGTGAAATGGCGCAACGAAGCGACGATCGAGCTGAACAAGTCCGACTTCGACACCTGGGCGACCTGGAACCCCAAGGGCTTCCTCACCACGGCCAACACCCGCCTTACCAAGGATCAGACCTCTGACCGCTACTTCACCAGCCGCCAGCAGATGCAGAAGTTCCTGCTCGAGCGCGTGGCCACGGCGAGTGAGAAGGAGGCCATGCAGAAGGCCCTGGTGTACCTGGCCACCTTCACGCGGGATCTCAACCAGCCCTCCTATGTGCGGACCCAGTCCACCCATGCCAGCCTGCCTGGCTATGAGACCAATGCACCCAAGGTGCAGAGCGTGGCGAATGGAGGAAACAACCAGGAGTCCCTCGATGCCTATGTGAACCCTGCCTTCCCGCTGGTGCGGGTGCGCAAGTCCTTCACCCGGTTCGACGGCAGCAAGGCCGAGACCGGCGAGCCCCTGGTGAAGCAGCGCTTTCCCCTCAGCCGCCTGGCCTGGCTCACCTGCAAGGGGCCCAGCGCCTCCCGCACCGAGTCGGATGCGGACATGCAACTCCTGATCAACAGCCATCGCATCCCGGCGAGCTATCTCAAGAAGGGCACCGATGAGAACATCCGCAAGTGCTTCGGCCTGCGCTGGGTGAAAGATGAGAACAGCGACTTCGGCAAATGGATCTACGACGTGCACAACGGTCCCACCGGCACTGGCCCCGAGGGGCCGATCATGCGCCTCGGCACCACCGGAGACGACGCCAGTGTGGCGGCGCTGGATCCGGCGCGTGAGCCTAATTTCTTCGAACTGCTCAAGGCGGGCGTTGGCGCGGGCTCCAAGGCCAAGGCGGCCACTATCAACCAGGGCACCACTGCCCCGGCGGACTATCAGGCGCAGTATGACAACTCCGTGGACTACGCCATCATGCAGATGGGAGCCAATATCATTGCCCAGTCCCGGGTGGATGGCTATGGGGTGCGCATCGGCTTCAGTGATGGTGCGCTTGCTCCCAAGGAGTTCTACGGCGTGCTGAATCTCCCCTACATCTACCGCGCCCGCTGGGGCACGCTCAAGGTGCGCAATGAAAGTCCTGTGGCCACTGGGGAATTGCCCTGGCCCAGCGCTGCTCCGGGTGTGGTGCCTGCCAGCGCTGGCAAATGGCAGGCCAGCCAGGGGAAGCTGATCGATCCCGGCGTCTCCATGGTCCTCCTCATTCCGGAGATCTGGAATCCGCATGACCAGCACATCCCGGATCTTGCCGCGGGACTGCGCCCCACCAATTTCCGCATTGTGGCCGACAGCACGGACCCGGACATGGTGATCAACGGAGGAGCGTACTCCCAAGTCACGGCCAAGGGGGCGGACAGCCGCTCCTCCGGCAACCCCAGCTCGACCGACAGGGCGGAGGTCACCGGCAGCCTGGGGCAGCCCCCCTTCTCCCGGGCGCGCGGGGGCACGGGGCCGGAGATCACCGGCAGCTACAAGGGATATCTGCACACTCTCACGGCGGCGAACACCGCCATGACCTTCAAGGTGGCGGACGTGTCTGCTTTCCGCGAACCCACTCTGCTGGCCCGCGTGGGCATTCCCACCGGCAGTGAACTGAAAATTGACTCGACCAAATGGTCCCGCGACGTCGCCCCGGACATCGACTATCTGGACTTGGAAACAACTTCCGGGAAATCCTTCACAGAAAACGGCGGCTTCAAGGCGGATGTGAAGAATCCGCTGGTGCTGCCCGATGCTGGCCTGGTCTCCAGCTCTACTCAGTACGTGGGCATTCCCTTCGGCCTCTTCCCCTGCCAGTGGCTCAGATGGCGTCAGTCCGGTGAACCCACCACTTCGCGAATGATTGCCCGTAGTGACCTTGCCAGCCCCAGTGGTAACACCAGCATCACGCTCCGGCTCCAGTACCAGGATCCTACCAATGCGGACAACTGGATCACCTATGACATGAAGTATGTGCGCCCCACTACACCCTTCATGCACAACATCCTCGGCCCGGACGGTGCCGGTGGCATGATGCAGGGGCTCGATATCTGGGCCTCGTTCACCGATCCCCGGAGCAGCCGCTTTGGCGGCATCACCCCCGCCACCAACACCAGCGTGACGGACAGGTACAATGGACCGGGTTCGGCGAAGAAGGTGGCGCACAACAACAGCGCCCAGGCCTACGCCATGCCTGAGACCCAGTCCGCCAATGCCAAGGAGTGGCTCAGCGCTGCCAACAACATCCTGATCACCAACCGTCCTACGGCCAATGCCGGGTACTTCGTGGACAGCGTGCCCAATCAGGCTCCCGGCTGGAGCAGCCCGAACATGCGCCAGGGCCTGCTCTCGCAGAACTCCTTCTCCTCCCTCAATGACAACCTGAAGTACTCAGGCGTCTTCGGCACGGATCCGTACCAGATGAGCTCGGCCACGGTGGCCAACTACTATCAGGATGCAGACAACGTGGTGCGCCGCGCCATGGGGGCCTATGCCACTGGCACCACCACCGTCGGCCTGCCCATGGCCACCACGCTCAATCCCGATGGCAGCTCCATCGCCGGACAGAGACAGAGCCGCCCGTGGATGCTGAACCGCCCCTTCCGTTCCGTGGCTGAGTTGGGTTATGTCTTCTCCGGCACGCCGTGGAAGCAGCTAGACTTCTTCACTCCTGAGAGCGGCGATGCCGCCTTGCTTGATGTCTTCTGCGTCAATGAGGCTGAGAACACCGATGGCCTGCTGGCAGGTCGCGTGAATCTCAACACCCGCCAGGCTCCCGTCTTGACGGCCCTGCTGTCTAAGGCCTATCGCGATGAGCGGGTGCCCGGGTCTTCCGGTATGGATGGAGCTACGAACGGCGTGGCCAGCCAGGTCGCAGATGCCATCCTCAAGCGCACGGATCCGGCTCCGGGAGCCGCCGCGGATACCTTTACCAATGTGAGCGAACTCGTTGGCAAATGGGCGGGCACCTCCAGCACCGCCCCCATCAATGGCTCCACCGCCTACGATGGTCTGACCAAGGACCTCACCGCCATCATGGAGAAGGCCTATGGAGCCAACAGCACGATGACCAACATCCAGCGCTTCCGCGAGTCCGCCATCCGGCCGCTCGCCAGCATGGGCACCACGCGCGTGTGGAATCTCATGCTGGATGTGATGGTGCAGACAGGCCGCTTCCCACCCAGCGCCACGGATCTGGCCAACTTTGCCGTGGAAGGGGAGAAGCGCATCTGGGTGCATCTGGCCATCGACCGGATCACCGGGCAGGTGATTGACAAACAAATCGAACTCGTGACCGAATGAAGAAGCTCAATCATTTGCTGACCGGTTTGCTGCTGGCTGCTGCCGCCGCCTGGGTGCCTGGTGCCGCAGCGCAGTCCCGGGTCGAGCAGGCTCTGCCGTCAGGCCCATTGTGCGCCACCCGCGCCCCGGACATGGCCCAGTGGCAGGTCATCTACAAGGCACAGCCTCTGCCCAAGCCAGTGGCGAGTGGCGCGGCCGCTACGCCAGCCCCTGCCAAGCCGCCGGAGCCAGACGGGTCCGACTTCCAGAAGACTATCATCAAGAACCGCACCCTCTACCACGTGCAATGGACCACCGGGTCCCGCTTTGCCGTGGACAAGTGGTGCCTGCAGGATGTGCAGGTCACGACCCTCCCCAATGCCCAGTTGCCCGTGATCTCCACGCCGAACGAGCGCGATGACTACTACATGGATTTCTCCAAGAGCGACTTCCACGGCTTTGAGTGGATTTCAGGAAAGAACTTCATCGGGGTGCAGAGCATCGGCGGGGTGGAGTGCATGGTCTTCAAGGACACGTTGAAGGGCCAGGAGGGCGAGACTCACGAAGCCCAGGCTGTCGTGGACTACAAAACCCGCCTGCCGGTCTCACTTCAGGTGGGTGAGGGGCTCACGACCTATCAGTTCAGTGCCGCACCTTCCTCGCAGTTGAACCCGCCTGCCAAGATCGCCGGTCTGGCAGATCAGTGGCGGAAGCGACTCAAGCAGGCCCGCCTGTCGCCGCCTCCGTAGGAAAGCTCTGCCCTCCCTCTTATCATGCTCATAGAAGCCTCCTCCGGGACTGGCCGTCCCGTGCAACTTCCCTCTCACAAACGGTTTCAGGAAGACTTTTTCCGCAACCTCGGCGGTACGCAGTTCAAGGGACTGCTTGAGCACCTTCCCGAACTTGAGTTCTTCATCAAGGACAGGGAGGGCCGCTTCGTCGCTGCGAGTGATGCCACCCGGCAGCGTCTGGGCATCAAGTCAGAGGAGGATATTGTGGGCCGCCTTGACATCGATGTGCATCCATCCCCCGCCTCCAGCGCCATCCGGCGGGATGACCTGCGTGTGATGCGCGCGGGCGTGCCGCTTGTGGATCGCTTGGAGTCGCTGACCGCGCATCCTCGGCGCAAGAGCTGGTATCTCACGACCCGGCTCCCGCTCTTTTCCAATGACGGCCAGGTGGTCGGCATCATGGGGCTGATGCGTCCGCTCAATCAGGACTGCAAGGAGCCCGATCTGCCCGAGCCGATCCGTGAGGTGCTGCTCTATGTGGAGGATCACTACCGGGAGCGCCTCAACGTGCGGGAGCTGGCGCGCATGGCGCATGTGTCCCCACGGCATCTCAACCGCAAGTTGCAGGAAACTCTGCGGATGAGCGCCAAGGAGTACATCACCCGCACGCGCATTCGCGCCGCCTGCAAACAACTGCTGGGCACCAACACCTCCATCCAGGATATCGCACTGGACAGCGGTTTTTATGATCAAAGCTCGTTCACCCGTATGTTCCGCAAGCACACCGGCACCACACCCCGCCTCTACCGCCGTCGTCAGCGCGGTGTGCGCAGCGGTCACGAAGTGCTGTGATGAGGTTGAGTCTCAGCGCATCAAAAACACCTGATGCCTGGTTAAGGGTCCAGCGTGAGGGGTGGCTCTGGAGCCGTGCAACAAGTTGATCTTCAAGTCGCTCCGTCATTGCTGCTCGCGTCTCCCGACAAAAAGGGAGCTATGTGCTTAAGAGCGTTGTGAAGCAGATAGCTATTGGTTCCAACCAGACTGGGAGGAGAGCGCGAACCTCACATTGAAAGCGCGGCACTTCCAGTGCGCGCCAGATCAAATCAGAACCAACCGAAACCATGAAAAACCTGTTCGCTTATGCAACCTGTGCGTTGCTCCTGGGCGGTGCCGTCGCCACGGCGCAGTCCACCAGCACCACGACGACCACCACGGCCGGAGGCACTACCACCTCGGTGACCACATCCAGTGGTACGCTTCACGAGTACACTCCTGGAACCACCTTCATCGTGAAGGAAACCAGCGGCCCGGTGGCTTACAAATACGCCAAAACCGTCACCTACGTGACCAAGTCCGGCAAGGCCCTCACGGAAGACCAGGTGAAAGCCCGGATCAAAGTGGGTGTGCCCGTGCGCATCGCCTTCGACACGGAGGGGGATGTCCGCTACGTCAACCGTGTGGAAGTTGACGACGATTGATTGCTGATCATGCCATGAAATGGCTCCTCAACGGCCGCCTGTCTCCAGGCGGCCGTTTTGTTTTGGACATCAGCTCCAGGGGGATAAGATGGGGCACGATGAAAGCGGGAGTCAACGCCCCTGTTGGCGTCTCGAGATTACAGGAAATCACAAGGGCCGCCAAAGCGGTGTCAAGCCACCGGCACTCCAAGACGCTGTCGCGTTGATTGATCGCGCCAGACGAAGCGCCCCTTCAGTCAGCATGTACCAATGTCGTGAAGCGTCTTGGAGTGCGTGCGGCTCGACGCCGCTTTCGCCTGCTGTCAGCTCGTGCAATTACCCAGCGAATTTCACCATCTCTCAAACTTTCATTGCTCGGAACCACGCGATCAATCTTCCTCGCAGCTGCCTATCCACTCATCCGAAGCTCTTCCTCGAAGAGGATGCGCGGCATCGGCTTCAGCGACGACACCCCCCCCAATCGTCGCTGGTAGTCCCCCTCCTTCCTCCCTACGGCGTAACAATCACCACGCGGTAGAACTTCTTCGTCTGGCTCC
Organism: Verrucomicrobium sp. BvORR106; assembly: GCF_000739655.1. Classification (GTDB taxonomy): domain Bacteria; phylum Verrucomicrobiota; class Verrucomicrobiia; order Verrucomicrobiales; family Verrucomicrobiaceae; genus Verrucomicrobium. The sequence continues at coordinate 662 of NZ_BATR01000012.1, read as the reverse complement.
CTGCGGCGGTGTCCTGCCACGACATCACGGCACCGGAGCCCGGCTGCAGGGTGGCCACGCTCACGGGATCCCAGGTCTTCAGATCCAGGCTCGTTTGCACAGAGTAGAAGCGTCCCTGCTCGCTGGTCCAGGAGATGGTGATGCTGCCGCCGGAATTCGCCTGCAGAGGCGTGACCACAGCGTCGGATTGATTGGGGTTCGTGCCGGCAAGGAACTCCGCGAGGTTGTTTCTGAGATCCCCGTCGTCATCCGCCGTGGGGTCCAGCACGCTCACAGGATTGGCGCGCTGGCTGCCATATTGCTGCTCCCACCAGTCGGGCAACTGGTTGCTGTTGCTGTCGCCCACGGTGAAGGTGGCCGTGGTGACGGGCCCGGTGAGTCCGGCATGAATGCCCACCGCTTTCACCGTCGTGGTGCGCAGGGAGCTGAACGCCCCCAAATTGGCGAAGGTCGGACTCTGGGCCGTGGGGGTGCTGCCATCCAGGGTGACGTGGATGAGCCCCTCAGGCACGGTGGTGCCGATCTTCCACGGGATGACATTGGCAGACGAGGCTGTGCTGGGGCTGAGCGTGATCACGGGGGGCGATCCGTAGGCCGTCACCCCAGGGTTCGTGGTGTCGACAATGATCAGATTGTTGTCGGCGGGAACCAATAGGCCGCCC
>NZ_BATR01000013.1 GCF_000739655.1 Verrucomicrobium sp. BvORR106 | reverse complement strand
TACTACTCCCAGGTCATGATGAGCGCCGGAGCCATTCTGGAGCTGAACGGCACCAGCCAGACCGTGGGTCTACTGTCTGGCGCTGGCGGCTCCATCCGGAACAGCGGTGCGGGCACATCGGTGCTCACGATCGGGGCGGACAACGTGAGCAGCAGCAGCCCGCTCTGGGGCGTGGGCGCGGGCTACGCAGGCGTGCTGGAGGACGGCACCTCCGGCAAGCTCTCGGTGGTGAAGACCGGCACCGGCCTGCAGATCCTTTCAGGAAACAACACCTACACAGGCACCACCGATGTCACCCAGGGAACGCTGCAGGTGGGCAGTGGCACCGGCGCCAGCAGCGCGGCTGTGGCGGGCGCAGGAGGCACCACCGTCAGGGCCGGGGCCACTCTGGCCGGAAACGGCACCGTTGGCTCGGCAGCCTCGCTGACGCACGTGCAGAGCGGCGGCATCCTCTCCGTCGGTACGTTTGAGCAGACCGCCGCCCAGATCCTCGCGATCAACGGCTCTTTCCTCAACGACGGCATCATCAGTCTCGATGTCTGGGGCGAAGGTCTGTCTGACAGATTGAAGTTCAACTCGGACGCGTCCATCGATCTCAACGGAAGCCTCATCCTCAACAACCAGTCCACCTTCACCGCGTGGGAGCTGGGGGACAGCTTGCAGCTCATCGACTGGGGCACCGTTTCGCTGGCCAACCGGCACGTCAACTTCTCCAACATTGACCTGGGTTCACTCGGCATCCTCACAGACGGCCTCATCTGGGACTTTGGGCGCTTCCAGAGCACCGGAGTGATCCGCATCATGGAGGACGTGCTCGCAGGAGCCCTCAGATGGGATGCCAACACCGGCACCTCCGGGGCCCAGGACGGCAGCGGCACCTGGACGACGGACAATCATTGGTGGAATCCCACTACCGCGGCGAATGTGGCATTCGTCAACGGCAGCAGCGTGATCTTCGGCTCCGGCAGCGGTGCGGCAGGCACGGTCTCCGTGGCAGCTTCCGGCGTGACGGTGAACCACATCACCTTCCAGAACGCCGGCAGCGGTACCTACACCATTGACGGACCCGGGGCGATCACCCTCTCCGCCAACAGCTGGATCACGGCCAACACGGATGCCACCATTAGTGCGGCGCTGGTAGGCACCGGTGGCTTCACCAAGGCGGGCGCAGGCACGCTGACTGTTCTGGGAAATAACACCTTCACGGGCAATGTGACCCTCTTCAGCGGTGTGCTGGAGGTGGGATCCACCCGCGGGCTTGGCATGGGCGGAGCCGGCACCATTGTCTTCGACGGCGGCACATTGCGCCATTCCGTGGGCATCACCAACGACTTCTCCTCCCGCTTCGGTGCCATCGGCGCCGGGGGCGCGGTGGTGGATACCAACGGACAGAACCTCAGCTATGCCACCGGATTCACCGGTTCCGGCACCTTCACCAAGACGGGCGACGGACGGTTGCTGCTGACTTCCACGACCAATACGTTTGCCGGCCAGATCATTGTGGACCAGGGCATCCTCGCCATCGGCTCGCGCAGTGTCTTTGGCACCAGCACCAACTTCACCAACGGCGTCGTCGTGCGCAGCGGCGCGACGCTGGATCTCTCCCCGGTGGTGGATGCCGATCTCACCAGCAACACCCAGGAGCGCATTGAGCTCTACGGACGCGGCGTGGACGGGCTGGGATCACTTATCGTGAACTCCAATACAAACTGGTTCACCGGCAACCTGCAACAGCTCTATTTGCGGGACAATGTGACGATCGGCAAGTCAAACGGCAACCGTCTCAACGTCAATGGTGACGCCGGCGGCTTCGCCATCACCCTGGTCGGCAACGGTCACTTCACGACGGACAGCTTCAACAACTTGGGCAGCGTCTATGTGAAGGGCGGCCAGTACATGATGCAGTCCGGCAACTTCGGCTCAGCGAACACCTCGGTGGTCATCAACACCGGCGCCTACATGAGCTTCTGGGAGCGGAACACCACGCTCAACAAGCGCATTGTGCTCAATGGCGGTGCCATGCTGCGCACGGGAGGATCGACTGCCGCGGTAGGGACATTGGGCGTGCTGGACATGACCGGCGGCCTGGTGCTGGCCGCGGGTCATTCTGAGATCCGTCATGGCTCCTCGCAGATGATTTTCAAGCTGAACGGCATCAACCGTGAAGCGGGCGGCACGCTCAACATCCAGGATACCTCCGCGCTCACGGACTTCCAGAACCCGGCCATGGTGACCACCACCACGGCCAACTCCAACGGGATCATCGGCGGGTACCTCACCTATGGCAAGAACACCTGGGCGGTGAACTCCGGGGCCACGACCGTGGGCGGCAAGACGAATGTCATCACCGGCCTGGCCACGGCCGACTATGCGAGCGACTTCACGGCTGCGGGCAATAACGTGGATGTCACCACCTCGAACCAGACGCCCGGTGCCGGATTCACGGTCAACTCCCTCCGCTTCAACCAGGCGGCGGCATTGACCCTGTCACTCAGCGGCATCAACACACTGCAGAGCGGCGGCATTCTGGTGACCTCGACCGTAGGAAACAATGCGGTCAACATCAACGGCGGAACGCTGGTGGGATCCGCCGGCACGGGTGGAGATCTGGTCATCCACCAGAACAACACAGCCAACATCCTGACTATCAACTCGATCATCGCCAACAACGGCGCGAGTGCCACCGGCCTGACCAAGTCAGGCGCCGGGGCGCTGGTTCTCGGGAGCACCAACTCCTACACCGGCAACACCTACATCAACGGGGATGCGGGTGGTGGCGGTGTCGGGGAGATCCGTGTTTCCTCCCTTGTCACATCCGGCAATGACAACCTCGGATCCAGCTCCAATGCGCTGTATCTCAACAACGGCCGGCTGCGCTATACCAACAGCAGCACCAATGCTGAGACGGGCCGTGCCATTCACCTGCTCTCAGGCGGGGGGCGCTTCCAGGTGGATGCGGCCAATGTCACCCTCACGCTCAGCGGCAAGATCACAGGCGAGGCCCTCGCATCGGATGAAGGCTGGTATTGGGGCCAGGGCACGCTCTTCAAAGATGGAGCGGGTACCCTGGTCATCACCAACGGCACCAACGACTACACAGGCGGCACCACCATCACAGCGGGTACGCTGCGTCTCAGCGGTGCGGGCAAGCTGGGGGCCTCTCAAGGCTATCTGAGCGTGACCAACGGCATCCTGGATCTCGGCGGCACCAGCCAGACGGTGGGACTCTTGCTGAGCAGTTCGACGGGTGGCATCATCCAAAACAGCGGCACTGGCGTGTCTGTTCTCACAGTCGGCACCGGCAATGCCAGTAGCGGAGCCAACGGCTCCACCTATGGCTCCGGCAACGGCTACCAGGGCATCATCCGGGACAACACTGGCACTGGCACGGGCACAGTGGCTTTGGTCAAAGTGGGCACAGGCCTCCAGATCCTGACTGGGGCCAGCACCTACACGGGCACCACCCAGATCCAGGAAGGCATCTTGCAGATCGGTGCGGGCACGGGCGCGACCTCCGCGGCGCGCACGGGCAGCGGCCTGCATACCGTATCGAGCGGCGCGACGCTGTCCGGGAACGGCATCGTCGGCGGCAACACCGTCGTCAATGCCGGTGGCTTGATCAGTGTGGGCACCTTCGGGCAGACTGGAGCCCAGTCGCTCACCTTCAATGCAGGTCTCACCAACCAGGGCACCCTTGCTCTGGACGTCTGGGGTGCGACCTCGGTGGATCAGATCAAGTTCGTCAGCAATGCCGAGGTGAATCTGGGCGGCAGCCTGGTGCTCAACAACGGCGGTGCGGTGGCCTCCTACGGATGGCAGGTGGGGCAGGCTCTCACCCTGATCGACTGGGGCGGCGTCTGGATGGAGAACCGCCATCTCGATGATCTCTCGCTGGACATGGCCCTTCTCGGTCTGGCTGATGGGGCGAACACTTACTGGGATCTCAGCCGTCTGGGCGTGGATGGCACCATCGTGGTGCGTTCCAATGACCTGATCTGGGATGCGAACACCTCAACTGCAGGCACCCAAGACGGTGCGGGCACCTGGACCACGGACAACCACTGGGTGAGCGGCGGCTCCAATGTGACCTTTGCCTCCAATGGCAATGAGAACGTCGTCTTCGGCACGGGAACCGGCAACGGGGCCAACGTGCAGATCAACAACCCCGGCGGCATCACCGTGCGGGACATCACCTTCAAGTCAGGCACCGGCACGGGCGCAGCCAAGTACTATGAAATCTCTGGTGCCGCAGGGGCTCCTGGTGTGCTGAACCTTGCTGCAGGAAGCTGGGTGAAGACAGATCATGCGTATGAGGCGGACTTCGGGTCCACCATCAGCGCTGTCATCGCGGGCACGAACTGGTCCAAGGCTGGCTCCGGGCGCTTGATCCTCTCAGGGGCCAACACCTTCACCGGCAACCTGTCTGTCCTGCAAGGCGTGCTCGACATCCGGAACGCCCAGGCTTTGGGCACGACCGCGGGCAACACCCAGGTCACCGGAGGGGCCACCCTGGAGGTGCGCGGCGGCATCACCGTGGCGGAAAACCTCGTGCTGAATGGGAACGGCTACAGCATCGGCGTGGATCCCATCGGTGTGCTTCGCAACAACTCAGGAAACAACACCTTCTCCGGCACCATCAGCCTGGCCTCGAACTCCCAGGTGACCTCGCGGGCCGGCACGTTGACCCTCTCCGGCGTCATCAGCGGCGCAGGTGCCCTGATCATCACGGGTGAGGACACCACGTCCATCGTGCAACTGACCGGGGGCTCCGCCAACACCTTCACCGGTGGAGTTACCGTGAAGTCGGGTGAGTTGCGCCTTGGTAAGAACGCGGGGGTCAATGCCATCGCGGCCAACAGCCGTATTCAGATCGGGACCGGCGGCTCCCGTGCGGTGCTCCGCCTCGCGCAGTCCAATCAGATCGCGGACTCCGGCACCGTCCTCTCCTTCGCAGGCACGGGTTCCAGCGCAGGAGTCTTCCAGTTGATGGGACTTTCCGAGACGGTTGGGGCCATTGAAAGCACCGGTGGCGCCGGCGTCATTGAGAACGGCAGCGGCACGGCAGGGAGCCTCAGCACCCTGACCGTCAATCATACGACGGATCACGTGTTCAGCGGCATCATGCGCAACGGCAACCAGGGCTGGCTGGCCTTTGCGAAGAGCGGTTCAGGAAAACTCACCCTGACCGGGGACAACACCTACAACAGCACCACAGTCGTCCGCGGAGGCGTGCTGGAGCTCGCGGGTTCCAGTGGCCGCCTCTCAGGCACCAGCGGGATCATCGTGGCAGAGGGCTCCGTCCTGCGGTTGACCAACGCCAGCGGTGCCAGCAACAGCGACCGCCTCAATGATGGCGCCACCGTGCTCATGTCCGGCGGCACGCTGGACTTCAATCACGATGGAGCCGGGAACTACTCTGAGACCGTGGGCACCGTCCAGATCACCGCTGGCTCGAACGTGATTTCCTCGTCCCAGGCGGCTTCCGACCGGACCTCCACCCTCATGCTGTCCTCCTTGCAACGTCTTGATGGCGGACTGCTCGAGTTCACCGGTACCGGGCTCGGAAAGAGCAACCGCAATCAGATCTTTGTCGGCAACTTCTCCGAGGACATGTTGGATCACGGCATGCTGGCCGCCTGGATGACCATTGGTGACAACTTTGCCAAGTATGGCGACCACGGGGTGGTGTCCTTTGAGGACGGAGATTACCACACCGGCGGGGAGTCGGGCTGGACCTTTGACAAGAACGTCAAGACAGCCGCCAGCCAGACGCTCACGGCAGACCGCAACATCAACTCGCTGAACATGGCACAGGTCGGCGCGGGTCAGACCTTGAACCTTGGCGGTCACGCGCTGCGGGTGGAGTCGGGCGGCATCATCGTGAGCGGAGACTACAACTCGGCCATCACCAACGGATCGCTCACCGCCGGCACCGGGACCCTGCAGGGCGGGGAGTTGATCATCTATCAAAACTCCAGCCAGGCCTTCACGCTGGAGATTTCGGCGAACATCACTGACAACGGCACCCAGGCGGTGGGTGTGGCCAAGTCCGGCGGGGGCAATCTCCTGCTCTCCGGCCAGAACACCTTCACCGGCGGCCTTGCCGTGCATGAGGGCAAGGTCACGCTGGCAGCAGGGGCCGCACTGGCTGCGGGCAATGATCTCCTGGTCAATGCGGGTCGCTTTGACTTCAATGGTCAAAACCTCGTACTCGGCAGACTGGGCAGCGATGCCAATGCGACGACGGGCGTGGTGGAGAACCTCGGGGCCGCGGCGAGCCTGACCGTCGGGGAAGGGAATGCCAGCAGCAACTTCTACGGCAGCCTGCGTGGAGCCGTCACCGTGACCAAGACGGGGACCGGCACCATCACGCTGGGCGGAAACAACACCTACACCGGCCAGACCATTGTGGAGCAGGGCATCCTGAGGATCGGCAATGCCAACGCCCTCGGGGCATTGGGCAACGCGGGTAACGGCACCATCGTTCACAACGGGGCGACGCTGGATGTTTCTGACATGCCGCGTCTGGGGGCTCCCTACGGCGAGTACATCACCATCTCAGGCCACGGGGTGGACGGTCTGGGTGTTATTACAAAGAACTCCGCAGAGGAGTGGAACTACGGCTTCGGCTACCTGTTCCTCGATGGGGATGTGACGCTGAACTCCAGCGGCGGCCGCTTTGACGTGGAGGCCGGCGGCTCGGATGCCCGCGGCCACAGCATCACGAAGATCGGGACCAGCGGTCTCACCTTTGACGGTACCATGGCCAACCTGGGCAACCTCTACGCAAAGCAGTCCAGCATCCAGTTCGCCGGCAGTGCCGACATGGGTTACTTCAATGACGCGTCGGGTCACAACTTCATCTATGTGCTCAACAGCACCAGTCTGGCCTTCTGGGACAAGACGTCTGACTCCAAAGGAGTGGTCCTGCGCGGCGGCTCCATCGGCCGCAACGGATCCAGTGCCACCTCGGTGAGCGGCAACACCTTTGACATCGCGGGCGGGTTGTATCTGGAGGCGGGCAACTCGGAACTCCGCTCCAGCAACTCGGCCCTGGTGTTCCAGTTGAATGGCGTGAACCGCTCCGTGGGCGCGACCCTGAACGTGGTTTCCACTACGAACACGTTCGCCACCACCACCTCGGTGAACGTGAACGGCATCATGGGAGGCTATGCCACCTACGGCGGCAACACCTGGGCGGTTGGCTCGACCAACGGGTCCGTGACGAACATCACGGGACTAAGCACCTATGAAACCAGCACCACCGCCACCAACTGGGCGGCGGACGAAAACGTCAGCCTCGGTGGCAACGCCTCAGGCGTGGGCACTCAGACCATCAACTCCCTGCGGCTTACCGCAGCCGCCACGGTCACCATCGGTGCTGGCAATACGCTGACGCTGAATACGGGCGGTCTGCTGGTGACGGGTAGTGGTGCGACCAAGATCACCGGCGGCACGCTGGTGGGGGCCGCTGGCAAAGATCTGGTCGTCATCCAGAATGCCTCGGCCGCGCTGACGATTGAATCCATCATCGCCAACAACGGTGGAGCCACAGCGCTGACGAAAGTCGGCACGGGCTCGCTGATCCTTACAGGAAACAACACCTACACGGGTGGCACCTACATCCATGGTCAGGCCGGTGGCGGCTCCCGGGGTGTGCTTTCCGTGTCGAAGATCTCCGACACCGGAGACAGCAACCTGGGCAATTCCACCGGGGGCAGCAATGGCCTCTACCTGAACAATGGTCTTCTGGAGTACACTGGCGGCACCACGGCGACAACGACCCGGGCCGTACAGTTGCTCTCCGGCGGCGGAGAGTTCCGCATCACCAGCGCAGGGGCGGCCCTGGAGCTGAACGGTGTGGTTGCAGGGGAGGTCCTGAACGAAGACGAGGGTTTCTATGCAGGGCAGGGCATTCTCGTGAAGAGCGGTGAAGGCACCCTGGTGCTGGGCGGCACCCAGGCCAACACCTACACCGGTGACACCACCGTCAATGCAGGAGCGCTGCATCTGAACAAGACCACTTCCACAGAAGGAAGTCCGGTTCATGCCATCAACGGGAACGTCATCCTCAACAACAACAGCATCCTGATATTGAAGGCCTCCCATCAGATCAAGGACACCTCCGTGATCACGCTCAATGGCACCAGTGTCTTCCGCCTGAACGGGCAGTCTGAAACCATCGGCGGTCTGGTTGGTACCGCTACGGGAACCCTCATCGAGGATGGATCCGGCATGGATGCCTCGCTCACCGTGAAGGTGGCCGCTGGCAAGACCTACTCCTATGCGGGCTCGATCTCAGAGAGCGGCTCCATGTTGAAGTTCATCAAGGAGGGGGCTGGCACCCAGGTGCTGGTCCGCGGCCTGGCCACGATTGGCGGTCTGGATGTGAACGAAGGCATCCTCCAGGTGGGCGATGGCCAGTCCTCCGCAGAGGTAGGCTACGGGAACATCAACATCGCTGACAACGCGGAGCTCGTGGTCAAGACGATTGCGGATGTCGAGGTCATGCAGGAAGTCTCCGGTGAGGGCACCTTCACCCAAGCGGGATCAGGCATCACCACGCTTTCCGGTGCTAGCTTCAGTGCAAGTACGGTGAACGTGCAGGCTGGCCATCTGGTGGCGAACTCCTTCGCCATCTCGGCTCCTGTCGTCAACGTCACGGGTGGCACCCTTGGTGGGTTCGGCACGATCACAGGGAACGTGCTGGTCAAGGGCTCCGGTCAGATCAGCCAGAGGGACTACAGCGGCTTCAGCGAGGGGCTTGGCACCTTGACGATCGACGGCGATCTCGTGCTGGCCCGCCCTGAGGCCTCTGCCATGCCGCGCATCATCCTGGGCACCACCTCCTTAGGCGCAACTTACCACGACGCAAGCCTGGCCACCTGGATCGGCACACACGGTGCCAACACCGCCGGCTACTTTAGCCTGGCCGGAAACGAGAGTCTGATTTCCACGTTCTACGACGTCAATGCGGCCGGGAATCACGGCCAGTTGATCGTGAATGGGGAGCTCACGCTGGAGGCCGGAGCCCAGATCCTGTTTGAGAATCTCAACGGCTACGAGTTCGAGATTGGGGATGTCTTCAACCTCATCGACTGGGGCACGTTGAACCTTGTCGCCTCCGGTTCAGACCGGGTCTGGAGCACGGACTGGGATCTCCTCCTGCCCACCCTGTCTGATGCGAACATGCGCTGGGACACCAGCCTCTTCGGCGAGCACGGCATCGTGTTCGTGTCGGCTCCTGAACCCGGGCGCTTCTGCCTGCTGTTCCTGGCCCTGGGGTCTGTCCTGTTCCGCCGCCGTCGTTCCGCCCGCGTCAAAATTTCCGTCTGAGTTTGTTTCATGAAGCCCGTTTTCGCCTTCCTCCCTGTCCTTGCTGGAGCCTCACTGCTGCTCGGCCTGCCGAGTCGTGCTCCGGGACAATACTTTGATGGCGGCTCTGCTGCCGGGCTCAACCCGGCCCCGGCCGCGGTGGAGTGGTCAGGCGCTTACTGGCAATCCGTGTTCAATCCCGGTGCGGTCGCTCCGGGGGCCTGGGTGGATGGATTCGATGCCTACTTCCAGACAGGCGGCACCAACCTCGTGAATGTCACGGGGAGCATCACGGTCTATGACCTGCTGCAAAGCGTGACGGGCACGGCAACCTCCATCGGTGGCACGGGCAATCTGCTTCTCACTGGAGACAGCGTGGCCAACAGCAGTACGTCCGCGCTCCAGTTCCTGGACGGGCTCACGGTGACGGTGGACAAGGCGGGTGCAAACCAGGTGTGGAATACGGACGGCGGTGACATTGTGGTGAATGCCGTTCTCGCGGGATCGGCTGGATCAGCCATCGGAGGTGGTGGACTGTTGAAGACAGGCTCAGGCACGCTGTACCTGAACAAGGCCAACACCTTCGATGGCTACATCGTGCTAGCAGAGGGCACCTTGGAAGTTGGCAACGCGGCGGCTCTCGGGGTGGGCACCAGCAGGCTTGTCTTCAATGGCGGGACCTTTAGGTACGCCACCGGCATCACGGAGGATTTCTCTGACCAGTTCGATCCCTTCACTGGCGACGCCACGGTGGACACCAACGGTGGAAACATCACCTTTGCCACGGCCTTGACCGGCAATGGGGGCTTCACGAAGAAAGGCGCCGGAACCCTGACGCTGGGGGCCGCAGCCACTTATACCGGAACGACCACCGTGGAAGCTGGTGTGTTGAAAATCGCCAGCGGTGCGATAGCCAGTGCACTGGGCGCGAGCACATCAGTGATTGTCGCCAGCGGGGCCACGCTGGATACGAACAGCAACACGGGGACGGGCACCAAGTATGACATCACGGTCAGTGGTTCAGGTGTGGCAGGCATGGCCGCACTCTGGAACTCAGGGGCCGGAGCGACCAACAGCTCCATCTGGAAGAAGATCACCCTTGCAGGTGATACGACGATCGGTGGCGTGAACCGCTATGACATCGTGGGGGCCATCGACTTCATCGGTGGGACTTACACGCTGACGAAAGTAGGAGCCAACCAGCTCACCTGGTCACCGAACAATGGATCGACAGTGGGCGACATTGTGATCAGCGGGGGCAACGTGACGGTTCAGAATGGCAACGTCGGCTCCACCGCCCATCGGTTCATCGTCAACAGCGCTGGGACCTTGAGCTCCTGGCAGGTGGCCAGCAATGGCAAGCAGGTGGAGATGAACGGTGGGGTGTGGACCTCTTCCGGCAGCGGCGCGGCCACCACCATCATCTGGAGCGGCATGGTCCACATCGACAATGTGGCCAACAACCGGATCAATCCCGGTACGGACCGCCACATGAAACTCACTGGGCAGGTTACGGGCGCCGGCGGCTTCACGGCGAACGGAGGGGGCATTCTCTATCTTGTTAACGGAACCAACAACTTCTCTGGTGGGCTGACCCTGGCGTCGGGCACCGTGCAACTTTCTGACGGCACTCTCAACGGCACGCTGGGCAGCACCTCCAACGCCATCACGGTGAATGGTGGTGCCCTGGACCTTCACGGCACCACGCAGACCATTGGAGCTCTCTCGGGTACGGCCGGGTTTATTCAAAACAGCCGGGCCTCCACCACGTCTGTGTTGAAGGCTGGGAATGGCGGGGCCGATGCGAGCTACGCCGGTGTCATCCGGGACAACAGCGGCACGGGCGGCGTGATGAGCTTTGAGAAAGTTGGCGCGGGCAGACAGATCTTGACGGCAGTCCACACTTACACCGGTACGACAACAGTTTCGGGCGGGGTGTTGCAGATCGGATCTGGCACCGCCGCCGCCAGCACGGCCCGCGCGGGAGCGGGAAATGTCACCGTGGCCGCCACCGGTCGTCTGTCTGGCAACGGGGGCATTGGCAGCAGTGGCTCACTCACCACCGTGGCCGCAGGAGGTTTCTTGAGCGTCGGCACCTTCGATGCCACCGGAGCCCAGAGCTTGCTGGTGAACGGGGCGTTCACGAACCTTGGCACCATCGAGATGGACGTGTGGACCTATGGGGTGGGCGCTGGCACCACCAGCGACACGCTTGTCTTTGGCTCAGACGCCATGGTGGATCTCGGCGGCACGCTGGTCCTGACCAACCTCACTGGCAACACGACCTGGGCGCTGGGCGATAGCATCCGCCTCTTTGACTGGACCGCAGTCACCACGGCGTCCAACCGCAATGTCGCATTCAGTTCTGTGGACATGTCTTCCTTTGGCACCCTGGCTGCGGGCTGGCAGTGGGACCTGTCCCGTCTGTCGGATCTGGGCGTCGTCTCTCTGGTGAAGGACGTGCTGACTGGCGCTCTGCGCTGGGATGCCAATACTGGAAGCACAGGTGCCCAGGACGGCAGCGGGGTGTGGAACTCCTCCACTTCCAACTGGTGGAACGGCTCCGCGAATGCTCCTTTCACAAACGGCAACAGCGTCGTCTTCGGTGCTGGTTCAGGGCCGGCGGGCACGGTCCAGGTCGCAGCCAGTGGCGTGTCAGTTCAGGACATAACGTTTGAGCCCGCAGGCAGCGGCAGTTACCAGATCAACGGTCCGGGTGCCATCACCCTGCAATCCAGCAGCTGGATCACGACCAATGTGGATGCCTCGATCAACGCGGTCCTGACCGGCAGTGGATCGGGATTCACCAAGGCGGGGGCTGGCCGGTTGACGCTCACCGCCGCCAACACTTACACGGGCACCACCACGCTGTATCAAGGCGTGCTGGCCATCGAGAACACCCGCGCACTGGGTGCAGGCGGGGCGGGTGCCATCGTCTTCAACGGAGGCACTCTGGAGTACGGTCGCGGCATCGTGCTGGACTACTCCAGCCGCTTCGGCACGATTGGCGCAGGGGGCGCTGTGGTCGATACGAATGGCAACAACATCACCTTTGCCGGGGTGCTTGCTGGAAGCGGCTCCTTCACCAAGACGGGCGAGGGTCGCCTCTATCTCAGCGGGGATAGCGCCGCATATGACGGGAAGATCATCGTTGAGGAGGGGATCCTGGCCCTGGGGCACGCCAATGCCGCAGGCGTGGGCACGACCACGGCCAATGGCCTGGACGTGCGCAATGGGGCTACTCTTGACCTGTCCTTTATGGGAGGAACGACCCCGCTGAACAATGAACGCATCACTGCGTCGGGTCAGGGCGTCGGTTATCTGGGAGCCGTCATGAAGAACGGGGGCTCCGGTCTGGTCATCAATCAGTTCGTACTGACCGGCCACACCACCTTGAATGCCAACGTTCGCTGGGACTTCGATGGGGTGATGGATGCGCAAGGGTTCAGCGTCACGAAGATTGGTTCGGCCGATCTGCCCTGGGAGGGCGGCGCCAACTCCAGAAACCTGGGCAACGCCTACGTCAAGCAGGGGACCTTCAACTTCTCCGGCGGTTCCGACATGGGATACTTCGACAGCATCGTCTATGGGAACACTATTTCTGTGAACTCCGGCGCATCGCTTTCGTTCTACGCCAAGTCCTCGGATGACAAGCGAATCACGCTGCAAGGCGGCATCATGCGGCGCAACGGCGGTGCGGTGGGCGAATCGGCCGGTGCCATCCTCCGCGTGACGGGTGGGCTGAACCTCACGGCCGGGCATTCCTCCATTCAGCATGGGAACTCTCAATTGGTCTTCCAGCTGGGCACCATCACCCGGGGCACCGGGGCCACGCTGGACATTCAGGACACCTCCGCCCTGGTTCTGCCAACCACCGGCAACCCGGTGCTGGCCACCACCACCTCCACCAACTCCAACGGCATCCTGGGCGGCTACCTCACCTATGGCGGCAACACCTGGGCGGTGAACTCCACGAACGGTGTCAACGGGGCCATTGCGGGGCTTGCCACCGCCAGCTATTCCAACACCTTTGCTGCTGCCGCCAATGTGGACGTGCTCGCGAGCGAGGCCATCTCCAACTTCGCCGTCAACTCTCTGCGCTTCAACACCGCTGCTGCCACCACCCTCACGCTTACGGGAGCCAACACCCTGCAGAGCGGAGGCATCCTGGTGACCTCGGCTGTGGGAAACAACGCCCTCAGCATCACGGGTGGCTCATTGCGGGGCTCCGCCTCAGGTGAGCTGATCATCCATCAGAACAACACCGCCAACTCACTGACGATCGGCTCGGTGATCGAGAACAACGGCGGCGCCACCGCCCTGGTGAAGACAGGCGGCGGCACGCTCATCCTCGCCGCCACCAATACCTACACGGGCCACACCTACATCAACGGCGCGGCCGGGGGCGGCTCCACCGGGGTGCTCCAGGTGAGCCAGCTGCAGACCACGGGGAATGACCAGCTTGGCTCCACGGCCAACCAGATCTACTTCAACAACGGCATCCTGCGCTATGCGGGTGCCTCGAGCACGGAGCTCGGCCGCACGGTGAATCTGCTCTCGGGCGGCGGCACATTTGACGTCCTCACCGCCGGAGTGGCGCTCAATGTCAGCGGCAAGATCACCGGTGAGGCGCTCGCGGCTGACGAGGGGCACTATGCCGGGCAGGGGAATCTTACCAAGACCGGCAACGGCATCCTGATCCTGTCCAACGGCAGCAATGACTACACCGGGACCACCACCGTCAACGCAGGCATCCTGCGCCTGAGCGGGGCTGGTCGTCTGGGGGCCTCCATCGCCAGACTGACTGTGAACACCGGCGGCATCCTGGAGCTCAACGGCACCAGTCAAAATGTCGGCCTGCTCATGGGCAGCGGCGGCATCATCCGCAACGGCGGCATCGGCGCTTCCAAACTCACGATCGGTCACGATGACGCGACCTATGTGGCCAACGGGACCCAGTGGGGCACGGGCAACGGTTATGCCGGCATCATCGAAGATGGGACTGGCGGCGGCACGACCTCCCTCGCGAAAACGGGTGTGGGTTACCAGATTCTCTCTGGTTCGAGCACTTACACCGGCACCACCGAGGTGCTCGCCGGCACCTTGCAGGTGGGCGCAGGCACGGCAGCGGGATCGCTGGCCACTGCGCGCACCGGGAGCGGCCTGCACACCGTCTCCAGCGGGGCCACTCTCGCGGGGAACGGCGTCATCGGCGGGGATACCATCATCCAGGCCGGCGGTCTGCTCAGTGTGGGTAACTTTGGCCAGACTGCTGCCCAGATCCTCACCTTCAATGGAGGACTCTCCAGCCAGGGGACCATCAGCATGGACGTCTGGAGCGTGTCCTCTGTGGATCAGATCAAGTTCGCCGGTACGAGCCCGGTGGAACTGGGGGGTAAACTCATCCTCAACAACGGCAATGCCGCCCTCCAGTGGCAGGTCAATGAGTCTCTCAGGCTCATCGACTGGGGTGTGGTTTCGGTCGTGGATCGCGACCTGGACAGCCTTCTGCTGGACCTCGCCTCCCTCGGCCTGACCAACAGCGCAGGCACGTACTGGGACACCAGCCGCCTCAAGGTGAACGGCACCATCGTGGTCCTCGCGAACGCCCTCACCTGGGACAGTGACACGGCCACCACAGGTGCCCAGGACGGTGCCGGCACCTGGACCACGGACACGCATTGGTGGAATGGCACCGGCAACAGCTCCTTTGTTTCGGACGGCACCCAGAACGTCATCTTTGGCGCTGCATCAGGAGCTGCCGGGACGGTCACCATCAATGCCACAGGCGGCATCCTGGTGAACAACATGACCTTTAACGATGCGGGCAGCGGCTACTACACCATCGCCGGCACAGGCGCTGATGGCACCCTCACCGTGACCAACAACGCCTGGATCACCACCAACCACGCCTATGTGGACTCCCTGGGCACGACCATCTCTGCTGTGATGGCCGGTTCCGGAGCCTGGACCAAGTCTGGGGTGGGACGCCTCATCCTTTCCGGGGCGAACACCTTCACCGGCGCGGTCACGGTGGCCCAGGGCGTGCTGGACATCCGCAATGCCACTGCCCTGGGGACGACCGCAGGAAACACCACCGTCATGGCGGGGGCCACGCTGGAGGTTCGAGGAGGCATCACCGTGGCGGAAAACCTCGTGCTCAACGGCAGTGGTCATCGCATCGGGGTGGATGCCCTGGGTGCGATCCGCAACCAGTCGGGGAACAATACCTTCAGTGGCGCGATCTCACTGGCCTCCACCTCCCAGGTGACCTCCCGCGATGGCGTGCTGACGCTCTCGGGCATCATCAGCGGTGCGGGCGGCCTGGTCGTCACCGGTGAGGGCCCCGGCTCTGTGGTGGTGCTGCAGGGCTCTGGATCGAACACCTACACCGGAGCCACCAACATCAACTCCGGCATCCTGCGTCTGAACAAGAACCAGTATGTGAATGCCATCGCCGCCAACACCCAGGTCAACATCGGCGACGGCCAGGGCGGCAGCCAGGATATCCTGCGTCTGGCCCAGCATGACCAGATCGCAGATGCCGGAACGGTCCTGAACTTCCGCGGCACGGGTTCCCAGGCGGGCACGCTCCAGTTGTTCGGGTTCAATGAAACGGTGGGCAGTATCCGCAGCATAAACGGGGAGGGCATCATCGAGAACGGCAACAACGGGACCAGCACGCTGACCGTCAACAACGCCACCAACGACGTCTTCTCCGGCATCCTGCGGAACAACGGCGGCATCCTTGCCCTGACCAAGATCAACTCCGGCATCCTCACGCTGACCGGGGCCAGCACGTACTCCGGGGCCACCACCGTGCGGGCCGGGGTGCTGGAGCTCGCAGGTTCCGGATCCCTCGGATCCACGGGCCAGATTGTGATCACGACCGGAGGCACCCTGCGCCTCACCAATTCCGCTGCATCGAACTCCTCGAACCGGATCAACGACGGGGCTGCCGTGTCTCTCACCGGGGCCAGGCTGGAGTTCACCCATGACGGTGGTGCCGCCAGCTACTCGGAGACGGCTGGTGATCTCGTGCTCGAATCTGGAGCCAGCACGGTGGCCACCTCCCGGGCCGCCGATGGACAGTCCTCGATGCTTCGTTTTGCCTCCCTGTCCCGGAACAACTCCGCCACGGTGGACTTCTCCGGTGCCGGGCTGGGGCTTGATGACGGTCGCAACCAGGTGGTCTTTGACGCACCTCCCGCGAGTCTGGACCACGGCTTGATCGGTGCCTGGGTGACCGTTGGCGATGAGTTTGCCAAATATGGCAGCCGCGGTGTGACGGCCCTGACCGTTGACGACTATGCCATCGGCACCGCCGACAGCACCTGGACCTTTGTTCAAAACATCAAACAGGCCGGCGGATTCACCCTCGGAGCCGACCGGGTGATTAATTCCTTGAACCTGGCGCAGCAGTCCGCCGCGACGGTGAACCTGGGTGGTCACACCTTGAGGATCGAGTCAGGCGGCCTCCTGGTGAGCGGGGATTTTGACAGCGAGATTGGCGGGGGCACCCTCACGGCCGGCACCAGTGCGGACTCCCGTGGGGAACTGGTGATCCACCAGAACTCAACGGGCCGGACCTTGAACGTCACCGCCTCCATTGCCAACAACGGCACCGGGCAGGTGGCCCTGACGAAGAGCGGCGCAGGCACCCTGGTGCTGAGCGCGGCCAACACCTTCACCGGTGGATTGACCGTGAATGCCGGCACCGTCCGGCTGAACCACGCCGATGCCCTGGCAGATGGGAACCGCCTCGCCGTGGAAGCGGGCACGCTGGACCTCAACGGCCACAGCATCAGCGTCAGCCAGCTTTCCAGTGCCGCGACCGCCACTGCCGGAGTCATCACGAACAACGGCACCACGCCGACCGTCATCACGGTGGGGGCGGAGGGCCAGAGCAGCGCCTTCTATGGCGTGCTCCAAAACGGCACGGGTGTCCTGGCTCTGACCAAGGCCGGCACGGGCTCACTCACCCTGGGCGGGAACAGCACCTACACCGGCATCACGAATGTGGAAGGCGGCAAGCTCATCGTCGCCAGCTCGGGTGCGCTCGGCAACACGGCTGCAGGAAGCAACACGATCGTGAAATCCGGGGCGACCATCGAGTTTGCGGCAGAGGGCGTTTACAACGAGTTCATCTCGATTGAAGGCGAAGGCGTCAATCGTCAGGGCGCGCTTGCTCTCGCGAACGTGGCGACCCTGCGCGGCGGGGCAGATCAGGTCCGGGTGATGAATCTGGTGCTCACCGGGGATGCCACCATCAACAACGCCAGCAAGCGTCTGGACCTCGACGGTTCCCTGCAAGGCAACGGACATGCCCTGACGAAGATCGGCTCCTCCCAGGTGACCTATGAAGGCGGACAGACCACCAACCTGGGCGATATCTTCGTCAAGCAGGGGGACTTCACTTTTGGCGGGGGCACTGGAGCTCTGGGCGACTCCACCAAGACGGTCTATGTCAACTCCGGGGCCACGTTCCGGTTCTACAATGTTTCCTCGCCCTCGAAGAACATCACCTTGCGCGGGGGTACTTGGGTCCGTGACGGCAGCGGCAACCAAGTCACCCCGAACGTCTTCCGCGTCACCAACGGGCTGAAGCTGGAAGCCGGTGCGTCTGCCATCGCCCACCAAAACACGAATCAGGTGATCCATCTGGAAACGATCCAACGGAGTGCCGGGGCCACCCTGAACATCACCAACAGTTCTGCGGCTCCGATCACCACGGACTCGCTTAACTCCAACGGCATCATTGGCGGGTACCTCACCTGGGGCGGCAACACCTGGGCGGTGAGTGGAGAGAGCGGGTCAGACATCACCATCAGCGGCCTGGCTTCAGGCTCCTATCAGGTGAACAACTTCGGCTCCGCCAGCAACAACGTGGACGTCACCAGCAGCCAGTCACCTGCCGCTGGCTTCACGGTCAACACCCTGCGCTTCAACGCCGCCGCGGCCGTGACGCTGACCCTTCAGGGCACCAACACTGTTTCCAGCGGAGGCATTCTCATCACCTCCGCGGTCGCGGGGAATGCCTCAAAGATCACCGGTGGCACGCTGGTGGGTTCAGCCGGGGCTGGGGGTGAGCTCATCATCCACCAGAACAACACCGGCTCCGCCTTCACCATCGAGTCGGTTATTGCCAACAACGGTCTGTCGAACACGGCCCTGACCAAGGCCGGGGCGGGCCGTTTGGTGCTGACAGGCAACAACACCTACGGCGGCGGCACCTACATCACCGGGGCCACCGGTGGCGGCACCCGCGGTGTCCTCGCCGTGTCCAAGATCTCTGACACGGGCGACAGCAATCTGGGCCAGTCCAGCGGCGGATCCAACGGCCTGTACTTCAACAACGGGACCCTGGAGTACAGCGGCAGTGCCAATGCCACCACGGGCCGCAAGGTGGAACTGCTCTCCGGCGGTGGGGAGATCAACGTCACCAATGGTGCCGCCAGTCTGACCCTCAGCGGCGTCATCTCCAATCCGGTGACGAGTGCCGAGGGCGGCTTCTACGCCAGCGAGCATGCGTTGACGAAGAGCGGATCCGGCACCCTCGTTTTCTCGGGATCAGGAGCCAACACTTACACGGGTGACACCACCATCAACGGTGGGGTGCTCCTGCTGATGAAGACTGCCGGGGTCAATGCCATCAGCGGTGGCATCACCGTCAATTCCAACGGCATTCTGCGCCTGGGTGCTTCTCACCAGATTCAAGACAGCTCGATCGTCACCCTCGCAGGTTCAGGCCGCTGGGACCTGAACGGAGAGTCGGAGACTGTGGGCGGCTTGTCCGGGACCCTGGGGACGGTGGGCAACGATGGTGGGGCTCCTTCTGCCGTCACCGTCAAGGTGGCCGACGGCCAGACTGCGACCTACGGCGGCACCATTGAAGATGGAGCGAGCGGGACCGGCGGACTTTCCCTGGTGAAGGAGGGCGCGGGTACGCAGGTGCTGACTGGGACCAACACCCTGTCCGGCTCCACCACGATCAGCCAGGGCACGCTCGAGGTGGGCACGGGGGGCAGCCTCATGTACAGCAATGTGGGGATCGCTGATGAAGGCCGCCTTCACGTCAGCTCGGAATCGGACACGGAGTTCTACGGTGAGATCACCGGTGAGGGCACCATGGTGAAATCCGGTGCCGGGGCGACGACACTGTGGAATACGGTGGCTCTTTCCGGCGGCGTCACCGTGACTCAGGGGGCAGTCTTCTTCAATCAGACTGCCTACTATGACGGACTGGATGACAATCCCGTGGTGCAGGCCATCGGCGGACGGATTGGTGGATACGGGACTGTGAATGCCAATGTGGTGGTGAAGGAGAGCGGCGTGATCAACGCTGGCGACAGCGACATCTCCAAGTTCGGGTTGTTGACGATTGAGGGCAGCCTGGACCTGAAGCGGGGTGCCGTTTCCGGTTCCCCACGCGCCATCTTTGAGATCTCTGCCTCCGGCGGCTTCTACAGGGATGGAAGCTTTGCCATCGATCCCAGCATCTACGATGACTTGGGCGGCTATCTGGCCGGACTGGACTTCGAGAACGACTTCGGTGGCGGCAGTCTCTTCAACTACAACATCAGTACTCACGACCAGATCCTTCTCTTCGGAGATCTCACTCTGGAGGCCGGAGCCATCATCGTGGTGGACAACTCTGATGGCTATTCCTTCCAGGAAGGTGACATGCTGGACCTCATGAACTGGGCCACCCTCCACAACAACGGGTGGGATGTGAATGCGGATCTCCTCCTGCCAACTCTGGCCGAAGGATTGCACTGGGACCGCAGCCTGTTCCTGTCTGAGGGGGTTCTCGTGGTGGTGGCTCCGGAACCTGGCAGAGCGTTGCTCTTGTTCACAGGGCTGATGTTGATGATGGCCCGCCGCCGTCGACGCTGAGGCGGGGTGGGTGCGGCAACTAGGCGGGGATGGACCCGTTTGGCCAACTGCGGAACGTCCGCGGCGGGATTTGCTTCGATCCCGATATGTGATACTCGCATGCTGCCCACCATCCCCCGTATTCTTCCTCAATGATTCCTGACTCCACGAGGGCGCTCCCGGGATTTCCCACCCTGGACTCGTTGCTCTCTGCCATAATCGATTCTTCCGACGACGGAATCATCAGCAAGGACCTCAACGGCACGGTCACAAGTTGGAACCGCGCGGCCGAGCGCATCTTTGGCTACACGGCTGAGGAAATGATCGGCCAGCCCATCATGCGCCTCATCCCGCAGGAGTTGCGGGCGGAAGAGGCGGAGATCCTGGGCAAGATCCACTCTGGCGAGCGGGTGGACCACTTTGACACCCGGCGTCAGCGGAAGGACGGCAGCATGGTGGATGTCTCCCTGAGCATTTCTCCGGTGAAAAATGCCGAGGGCGTGATCGTAGGGGCGTCCAAAGTGGTTCGAGACATCACCTTCCGGCGGCGTGGAGAGGAAGCCCTGCAGGCGGAGAAACGGAAGCTGCAGGTGCTGAACCGCCTGGGGTTTGATCTTACGGGGGAGAAAGAGGTGCAGAAGGTCGTGCAGGCCGTCACGGACGCGGGCCGCGAGCTGAGCGGCGCCGCATTCGGTGCGTTCTTCTACAACGTGGTCAACAGCCAGGGGGAGTCTTACATGCTCTACACCCTCTCCGGTGCGCCGCGGGAGGCGTTTGAGAAGTTTGGCATGCCGCGGAACACGCCCATTTTTGAGCCCACCTTCTCCGGGCAGGGGCCGGTGCGGATCGATGATGTGCTGCAAGACCCGCGCTATGGCCGCATGGCCCCATACCACGGCATGCCCCCGGGGCATCTGCCGGTGCGCAGCTATCTGGCCGTGCCAGTGGTTTCCCAGGACCAGTCGGTGATCGGCGGCCTTTTCTTTGGCCATCCGGAGCCGGGTGTCTTCACATCAGAGGCAGAGACCCTGGTGGTGGCGGTGGCCGTGCACGCGGCCATGGCCCTGGACAACGCCAGGCTCTACGCCAATCTCCAGGCGGAGGTGGAGCAGCAGCGGGCGACGCAAAAGACGCTGCTGGAGAGCGAGGAGGCGGTGCGCAAGTCGGCCGAGGAGATCACCCGGCAGAGCCGGCTGAAGGACGAATTCCTGGCCACCCTCTCCCATGAGCTCCGCACACCCCTCCAGTCCATCCTGGGCTGGACGCAAATCCTGCAGATGGACGACGTCACGGCAGAGGATCTCAAGCAGGGGGTGGAGGTCATTCATCGCAGTGCTCACGCGCAGACGCGCATCATCGAGGACCTGCTGGACATGAGCCGCATCCTCTCCGGCAAGGTGCGGCTGGACGTGCAGACCATGGAGATCGGCCCGCTCATCGACAACACGCTGGAGACGCTGAAACCGGCCGCCCAGGCCAAGGGCATCCGGCTGAGCGCCATGCTCGATCCGCTGGCCCGGCCCATTTCCGGAGATCCGGCACGGGTGCAGCAGATCTTCTGGAACCTGCTGAACAACGCCATCAAGTTCACCCCTCAAGGGGGGCGAGTGCAGATCCTGCTGGAGCGGGTGAACTCGCATCTGGAGGTCGCCGTCACCGACACCGGAAAGGGGATTGCGCCCGATTTCCTGCCGCATGTGTTCGAGCGCTTCCGCCAGGCGGACTCCACCTCCACGCGGGAGCATGGCGGACTGGGGCTGGGCCTGGCGATTGTGAAACACCTTATCGAGCTGCATGGCGGCACGGCGCGCGTGAAGAGCGCCGGCCTGGGCCAGGGTTCTACCGTCATCGTCACTTTCCCCCTCCTGCCCCTGCACTCCGAGCCTGCCGATGAGCATCGCCGCCACCCCGCCTCGCCAGAGGGGGACCTGTCTGAGATCCCTCTGCCGCGACTCGATGGCGTGAAGGTGATTGTCGTGGATGATGAGGCCGATGCCCGTGGCGCGATCGCTCGCATGCTCGTGCTGGCTGGCGCGCAGGTGCGCACCGAGGGCTCCATGACCGGAGGGCTGAGGCTCCTGGCCG